>NZ_JACJRJ010000006.1 GCF_014697195.1 Cylindrospermum sp. FACHB-282 | reverse complement strand
TTTGAGAATCACCTGTAATTTAGCTTTCTTTTTATTAAAAAAATGATTAATGGATTTTAAAGGTCTGCCATTTATCAAGAAAGGTATTAAACCTGCTTGATTGAAAGTTACAGAAGCTAAATTATTTAATCCTAAATCAATACTGGCAATTCTCTTATTATCTACCTGTTTTGGTTTTTCTTCTTGATTATAAATCACCTCAATAACATAATGATTAAGCTTGGGAATAATCCTCACTTGTGCTATTTTTTTAGCCTGAGTAGGGAAAACTATCTCAGTCTGGCTAAGTTTAATAAGTCCTTTGGATAGAAATGGTTTAGACAAAGCCTGGATGGTATAAACTAAAAGGTTTCTCCCATTTTCTTTATGTTTGTATTTAGGTAATCTTGGTTTACCCAAAAACTTAGATGGGTTTTCTTGATAAGCCTTTTGTGCTTGAAAAAATGCTTTCCAGTTCTTATCTAAAATTATTAATATTTGCTGACTTACTTTCGCTGGCAGATTTTTATAATCAAACTGACTTTGTAATAGTTTTTGGGTCTGATTATAACTGAGAATTTCACCAGTTTTAAAGAAGGATTGCCTAATTAAGTAGTTGGCAATATTATAGAGATTCTTAGACAGAAAGCAAAGCCTATCAATTTCTTGGTAATGTTTATGAGTTTTTTTGATGATGTGTCTTTCGGTTAGTTGCATTCATCCTCCTGAAGACATTTTATTTCTTCTTCAAAGTCTTCAACTCACCAGGTTATTTTATAGCTCACTCTTATTAATTTAGCATAATCTGATAGTTTCATATTTGTTGTTCTAAACCTTGACAACTATCTTAATACATTTATCTATATTTGGTAATGTCTGTCTATAAAATCAGAGAAGTTTACCAATACCACAATTCAACTTTGATTTTGATGAAGAAAGTACTGCTCAGGCTGATTATGAGGCGATAGATTAGGGATTGGGGATTAGGGATTGGGGATGAGGGAGAAAAATTAATTCTTCTCCCCAGTATCCAGTCACCAAAATTTCTCCTCCATGGCAAACATGGTTTTATGCTCCAAAGGTTTGCTAGATTGTAGAAACGAATTGCCGTGGGCTAGACGGTCTATTAGTACAGATGCGAACAAATATGTATGGAGAAATTTCCACACCATTAGGTGCGGATAGCCCCTCTGGTTGAAGGAGGAGATTTACTTATGCTAAGTAGCACAATTGTAAAATAGACAGCTTCAGCCAGTTGACAAAATCCGTAGAGGCGGAGCGGCATTCCGTAAGGATTGGTCTATTTCCTCTGTTTATAACTTTTGTTGCTTTTGTCATCTCCCACGAGGAAAGGACTTGTTGCTCAAGACTCCCTGGTGATTTTTGTCAAAGGTAAAAGGTAAAATCGATATATTAACAAAAATTAAGTGTTGCCTTTTGCCTTCTGCTATTAGTCCTTCTGCTTTCTTCCTTCTAACTTTTACCTTTGCTATATGGCCCGCGACTATTATGAAATTCTGGGTGTCTCTCGTGACGCCGACAAAGAAGAAATTAAACAAGCCTATCGCCGCTTGGCCCGGAAATATCACCCAGACGTGAACAAAGAACCGGGAGCGGAAGATCGCTTTAAAGAAATTAACCGCGCTTATGAAGTGCTTTCTGAGCCAGAAATTCGAGAGCGTTACAACCGGTTTGGTGAAGCTGGTGTGTCCAGTGGCGCTGGTGCTGGTGCTGGCTTCCAAGATATGGGAGATATGGGCGGTTTTGCCGATATCTTTGAAAGCATTTTCAGTGGCTTTGCTGGTGGCATGGGTGGCCCAACGCAACAAAGACGGCGTAGCGGGCCTGTGCGGGGCGATGACTTACGGCTAGACCTGAAGTTAGATTTTCGGGAAGCGGTATTTGGTGGGGAAAAGGAAATTCGCATTTCCCATCTAGAAACATGTGAAGTTTGTAGCGGTTCCGGTGCTAAACCAGGCACTCGCCCCCGGACTTGTTCGACTTGTACAGGTTCTGGTCAAGTCCGCCGTGTGACGAGAACGCCTTTTGGCAGCTTCACTCAAGTTTCCACTTGTCCCACCTGCAATGGCACTGGGATGGTTGTTGAAGATAAATGTGATGCTTGTGACGGTAGGGGCGCAAATCAAGTCACGAAGAAACTGAAAATTACTATTCCTGCTGGGGTGGATAATGGCACTCGCTTGCGGATTTCCCAAGAAGGGGATGCCGGTCAACGCGGTGGCCCACCTGGAGATTTGTACGTCTACTTGCTCGTAAATGAGGATGAAGAATTCCAACGGGATGGAATTAACGTTATCTCAGAAATCAAAGTCAGTTACCTGCAAGCAATTTTAGGCTGCCGTTTGGAGGTAGAGACGGTTGATGGCCCAGTGGAACTAATAATTCCGGCGGGAACTCAGCCGAATACGGTGATGAAGCTGGAAAATCGCGGTGTTCCTCGGTTGGGTAATCCTGTTAGTCGAGGTGATCACATGCTGACGGTGTTAATTGATATTCCTACGAAGGTGACTCCAGATGAGCGGGAACTCTTAGAGAAGCTGGCTAAAATTAAGGGAGACCGCACTGGTAAAGGTGGTCTAGAAGGATTCTTGGGAAATTTGTTTAAGTAATGAAGCCCTATCCCCTTTTAACTCCCGACGCTCAACTCGATTTACGCGGTACTCCTTGCCCGATTAATTTTGTCAGGACGAAACTCCGTCTGGAAAAAATGTCACCGGGTGGTTTGCTGGAAGTCTGGCTAGATGCTGGGGAACCAATTGAGCAGGTTCCCGACAGCTTAACAATGGCAGGCTATCAGGTAGAAAAAATTACAGATTGTACTGGCTATTTTTCCTTGTTAGTCCGCTGTCCCTCTACTGTCCAATGAAAGACGAAGCTATTTCTACTACTGGACAGTTACTGGGTACGGTGCTTGCTGTACAGGCGAATTTTTATCGAGTTCATCTGGATGTAGAAGCGGGTAAACAGGAGAATTCTCGCCTGATACTTCTGTGTACCCGCAGAACGCGCCTGAAAAAAATCGGGCAACAAGTGATGGTGGGCGATCGCGTCATTGTCGAAGAACCAGATTGGGCTGGAGGACGAGGTGCTGTTGCTGATGTTCTCCCCCGTCACAGCGAATTAGACCGTCCGGCGATCGCGAATGTGAATCAAATTCTCCTGGTATTTGCGGTAGCTGATCCGCCTTTGGAGCCTTACCAGTTAAGCCGATTTCTTGTTAAGGCTGAAACCACAGGGGTAGATGTGCTCTTATGCCTGAATAAAAGTGATTTAATTTCCCCTCAGATGCAGGAGCAAATTAGCGATCGCCTTTCTGCTTGGGGTTATCAACCGCTATTTATCAGCGTCCAAAATAAACTGAATCTTGACCAAGTATCCCAGCATCTAAGCAATAAAATTACTGTTGTTGCTGGGCCTTCTGGTGTCGGCAAATCTAGCCTGATTAATCAATTGATTCCCGATACTAACCTGCGAGTGGGAGAAGTATCTGGTAAACTAGCCCGTGGGCGTCACACTACCCGCCATATCGAATTATTTGACTTACCAAACGGTGGCTTACTGGCGGATACACCGGGCTTTAATCAACCTGATTTGGATTGCACCCCAGAAGAATTATTATATTATTTCCCAGAGGCCAGAGCGCGTTTAGCGGTTGCTAGCTGTCGGTTTAGTGATTGTTCCCATCGAGATGAGCCTGATTGTGTGGTGCGGGGAGAATGGGAACGTTATCCTCATTATCTGGAATTTTTAGAAGAAGCGATCGCCCAAAAAACTCACCTCCACCACCAAGCCGATCCTGAATCTAGCATGAAGCTAAAAAGCAAGGGTAAGGGACAGAGTCAATACGAACCCAAGCTGGAAAGTAAAAAATATCGCCGCATTGCCCGTAAGACTCAATTGCAAGCGTTGCAAGATATGTATAAGGAAAGCGAGGAATAGCGAAAGAAACCTCACCCTGGTTTTACTACGCAAAACCTGTCCCTCTCCTTCGCAAGGAGAGGGATGTCCGTTAGGACTCTTTGAGGTTTTTCGAGATTTTTGGGTCTGCGCGTAGTTTGTTAATTTAACCTTGGCGGTGTTCTTACGTTACAGAAATATTTTTCTTCCTGTAAATCAAATAGTTGCGGCGAATAGTATTGCTAGGGTTTAAGTATTGCCAGGGTGTTATCTGCCGCTATTATTACACTGAAAAAATCAATGCGCGATGATCGCCCACCTGGTAAAAAAGGTAAGTTTGCTCTCAATTCTGCTGCCAAAATAATTCTGTTTACGACTTTTTCAGGAATATTCCTAACTTCTAGTTTCTATATTGTGTCTTTAATAATTTCTTGTGTGAATACAAGTTTAAGCACTATTCACCCTACGTCTATTCCCTGGATTAGCGATGAAGATAGATGTGAGAACAGTGGTAGAAGTTGGCGTGATAATGAGTGTTGGGATTATGAGCATAGTCCTTCTTTTTGATGCGTTTTTCCTGTTTGAAAGAGATTGATGGAAATTATGAGGAACGTAGACCGAAGGGCGTGCCGCAGGCTACCGCCAAGACGCCCGCGCGCAGCGATGCCCAAAGGGCTGTAGGACGCCAAGGAAGAAGGGCTTTAGAGGGTTTTTGCGTAAGGCTTGACACGGTAGGGGCACGGAGCCAGGGCGAATGGAATTCGCGGCTACACAAACAAAGTCCGCCTCCGCGGACTAAGGGAAAATTGAGGGTTTGAAACCCACGGAGGTGGGTTTTGCCTGTGTAGACGCGGTTTCTAACCGCCCTTTTTAATAAGCCAGGGCGAATGGAATTCGCGGCTACACAAACAAAGTCCACCTCCGTGGACTAAGGAAAAATTGAGGGTTTGAAACCCACGGAGGTGGGTTTTGCCTGTGTAGACGCGGTTTCTAACCGCCCTTTTAACTGGAGGATTATGGGTTTGATGACAATTTGATATTAAGAAAAATGTCTAATTACTCAGATTTCGTCCAATGTTTTGGTCTAGTAATATAATTAGGCAAAATAGTATTTTCATCGCCTTCTGCTAATTCAACCTCCTCTAATGTTAGATTTTTAGCAGATGAAAATTGTGCTCCTTGCAGTTTAGCTTCAGAGAGGGATGCCTCTTGCAGGTTAGCTTCCCAGAGCATTGCCCCTTGCAGGTTAGCTCTACAGAGGATTGCCCCTTGCAGGCTAGCTTTAAAGAGGGTTGCCCCTTGCAGGTTAGCTTCAGAGAGGTCTGCTCCTTGCAGGTTAGCTTTAGCGAGGATTGCCTCTTTCAGGTTAGCTTTAGCGAGGATTGCCTCTTTCAGGTTAGCTTGATAGAAGATTGCCTCTTGCAGGTTAGCTTGAGTGAGGTCTGCCTCTTGCAGGTTAGCTTGAGTGAGGTTTGCCCCTTGCAGGTTAGCTTCAAAGAGGATTGCCTTTTCTAGGTGGGCTTTATAAAGATTTGCACCCCTCATATCAATATTATTTAAATCAAGCCGCTGATATTCCTTCTCTTTTCCACAATTGCGTCGTCCAATTACGGTAAGGGCTGCTTGAATATCCGTGCGAAGTTTTGGTATTTTACCCTCATCTTCTTCCGCTATCTTCTTCACAGGTGCATTTTCTCGCACAAAAGCTGTGAGGACTTCCATGATTGTCCAATGGTATTTATCTGGGGAATCTTGAGCAATTTGTTCTAAAGCATAAATTCCGCCTAATTTTACTTCAAGCCGTTCATTACCAAGCAATTCGATAGCTTTGGCAAAGCGTTCTGTAATTTGCTTGTCTTCTGATAACTTTAGATTTTCACGTGCAATTACAGCATTATCATTGGCAGCTTTAGCATTATCATTGGCAGCTTTAGCGGTTCTTGATGCATAGTAAGCATTAGTTAATAATGCAATTCCACCGAAACTTGCTCCAATGATTGTTAAGGCTTTAATTCCATAATCTAGCCTTGAGGTCATGTTCAAAACGTTAACATTTGGATTCAAAAATGCAAAATCTGAAAAGGAAAATATGAAGATAATAGAAAAAAATAAAATACCAAATATAGCCGCTAAAATTATTAACCAACTCTTGAGAGAGTCTGTATTATTATCTGTGCTGTTCTCAGACATAAAATTAATATTCCTCATCTCCCAAGATATTACGGAGATTAAGGTAATAAATATAGCATATAAATAAAAAAAGCCAGATGCACCCAATTACCCAATTGACGCTATGGTAAATTACCCTGATTGCCGCCAATGGGTGGGGGCTTCGATATAATCAGGGAGGCGAGTAGTGCGATCGCCATAAGCCATTCTAATCTGTTGCAAGTCTAAGTTTTTTACCCCTGTGAGAATTGCCCCTGTAAGTTTGACATCACTGAGGATTGCCCCACAAAGGTTAGCTCCCATCAGGTTAGCAGACTCAAGATTAGCTTCTTGGAGGATGGCCCGATGCAGGTTAGCCCCCATCAGGTTAGCCCCTTGCAGGTTAGCTTCCGTCAAAGTGGTTTCGCTGAGGTCGGCAAAATAGATATCTGCTTGCTGTAGTTTGGCAGCATTCAAGTTTGCCCCTGAGAGGTTGGCACCATTTAAGTTTGCTCCTTGGAGGTTGGCACCAATCAAACCCGAATGCTGCAAGTTAGCTTTACCCAGTTTTGCACCTTGCAAGTTAGCCAGAAACAGCTTGGCCCCAGCCAGGCTAGCGGCTTTCAGGGTGGCTTGTTGCAAGTTGGCTTTATAGAGGTTTGCACCTTGTAAGTTGGCTGAACGCAAACTTGCACCAAAGAATTTAGCACCACGCAGGTTAGCGCCACACAGATTAGCGCGATTGAGATTTACCCAACTCAGATTTGCTCCCCGCAAGCTGGCTTTGTGCAAATTGGCTTCAAATAGAATCGCCCCCGTGAGTTGAGCACCATCAAAATCAGCTTCACACAAATCTGATTCTCGCAAATCTGCCCCAGACAAATCAGACCCCCGCATGTCTACCCGTTGTAGGTTAGCGCCACGGAGATTTGCCTGTCTGATGTCGATATTACGTAAATCAAGTTTCTGATCTTTGCGGTCTTTCTCAAAATTGCGCCGACCGATAACGGTTAGGGCTGTTTGAATATCGGTGCGAAGGGTTGGTAATTCTGGTTGCAGATTTAAATCTGACCGCTGTTGACGATTTACTCTTTGCCGATGTTTGTCTAAGTCAATCGCTGCTGAATCTTTCTCTTTTTGGTGTGGTTTTCCCTCTCTGGTAACAGGTGCATTCTCTCGGACAAAAGCCGTGAGGATTTCCATAATTGTCCAGTGTTCTTGAGGAAAATCCTGGGCGACTCTTTCTAAGGCATAAATTGCACCGGTGCGGGTTTCAACTTTTTCATGGCCAATCTGGGCAATTGCGCCGATAAAACGTTCAGCAATCAGTCTGTCTTGAGAAAGTTTGGTATTTTGTAAGCCAATTTCCAGGTTTCTCTCAGAAGCGATCGCATTTTTCTGCATAGCTTGGGCCCGCTTCGCTGCATAGTAAGCATTAGCCATGACTGCCAAACCCAGAAAAATTATTGCAGTGGTGGTTAATGCTTGATTTCTATATTGTAGTTGTTGCTGAATTGGCAACCTCTCAATATTGGACACCGAGAAGACTATTAGAGTCAAAGCGATAGAAACTATAACTGTAATAGTTATCAACCAACTCAATGGTGCGTATGTCTTACTAGCAGACATAGCAGAAATATTCTTCACAATCATGAGTTATTACTTAGATGATTGGGAAGTTCAGTATAGCATTTAGCTTTTGATTTGGATATGCGCCGCCAGAATTAATTAATTAAGCAATTGACTAGGAGTTATGTATTATTTTAATAACTTACGCAATAAGTCTCGTCAACTCTTCTGACTTTACGATTTCTTTATTCATCATTTTGCGTAAGTCGTAATTTTGTTATGCCTCTGGGAGATTTATTTTAGCCAGAAAATTGGGCCTCTCTCAGGTTTGTTTCATTGAATACAGTTTCATTAAGGATAGCCCCATGTAGCCTAGCTAAATATAGATTTGCCCGATGCAAGTTAGCACCAGACAGATTAGCACCAGACAGATTAGCTGCACTCAGAATTGCCCCAGAGAGGTTAACTAAACTCAGGTTAGCACCAGACAGATTAGCTGCACTCAGAACTGCACCTTCTAAATTAGCACCAGACAGATTGGCCCCAGAGAGATTAACTTGATAAAGGTTTATCTGTTTGAGATTAGCTCCATTCAAATTTATACCTTGCATATCTGTGTGACTCAAATCAAGTTGCTCATTTTTCGGGTCTTTATTTATGTCTCTCCTGCCAATTACAGTCACAGCGGCTTGAATATCAGCACGCGTTTTTACTGCTTGGCCACTTGATACTTCGCCTTGGGGTGAATAAGGGGCATTATTTCGCACAAAGCTAGTCATAACCTCCATGACTACCCAGTGGTATTGCGGATGAGCAAGGGCAATTTGTTCTAAATCATTAATTGCCATCAAAATCCTTTCTAAGCTTTTATTCTCTAGATGATCAATTGCTGTTTTTAAGCGCTGTTTAGGTAACTTATTTTGTTGAGTAGATGTTAATTTTTCTAGAATATTTGGTATTTTACGTATAATTTTTGATATTGTAAATTTATGGTTTAACATACTACTTTTAGTGGCAGAATAGGCATGAAATATAACTGGCAACATACACAAAATAAGTACAGTGATTTTGGTTAATTGAATAGTCAATACTGCTATTTCATACATCTAAAAGCCAGGAATGGTAGTAAATATAACCATGATCTCTATCGCGGCTCAAGAAATATAACTATTGACTAGATAAATATAAATAAGCATATATTCTCCCTATGAGCATCATACTTGAGTTATATTGATCATTCTTTATTCTTCACAGTCTATTGATGCCTATCATGATATTTATTTATATTTAATCATGAAAAATCTCTACCAGTTACTTAGAATATCTATGCTGTAAACAGGAACTGAAGGCGCATTTTCAATAATTTCAATTCTAAATGTATTGAAGATTACATATTAGTATTTTTAATACAATCCCTGGAAAGTATTAGATTAGATTAGTTTCAATGTAGTTGAGGTCAGATACACACCTGGGTTAAACCCTTTATAAGAGGGTAAATGAAGAAAATAGCTCCCTATAAAAAGGGGCTTTGAGGGGGTTTTAGAAAACTGAATGAAACTAACTAAACTATATTGTGATCAGTCCTGGTAGCTGATCCAATATAAGTATTTGCCTAAGTCTCCAAATGCAGCAAAATTTCCACTCAAAAGTTAAAGACCTAGTGCTAATTGGTGGTGGTCATAGCCATGCCATTGTCCTAAAAATGTTTGGCGTGAAACCATTATCTGGAGTACGTTTGACATTAATTACAGTAGCTCCAGTTACACCCTATTCTGGAATGCTACCAGGACACATTGCCGGATTTTATAGCTACGAAGAATGTCATATTGACTTGCGAAACTTAGCTAAATTTGCTCAAGCAGAGTTATATATTGACCAAGTGGTTGGTTTGGACTTGGAAAATAATCAAGTGCTTTGTGCTAACGGACTTGTGGTAGATTTTGATTTTCTATCCATTGATATTGGCAGCATACCTGAGAAAATTTCTGTATCAGGTGCAGCAGAATATGCGATCGCCGCTAAACCAGTTTCACAACTACTAGAACACTGGTATCAATTGGTGGAAGATGTGGCGACCAATCCCCAAGCAGCAATTAGCATTGCAATTGTGGGTGGAGGTGCTGGGGGTGTAGAGTTATCCCTAGCAATGATGGCTAATTTGCAGCAAATTTTACATCAACATCAACAACCAACTACAAATCTAGAAATTCACTTATTTCAGCGGACTGGGGAATTGATGCCAAGTTATGATCAATCGGTACGGCGTCTCATGCAGCAAGTTTTAACTCGCAAAGGTATTAAGCTGCATTTGGGGGAAGCCGTTTGTCAAATTGCACCGATAATACCCAGAGGTACTAGAGAAATCTTGGCGCTTAAATGTGAATCTGGGTTGACGGTAGATTGTGATCAAATTTTTTGGGTAACGCAAGCATCAGCACCGGGGTGGTTAAAAGCCGCGGGACTGGGAACTGATGCAGAAGGCTTTATTCTGGTAGAGGACACATTGCGATCGCTAACTCACCCCAATATCTTTGCTGCTGGTGACATTGCGACAATGGTTAATCATCCCCTACCAAAAGCTGGAGTGTTTGCTGTCAAGCAAGGTAAGCCATTGTTTGAGAACTTGCAGCGGCTTTTATTGGGTAAATCTCTCAAACCCTATCAACCGCAGAGACAATATCTGAGTTTAATCGGTACAGGAGATAGAAGAGCTATCGCCACCAGAGGCACTTTTACATTACCACCTCACAAACTATTGTGGCACTACAAAGACGCAATTGACCGCTGCTTCATGGAACGCTTCCGGAAAATCTTGTGAAACTACTAGACCCCTCTCCTTGAAGAAGAGGGGTAGAACAAAAGTTAGTTTGTATTACATACAAGTGCAAACTGCTGTAATGTCTGAATTCATTCCAGGCAGCATTATTCAGCCGTTCACCAACAGAGATACAACATTACGAGTTTTCCCTATCTCCGTCTTTGCTTATGCAGGAATCAACACTGTATCAATGACGTGAATAACACCGTTATCAGCATTAATATCTGGTTGGGTAACATTGGCATCATTTACCTTCACACCTTGAGAAGCGTCAATGCTCACATCTGAACCTTCAATGGTGTGAGCTGAATTCAGCTTAACAACATCAGATGACAGCACCCTGCCGGCAACGACATGATAAGTCAGAATTCTCTGAAGCCTGGGAATATCTTGAAGCAATGCATCTACCGTACCTTGTGGCAGTTTAGCAAACGCTGCGTCAGTAGGTGCAAATACAGTGAACGGGCCCTCACTTTTGAGAGTATCTTCCAAATTAGCCGCTTGGATTGCAGCAATTAGAGTATTGAAAGAGCCTGCATTAACAGCGGTATCAATTATGTCAGCCATGTTTTTAACCTAGTGGGTAGATGGGATTTCCCAATGAGCACCGAAACAAGCTTATCCAGTAACTCGCCGCCAAAAAAGCACCTATAGATAGAGGAATCGAGAGAGAAAAAGCCTCATTATTTCCTCCCCTAGACAGCAGCACAGACACTGCAATTATTTAACTATCTTGAAATCTAATAGGCAGCGTTGCCTTTGCATGGTCAAATAAAAATGATTCCCTAGATAGATGATCATTGATCCATGAGAAACCCTGCTGCGTTGACAACTACATTCTTAGCCACTTGTACCATTCTGCTGACAGCTTGCGGTGACGCTAACAGGAGCAATAATTCTGTAAATAATAGCCCAAACAACACTCCAGGGACAACGGGTACATCTGCTACTATCCCCATCGGTATTGCTTTTGCACAGACTAGCAATGTGGCATTACTCGGTCAAGAGCAAGTTGCTGGAGCCAAAATTGCCGAAAAGTATTTTAATGATCAAGGTGGGATCAACGGCACTCCCATTAAATTGGTATTTCAAGACACTAGCGGTGATGAAGCCGGAGCAATTAATGCTTTTCAAACTTTAATCAATAAAGATAAAGTTATTGGCATTGTCGGCCCAACTTTATCACAGCAAGCTTTTAGTGCTGACCCTGTGGCTGAACGTGCTAAAGTACCAGTTATTGGTGCATCTAATACTGCGAATAAAATTCCCGAAATTGGTGATTATGTGGCTCGCGTATCTGCACCAGTTTCGATTGTCGCTCCTAATTCAGTCAAAGCTGCACTTAAGCAAAATCCTCAAATTAAAAAAGTTGCCGTTCTCTACGCCCAAAATGATGCCTTTAGTAAGTCAGAAACAGAGATTTTCCAGAAAACAGTTAAAGATCAAGGGCTGGAATTGCTAACAGTGCAAAAGTTCCAAACCAGTGACACAGATTTTCAAAGCCAAGCTACTAATACAATTAACCTCAAACCAGATTTAATCATTATTTCTGGTTTAGCTGCGGATGGCGGTAACTTGGTGCGACAACTGCGGGAGCTAGGTTATAAAGGCTCAATTGTTGGCGGAAATGGCATGAATACCTCAAATATATTTCCAGTATGTAAAGCACTTTGCGATGGTGTATTGATTGCTCAAGCTTACAGTCCAGAGCATCCTGGTGAGATTAACAACGTATTTCGCAAAGCTTATGTTGACCAATACAAAAAAGAACCGCCCCAATTTAGTGCCCAAGCTTTTGCCGCAGTGCAGGTGTATGTAGATGCTCTCCAAGCTTTAGATAAAAAGAGCAAAATTAACAAATTAGCTCTACCACAATTGCGAACAGAATTGAATAGGCAAATCCTAGCTGGAAAATACAACACCCCCTTGGGTGAAATTGCTTTTACCCCCATAGGTGAAGTGATTCAAAAAGATTTCTATGTCGCCCAAATCAAGATGGATAAAGACGGCAACAAAGGAAAATTCTCATTTGTAAAATAGGTTGTACATGGATATAAATTTGTTTGTGCAACAATTGTTAAATGGGTTATCCATTGGCAGTGTTTACGCAATTTTTGCCTTGGGATATACCCTGGTTTACTCCATTTTGGGTATCATTAATTTAGCCCATGGGGCAATTTTTACTCTGGGTGCATATTTCACATACACACTCATGGGTGGGACTTTTGGATTTAACGGTTTATTAGCTAATGCAGCTTTGCCGCTACAATTACCTTATGCTATATCCTTAATTTTAGGAAGTTCCTTGGCGGGATTGGTGGGGGTAGCTATGGAACGCATCGCCTTTCAACCTCTGCGTCGTCAAGGATCTGACCCCTTGCTGACGGTTGTTTCTAGCTTGGGTGTAGCGGTGGTAATTGTCAACTTAATCCAGTATTTAGTAGGGGCAGAAAGTTACACTTTCCCCGCTAATACTTACGGAAATTTGCCCCCAGCGATTAACTTTGGCAGCATCGATCATCCAATTCCTATTCGTAGCGTCCAGGTGGTGATTTTTGCTGTTTCGGTGGTGATTGTTTCTGTTCTCACCTATTTTATTAATCGTACTAAATATGGTAAGGCGATGCAAGCGATCGCAGAAGATCCAGTGACTGCGAGTTTGTTAGGAATTAATACAGATCGCTTTATTATCTTGACATTCTTTATCAGCAGTTTCTTGGCAGGAATGGCAGGAACTTTGGTGGCTTCTAGTGTTAGCATTGCTGGCCCATATTTCGGCATTGCTTTTGGATTACGGGGTTTAGCGGTAATTGTTTTGGGTGGTTTAGGTAGTATTCCTGGTGCAGTCTTGGGTGGCTTACTTATTGGATTGGTAGAGGCATTTGTCCCTGCTGATTACTCTGGCTATAAAGATGCTGTGGCTTTTGGCATCCTATTTATTATGCTGTTAGTAAGACCCCAAGGTTTACTAGGACGTCGGTTTATTCAGAAGGTGTAGTTTATTTAGGGTTTTGGATTAATCCAGAATCCTAAATTTTAAGTTGTAAATATCTCCATGACTGATTTTTTTTCTACTTACGGTTCTCTAATTGTCTCTATGGTATTGGGGGCGTTGCTAGGATTATCATTGTACTTACCTCTGATGACGGGGCAATTGTCTTTAGCTAGTCCTGGATTTTATGCTTTAGGTGGTTACATTGCGGCAATTCTCTCTACAAAAGTTTTTACATTTAGCAGTAGTTCATTCCCCATTTACATCCTGTTATTAGAGATGGTAATTGCTGGTTTAGCTGCTGGTTTGTTAGGTGTGGCGGTAGGAATTCCGGCGTTAAGATTGCGGGGAATTTATTTAGCGATCGCCACTATTGCTTTTGTCGAAGTTTTGCGCGTTTTTTCTCTCAATCTGGATATTACTGGCGGTGCTGTCGGCATTTTTGGCATTCCCCAACCCTTCCAAAACCCAATTGAATATTTGTGGATTGCCCTGCCATTATTAATAATTACTATGGTGCTACTTTACCGTTTAGAACGGATTCGGGTAGGTAGGGCATTTACAGCCATTCGTGAAGATGAACTAGCAGCAGGAGCAATGGGAATAGATCCCACCTATTACAAAGTTTTAGCTTTCAGCTTGGGGGCAGTTCTCGCGGGAGTTATCGGTGCTATTAGTGCCCATTTTCTCAATACTTGGAATGCGCGTCAAGGTACTTTTGATGCTAGCATTATTTATCTAACCTTTGTGTTAATTGGTGGTTCAAGGACTTTTTTGGGTTCGGTGTTAGGTGGCATGGTGTTTACAGCTTTGCCAGAAATTTTAAGGAATTTAGCAGACACCGGAGGTTTACCCAATTGGTTAGCGCAATTTCTCCGAGATGGGAGATTAATTATTTTTGGTTTGCTGATTGTCATCGGCACAATCTTTTTTCCCCAAGGGCTAGTGACTCCTGATATCTTTAAAAGACGACGCAAAATTGATAAATAGGCAAAGATGAAAAAACGCCAAAAAATTTCCTCCTTATTTATAGCTTTGATTGCTGTGATTTTTTTCTGCACTACAACTCAAGCCCAGCCAGTTACACCAATATCAACTACTTCAATTAATGCTGATTATGTCAGGGCATTATTTACGGCTGATAAATTCTTATCTGCTTGGAAAAATAGAAGTGTAGAAGCAGGAATTGCGCTTTTGTCACCAGAAGTTAAAAAGAAAGTATCTAATGACGAATTGGTTAATTATATTTCGGGAACATCTAGCCCTAGTCATGCAGCTTTTGAGATTAAGTCCGGGAGAAAAATAGCAAATAATAGATATGCTTTTGAAGTGAAACTTTATGAATATCTTTACTCAGCAACACCAGAAGCTCAAACTTGGGATTGTCCACAATCAGCAAAAATTATTCTCGTCAAAACAGGAGTTGATAACCCAAAGTTCCGGGTTGGAAATTGGTTGGTTAATGAACTACCTACACCTTGTGAATTAATATTGCGCTAAACAATGTCTTACAGTATTCCAGTAGTTGATAACAGTATTATCTTAGAAGCAAAAGCTTTGACTCGCCGGTTTGGGGGTTTAGTGGCGGTAAATAATGTATCTTTTGCAGTTAATAAAGATGAGATTTTTGGCTTGATTGGCCCGAATGGTGCTGGCAAAACCACACTGTTTAATTTGATTACAGCTTTAATTGCCCCTTCTAGCGGAGAATTGCTGTATCAAGGTGCTGAAATTTCGCAATTACGCCCCCATCAAATTGCTGGTTTAGGTATAGCTCGCACTTTTCAAAATATTCGCCTGTTTGGGGAATTATCGGCATTAGATAATGTAATTATTGCTCAACATTTACATATAAAAAGTGGTATAATAGCGGGAGTTCTGGGTTTGCCGCGAGCTGCCAGGGAAGAATACAAAAGTAGGCGGAAAGCTATAGAGTTATTGGAGTTGATTGGCTTAAGCGATCGCACTGACGAAAAAGCAAGAAACCTAGCCTATGGTGATCAACGTCGCTTAGAAATCGCCCGCGCACTGGCTTTACAGCCGCAAATCTTGCTTCTCGACGAACCCGCAGCGGGAATGAACCCCAGCGAAAAGCAGCAACTGAGTCAGTTTATCCGCGAATTGCGCGATCGCTTCAATTTAACAATTATCCTGATTGAGCATCATGTACCCTTGGTAATGGGATTGTGCGATCGCATCGCTGTTCTAGATTTTGGACAATTGATTGCTTTGGGTGAACCATCTGTAGTCAGAAATAACCCGGCTGTAATTGAAGCTTATTTGGGAAATGAATCATGAAAGCTGATGAAAGCCGATATTTAGATGATGGCAAAGATTTTACTATTTTAGATATCCAAGACTTGGATGTTAATTACGGTGGCATTCGAGCGCTAAAAAAGATTAATTTAAAGATTCAAAAAGGCGAAGTTGTCACCCTACTCGGTGCTAATGGTGCTGGCAAAAGTACCACACTCCGCGCCATTTCAAAATTAGTAAATCCTCAAAGTGGAGCAATTATTTATAATGGACGTAATATCACCCGTCGTCAACCTCATGAAGTCGTAGAAATTGGGATTGCTCATTCACCTGAAGGACGTAGAGTATTAGCTAGGCAAACAATTTTAGATAACTTACTCTTAGGTGCTTATATTCGCTCTAACCAGGCAGAGATAAAAGCAGATATCCAACAGCAATTTGATCTATTTCCCAGGTTAGCACAAAGACGGCATCAACTAGCAGGAACCCTCAGCGGTGGTGAACAACAAATGTTAGCTATTGCTCGTGCTTTAATGAGTAGACCAAAATTGTTACTTTTAGATGAGCCTAGTTTAGGTTTAGCCCCGGCAATTGTCCTAGAAATCTTCTCAATTATTGAAAATTTGCGTGCTACTGGCATGACGATTTTGTTAGTTGAACAAAACGCCAATCTGGCTTTACAAATTGCTGATCGCGGTTATGTTTTAGAAGCTGGTTCTATGACTTTAACAGGTGCAGCATCAGAATTAATTAGTGATGAACGAATTAAAAAAGCTTATTTGGGTTAGGTAGCAGAACAAGCTTTAGTAGTTGTATGGAAGCTTTACCTAATAATTGGACAGATATTAAACCTGACATTGTATATCTTTCAACTAGTGGTTTGCTAGTTTCATTTAGCGAAGAACAAATAAAATTAGGTATAAGGTATGATCAAAATGGCAAGCATTTAAAAGCAATTGAAAAAGGCCAAGTACTCCCACGCGGTAACATTGGGCTTGTTACTTCCCAAGAAGAAGGCTAAAATTTAAAATCAAAAGTGTTAGGTAAAGGTGACGATAGAAGGTTTCATGCAAAATTTGTTGATGGTGTATTACACTTTCCTGGTTTGGTAACAGAACATTAATCCAGAACAAGTATGACTAAACTCGAATTAAAAAATCATCAAGTTTGGCGAGATTTAACTGAGATATTAGAAAATCTAGATGCTGATATTCTTGTTAAAGAACATCTTGAAGAGTGTGATTATAAAGTGTCTGGTTATTGGGATGAACAGGATAAATATTATGAAACTATTAATTTACCTCGCAGCCTAAAAGCAGAATTAGTCAGTAGTTCTGTTGGCGTTACTCATAAAGAACGCTTTCTACAATTAAAGTTTTTTATCATAGCTGCCGACAATGCAACTTTTCAGCTAAATAAGAATTTTCAAAAAATCGGTGAATTGGTTCTTATTTATGATGAAAATCTGCAATTTATTGATGAAAATTGGCTTTTAAATATCGATTCTCCTATGCTGAATATCCAGCATTTTCATACCTGAAGAATCACTCTTCTTTCTCTCTCTGCGCCCTCTGCGCCTGAAGCGGTAATGCCGACCGCACCTACGCGAACGTTAAAAAACAAAATTCGGTAAAATATTACAAAATATTACAAAATTATCCTATATTTAGATTTGCACCCCTTATTTGGGTGTTTATCTTCATCTAGCGGCGAAATCCAATTCGCCTAAATATTTAAACCCATGAGTCAAATAGTCTGGATTGCAAGACACGCCAACCGCCTCGATTTCGTCAACCCTGATTGGTTCCTCACCGCCGAAAAACGCTATGATCCACCTTTATCTGATGATGGCATGGTGCAGGCGCAACAATTAGCTAAAAGGTTGCAAGGAGAAAAAATCGCCCATATTTTTGCTTCTCCCTTTCTGCGAACAGTACAAACTGCAAACGCAGTTGCAGAAGTGCTAAATTTGCCTATTCAACTGGAAACAGGCTTGAGTGAATGGCTAAATCCAGCTTGGATGACAGAAGAACCAGAAACACTTTCAACTCCAGCAATAGCCGAATTATTTCCGAGAATTGATACTAGTTACACTCCGCGTATTGCGGCTAAATATCCAGAAACTCAGGAAAAAGTACGGGAACGTTCTGGACAAACTGCTAGATGCTTGGCTGCGGAATTTTTCCCAGAAGATATTCTATTGGTGGCACATGGTGCATCTGTACTAGGGGCGGCAATGGGGCTAGTTGGAGAAATTGCGAAAACGGAAGTTAAAGCTTCTCTATGTTCTTTAGTAAAAGTCCTGCGGCTAGAATCAGAATGGTTGTTAGAACTAAAGGGAGATACTTCCCATTTGATGCAGATAGAGGAAGTAATTCGGTTTGTTTAAATCCTGGTAGCAATTATTGATTAGGATGTTAAATAATTGCCTCTTTAATCCTGGATACATTTTACTAGAGAAAAACCAACTAATTAGCTGATAAGTTTTATGACATTGTTACTAGCTGGAGACATTGGCGGCACAAAAACTATTTTGCGATTGGTTGAGACATCAGAGACACTGGGGTTACAGACTCTTTTTGAGAAAAATTTCCTCAGTGGGGATTATCCTGATTTGGTGCCAATGGTACAGAAGTTTTTGGCTAAAGCTAACGCACCGACACCGGAAAAAGCTTGTTTTGCGATCGCAGGGCCAGTAGTTAACAATACTGCCAAGTTGACAAATTTGGCATGGTTTTTGGATACAGAACGTTTATCTCAACAACTAGGTATTCCCTCCATCTCGCTGATTAATGACTTTGCTGCTGTTGGCTATGGTATTTTCGGTTTAACGAAACAAGATTTGCTGACTCTGCAAAATGGTCAACACCAACCAGAAGCCCCAATGGCGATAATTGGCGCGGGGACTGGCTTAGGCCAAGGATTTTTAATTAAACAGGGAAACCATTATCAAGTCTTTCCCTCAGAAGGTGGACACGCTGATTTTGCCCCCCGGAACGAGTTAGAGTTTCAACTGATGAGATATCTGCTAGATAAACATGATATCCAGCGTGTATCAGTGGAACGGGTAGTTTCTGGCTTGGGGATTGTGGCTATTTACCAATTTTTGCGCGATAGGCAATCAGCCGCCGAATCACCAGATATTGCCCAAACCGTCAGAAGTTGGGAACAAGAGGCGGGAAAGGCAGAAAAAAGCGTTGATCCGGGTGCGATTATTGGTAGTGCTGCACTCCAAGGACGCGATCGCCTTTCTGAACAAACCTTGCAAATCTTTATCGAAGCCTACGGCGCAGAAGCCGGAAACCTAGCCCTCAAACTCCTACCTCATGGTGGACTATACATTGCTGGTGGTATTGGCCCCAAAATCCTCCCCTTAATGCAAAAAAGCACTTTCCTGCTAAATTTCACCCAAAAAGGCAGGATGCGTTCCATCCTCGAAGAAATACCTGTGCATATTATCCTCAATCAACAAGTAGGGCTAATTGGTGCTGCTTTGTGTGCAGCTAGGTTGTAACTGCATCCCTTCACCCCTATAAAAATAGGGTTAGCAGATTTTTGCTAACTGAAGATCACTAACTGAACTGTATTGGGTTATAACTAGCAGCATCAGTGATATCAGCATCTTCAAATGCAAAAATTATGGCCATCAGAGTTTTATTACCTTTTATCGCTGCCACTTTTGTATGTAGTGGATCTTTTATAGCCGAGGCGCTTTCACCTAAAACTCCAGTTTCTGCCAAAATAATAGTTGCCCAAAAGAAACCAACTGTTGTTAAAGTAGTGCAGCCAAAATGGAAAATATTTACAGCCCCAGATGGACGCTTTAGTGTTTTGATGCCAGGAATACCCAAAAGGCAAACTCAAACGCAAAAAACTTATATGGGGCCAATAAATTTAGAAGTATTTGCGGCTCAACCGCCTAAACAGGATGTAGCTTATGTAGTTACTTACAATGACTTTCCTTATGACTACGCTCAAATGAAAAACCCCGAAGAAATTCTCAATAAAGCAAAGGATACGGCGTTAACAACTACAAAAAGCAATTTAGTCAGTGAGCGCAATATTCGCAGTTCAAATGGTCATCCTGGAAAAGAAATTGAATATGTCAATGCTGGAGGTAAAATTACTAGAAGCCGGATGTATATTGCCGATGGCTACTTGTATCAGGTAACAGCCATAACTTCTAAAAAGCAGGACAAGACTTTAGCTAAAACCGTACTGGGGTATTTAAATTCATTCCATATAGTTTTGAAAAGGTGAGATTATCTAATATCCTTAGATCAGATCATTCGTAGGGGCACAGCATTGCTCATAGGTGTCAACTTAACGTGAAAACCTGGTAAAAACTGAGTTTCGTCTAAAGCTTTCTCGTTCCCATACTCTGTATGGGAATGAATGCTAGAAGGCTCTGCCTTCAATGACAGCAGAAGAGGCAGAGCCTCTGTGATGACATTCCCAGTGGGAGACTCTTAACGAGTTATTGTAAGGATTTGAGCTTAAGTTGACACTCATGAGCATTGCTGTGCCCCTACTTCCAGTCGTTTGATTTTACGGTAAATTGAGCGTTTTAATCAGCAATTTGGGGAATTTATGAGAGATTAAACAGTTCCCTATCTGCATCTATCCACCAGATGATAGTAATTTCTGAATATGATCCACACTATTAGCTATTTGAGGTACTACCCACTCTTGTGTGGTGCGACTTAAAGTTACAATTGCAGCGAATTTACCAATCCATTCAATAACATCTTTGAAAAAGGATACGTCTTCCGTATAAGCGGCAGAGCCGCAATGATTGCATTCCCAGTCGGAGACTGGGAACGAGATATAAAACGAGGTAAAAAGGTAAAAATCAAATTTAATCACTTGAAAATCAAATCCAAGCGCTGCTGGGATACTTTGAGGGCTGCTGCTGGGGAACTTTTACCCAACAACACCGCTTCAATTGCTCTGCCTAAACTATCGGAAATCCGATTATAACCAGGAAAAATCGGACGCGATCGCCCATACTTGGCTTGATCTAAAAAAGTTTTTAGCTGTGGTTGTTTTTGCACAAATTCCTGATATTTTTCACTTTGACGAGACTTGATATTGATAGGTAAATAGCCAGTTCCTAACGCCAATTCTGTCTGAAATTCTTCACTCAAAGTATATTCAGCAAATTTAAATGCCGCTGTTTCCCGTTCTGGTGTAGTTTTGAATAAAAAGAGATTTTCGCCACCAATAACCGTTGCGGGTATTTCCCCGACAGGAATCGGAAAAACATTAAAGTCTACACCACTCTGTTTAAATTCTCCCAAACTCCAGGGTCCTGTTAGTTGCATGGCAATCTTACCGGCTAACAAGTCGGCTATTTCATAACCTCGTTCCGGCTCAGATAGTACTGCAGTACCATCCGCGAGCAAATTTCGCCAAAATTGCAAAGCGGCGATCGCACCTTTATTATCTAACAAAACCACTCCCGCCGCCTGCTGTGAATCACCAATCACCAACTCGCCGCCAGCACTCCACATAAATGGCAACCAGGTAAACACCGTAAATTCACCCTTCCCCAAAGGCAGAATCATCCCATGTTGATCTATCTTTCCATCACCATTGGTATCACGAGTTAATTTCTTGGCAACTTGCTGCAACTCTGCCCAAGTGCGGGGTACAACAGTAATTCCCGCCGCGGCAAACAAACTCGGACGGTAAAAAACACCCACATTATTTGTAGCAAAAGGTACTGACCAAATCTGACCTTTGTACTCCATCGAGGTATACAAAGCCGGGTCAATTTCTTCTTTTACTGGTGAAAATTCTAACTTGTCGTCTAAAGCTAAAATAGCATCTAATTCCACCAATTGTCCGCTAATTGTCGGGTTAAACCACAACAAATCAGGGGGCGCATTTCCTACCACCGCTGCCAAAATCTTGGGCATTTGCTGATCTTGTTGCCCGACATATAGAGACTCTACCTGAATATCTGGGTTGGTTTGATTAAATTTGTCTACCAGCTTTTGCAATACATCCCGATTTGGCGGCGGATTCACACCATGCCACAGGGTTAAATGAATCACTGTACTTGCTTTACCAGGGATAATAGCCTGACACGCACCCAATGCTAAGACACCCACAAGCACTATCACCAGTAAACTGCTAAGGTAGTTTCGTGCTTTCTTGCTTTTTCGCCAAAAATTCCCAGGTGCGAAAAAACCTAGGTCATGATCTTGATTTAGATGATTGTTCAATTTATCCATTTGGTGCTGAGGTTGAGAAACAGTAGCTAAGAAGCTAACCTTTGCATCAGTGCAAAAGCTAGGTATATCTTAAGTTTTAAATAGCATTTTGATGATTTTCTGATTATGGCAGGACATAGTAAATGGGCAAATATTAAGCGCCAGAAGGCGGTGGTGGATGCCAAAAGGGGCAAAACCTTCACCCAGCTGTCGCGGGCAATTATTGTAGCTGCCAGAAGCGGCGTTCCCGATCCAGCGCTTAATTTTCAACTCCGCACGGCTATTGACAAGGCAAAAGCGGCGAGTATTCCTAACGATAATATCGAAAGAGCGATCGCTAAAGGTGCCGGGACTTTTGGTGGAGATCACATCGGTTTAGAAGCGATTCGCTATGAAGGCTATGGCCCTGGTGGTGTAGCAATTTTGATTGAAGCCCTCACAGATAACCGTAATCGCACGGCTGCGGACTTGCGGATGGCTTTTAGTAGAAATGGAGGCAACCTCGGTGAAACAGGTTGTGTTAGCTGGATGTTTGCCCAAAAAGGTGTCTGTGTAGTCCAGGGTGTGGTGGATGAAGAACAGCTTTTAGAAGCATCTCTAGAAGGGGATGCTGAGTCCTATGAGATGACAGAAGATGAGACGGCTGAGGTATTTACCGACATCGGCAATTTAGAGATTCTCAGTCAGACACTCAAAGACAAAAGCTTTAAGGTGACAGATGCCGAATTACGCTGGATTCCCGGTAATCAGGTGGAAGTCACCGACATTGATCAGGCGCGATCGCTGTTTAAGTTAATCGATACCCTAGAAGGATTAGATGATGTGCAAAATGTGACAGCTAATTTTGAAATGGCAGAGGAGCTCATAGCCTTAACTTTTGCTTAGTGATCCTACGAGGTTAAAAATAGACGCCCAATCTTTACAGCAATTACCTTGCCCTAAAAGGCGCGATCGCGTAACAATAATAGTAAAATTGCTGTAATTTATCTTAACAATGTCCCTCACGCAGCTTAATCAAACCCTTTCCCTTCCCCACACACCCACAGACAAGGGGGGATATGATTACGATTTGGTAATTGTCGGCGGTGGGATTGTTGGCTTAACCCTAGCCGCTGCTTTAAAAGACTCTGGCTTAACTGTGTTGCTAATTGAGGCAAAAGTCGCATCAGCAGCAGTATCCAAGGGACAAGCTTATGCTGTACACATGCTTTCGGCGCAAATTTTTCAGGGAATTGGCTTATGGGACAAAATCCTGCCCCAAATCGCCAAATATTGTCAGGTTAAACTTTCTGACGCCGATTATCCCGATGTGGTGGCATTTCAAACCTCTGATTTAGGCACACCAGAGTTAGGATATGTGGCAGAACACCAAGCACTGTTACAGCCGTTGCAAGAATTTGTCCAAAATTGTCCTAATGTAACTTATCTCTGTCCGGCGTTCGTCGTAAATACCCAGAACGAACAAGATATAGTTAGGATCAATATCGAAGTTGAAGGTGAGCAGCGGACAATTAGCAGTAAATTACTGGTAGGTGCAGATGGATCGCGATCGCCTATTCGTCAAGCTGCGGGGATTAAAACCAAAGGCTGGAAGTATTGGCAGTCCTGCATTGTAGCCTTTGTAAAACCAGAAAAATCACACAACAACACCGCCTACGAGAAATTTTGGTCTAGTGGCCCCTTTGCAATTTTACCTTTACCTGGGAACCGCTGCCGGATTGTTTGGACAGCACCCCATGAAGAAGCCAAAGCCTTGTGTGCTTTAGATGATCAGCAATTTTTGGCTGAACTCACCCGCCGCTATGGTGATCAGATGGGTAAATTGGAATTATTAGGCGATCGCTTTATTTTTCAAGTACAACTAATGCAGAGCGATCGCTATGTCCTCCCTCGTCTAGCCTTAGTTGGAGATGCAGCACACAACTGTCATCCCGTCGGCGGACAAGGTTTAAACTTAGGTATTCGTGATGCAGCAGCTTTAGCCCAAATCATCCAAACAGCACATCAAGCAGGTGAAGATATTGGTAAAATCCAAATCCTCAAAAAATATGAACGTTGGCGAAAAAAGGAAAATCTAGCAATTTTAGGTTTCACCGATTTGTTAGATCGGGTATTTTCTAATAACTTTTTACCAATAGTGGTAATTCGTCGCCTAGGTTTAGGAATTATGCAGCGAGTACCGATGGTAAAAATATTTGCCCTCAAGTTGATGATCGGCTTAAAAGGGCGAACTCCAGAATTAGCGAAACGGTGAAATACAGCAGATTGCAACTTGGTGAGGTACAGATTATCGTAGACAACAATTTTCTGCCCCAAAAGTGTACTTCATTTACCTGAAAAATGCTGTATTGATGGCAAAATTGGGATTTGTAATGCGGTAGTAGAGAACAGCATTAACTTTGATGGTGACGCTATCGGCAGTTACAGTTTCTTGCGGCTCAATACTCACCGTTTTAGTGCGAATATCAACTTGGGTTTTTTGGTCGATGAGCGGTATAATCCAATATAATCCAGGTCCGCGAAGTCCCTTAATTCTACCTAAGCGAAATATCACACCCCTCTGATATTCCCGGTCTAGCTTGAATCCTGCTAAAAAGATGGTTAAAGCAACAACAGCAATGAATGGTAACATTTGTAATTAAGCTCATTTTAAATAGCTCCATTCTATACCTAAGATAGATGTAATAAGATAGACTTAACGCTAAGAGCTAAGTCCAGATTACTCCTAACTAAGAATCAATCTTCATAAAGATTGATATTTAGCGTTTTTACCCAAAAAATTATAAATATCCACCTAAAAAGTGATAACACTGACCGCAAGTAGTGCTAGAGTTTCTAGAAATTCATCGGAAATTTTCAGCGGGTATCGATGCTGAAGAAACTACAGAAAAAGCAAATTTCGCTGATTGCTGGTGTAGGACTGTGTGCCTTTCTAGCCGGAGCAATGGTGTCAGCGCCTCAGCTAGGAAAAAACTTAGGGCAATGGCTCAAACTGACTAAGAGTGAGCCTGAGCAAATCTCTGAAGCTAGCAAAGCCACCTCAGTAGTGTTCCCGCTGGCCTCACAATCTCTGCCAGAACGGGCGGCAAAACTAGCCACAATCGCCCAAGGTTCCCCTTCGCTAGATCGGGAACGTGCCCGTTATCTTTTGGCAAGTGATTACATTGAAAGAACCCAAGCCAAAAAAGCGCTGAGTTTATTGGCAGGACTAGAGAAAGACTATCCGGCCCTAGGGCCCTACGTTTTACTGAAACAGGCTCAGGCTCATGATATGTTGGGCGAGGGAGGCAAAGCATCGGATCTCCGGCAACAAGTGCTGAAAAAGTATCCCAAAGAAGCAGCCGCAGTTAAAGCCATATATTTGATCGCCCAACCAAAGCTACAGGAGCAAGCGATCGCTCAATTTCCTTCTCATCCCCTGACTTGGGAAATTATCCGCAAACGGTTAAAAGACAATCCCAATCAGCCAAAATTACAATTAATTTTGGCAAAATATGCCTATAAGCAACCGGGAATAGTCGGGGTGTTAGATCAGTTGGTGAAACAGCCCAACCTCAAACCCGAAGACTGGGAAACCATTGGCACAGCCTATTGGGAAAACAGTCAATTTACTAAAGCGGCAGCAGCTTGTGCCAAAGCACCCAAGACAGCGCGTAATCTTTACCGCACAGGCAGGGGGTTACAAGTAGGGGGTAAAGATCAGCAACAGGCGATCGCCACTTATAAACAACTCATGCAGCAATTCCCCACAGCTAAAGAAACTGGAACTGCTGGACTGCGGTTAGCAGAAATGGCAACAAGTAAAGACGCCGTCACCTACCTTAACCTAGTCATCAGTAAATCTCCAGAGCAAGCTAGTACAGCACTGGTACAAAAAGTCAAAGCCTTAGAAGCCCTTAAGGATAGCAAATCAGCGATCGCCACTAGAGAATTACTCCTAGGCAAGTACGCCAATTCTGATGAAGCGGCAGAGTATCGCTGGAAAATAGCTAAAGAGAAAGCCAAAGCCAAAGATTATGTAGGAGCATGGCAATGGGCCGAACCAATTGTCACCAACAACCCCAACAGTATTTTGGCTCCTAGAGCAGGCTTTTGGGTGGGTAAATGGGCAACTATTTTAGGGAAACAGCAAGAAGCTAAAACGGCTTATGAGTATGTGCTGAGTCAATTTCCCCAATCTTATTACGCATGGCGAGCCGCCACCATTTTAGGGCTGAATGTTGGTAACTTTAATGACGTCCGCTTAATGACTCCAGAAGTTGTCCCACCCCAGCGTCCTGTACCTCCTGCGGGTTCTGAGACTTTTAAAGAATTATATCTTCTAGGTCAAGACCGTGATGCTTGGTTGCAATGGGAGACAGAATTTATCAACAAAGGCCAGCCTACTGTAGGGGAGCAATTTACAGAAGGGTTGATGCAATTGACAAGGGGAGAAAATTTATTAGGAATTAACACAATTTCTAAATTAGAAGACAGGGAAACACCCGAAGACAGAGCGCAGTATCAGGCTCTCAGCCAACAAATCACCTATTGGCAAGCCCGTTATCCATTTCCCTATTTCAAAGAGATTTCAAAATGGTCTGGGGAACGGAAAGTTAATCCCCTGTTAGTTACTGCCCTGATGCGGCAAGAATCTCGGTTTGAGGCTAAAGTTAAATCCCCTGTTGGTGCTACAGGGTTAATGCAGATCATGCCAGACACAGCTAAATGGATAGCTCCACAAATCAACTTAGACTTTAAAACAATTAACCTAGAAAAGCCCAACGATAACATCATGTTGGGGACGTGGTATATGGATCATACCCATCAGCTGTATAACAATAACTCGTTATTAGCGATCGCTAGTTATAATGCTGGGCCCGGCAACGTTGCCAAGTGGTTGCAAACTGTGCCGAGACAAGATCCAGATGAATTTGTCGAAGACATTCCCTTTGATGAAACCAAAAATTACGTGCGGCAAGTATTTGGTAATTACTGGAATTATCAGCGACTGTATAACCCAGAAGTTTCCGCCCTAGTAGCTAAATACTCCGCGGCACATCCAAAACTACCAACACAGTAAACAATTCAAAACTCAAAATCGTATAATTTCCTTGGGAAAAACCTGGACAAAATTGGCGGTTCCAACCCAAGGAAGGCGGCTATATAATCTCGTTTTCACAGAATATCTTGGGTGATGCCGCGCTGCGCACCGAGTTTACCCATCCAACGAGTAGATTATTGGATCAGGAACCGCCAATAAAAGGATAACTTTAATGAAACCCCAGTGCTTCTAGAAATAGGTAGAAATTCTCCCTATGGGATGAATTATTTTAGTTAAGGTTTTCTACGATACCCAAAAATTGCTAATTACAATACTTTCACCCAACATCAAAAACGATATATTTTGTACATCTAGCACAGTAGGAAATGCCAAGAGGAATACAAGTTAAAAGGTAAAAAGCAAATCTGCTTCTTCACCTTGTGGCACAAGCATTTTGTCTTGGTGTTTTCGATTTTTCCTAGCTCCGCCGTAACTGTTATTATCCTGCTACGGCGGAGTTTTACTAAATATGCCTGAAACTTTAATAAGTAGGTTGGCGTAAATAATTCAAGGTTGGTAGTGAGGGCTAAAGCCCTCACTACGAGCAAATTATTTTTCAACTTTTTGAGATAATGAAGATGGGGGTGAGGGGCATGAGGAATAGCCAAAAAAATTGGCAATAACCAATGCCCAATTTGCAACTATTCCTGTGTTCCAGCTTGCCGTAGACTCTGGGCTATATTCCTAAAGCCGTTAAATTCTGCAATCATTAAAGCAGTATAACCGCCTCTATTTTTCAAATTCACATCTGCCCCAGCTTGGAGTAATATCTGCACCGCTTTACTATAACCGCCTGAGACAGCCCACATTAAAGCCGTCGCCCCTGCTGAGTCTTGAAAGTTGACATCTGCCCCCTTGGCCAGCAGCAATCTGATCATTTCTGGGTGATTGCCTGCTGTTGCTTTCACCAAAGCAGTTTTACCATCATCGCCTAGAGTGTTAGCATGAGCACCGTAGTCTAACAACACCTTGACCGTCTGGGTGTGTCCTTGGGCTACCGCCATTGTTAAAGGAACGTCACCGAGGTTTTGTCGATGAATATCTCCAACAGAATGCAGTAGTGCCTCGACAATTTCGCTGTACCCCTGGAACGCTGCCACAAGCAATGGTGTATCACCCAGATGGTTTTTAATTTGCACATCTGCGCCCCGCTGAAGTAATATTTGTACTACATCCAGGTGGCCTTCGACTACAGCAAGATGGAGACCAGTTTCACCATCTTGGTCTTGGAGATTAATCTTAGCGCCTGCATCTAGTAAAGCAGTGACGATCGCACTGTGTCCAGATGCTGCTGCTGCCAACAAGGCAGTGCCCACATCAGCCCCAGCCGCCAGCAATACTTGCACCATGTCCAGGTATCCCAAGTCTACCGCTATCATTAAGGGCGTTTCATCCTCTTCATCTGGGATATTGACATCAACACCATGTTGGAGGATTTCTTGGACAACAGCTGTGTATCCGTGCTTAATTGCCAGTTTCAAGGCTGTATCATCATCTTTATCTGTGATTTCCACCTTGGCACCAGCAGCCAATAAGACTCGCACCACATCAAGATGACCTTTGAGTGCTGCTGCCATTAAAGCTGTGCTGCCATCTTCGTTAATGGCATTTACATCTGCGCCTCTAGATATTAAAAGCTGCACAATGTCAAGTTGATTGGCACTAGCTGCCAACATTAAAGCCGTCAAACCATAGATTTTTCTAGGTAAGTTGATATTGGCCCCAGCGGACAGTAGCGATCGCACAATTTCGGTATAGCCTAAATTCGCAGCAAACATTAATGCTGTGGTGCCATGGCGATCGCACAGATCCACCTTAGTCCCAGCGGCCAGTAGCACACACAGCCGCTTGATATCACCACTTTTAGCAGCATTCAGCAGCAAAGTATCATTGTTTTCAGTCATGGGTGAGATTCCGCACAGGCGGGTTTTATTCGTCTAGACTTAAAATTCAGTCTGAGATTGTTTATCCACTTTGGCAAGTAGTTGAGGAAAAATTCATGAAAATTTCCCACAGCTAAAGTTCCTATCGTTGAGAAATGGCATTGTATGTCTTTAGCGTGAGTTGAGAAAAACCCTAGTTTATAGCTACAGATTGATTTTGTTAGTTTTGGAACCCGATAGAGTGGTGAGTAGCTTTGGAAGAGATGAGGCACTTTGACTATGAAGCGTAATGTCACCAAAACTCTTGGCGCTGGCTTTCTCACTTTGAGTATGGCGAGTATGGCAATTTTGCCTTTAACTCTATCGGCACAAGCCCAGGTTACTCAGCCTAGAACCGACACCGCACCAAGAACGGCCGTTGACGATCGCAATGATTTTGATTGGGGTTGGTTGGGATTAATTGGTCTATTAGGTCTAGCTGGGTTAGCAGGTAGAAAGCGTGATGATGAACCTACCCGTTATCGTGACCCCAATACTCCTGGTGCCACTAGCTACAGGGAGTGAGGTAGTCCTACAGTGATTGCAAAGGTTCTAATACCGGAGGCTCTATGAGGGAATTTTGTATCCCTGGCGGGAGCCGTAGGTTCTATGAGAAAATTTTGAATCCCTTACGGGAGCCTACGGGAGCCTCCGGCTCCATTTTGAATTTTGAATTTTGAATTTTGAATTTTGAATTTTGAATTTTGAATTTTGAATTTTGAATTTTGAATTTTGAATTTTGAATTTTGAATTTTGAATTGTTTAAGACGTAGTCCTACACTGTTTGCCAACAATACAGTGTAGGCTACGAGGGCGACTCCTGCTATGGCAAAGGTTCTAATACCGGAGGCTCTATCTATTTTGAATTTTCAATTCTTTAAGATGTTGGTTCTGGTGAATTTATTTCTGGTGTTTGGTGATTAGGGACAGGTTTCCAGTAGCTGGCAATTAAAGCCACCATTAGCCACCACAGGGTATTAACTTCAGGACGAAACCAGATAGTATCTACAGTACCGTGAGCCAGCATCCCCAACAAAGTAGCGATCGCCCCAATTAACCAAAAACCCTCTACATTTCTAGATTGGCGCAGTCGTTGTACTTGTAAAACTGCGGCATTAAACGTCACAATTACTAACCAGAGAAAACAAGCTAAACCGACAAAGCCAGTTTCTACAGCCACCTCTAGCAAAATCGAATAAGCACTCAAAGCAGTATAACGAGGGCGTTGGTAGAGGGGATAAACTTTATTAAAAGAATTGTGACCAGGGCCAATACCCAAAATCGGGCGATCGCGAATCATCTCAAAAACAGCATCCCAGACATTGCGGCGAAAATTATTACTGCTATCTTTGCGATCAGCAAAAATGCTTAAAACCCGGATATTCACAGGCTCAACAAATATCACCGCCAGCACCAATACTCCAATCAAACCCCCCATAATAATTGGCAATGACCAAGTCCGCCAAAACGGGGGCATGGACAGACTCCACCAATAAATTATCAACGCCATCGCCGTCACAACTGCCACCACTAAACCAATCCAGCCGCCACGACTAAAAGTCAGAATCAGGCAGGCACTATTGACAATAAACATTGTTGTTGCGAGAGCTTTTCTCATCCAGGTTTGCCAGGCAAAAATCGCCACAAAGCTAAAAACTACCGCTGGTACCAAGTACCCCGCCAACAAGTTGGGATTGCCCAAATAACTGTAAACTCTCGTAGTCTTAGACAGCGGAGATTCGGGATCAACCCAAGTTGCTAGTGCTGTAGCTCCAAAAAACCATTGCCGCAACCCATATATACTAACAATTAATGATATGTGTAAGTAAAGGGCGATCATCCAAGACCGCAGCCGAGGCGACCTTAGCACCCTAGCACAAAGGGCAAACAGCAGCAAATAGAGCGTCAACGTTCCCAAATCTGTCAACGCCGCCTTTTTCACTGGTGATAATGCGGTGGCGACTGCGGCAATTCCCCAATAAAGTAATACCAGTAGATGAATGGGACTAACTGATGAGGCATTAGCTAGGGTTGTATCATCGGATAAAGTTAACAGCAGCCAAAATGCCACACAAGCTACCAGCAATAACCCCACCAATGCGCTGGAAACAAAAGGTGCAAGAGCATACACCAAGCTGAGTAAAGCAGCCGCTATTGCATCTCCCCACTGCATCAAGACACTAGTTTGCCGCCAAGAACGCAAAAGCCCAACCAAAGAACGACGCAGATAACTGGTAGCCAGATATTCTTTTAGCGGTAAAGTCGATAAAGTAAATTGTTGCCAGACTAAGTTCATAAAAAACGCTGTGACCAATAAGCGCGTGAGCGCATAGCTTGGACTTGATCTTAATCTGGGTTGCTGTAAAAAGGTTCAGACATCGCTAATTGCTTGTGAGGGGGTTGCCAGTTGCAGGGGCAAAGAAAGCACATAGCGGTATCCTGACTCTAGTGAACCTTGAATTGAGATTTGTCCGCCGTGCAATTCTGCCAGCTGACAGCTAAGTAACAGACCCAAGCTTTCGCGAGACAGACTATCAGATGGCTTGACTAAATCTGTCCCTAAACTGCCAGCAGAGACACTTAAGTGATTCTTAATCAAGTATTGCGACTTATCTACCCCTATTGGTAAAGTCTCTGCCTGCTCTTGATTTTCTGTATGTATATTGTACGTTGCTGCCTCATCTGCCAGTTCAAACAGCGGCGAGGGATTGAGGTGAAAGTAAGGATCAACCTCAGTGATACCATCTCCCAGCCAAGGATGGGAAACCCACACAGTAATATTGATCGTATCTTCTTTGTAAGAAACATGAATCCGAACAACGCTACTTGTCGGAGAAAGTTGAATTACACTGAAAACCAAGTGATACAGAATTTGCCGCACCTTGTCCTTATCTAAAGGACAAATGCGACTGCGTCCTGGTTCTATAGACAGGCGAATATCTTGCTCTCGGCGGTTAGCTACTTCTTCTAAGGTATTGATAGCTTGTTGACATAGCATTTCAATATCTACAGGAACTACATTCAGTAAATTTGGGCTTTCATCCATTGCTCCCAGTTCAGTAATTTCATTAACCAAAGAAAGTAAATACCGCCCACTGTGTTGGATAATCTCCAGATATTCTCTCTGCTTAGTCGTCAAAGGCCCATAAATCTCACGTCCTAGGACACTAGCCATACCAAGTACAGATGTTAAAGGCGTACGTAGTTCTTGAGTTAGCTGCCCCAAAAGTTCCAATTTTACTTGCTTGGTAGAAATAAAACCTTTTTCTAAAATGGGTGGAGTGATTTTGTGATCATTGACACGCTCTTCTTTGATTAACAAACTAGGTGCATTTTTGGGAATACTTTTTTCTTTTTCTAGTTTTCCTTGCAGTAATTGGTTACGCTCAAATTCACTCATACTCCAACGAGCAATGATTTGTAAAAACTCAATGTCTCTAGGTGTAAAATTGCGTGGCACCAAATCCATTACCGCCAGAGCACCTAAACAATTTCCCGCAGCATCAATCAGTGGCGCACCTAAGTAAGCGCGGATGCCGTAATTCTGCACCAACTTGCTGGTGGCTATTACTGAATCTGTGATGTCTGCCGTATCGTTAATCACGACTACTTGAAAGCTCTCCACCACTTGAGTACAAAATGACTCCTGGCGTGACAGCTGACGGCTTTGGACTAGATCATTCATGAGTCCTAATGTTGATAAGCCAAAGGCTGATTTGAACCAGTGGCGTTCTTGATCGATAAATCCCAAAATGGAAATTGGTACTTCCAAAAAGCGAGCAGATCTTTCAGTGGCTTCTACAAAAACTGGAACTATCTCTGGATGCCGCAAACCTAATTCTGACAATGCTTTGAGGCGCTGTTGTTCTTTGGTCTCCCGACCTGCCCAACCATCCTTGAGGGCAGATAATTTATTTTTAGGCTCTACCATTGCCGCTGCTACCTTGATAATTGCTCGATCTCGATACTGTAATTTATATAACCGCTGTTATTGGGTTACTATTTACTATTTTTAAGCATTCCCCGATTTCACCTCTGATAAACAAGTTTGGAACAAAATCTTTTTAGTCCCTTCCAATAGCCGGCGATAAAGTCTCTAAATTTTTCTAAATACTGAGATTAAAAGTTGTATTTTCTACTGATCTCTCCGTATTGTTTATTGTTGCTGAACAATGTTAGTTCTGGATTTGGCCTGGGCAACATAATGCTAAGAGGTTGTTTGGAAAGCGATAAAATTTACTGAAAAACCTGCCTCCTTTCTCCAACCAACTAAATTGAGTGGTGAAATACGATTGTTTTGTCTATTATGATTGGGATGATTTAAGTCATTAATGTTGGATTAAATATTCACAATCTAGAGAGTCTACCGATAATTAATATTTTTTGTTTCATACCATTTCTCTATCAATTTGCACATTACGCTCCTCAGATGGCGTCCCTAGTCCAGGTGGGTAAATCTGATTTATGGCAAGATCACACAGAATTGATATCAGAATATTTTTTATCTACAAATTTTCAAAAATTAGCGTAGTCATCCTCACAGGAGATAAATACAAATATCATTAAAAGTTCACCAAGATTTCATAATATTAATCAGAACAGAGACTACTCTAAAGTTTAAAATATATTAGTTTAGTCAAAGTAGTATTTTTGATAGTTAATTTTTGAGAATGCTTGGTAATGAACAAAATGACTATTAGAGTTCCTTTTGTAGATCTTAAACTACAACACCAGCCGATACAAGCGCAACTTCAACAGGCAATCCAATTGGTATTGGAACAGGGAGATTTTATTTTAGGGGAAGCACTGTCAGGTTTTGAGGCAGCATTTGCGGCAGCGTCTGGTGCAGAATATGGTATTGGGGTGGCATCAGGAACTGATGCGATCGCACTGGGACTTCAAGCTTGTCATATCGGTGCTGGTGATGAGGTGATTTTACCAGTAAATACTTTTGTAGCCACCTTAATTGGTGTACTCCATGCAGGGGCAAAACCGATTTTCGTAGATTGCGATCCGCAAACAGCTTTAATTGACTTAGAGGCGGCAGCAAAGGCAATTACGCCCCAAACCAAAGCGATTATCCCTGTGCATCTCTATGGACAGATGGTATCGCCACGGGATCTGTTAGATTTTGCCGATACCTACAAACTGCTAATTTTTGAAGATGCAGCCCAGGCACACCTAGCCGAAAGAGATGGATATCGCGCAGGTTCAGTGGGGATAGCAGCAGCGTTTAGTTTCTATCCCAGTAAGAACTTAGGAGCCTTTGGCGATGGGGGAATGTTAGTCACAGGAGATCCAGATGTAGCACAGAAAATGCTACGCTTGCGGAATTACGGAGCTTCGCAAAAGTATGTGCATATTGAATCGGGGACTAATAGCCGCTTAGATACCTTGCAAGCAGCGGTGTTACACCAAAAACTACCATATTTGCCACAGTGGAATAGCGATCGCCTAAGAATTGCCCAGCAGTATGATATTGAACTAGCAACCTTAAGGTCTGCTGGTATTATACCTATGGAAAACCAAAGCGGCACAGGACATGTTTATCATCTTTATGTCATCAAAGTGGATGATTCCTGCCTCCGAGAACGCCAGCAAATTCAAGAACAACTGACAGCAGCAGGCATTCAAACTGGCATCCACTACCCAATTCCCTGCCATCTACAGCCAGCATTCACCAACTTAGGCTATCAACAAGGAGACTTTCCCCAAGCAGAGAAGCTGGCAAAGCAAATATTATCCTTACCCATGTACCCCGGTTTGAGTAATAGCCAAATTCAAGAAGTTGTGGTGGCAATCAACAAAAGCTGTTGTGCATTTAATTTGCTGCCTAGAGAGGTAGTCCAGTAATTATCTATTTTTTCACTGCTAACTGATAATTTTTAATTGCTTAAAATCATGGCGATTTCACAACAAGTTAACAAAACAAACCCGGCGCAATGGTTAATTATAGCTATTTTCGGGGTTCTATTGCTGCTTTATGCCCCTATATTGCAACACTGGTTCCATGGTTGGCTGTATAAAAGTATTAGTACAGAACATGAATATTTCAGCCACGGGATTATTGGCCTACCATTTGCCGCTTATTTGGGCTGGATGAACCGGAAAAAGTGGCAACGTTTGCCAAATATTACCCACCCTTTAGGCGCTCCATTATTATTAATAGGGGCAGCATTTTATTTGAGTGGTGTCACACAATGGGTTAACCTTTCCTTGCCCACTATATTGGCAGGACTATGTTTGTGGCTCAAGGGAATACCCGGTTTTCGACTGCAAGGTTTCCCCTTATTGCTAGTATTTCTGGCAACACCAACGGCATTACCCTACGTCATCACTCCCTATACCTTTCCCCTGCAAAGTTTTATCGCTAGTACGGCAGGCTTCATCCTGAATCAGTTTGGCATGGAAGTAATTGTTGATGAAATAAATCTATATGTCGGCGGGAAAATTGTAGAAGTTGCCCCCTATTGTGCAGGGTTAAAAATGTTGTTTACCACTTTTTACGTCAGTTTGATGATACTTTATTGGACAGACTCTTTCTCTTCTCGCCGCATAACTACTTGGTTTTTATCGACTGCTTTAGTAATTAGTATTACTGCCAATATAATTCGCAACACATTACTTACATACTTTCACGGTTCAAATCAAGAAGCAGCTTTCCAATGGCTCCATGATGGTTGGGGTGGTGATCTCTATTCTGCTTGTATGCTGTTTTTATTAGTGCCTCTGCTGAATTGGATGAATAACAATTTCTCTGTAGATCCAGAAAATCAGCCAGTAGAGGAGAGCTAGCAGCGAACACCAAAACAACCCCAGAATATTTTATGAGCGTACAAAATTGCCAAAAAATCAAGTGTGAAGGATGGAAATTTTAGTCCACATTTCTAAGATTCCCTGCCCACAGCCCAAGTATCTCGCCATTTAACAGTACCTTCTTTGGCGATTACCCAACGGCGATTTACCAGATTTTCCCGCAGAGGCGATTGCCCTTCTCGCCACATGGCATATTTATAACTGATCAAGTTACCAGTACTCTCATCAAAGGGAATCTCTGCAAACCAGGTATTGGCATTGATATACTCTAGAGGATATGCCTTAGTAATATCCCAGTTACCCAACTCTGGACAGTCCCCAGTCACCACAATGGTTTCCCCAGGTTGAGTATTCACGCCATTGAGTTGCACTCGCACAAGGGTTTGTCCTTTGATGCGTTCTCCAACATGGCTAAAAATAATCACTCCCCGTTCTTCCAGTTGCAGGTGATAAATCTTGCCATCTTTGACTTCATACTTATTGCGAGTTACTGCACAGGTATGTTCACCGTCGGGTAGTTCGGTTTCAACTTCTGGTAGAGTCACTTCTCCCCCCCGGTTGAGTGCGACAAAACACAGGGAGTCACGATAGCGACGCACATAGCAATAAATGTCAGGTGTCAGGTATTTTGGCCATTGGCTACCCATTGCTACAGCGGGATTAAGTCGCCGCAACCCCGACAACAGTCTGATATTACGATAAATCTCTGTATCGTTATCCCATTTTTCCATCATTGGGCGATTGTAGGGGTCATTACCGCCCTCGGTATCATCGTGCAAATACTGTTCTGTGCCGTAATAGATGCAGGGTATGCCGCGACAAGTCATAATTAGAGCGATCGCTACTTTCAACATCGCTGGATCGGGGTTCAGCGATTGGAAGCGGCACATATCATGGTTATCAATAAAGGTGACTAACTCAGTGGCCCCGTTGTAGCAATGATCTTGATCAAAAATATATTGAATTGTCTGGAATCCGTTTTCTGAACCTTGTCCCAGTGCAGCCCGAATCGCCATACACAGTCCAAAGTCCAAAATAGTCATGCCTGAGTGGTTGGCAAATTCCATTGAGAGATCGTCACCAGGATGGCTATAAATCCATTCCCCAAAAATAAATATATCTGGCTTGTGAATCATCATATCGCCGGTAAATTCTTGCCAAAACCAGATCGGCATATGCTTGACAGTATCTACCCGCAGTGCATCCACACCCCGGTCTAGCCATTGTTTAATCGCTGACTTGATGTACTGACGATATTCACTATTGTTTTCATTGAATGTAGCTAGACCGGCTAGTTCACAGTTTTTCACTTGCCATTCGTCTTCCCAGTTTTGCACTTCCCCATAGTGGTGATACCAGTTATTGACATCGTTGTTGAAGTCAGCTATTTTGACTCCATCATCATACAATTCACCCTTACTGCCGTTAGTATCAGGGCTGCTATGGTTGCAGACAATATCCAGCACCAACTTCATTTTCCGCTGGTGCAGTTCGGCAACTAGGCGGTCAAATGTCGTATTTTTGGCTTCTTGGGTATTGTTTAATGAAGGATCTTCTCCTTGAGCAATGTATCGAGGATTGATCCGCTTAAAGTCTTTTGTCCAATAGCCATGCATCGCTGCATTGCTAATAAACAAATCTTCCACCTGCTCAAACAAGGGAGTCAACCAAAGGGTCGTTACTCCCATTTTTTGCAAATAGTCCAATTTATCGATCACCCCTTGCAAGTCCCCACCCCAATACTTACCCCAATCTTGTCTAGTGCGATCGTACAGTTCTGAGTTAGCACCTTCACTATTATCTGGATCACCATCATAAAAGCGATCAACCACGAGAAAGTAAATCGTTTCCTGCCGAAATTCAATATCTCTGGTATAAAGAAACTCTAGATCAATCTCAGTATCCGAGGTCGATGTTTGTATAATAGATTCTACTGTTGTCTTTTGCGAATCAACTTTGTATTGATCTGGTGAAAACTGGGACGGAGGGTTTTGTATCATATAAAAATTTAAGCTCGCCGAAAATTCAAGTTTGCAGAGTATGAGTTCAGTAATTGTCAGTAACGTTTGTAACTCTAAACAACAGCGTTAAGCAATCCTCCCTAGGATATAACCATACTCATACCCTATTTTCAAGATAGGTCTATTTTCTGCCAGAAAACTTCAGCAGAAAGGGGATTCAGGGTTGTCTGAAAAAAATTGGCAGTAAAATGTGGATATTACGGAATGTATAGTGTTATTTTATCAAGTAAAATATTTTATAAGTGTTGGAAATATCACTAATGATTTCCTTAGCTAAATTTCTCAAGCAACAGCAATTGACTCAGGTAGCAGCGCTTTTGTTATTGTTGCTACTATTGGCCATAGGAGGGGTTCCCGGATACCTAACAGGAAAATGGCAATGGAAGCAGCCACCCCCTGTCACTAGCCTCAAGGAATTGAAACAGATCCGCCATCAGGGATTAAGCCTGCCTGGTTGGCAAACTATTGAACAAACAGAACAACAGATGGGCGAGGGCAAATGGTCTTGGCAGTTAATCAAGAAAGAAGACTCGCCAATCCAAGCTATGCTGCTTTTGCAAGCACAAAACGGCCCCACAGATCAACCAGAGGTAGAATGGACAGAGATTAACGGCTGGGGGAAGTCATATTGGGGAAAGTGGGATATAGCTCAATATCGCTCTGCTGAGTTTACTGTTAAACAGCCAGCCAATTTAGGCTCAAAAAACGAAGCTAAGGTAGAAGCTAGGTTCTTTCGCGCTTCTACAAAACAGGATACCTTCGCTGTGTTGCAATGGTACGCCATGCCAAACGGTGGCAATCCATCACCTTTACACTGGTTTTGGGCAGATCAACTGGCACAGTTGAAGAAGAAGCGTACTCCTTGGGTGGGTGTGAGTATTCTGATGGTGATGGAGCCTTTGGGGCAAGTGGAAAAATCTTGGTCTTTAGTCCAGTCTCTTGGTGAAACAGTGCAAGCTGCGTTGATGGCAGGGCCGTTGTCAAATAGTACATAGGCGTGTGGGTGCAGAGATGGGTTTGGCTTCTGCTTGCTCCCCTCACCGAGTGCAAATCGAACATAACTCCTCAAGGCTAGTAGTCAGTTAGAATACCGTTTTGGTGCAACCAATTTTGATTGAAGCTTTCTGGCACCGATGTTTATATTTCCCAGTTCTCCTATGCGTGCATTCACCGCCCTGTGTTTTGTCAGTCTTCAGGTAGGTGTTTTTTTAACAACATCTGTCCCACCTGTTGCGGCTCAAGCATCACCATCTCCAGGACAATCAATAGAGCCACCCCCCTCACCTCCCTCAAGTGCTGATGTTTTAACTCCGGGTGAAATTGACGAAATTTCTCCCCAACTCAGCCGCTACTTGTTAGGACCAGGAGATGTAATTAGTGTTACGGTTCAGCGCCCTCCTGGTGTATACCGCTTAGGAATTGGAGATGCGATTAGTGTTGCGGTTCAGCGCTTTCCAGATTTGAGCTTTCAATCTCAAATTAATCCAGAAGGTAATATTGTCGTACCCCTACTGGGAACTTTGTCCTTACAAAATTTAACTTTGCCCGAAGCCCAAGAAAAAATTCGCGCTAGTTTAAATCGTTATGTAATTAATCCCATCATAGTTTTATCACTGTCAGCGCAGCGACCAGACTTAACTTTTCAAGCTGCAATTAGTCCAGAAGGTAATATTGTCGTACCGCAAGTGGGAACCTTATCTTTACAAGGCTTGAGCTTGGAAGAAGCCCAAGAAAAAATTCGTTTGGCTTTAAGTCGGACAATGATCAATCCGATTGTGGTGATATCACTGGCAGGAACGCGACCAGTTCAAGTTACCATTACTGGGGAAGTATCACGTCCAGGAATTTATGCTGTTACTTCGGCAATACCCAGGGTTGCTGATACTTTAACCTTAGCTGGTGGTTCAACTTTGACAGCAGATCTGCGGCAAGTGCAAGTACGCCGGAAGTTGATTGATGGTTCTATAGCTTCACAAAATATTGACTTATATGCCATTTTGCAAAATGGCGGTTCATTGCCTAATCTGCGTCTGCAAGATGGGGATGCCATAATTGTGCCGCGTCGTGAAGTCGGGACTGATGAAGGTTACGATCGCAAGTTGGTAGCCCGTTCAACTTTGGCCGTACCACAGATTAAAGTCCGGATTTTAAACTACGCTGCGGCAGGAATTTCCACGCAATTACTGGCTAATGGTAGTACGTTTATAGATGCCTTGGGAGGAATCAATCTCGACACTGCTAACTTGCAGGATATTACTTTGGTGCGCTTCGATCCTGAACGAGGTAAAGCTGTTACCCAAAGACTTAATGCTAAAAAGGCCTTTGCTGGTGATGCGACTCAAAACGTGGCACTTCAAGATAATGATGTCATTGTTGTTGGTCGAAACCTCGTAGGTAGAATTACTAATTTATTGAATACGATTACTCAACCTTTCTTCAATGTTCAGTCCTTTCTCCAGTTTTTTGAAAATTTCGGTGGCGGCTCAAACTAAAAAGACAACAGGCAAAAAATAATTTTTGACCAATAAGTTGCATACAGTCAGCAGCCAACGAACTTGCTAATACTGGTTTTTAAATTTTCAATTCTGTTAGCGTTGCTCCTCTGAAAGAGGCATTTTGAATTTCTTATGACCCCACCAATTGTTAAGCGCTACCTTATTGCTTTTGAGAAGTACAAGTGGATTGGATTAGCCAGCTTTGGTTTAGTTGTAGCGGGGTCAACGGTGGTGGCTATCCAACCAGAACCACCTCCTAACTACATAGCAAGCGCAGCACTTTCCTATATTCGCCCACCAGTTTCTTTTTCTGCAACTGGTACTGCAATCCAGCAGCAAGGGCAGGATCTGAACGATCAAGTTTTGCTATCAAACGAAGTGATTAAACGGGTGGTAGAAAAATTTAACGTTAAACCAGAAAAGATTGTCGCCAGTGTGGCTCTGACTATGCCAAAAAGGGATAAAGCTGGGGAATTAGAAACAACAATCATTGGTCTGAAATATCAAGATAGTGACCCTAAGCGAGCCACGGAGATATTGCAGGAACTGATGGAAGCGATGAAGAAGTTAAGTGGTGATATTAATACTGAGCGATTAAGAGCAATTATTGAAAAAATTGACGAGCGTTTACCCAAGGCTAAAGAGGAGTTGCAAGCGGCTGAGAAGAAATTAGAACAGTACGATCGCATAGAGCGAACTGCAATATTGGCATCAGAGAATGGCAGTTTGCTAACTGGGATTACTACCAGCCAAAATTTACAACGACAAATTCAATCGACTATTTCGGGGATTGATGCCCAAATTCGCAGTTTAGAAAATAAGTTGGGGTTAACAGTTGGACAGGCTTATGTGTCTTCGGCTTTGAGTGCCGATCCGATTATTGCCAACTTGCGATCGCAAATTTATCAAGCTGAATCACAAATCGCTGTTCTCAGAAAAGATTTGCGCCCCGAACACCCGACAATGATTCAGTTGCAGCGTCAGAAAGAAGCTGCTGAGGAATTGCTGCAACAACGTGCCGCTGAGGTTTTAGGTGGTGGCGGTACGGCGGCTCCTATTCGGGGTAATGTTAAAGGTATTCGCACCCAAAGCAGTCTTGATCCCACAAGGCAGGGACTAGCAAACCAGATGGTCACCTTGCAAACCCAACGGGAGACACTGCAACAACAGCTAGCCCAGGAAATCAAACAAGCGGCGGAATTAAAAAAAGAGTATTCCCTGATACCCAATAAACAATTAGAGCGATCGCGTTTAGAACAGGTAGTTGGACTCAAAAAAGCCGTATATGACCAAATGCAGGCCAAGCTAACTGATGCTAAAACCGCTGAGGCAGAAACTGTACCAAGTCTCAGCATTGCCAGACCACCAACAGTATCCGGCAATATTGTCAAACAAACGAGCATGGTTGTGACCTTGGGTGTAGGTAGCTTCCTGGCTGCTGTGGTTGGTGCTGGAGTTGTATTTTTGTTGGGTTCCCTAGAAGGAACTTTTAAAACCAAGGAAGATATCCGCGACAGCCTCAAACAACGGGAAGTAGCACTACTGGGAGAATTGCCTTTAATGCCAATTGATGATTTGGATGCAGAAGCGATACCGATGGTAGTTTCCCCAGATTCTCCCTATTTACAGTTTTATGAGAAATTTCGCAGTAATTTGCGGCGAATAGGTGGTAAAAAACTCAAGGTGCTGTTGATTACTAGCGTCAGTAGTCAAGAGGGCAAGACCGCGAGTGTTTATAATTTGGGCATAGCTTCTGCCCGTGCTGGCAAAAGAACCTTGATTATCGAAACAGATTTGCGATCGCCTTCTCGTGCATCATCTCTGAAGGTTACTGCCGATCCTGATGCCACTATTGAACCCCTGCGCTATTATGGCAGCTTGAGCGAATGTATCCGCTTGGTTCCTGACATAGAAAATTTATACATTGTGCCCAGCCCTGGGCCTGTGCGCCAATCTGCTGCTATTCTAGAATCCAGCGAAATGCGACGGCTCATAGAAGATGCTCGTGAACGTTATGATTTCGTCATCTTGGATACTAGCCCCCTCAGCTATTCCAATGACCCTTTGTTAATCCAACCTTACAGCGATGGCATAGTATTGGTGGCGCGACCAAACTATACAGAAGAAAATATGCTAGGTGAAGCTATTGATCAATTAGTGGAATCTGAATTAGGGCTATTAGGCGCTATTATTAACGGTGCTGATATCATCGTTTCTCTACCGGAACCAGTAGAACCACCACCTGCCTCTCCCAGGGAAATAGAACTGGAAATAATCCCCCCTTCACCAGAAGCAAAACCGGAAATTATCGAAAAACCAGAAGAAGTTTCAGTAGGTGCCAGCAAAAAATAAGGAAGTATGCGGTTCAATTTTAGATTTTAGCCTTTCCCCTAATCGCGGCTAAACCACCTAAACAAGGGCGCAAAAATAATCCCAAAAACAAAGCCCCCGATATGCGCCCAGTAAGCAACTCCACCTGATTCCACACTCATGTTAGCAGCGGCTTGTAGACTGGCAAAACCGGATATGAGATTCTGGATAAAGAAAAGCCCGATGATTATCCATGCCGAAACCCTGATTGTAGTGATGAAAAATCCTAAGAAAACCAAAGTCATCACACTAGCTTGAGGGAACCAGACAATGTACGCACCCAAAACCCCAGCAATTGCACCACTTGCCCCCAAAGAAGGAATAGTAGAACTCATCCCAATAAACCACTGGCACAAGGCAGCAGAAGCACCGCATAGCAAATAAAAAATCAGATATTTGAAATGACCTAAGCGGTCTTCAATATTGTTGCCAAAAACCCAGAGATACACCATATTCGATATCAGATGCCACCAACCGCCATGTAAAAATTGCGATGTAATTAAAGTTGTCCACTCAAGAGCAAAGTTAGTGCTTAACTCTTGAGGTATTACCGCATACATCTGGAAAAACTGCTCTAATTGTTCATTTGGTAACCTCACTTCGTGAAGAAAAACTAAAATATTCATCCCAATCAAACCGTAAGTAAAATACGGTGTTGTTCGCGTCGGATTTTCGTCGTAAAGGGGAAACACAGGTGTTTTTCCTAATTAGCATTAATTGTAATATAATACAAATTTGAAAAAAAGAATGTGACAGATACAAGCCAAAAAACTTATCAAATCAAGCTTTCTTAATTTTAAATTTTGAATTTTGAGTTGTATGCAAAGTCTCTACTTTCCCACCTATGGTTCATTTACCTGAAAATATCTGTCAATTGGAATGATCTTTACAAAGATTCTTCCTGAGATTTATCGCTAAACAAACCCAAAAGCGGCGCAAGAATCGCCCCAAATATGAAACCCCCTGCATGGGCCCAGTAGGCAATACCGCCGCTTTCCATACCAATATTGGTACGTGTTTCTAGACTAGCGACTCCATAAAAAGCTTGCTGAACAAACCACAATCCGATAAAGAAATATGCGGGAACGACAAAAGTAGGGAAGAAAATACCCAAAGGAACTACACCGAGAACTTCCGCTTGGGGAAAACGGAGAATATATGCACCCATCACACCTGCGATCGCACCACTCGCACCCAAAGAAGGAATATTAGAACCTTGGGCAAAATACCATTGGGTTAATGATGCCAAAACACCGCAAGAAAGATAAAAAAGCAAATATTTAAAATGTCCTAACTTATCCTCAACATTATTACCAAAAATCCAGAGAAACAACATATTCCCACCTAAATGCAATAAACCACCATGCAGAAATTGGGAAGTAATTAAAGTTGCCCATTCTGGAACTGGTTGATTTACCGAAATACCAGCAAAACTTAAGGTGAGTTCTCGCGGAACTACAGCCGCAAGGTGTAGAAACCCGTTTAATGCTTGGGGGGGAAGACTAGCTTCATAAAGAAAAACAAGGACATTGGCTGCAATCAGCCCCAAGGTAACATAAGGCGTAGTTTCTGTAGGATTATTATCTCTAATAGGAACCACTGGTTTTTTTCCTGATTTTGGAGAACTTAGCCTCAAAATACTGGATTTTGTCAGTAATTTCTTCTACCTAGTGGATAGATTAGGATGATATGGGTGTGACTAAGCGATTATGTTTTTGACCAAAACTTATGCAAATTCAACTCAAACCCTATTTTTTTACTTTACCGCCTCTAAACTAAGAATATAAGCGCAACTCCCCAAACTTGGAGGCATAGCTATGGTACAGCAACTCACACCAGAAACCGCCTCAGATATCATCTACCCTGACAGCGACGGACAACCAATGGCAGATAATACAAAACAATTTCGCTGGATTGTCAAAATTAAAGAAAACTTAGAAGTCCTATTTGCATCACGAAATGATGTCTTTGTCGGGGGTAATCTTTTATGGTATCCCGTTGAGGGAAGTGTCAAAACTCGCCAAGCACCTGATGTGATGGTTGTCTTTGGTAGACCAAAGGGCGATAGAGGTTCTTATAAACAATGGGAAGAAAATAATATTCCCCCCCAGGTGGTTTTTGAAATTTTATCCCCTGGAAACCGAACTCAAGAGATGATTAATAAATCACTTTTTTATCAACGTCATGGAGTGGAAGAATATTACATTTATGACCCAGATACATTAGAATTATCCGGTTTTTTGCGTTCTCAAGATTCTTTTGCAGCAATTGAGGAAATTAATGGTTGGGTAAGTCCACGCTTGGGTATAAGTTTTCAACTCACTCCTGATACTTTAGAAATTTATTATCCTGATAGACGGAAGTTTCTCACATCTGTGGAGCTTGAAAAACGTGCTGAACAGGAATATCAGCGTGCTGAACAGGAATATCAACGTGCTGAACAAGAATATCAACGTGCTGAACAAGAACGTCAGGACAAAGAAGCCGCACTTCAGCAGTATCAAGAATTATTAGCTAAATTGCAAGCCAAAGGAGTTGATATAGACAATTTATAAATACTTTATCTGATATTTTGCACCAGTTGCCGCAAGCCGTGAACTAAAGTTCCGGCTGAAAGCACAAACCAGTTAAAACTGGTTAAAAGTAGAGGCGCATCTGCGTTCAATAAGTGTCTCCAAAGGAGAATTGATCAAGAAAATCTATGAAAATATGGGGGGAGGGGATTGACGTATTCTCCCCAAAGCTGAAATTATGCAATTAAATACATATTCAGCTAAACCAAATCATGTTTTTTACGAATTCCCTAGAAAATCAACTCCAGCGCTGGAACGATACCATCCGCAATCAACCAGAAAATCCTCATGCTTACATTCGTCGGGGGATGGTTAATTTTCAACTTGCCAAAATTGAAGAATCGATTGAAGATTTTGACACAGCAGAAAAACTAGATGCTAAACTTAAACCCTACCTTTGGCAACGTGGGCTATCTTATTATTATGCAGAAAAATTTGCCGAAGGCGCTCAACAATTTGAGATAGATTTAATAGTAAATGCTCAAGATGTAGAAGAAACCGTCTGGCGATATCTTTGCATAGCTCGCTCTGAGGGTGTGCTAGAGGCGCGTAATTCCCTATTAACTGTTAAAAATGACCCCCGGCGAATTATGCGGTCTGTATATGATTTCTATGCAGGTAATTGCACAACTGATGATGTTTTAAATATTGGTAAATTAGAAGGGTTAAAAGGTAAGTTTTATAGTCATCTTTACTTAGGATTATATTACGAAGTCGAGAATAATCTTGATTTGGCTCAGGAATATATAGTTAAAGCTGCTGATAATTACAAAATTGATGATTATATGTGGTATTTAGCGCAGGTTCATAAAAAGGTGAGAGAATGGTCTTGATTGGCTGAATAGTAAGGGAATCAAGGGTTTTGGAGCAAAATGAAGCAGCTTCTCAAGAAAATTCCCCACTTGTTGAAGTTGTGCAACAGAAAATAAAAGATCCTAATATAAAAGTAGGAAGTGGGTGTGAGTGGATAGGAAAGGGAGCAGAACCTCAATGGGACAAACCTAGATCAACCAAAGCCTATGATCATATTGAGCGTCATCATGGCCCCAAATTGAACCCAGCACAATTAATGGGAAGAATAGCCAGTAGTACTAGCAATTACCAAGGACAGTGGTTAAATGCTAAAGACTGGGTAAAGGCAGAGCAGTCAACACCTAAGCATCCAGGTAGATACATTATAGATTTTAAACGTCCTATTGGTAGAGTTTATTACCATGATGGGACTATAACTGAAAATGTAACTCGTGCATTTGTTGAAAGAAACAATGATGGAACGCTCAACTCTTCATATCCTGTTCTAGATAGCTTTACACTGTAAAAATCATCAAGGAGAAGTACAAGTGATCTTTTCTCTTCAATTTGCAGAACCTTGTCAGAAAGACTGGTTTCTTCCTCCTGAAGATCCATTAGGAGAACTTTCTCATTTAGAAATGGGACTAAGACGCTTTTGTTTTGAAAACAACTGTAAAGTTTTACTAAAAATTGGCTACAAAGATGAAAAGTTATTTTTAGATCCGGATATTGCACTGATTTTGGATGAACTACCAGAAAAAATCTCTCAACTTTTGAAAGATAAAAAAATTGAGTTAAGCTTTCCTGAAAGTTGCATGATTATCTATTTTGAGCCTGTAAATAGACAAATCAATTGTATTTGGAAAAAATATGGACAGTCATCTCAAAAAAATAACTTTAAATTGGAAAAGAATGAGGTCTTAAAAGTCTTAGAAGATTTTGTCTGCAAAATTGGAAGTAAAGCTGTCGATGGAGGTTATATTACAGATAAAGAAAAAAATGAATTCCTGAAACCAATTATTAAGCAGTCGAAGCACTAACGTCTCAGCATTTTATCTCTGAGTTACTGAATACAATAACCTCCTAAACCTTTCGCAATAACTCCCGAATCAATATAGTACAATCGGGGAAGGCTAAAGGGGAAATTGTCACATCTTCTGCGAGGATGGTTTCACTGTGATAGCCGTCTGGACTGGGGAGACGGTACATATATAATTTGCGGTTATTGATATCCAAAATCCAGTAATCAATAATACCTGATTGAGCGTAGGCTAAAGTTTTCACTTCCCGATCATACTTAAGACTGGAATCAGCTATTTCAATAACTAAGAATACTTCGGAAGCATCAGGATGATGATCATCATAATCTAAGGGATTAGGCTTCACTACTGAAATATCCGGTTCTGGTTCCGAATAATCATCAAGTTGTATTGGTGCTTGAATTCTTAATAAAACTTTGTCACCCAAGCGCTGACGTAATAATCTTTCTGTGCGGGTAATTGCTGATTCGTGAGCAGTTCCTTTGGGTGACATTTTGATGATTTGTCCCGCAATTAATTCTAAGCGTTCTTCTGGGTGAAAAATTCCCGTTTCCGCCATGCGGTGATATTCTTGAGTGCTAATTAGGCGAATATTTGCCAGCATAACGTTAACGTCCTAACATTTTATCTCGCAGATGCTTGATGCGATCGCGCAATTTTGCCGCTTCTTCAAATTCTAACTTCTTCGCCGCCTCTTTCATCTGCGCTTCTAATTGCGAAACCAAGGCCGGAATCTGTTCTAACGGTAATTCATCTATATGTTCATCAACAATTTTCAAATCAGTTGCGCTCAACCGCCGAGATACATCTAAAAAAGACAAAATCGCATTACTCGATTTTTTGATAATCGGTTGCGGTGTAATTCCGTGCATCCGGTTGTGCGCCATTTGAATTCCCCGCCGTCTGTCAGTTTCATCAATAGCTTTAATCATGCTACCTGTTAAATTGTCAGCATACATGATTGCTTTTCCTCGGATATGACGCGCCGCACGTCCAATAGTTTGAATTAAAGAACGTTCTGCACGCAAGAAACCTTCTTTATCTGCATCCATAATTGCCACAAGGGAAACTTCCGGTAAATCCAAACCTTCCCGCAGCAAATTCACCCCAACCAACACATCAAAAGTGCCTTCGCGCAAATTCTGTAAAATCTCAATGCGCTCAATAGAATTAATTTCTGAATGCAAATATCTTACCCGAATTCCCTTATCTTGGAGATATGCGGTCAAATCTTCCGCCATCCGCTTGGTTAATGTGGTAATCAGCGTCCGTTCATGGAGGTCAACTCTATCTTTAATTTCTCCTAACAAATCATCAATTTGTCCTTCTGTCGGCCGGACATTAATTTCTGGATCAATTACTCCAGTTGGTCGAATCACTTGCTCAACAATATGACCTTCAGAAATTTCTAATTCCCAATTCCCTGGGGTAGCAGAAACAAAAATACACTGGTTGGCTTTTTGCCAAAATTCCTCTGCTTTTAAAGGACGGTTATCAGCGGCGCTGGGAAGGCGAAAACCATGATCTATTAAAACTTTTTTCCTGGCTTGGTCACCGTTATACATACCACGAATTTGCGGGACGGTAACGTGAGATTCATCAATTACTAACAGCCAATCTTTAGGAAAATAATCAATTAAACATTCTGGCGATTCTCCAGCTTGCCTTCCTGCTAAGTGACGAGAATAGTTTTCTACGCCGTTGCAATAACCGACTTCGCGCAACATTTCCAAATCGTAGCGTGTCCGCTGATCTATGCGTTGCGCTTCTAATAATTTGCCATCTGCTTCTAATGCTAATTTTTGCTGTTTTAATTCGGCGGCGATGTCCTGACAAGCGACTTCTAACCGTTCTTCTGGGGTGACAAAGTGACGTGCAGGGTAGATATTCACTGCTTCCAAACTTTTGAGAATTTCACCTGTCACCGGGTCAATATAACGAATTGCGTCGATTTCATCGCCAAAAAACTCAACGCGAATAATTCGGTCTTCATAAGCCGGGCCAATTTCTAAGACATCACCCCGGACGCGAAACTTTCCCCGTCCCATTTCTATATCGTTGCGGCTATACTGCACTGATGCCAAATCCCGCAAAATTTGACGTTGATTAACTTCCATGCCTATTTGCAGGGGAATGGCTGCTTTCAGGTATTCGGCGGGCATTCCCAAACCGTAAATGCAGCTAATGGAAGCTACGACAATGACATCACGGCGTTCAAATAGCGATCGCGTCGCTGAGTGCCGCAACATATCTATTTCATCATTAATCGCCGCCGTTTTTTCAATATACGTGTCGGTGACTGGAATATACGCTTCTGGCTGATAGTAATCGTAGTAACTGACAAAATACTCAACGGCGTTTTTGGGGAAGAACTCCCGCAACTCATTACAAAGCTGTGCCGCCAAGGTTTTGTTATGGGCCAGCACCAAGGTAGGTTTCCCCACTTTCTCAATTACTGCTGCTACTGAAAATGTCTTACCAGTTCCCGTAGCTCCCAGTAAAGTTTGGTAACGATTACCTGCTTCGATGCTAGTAACGAGTTGTGCGATCGCTTGTGGTTGATCGCCAGTCGGAGCAAAGGGAGCTTGAAGACCAAAATCTGCCATTACAGTTATGCGGAAATACCCTATCCCATACTAACGATACCAACAGGCAACCGTTACACCAGCCTGGACAAACTCATAAATAGTAATAATTTTTTACAAAAAGATTTAATTCTACTTATATGTCAGTATTGAGAATACTTATAGGTACAGGTAGTTTTTTAAGGTTAAACTCTTAGTATTATAGGAAAAAAGTTTATCTTTACTTAATTATTGTAAAATTCAGTTAACAAGCCAGAGGTGTTGAGTTATGAGTATTAGCAGCACTGGCAAAACAATTTAGTTTTCGGCAAAAACTTGCCAATTCCAAGGGAGAAACAATGGTGGAAGATACAAATTACCAAGATCAGAATTTTAATTCAGATAAAGTAGAGCCAAGTACTGAACAGCCAGTGCCGGATGCTCAAGGGACACTTGCCGTTGCTGGAGTTAGTTCCATTGACAACAGCGGCTTAAAGATTGCTGAAACATTTTCAGCTGCTGGGTTACGTCCCATTAGCACCAGTACCTTGCAAATAGTTCAAACCTATAACTCAATGGGGATTCGTCCAATTGGTGCCCATACATTTGAAATAGTTAGCAGTATTAACTTATCTGGTATTCGTCCAATTGGTTCAAGTTCATTGGTAGTTTCTGAAAACTATTCGTCCTTTGGAAAACGTCCAATGGCATCCAATGATATTGATGATTCTGAAATTCTCATGGGTTTTTTAGATTAGATAAAAATATCATCTTTATAACTTTATTAAACCGGTTTCTTTATGACACCGGTTTTTTTCGTTTTCAAAATTCAATAACCAACAATTAGTATTTTGGTAGCAACCTAACTTGCTTCGATAGCATCCTCATAACTGATGATCTAGGTGGCTAAATCTAAATTTGGCAAAAACTCTAGTTACAACTCAGCCCCACAATAGCATACATTCACTGACTCTTATTATCTCTCTTTTTGGATAGATAACTAATATACCCTACGACAGAAGGCTTAAGTAGAAACCTTAAGTTAACTTGTAAAAGTGATAACAAATTACTTCAAACTATAAAATGTAGGAGAGCAAAATGAGCTTAGAAGAACGGACAAAAGCCACAGCTAAAAATATTGAAGGCAAAGCCCAAGAAGCAATAGGCAATGTTACTGGAGATCCAAAAGATAAAGCTGAAGGCAAATCAAAGCAAGCCGAAAGCGAAGTCCGCCACGCTGTTGAAGACGTGAAAGACAATCTCAAAAAAAAGCTTGATTAAAACTCATACTTCTTGGCAATAACTCTTCTCAAAATAAAAGCAATTTTATTTTTAAATGTGATTAATTGGGAGGCAGGGGTGCAGGGAGGTAGGGGGCTTTCTTGCAGGGGGAAAGAATTAAAAACGGATGATTTGTATCGGGCTTTTGTGAAATGGTATTACGTCACGCTGCGCTATCAGAATGAATAACGAGACGATGTAGCACGCGCCTTTTTCAAACAGTTGAAAACCAGAGGACTCGACGAACGTCATCTAGCGCAACAGCTAAGGCTTTTCACCCATAACCCCAACCGCATGAGTGCTGATGACGTCAGTAAACTTGCACCCTTCGCCTATCATAACCACCCAGATATTTTCCTATCCAAATTTTAGATAGGAAATGCGCTTACTTACGTACATATACGCCTTTATAACTTATTTATAACAATTCACAGTAATTTTGCTGAAACTCCACGCAAGTATACTCATTGAGATTAACAGTCAGTTCATAGAAATTTTATACACCATTAAAGCTTTATTGGCTGCTGCTAATCCTTATGGAATATAGCTTAATCTTAAAAAAATTAACCTTTATTGTAATTTATCAACCTAAAGTTTCCATAAAGTCAAGTCACAACCATTGATTATACACCCTAAATTCGTAATAATACTGCTTGTGTATCATTGATCAGCTACTTTAAGCTACATACATACGCTTTATCCAAACCTACTCATTTTGCTGAGTGCTTTTGGATATCAAATCTTCTATATCAAATATAAGTTGTAGCTTTCAGTTGCTTGCACAACTGCTCCAGTAATTCTAACCAACATCCCATATAGAAGTACGCCCTTGACGTTCCCGTAGGGTAGGGGTATAGACCCTAACATCCTGATCAAAATCCAACTTTTTTTTGGAGGAATTACTGCAATGACTGAACTTACCTTAACAAAGAATTTATTGCTTGCTGGTATCGGCGCAACATTCCTGTTTGCTCCTAGTCCATCTCAAGCAGCAGTTATCAAATTAGACAACTTTACTGGATGGCAAACAATTGGCAACGTTAATCTGACTACTAACCGAGTGTCACTAAACAGCGAGGATGGTACATCACAAAATGCTGTTGAGTCATTTTTAGGATTAGATTCTGGTACTTTGAATACACTTAATACCACACCTACCAATGGCTCTGCAATTAAAAACACCATTACAGTGCAAGATAATGACGTTTTGACCTTCTATTGGAAATTCCAGGCGAATGATTACTTACCCTTTAACGACTTCTCATTTTACTCCATAGGATCTTCAGCCTATCAGCTGGCTGATATAGCCAAAGTTGGTAGTTATGGAAACATTACATCTCAAATTTCCTACACCTTCCAACAAGGTGGAACATACACGATAGGATTTGGTGTGTTCAATAGCATTGATTCCGTCTACGGCTCAAAACTAATCATTGACGAAGTTCCCGAACCTTTAACTATCTTGGGTTCATTGACAGCTGCTGGTTTTGGTGTCGTTTTGCGCCGCAAACGTACAATCCCATAAGAACAAGTATTGAAAATTGTTACATAAGGGGATTTAAACCCCGACTGTAGCAAGACCCCCTAGGGTAACACAAGCTAAGTATAGAAGTACGCCATAGACGTTTCCCTAGGGTAGGGGTGTTAGACCCTAACATCCTGATCACAATCTAACTTTTTTTGGAGGAATTACTGTAATGACTGAACTTACCTTAACAAAAAATTTATTGCTTGCTGGTATCGGCGCAACATTCCTGTTTGCTCCTAGTCCATCTCAAGCAGCAGTTATCAATTTAGACAACTTTACTGGATGGCAAACAACTGGCAACGTGTACCTGACTACTAACGGAGCGGTACTATACACTGATAATGGTACATCACAAAATGTTGTTGAGTCATTTTTAGGATTAGGTTCTGGTACTTTGAATACACTTAATACAAACCCTACCAATGGCTCTGCAATTAAAAACACCATTACAGTGCAAGCTAATGACGTTTTGACCTTCAATTGGAAATTCCAGACGAGCGATTACTTACCCTATAACGACTTCTCATTTTACTCCATAGCATCTTCAGCCTATCAGCTGGCTGATGTAGCCCAAGTTGGTAATTATGGACAAACTACATCTCAAACTTCCTACACCTTCCAACAAGGTGGAACATACACGATAGGATTTGGTGTGTTCAATGCCCGTGATTACTCAGTCAGTTCAAATCTAATCATTGGCGATGTTAATTCAGCCGGTAATCCTGACTATCCTCCAGAAGTTCCCGAACCTTTAACTATGTTGGGTTCATTGACAGCTGCTGGTTTTGGTGTCATTTTGCGCCGCAAACGGGCATTAGCACAAAAAGATACCGCCAAAGCATAGGCTAATCACTTGGGGCACGCTCATTTTTCACGCTGATATAATTTGAGCCAAGTTGTCTATCAACAAAATCTCAGGAGCAGCTAAACCACATCTAGTTTGCATAATGTGAAATTATACATCTCTTGTAGGGTAGGCGTCCCGGCTGCTCAGAATATACAAGTTAAATGTGGAACAGCTTATTATCTTGCATCATTCTCAATTAGCCCTTCAATAAATTTAGGGCTGAAAACTGAAGTTAGAAGACAGCTAACTAAGCTCAAGTCTTAACCAGTTTTAACTGGTTTTTGCTTTTAGCCGGAACTTTAGTTCACGGCTTTTGGCAATTGGTGCAAGATGTGAGTTGTCATTTTCTCAGTTTGAGAGCGAACACCAGCAAGGTACAATCAGTAATTAATTGTAAAAATCATGGGTGTTGAGTGTGTAAAAATTGACAATTCAACACCCGATTTTTGTGTTGAAGAAAGCTCTGGCTTATTTGGTATAATTACGGTAATCTTGTTGTAATTATTCTATTGTTGCTCACCTTAGTAACATGAATAACAAAGTCATGCGTATGTGGAGTCATCAAGGCGATGAGACAGTGGAAACAACTACGGTTTCTGTTTTTATTTGTAACCTTGGTTAGTACCCTCTTGGTCTTAGTAAGAGTATTGCTGGCGAAACCGATAGACAAACCAAAACCAGAAGAGATTAGGGGTAAAGCCAATATTTTCAAGACTACCCATCTACCCCACCCCTCTACAGTCTCCCAGTTCAAGGGAGATTTTAGGACTGTAGCAACTGAAGATTCAGACTTTGTGTAAAACTATATTTGGTAATTTGCATAACTACAAGCTACCGGAGAATATTTATTGCTCTTCGTAAGAACAGTAACTCTGTTTAAGGCAAACTTTAATTCTTGTCTTTGTTTTCTATTTTGCTAACAACATGACTAAATCAAATAACGATAAATTAATTCCTGTAGTACAAGAGCTACAAGACTTCGCCTTCAGCCAATTAAGCTCAATGACTTTGTTGCGAGTGCTGGGCTATGGTCTGTTACTATTAGCACTTTTCGACATCATTGAGATGTTTGTCCCGCCAAACTTTATGAACCCTGTTTGGGAATTTCAAACCTTTGGGGCACTAGTTGAACGAGTACCAGTACCCTTAATTGGGCTAGCGCTGGTGTTTTATGGAGAGTTGCATGGGCGATCTAAATGGGAAATTTTATTTGTCAAGGTCTTATCTTGGCTAACTTTATTGTTTGCACTATTATTTTTCTTACTAATTCCATTGGGAATCGGTAACACTGTGCGGCTCAATAAACAAGCTGCGGCTCAAATTACTACTGCATCGCAGCAACAAATATCTCAGGCTGAACAAGTAGAGAAGCAATTAAACGCGGCTACACCAGAACAAATAGATGGTTTTTTGAAGAGCCAAGGTCGAGGCATTGAAGGTAAAAATCCTGAAGAATTAAAATCTCAAGTCTTGTCAGAAGTTTCCAAAGCCAAGACTCAAATTACAACTCAAGCAAAAGCCACTCAGTCTTCTCAGAGGCTGAACTTGCTGAAGAATTCTGTGAAATGGAATCTCGGAGCTTTGCTTTCTGGGACTTTATTTTTTACTATTTGGAAAGTAACCAAGTGGGCAAGAATCAGCAGATGACAATAGCTGTTGAGCCTCTCAGGTCTAAAGACACTGAGATTCCAGAAGAGTCTATAAAAGAACTTTCTTGGGCTGACTCAAACAGCCCCTACTGATTCCAGCTAAATCAAATTTAGCCATCATCTCTACTTTACGGATAATATTTGCAGCACCATTGCAATCTGCATTTATTTTAATTCCGGTTGAAGTCTTGAACAAACCGCGATTTGTTCTAGTACCACTACTTTTCCACCCTATGCCTTCGGCACGGCTATGCCTATCGGGTTTTTCACCGATTGTAGGTAGAACATCATTATCTAGGAAAGATGCCTTGGAGGTATAACTTTCTTCAGTTTCGATAAAATATATTCCGTATTGTTCACATAACTGTTCAATACGGTTTTTTAGTTTTGCTGTCGGGATTTGAACAAACTTCTGATTTGTTTTTGCCCCCATGTTCGCACCATCTTTTTGGCCAGTATTCCAACCAAAAACAATAGAGCCAATTTGATTATCAATGCAGTGGTTAATTACAATCCTTGCAGCTTTATTAACTGCATCTTTCATCTGACGATTGCGTTGTTCTGTAATTGCTGCAAGCCTGTTTGACCAAAAACCTTGAGGTTTATTCTCTTTGATTTTAGCTACAGATTTGTTAAACCATTGGTTCAAACTTTTAAGATGCAAACCATCAACAATAAAAGATGTACCAATATTGGAGACACAAGTTAACCAGTTGTTTAGCCCGTGGTCAATACCGAGAACTTTCAACTTATCAACTATTGGGGTTTTGACATCTTGTTTATAGACAAATTCTAAGTAGAATTCTCTATTTCTTGGCAGTATTCTGTATTCTTTAATCTTTGAATAATCCAGATTGATTGGCATCGGCAACTGAAATGAATCTAACCCAAACCAAGATTTTACTTTTATTTTGTATCAACAGCAGGAAACCTTAGTAGCGAAGGTATTAGAAGATATATTGAAGACCCACACCACGGAACCAATTGATAGAATATTTTGACCACGGGGATTAAAATCCCTCGTGTCGCTTATATCTCAGCACTCTTCGTGACTGAGCTTTACGCATCCCGCATATTCTTGTAAAAAGTAAAAAATGATTTTTGCTTTTTACTAATTACCTGCTTTCTTTTCAAAACCGGATTGTTGGCTTTTGAGAATAATCACCAGCCAAAAATATTTACAAAAAAAAGAAGGGTGGCTATTATCCAGCCTTCTTTTTTTGTGGCTAATGATCAATTCAACATGATGTTGGCGCTTTGTCTCCCGTTAGGGAGGTTCACAAATGGATTAAACTGTGGCTAATTCTGGTGTAGGACGCTTGCTGTTACGAATATTCCTAATCGCCTCGGCATAATCGGGAGCATTAAACACAGCGGAACCAGCAACGATCGCATTAGCTCCTGCTTCCAACACTTGCCAGGTATTATTTGCCTTCAGTCCCCCATCCACTTCAATCCAGGGGTCAAGACCGCGTTCATCACACATTTGACGCAGCTTGCGAATTTTGGGCACAACAGAGGGAATAAAGCTTTGACCGCCAAAGCCGGGGTTGACACTCATAATCAGTACCAAATCGCAAAGCTCCAGCACATATTCAATTAGCTCTAGAGGAGTACCGGGGTTAAGTACCACTCCCGCTTTTTTACCGAGTTCTTTGATTTGTCCGAGAGTGCGATGCAGGTGGGGCGAAGCGTTATGCTCGGCGTGTACAGAAATAATATCAGCACCAGCTTTGGCGAAACCCTCAACATACTTCTCTGGTTCCACAATCATCAAGTGGACATCCAGCGGTTTTGTTGTAATCGGACGAATCGCCTCCACAACCAGAGGACCTATTGTAATATTAGGTACAAAACGACCGTCCATTACATCAACATGAATCCAATCTGCTCCCGCCGCATCTACGGCACGAATATCATCACCCAGACGACTAAAGTCGGCTGATAGGATGGATGGAGAAATCACAATGGGCTTTTTAGATAGGTTTTGGGTCATGGCTGGTGGGTTTTTAAGCGTCTTCGTCTGTAGGCATTGTAACAAAATATTGCATCCATGCTCATAACTTTGATCCCGCCCTTTTGATTAAGGGAGATGGGTTTCGTTAAAGCTATCCTTTCATTGGTGGTTCCTGATCCAAAATCTAGTGACACATCAGTGGCTGCCCTTCCCCCTTGCGGAGAAGACTGCACCGACTCACAACTAAACTAGGACTTACGCACTATACAAATTAGACACGATATGGATCAACGATAATTGGTCATTTTCGGCTTTTAGGAGAGCATGGCTTTGTAGGGTGCGTCAGATGGCAAAAATCTGTTCATTATTGCCGAATTATTGGGTCTGACGCACCCTACAAGAGACTTAACCAAGAACACATATTTGGTGTTTCCTGTCTATGCGTAAGTCCTATAAACAACTGACAACTAAAACAATGGGCAAAAAACTAACCTGGGTCATTTGGGGATTGAGTGCTTCTTGCCTGAGTTTGCCAGTACTTGCTTCAGCTTTAGGAACTTCTTTGGCAAGCAATGGTATTGATGCACTGAAACTACACCAACCTCCTTACAATTTAATCGGGCGCAAAATTGCCATTGGTCAGGTAGAAATTGGGCGTCCGGGAATGTTCGGGTGGGATAAAACAGTATCGAAGAATCGTGCTATATCACCAGTGGCGGTATTCTTACGCAATGGGCCTGCTAAGTCAAATAGCGGCGTTGACCCCCACGCCTATAATGTTGCTGGTGTGATGGTGAGTACAGACAAAGGCCTACCGGGAGTAGCCCCAGGAGCGCGACTGTATTCATCTGCTGTGGGTTCTATGAAAAACATGGGACAGCCAGAAGAGTGTTTATCGGCGCAGCATGTGGCGTTACAGAACAATGGCGATGTCCGCGCCATTAACTTCAGCTTTGGTGAACCTCTAAACCGCGACCCAAGACCGGAGGCTGTTTTAGATGGCAATGCTTTACTAACCTTATGTATTGACTGGTCTAGCCGTGTTCATGATGTTGTGTATGCGATTGCAGGCAACCAGGGTAAGGGCGGTATTCCCATCCCTACCGATAATTTTAACGGAGTCAACGTGGCTTTTTCATCCCGCCGCGGGGGAATTTTTAATAAAGTAGATGTTTCCAATCTGGCGGGTACTAATCAAGGAGTCAATCAGCGCCTAGCTGGTAAGGAGTTTAATACGGGTGAACGCCGCGCCATCACTTTAGTTGCACCTGGAAGTAACATCCCTGTGCTCAATCCAGATCGTAAGCAAAATAAGGTGACAGGTACGAGTTTTGCAGCGCCTCACGTTACAGCTACTGTTGCTTTATTACAAGAATTAGGTGATAGACAACTGCGGACAAAACAACCGAATTGGAGTGCTGATTCTCGACATCATCAAGTAATGAAAGCTGTATTGCTGAATTCAGCCGATAAAATTCAAGATAGCGGCGATGGTTTGCGACTGGGAATGACTCGGACATTAATTGATAAACAAAATAAAGACTGGTTAGCAAGTGATGCCTACCAAAATCCCAAAATTCCCTTAGATTCCCAAATGGGAACGGGTCATTTAAATGCATTCCGCGCTTATCAGCAATTTAGCCCCGGTCAATGGCAGCCATCAGCTGCTATCCCAGCCATTGGTTGGGATTATCGCACAGTGGATGCTGGGGCTTCTGTAGAATATGCCTTAGCAAACCCGTTAAAGCGAAAAAGTTTTGTGGCGATTACTTTAACTTGGGATCGGTTGGTCGAGCTAGATGATCAAAATAAAAACCAGCAGTATGATGCAGGTGAAATTTTTAGCGATCGCGGTTTGAATAATCTCGACCTCTATCTAGTAAAAGCTAATGCCAAAAATTCTGATGCTGGCACTGTTTGCTCCTCAATCAGCCAGATCGATAGTGTAGAACATATTTTCTGTCCCGTGCCTGCTACTGGCAATTACAAAATCCGCGTCCAGTTTCCTCAACAGGTAAACGAAGGGACGCAGCCATACTCTTTAGCTTGGTGGACTGTACCAAATAACTGAAAAACGAAGCAGCTACCTTAATGTGGGGTTTGACCCCGCATACAATCTTCGTCTTTATATGGTAAGCCAAAAGGGAAGTATTGAGATCAGAAATAAAACCTCTAAGATATATGAGAGAAATTCCCGGCCGATTGCATGGCAAAATTATCAAATTTAGGCTCACCAAAAACCAACTAGCCGCAGTTATTTGGTGATTCCGTAGTCTAAAATACATTTATCCAAAAAAATCCCCAGAACCTTTATTTATAGAGGCTTTTGACAAATGATGGGCATCACTGCCTTAATTAAAAAATAACAATTAGCAACTTTTAAAATTCTCCCACATACTCACTGTTACTAAAACTGTAACCATCAAATGATTATGTAGTTGTAAATGCGATAGTGAATAATTGACACATCATTTAGCGTCAAACTTGATAGATAGCTAAAAATATTTGGCAAGTGAGGTAGCGGTATGAATCGGCAGAAATTTAGTGGTGAGAGAGAGAATTTCCTGCAAAGACGTTATGGTGTGCGCTTGGGAAGACGTTACGTTCTGGCGGCTGCCAGCGTTATGCTGTTCAATGTATTAGGGTATTCGTCAATGGATACTAGTGCCAATGCCCTTGCCCAATCCCCTCTACCTAGTGCAGAGTCTCCATTATCAAAAAAACCTGTCAAGCCTGATCCAAAAAATCTTTGATGCTAAGAATTAACTTTGGCGATGAACGCATCCCACCCACATCCAAGATTATAGGTAGGGACTGCGCTCAAAATTTTTTGTTCAAAATTCAAAGTTCAACAAAAGCAACTTTAGAGTGACGTGGCTTCGGAGACATTTAGGGAATTGTTGGCTTCAGCTTGAGAAGATTCTGCTGGTGCAATGGGTGCAGCTATTTCCCCAGTGGTGGGGCTTTCTTGGATGTCGCTGCTGGGTACAGGAAGACGAATAGCACTTAAAGCAGTTTTAATCACTACAGCTGTGGGTACTGCTACAATCACACCCAAAAGTCCGCCAACTCTTGCCCCTGTCAAGACAGAAATTAGGATCCAAACTGGGTTTAAACCCGTAAAACTCCCTAAAATGCGGGGAGCAATTAAGTTTTCTAAAATTTGCTGGACGATTACCGCTGCTACTAAAACCCTCACCCCCATGGAGAAATCTTGCAGCGCCACCAACAAGGTAGTCAGGGCGATACCTACAGAACCGCCAAAGGGGACCAGGGCCATAATCCCAATAGTTAAGCCAAATAGCAGCCCAAATGGCACCTTCAACCACAAAAAGCTGGGAATGAGGGCGGATGCCATACAGGTAGACAAAATCAACTGGGTGATAAAGAAGTTCTGAAAGCTCAGGCGTACTGTTTTTGAGAAAGCCACGCGAAATCTTGAGGGTAGCCATTCCACTAAACTTTGCCAGAGTTCATCTCCATGCTGCAAGAGATAGAAAGTCAAAACCATCGTCAAGAGGAAGTCTAGCAGGCTAGTGAATGTGACTACAGCCAAATTCAAAACCTGTCCGGCGATCGCTTGTAATTGCCCCTTGACGCGATCGTTAATTTGTACTACAAGAGCATCAAGGTTAATCGGTAAACCAACATTTTCTGCTTTCTCGTTTAATATCATTAACTGAGAGCGTCCAGAGTCAATCAACTCTGGTAAGCGGGCGACAAGTTGCTGTGCTTGGGTAAGGGCCAGGGGAAAGAGGGTGACACCCAGGGCCAATAAAATGGATAAAGCTAATAAAAATACTAAAATAGCAACTTGTTCTCGCCTAGCACCGTGACGCACCATCCAACTAACAGGGTAGTTGAGCAGAAATGCTAGCACCGAGGCTCCGACTAAAATGACTATCAGAGAGTGGAAGTAACTAAAAATTGCCGAAAGCGCCCAACCATTGAGAACTAACAGCGGTGCGAATAGCGCGATCGCCCCGATTTGCGCTATTGGTGTAAGTGTCTGCCACCAGTCGAGTAGCTTGCGTGTCTGCATTTTCAGCTGATTGCGGGATACAACTAAATTGAATTCTCTTTACAGCCTATTATCTCTAACTTAATGACTGTCATTCATCCTTCTAGTTTAGGATTAAACTCTAATCAACATGGAAAATCTGCAACCAATTGGCAATCCGCCAACGGATCAACAGCCGATCACCTCTAAAAGACAGTTACTTTTACATTTGATTCCCGTGATTGGCTTTTTCCCCTCCCTCTGGACTCTCTATCGCCGTCAGGGAAGTCGGGAACAACTTGCCGTCAGTCGTCTGTCTATTAGTTTGGGGTTTATCTGGATGTTGGGATACCTCTTATTAACAACCGGAGCATCAACTTCAGGATTTTTCACACTACGTCTGTTAATCCTCAATAGCTTTTTCACCTCTGGGTACTTTTTAGTCAGTGTCTGGTTAATTTTTCACCTCATTCAGGGCAAGTCTGTGCGCTTACCAGGGGTGAGTAATTTTGCTAATCGCTTGCTGGGTAAGTACTTGTCTTAATTTTTACTTGTCTACCAACAAATTACAAATTATCTGCCACTGCCTCTGGTCAAATCCGGTTTATTATTGCCATACTTCAATCAACATCTCCGGGTTAGCAGCGAAAAAGCAGAAAGATCCCTATAAGTGTTGTGGTTAATACGACAGTTAATCAAGAGTTAGCTATTATGAGTTGATTTGTCTGCATATATTGAGTTTACAAATTTACCGAATTTGAGCAGTTAAGTGTGAGGAATTCTGTGACCAGTCAAAGAACATCGGCAGAAGATAACCAATCGGCAAAAACCAAATCCAGAAACAAAAATTATCGCCACTCAAAATCTGGACGTTGGCTGTGGTTTGCGGTGGGGATGGGCGGTATTGCAATGGTATCAGGAATGGCGGGGGCACTATTGGCGGTTTCCTGGAACAGTACGCCTTTGCAGCAAGCCCAGCTAAGTCCACAGGAAGAGGCAGTATTTGATGGCGATCGCATTTCTGGCAACGGGCTGCGATTTTCACAATTAACTCGCCCCGTGAATATCTTACTCATGGGAATGAGTGTACTCCCTCCAGATTTGCAAAACCCGCCCCCTGAAACTCAAAATCTTAGGTATCTGCCCCAGGTAAATTCCTTTGATGGTCTTTCTGATGTCATGCTCTTGATCAAATTCGATCCAGAGACCAAAAAAATAGTTATGCTTTCTGTTCCCAGAGACACCCGTACAGAGATTGAAGGGCATGGAAAGAAAAAAATTAATGCGGCTAACCTTGATGGCGGTCCAGCCTTGACTGCGAAAACAGTCAGTAACCTCTTAGATGGGGTAGGTATAGATCGCTATGTCCGAATTAATGTTTTGGGAGTTGGGAAGCTGATTGATGCTTTGGGTGGGGTGACATTCTATGTCCCCAAAGATATGAAATATCGGGATGAATCCCAGCACTTATATATTAATTTGAAGGCGGGCAAGCAACATCTCAACGGCGATCAAACGCTGCAATTACTGCGCTATCGCCATGATGAACTAGGAGATATCGGTCGGATTCAACGCCAGCAATCGTTGCTGCGGGCCTTGATTGATCAAACTCTCAACCCCTCAACCTTGACTCAATTACCCCAAATTCTCGAAGTAGTCAAAGAAAACATTGATACCAACTTGACAGTTGAGGAGTTGGTGGCGTTAGTTGGTTTCGGGGTGCGAACCAATCGCTCGAATATGCAGATGTTAATGTTACCTGGTCGCTTTAGTGAAAAGGGCGAGTATGATGCTAGTTATTGGTTGCCCAATAAAGATAGTATTGCCAAACTAATGGCTAAGAACTTTGGCACAGAATCAATCACACAATCACCAGAAGTGACTGATCCAAGTTCTGTGCGAGTCGCAATTCAAGATAGCACAGGTGGCGATCGCTCTAGTCTTCGTCCTCTGGTGAAAATGTTGGAAAGGTCTGGATATCGCAACGTTTATTTCTCTAAACCCTGGGGTGAACCTCTAGAAGTGACCCACATTATCGCCCAACAAGGCGATCGCGACAGTGCCGAATCAATTCGTAACACCTTGGGATTTGGAGAGGTGCGCGTGGAAAGTACTGGTAATATCGGCTCGGATATTAGTATTCAGGTGGGTAAGGATTGGTTCCAAGAAAAAGCTATTTTCCCCGATTCTACCCAACCTTAACCCCTCTGGGAAATTCCCAATTCCCAATTTTTTACCTTTTTTTGCATTTTGAATTAGAGCAAAGGCACAGTCTAATACAGCATATCTAAATTTCAAAAAAAGGCGTGGGATATTGTCTCACGCCTTTTTTTACTCTCTATTTGAATTATTTTAATGACTGCAACGCCAACATCTACCAAGAATCGGCTGTACGTTGCTTATAAATTTCACCTGTAAAGGGCTGTACACCAATAACAGGATAAGCATCATCAGTCGGGCTAAAAATCCGCATTACAGCTTCAGAAACATACTGGGCTATGCTAGCAAGCATTTGGGAAATAGCCATAATATTAGACTCCTTTTAAAAGTCGCCTTTATTGTGATATTTATACTGTAGTGCTGATCTTCTCTGCTCGCGCATCTTCTCAATATATCTGCAATGATTTTTCAGATAACTTTGCAATACTTTATTAATAAGCTAGGTAGCAACTTTGCTACGCTCATAACTAGTATGGATATTCTCTATAATATCTAACGCAACATCACCATTCAAGAGTTCAGCCAATGGGCCTGGTGAACCTCAAAGCGTTACCCTAGAGGCTAAAGCCTAGAAAAGACTATGACACAGGAAGAAATAGCGAGTACGCTAACAGAATTATTTGGTGCAACAGAGGTGCAGGCGATCGCACCTGGATCGTGGCAAGTAGAAACTTCAGCTTTTCGGCTGTTGGTGCTGCTTTCAGAAGATAACCCTTGGCTGCGAGTCTTACTGCCCATTGTACCCTTACAAGAAGCCCAACCCTTTTTAGAGCAGTTCTTAGAAGCTAACTTTGATGACACCCAGGAAGTACGCTACGCTGTATATGATGGGGTAATTTGGGGCGTATTTCAGCACAATAGCAGCACTTTAGCGATCGCAGATTTTAGCAAAGCGATCGCACAACTAGTTTCTCTGCATCAGGCTGGTTTAGATGATGTCTTCAATCGATTGGTAGAAAACCGCATCAAGCAAATTATCCTAGCAGCAAAACAGCAAGGACAATCGCTGCCAGCCACAATGCAAAGCCTGGAACGCTTTTATGCAGAAGGTTTGCTTGGTGGATTAGAGCAAACCCCAGAAGCGCGAGAACAAGTCCTAAATGCTTGGCGGCGGCGATTAGAAAGCCTTTGGAATGAAATATAGCATTGGGGAAATAGGGAAAATTACCAATTACCAATTACCAATTACCCATTACCAATTATGGATATAATTCAAATTCTCAAAGATGACTATCAAAGATTTCCCCTTAATCAAACTTACAGCATTTACGCCACCGACGTTTATTTTCAAGATCCACTGAATCGATTTCGCGGCGTTAAACGCTATAAACAGATGATTGATTTCATTAAAACCTGGTTTTTAAATCCCAAAATGGACTTGCATAACATTCAACAATTGGGAGACACAATTAAAAGCGAGTGGACACTTAGCTGGAATACCCCCCTCCCTTGGAAACCACGCATTTCTATCTCTGGCTGGAGTGAATTAGGTCTTAACTCAGAAGGATTCATTGCTTCCCACATCGATTATTGGCATTGTTCCCGCCTAGACGTACTAAAGCAGCATTTATTTCCTCTAAACCGCCGATAATGTAAATATATGTAAACAATCCTCAGGCAGGAAAAGAGCATCCATGCGTGTAATTTTAATGACAGGCAAAGGCGGCGTCGGCAAAACCTCCGTAGCCGCAGCCACTGGACTGCGATGTGCAGAACTAGGCTATCGCACACTGGTTTTGAGTACAGATCCTGCCCACTCACTAGCAGACAGTTTTGATCTAGACTTAGCACACACAGCCAAACAAATTCGCCCCAACTTATGGGGTGCAGAACTGGATGCCCTACAAGAACTAGAGGGGAACTGGGGTGCTGTCAAGCGCTACATTACCCAAGTTTTACAAGCCAGGGGTTTAGACGGCATACAGGCGGAAGAATTGGCAATTTTACCAGGCATGGATGAGATTTTTGGCTTGGTAAGAATGAAACGCCACTACGATGAAGGGGAGTATGATGTCTTGATTATCGACTCAGCCCCCACTGGCACAGCATTACGCCTATTGAGTTTACCAGAAGTTGGTGGCTGGTATATGCGTCGTTTTTACAAACCGTTTCAAAACATCTCGGTAGCACTGCGACCACTGGTTGAACCGCTATTTAGACCAATTGCTGGTTTTTCCTTACCAGATAAAGAGGTGATGGATGCACCTTATGAGTTTTATGAACAAATTGAAGCCCTGGAAAAAGTATTAACTGACAACACTCAAACCTCCGTGCGCCTGGTCACCAATCCAGAAAAGATGGTGATTAAAGAATCTCTCCGCGCTCACGCTTATTTGAGTTTATACAACGTCGCCACAGATTTAGTTGTAGCTAATCGCATTATTCCCGCCGAAGTCAAAGATCCGTTTTTCCAACGTTGGAAAGAGAGTCAGGAGCAATATCGCCAGGAGATTCATGACAATTTCCACCCTCTGCCGGTAAAGGAAGTGCCACTGTTCTCTGAAGAAATGTGTGGTATGGCAGCTTTAGAAAGGCTGAAGGAAACCCTTTACAAAGATGAAGACCCAGCGCAAGTTTATTACAAAGAAACAACTCTCAGGGTAGTTCAAGAGAACAACCAATATAGTTTGGAACTTTATTTACCCGGTATTCCCAAAAATCAAGTGCAACTAAGTAAAACCGGGGATGAATTAAACATTACCATTGGCAACCATCGCCGTAACTTAGTATTACCGCAAGCGTTGGCAGCACTCCAACCCGCGGGGGCAAAGATGGAAGATGATTATCTAAAAATCCGCTTTGCTGAAATTGCCAAAGTTTAATTTTGCTAACAGGTAGACCGTTGATTAAATTTAGGCCAAATCAATAATTAATGCCCAAGTCCTAAACAAAAACACCTATTTTTTGTATGACCATCGTCAAAACTAGCCAAAAACACTATCCCAAGGCGGAAATAGCGCGACGCGGTATGGCATTCGGGCTAGATTTCCTTGGTGCTTGGTTAATTAGCGCCGTCTTTAACAGCGGTAGTCCTGGGATTCAGTTTGTGCAAATTCTAGTATTTATCATCGCTTGGCTAGTTTTGCGCGTGCTGGTGGTGTACAACAATCAGGGACAGAGTTTAGGGCGTTGGGCGTTTGACTTGAAAGTGTTAGAAGTTGACAATGGGCAAGTAGTGGGCAGAATCCCCCAATTGCAAGCCTTGTTGATGCGAGAGGCGATTATTGGCTTTAGTGCCCTGCTGACGTCAATTACCCTCAGCACTATAATGGCCAATCCCACTGCTATACTGCTACTACTTCCCCTAGCAATTGACTGTGGTTCTGCCTTATCAGATTCTCTAATGCGGCAGGCTTTGCATGATCGCTATGCTAGGACTATCATAGTTTCGTCGCGGCGTGGCTATTCGCTGGATCTAAAAGTTAAGCGATTAGTTGAAAAATTGCAGCGAAATGTGAGAAGATAGGCATTTGTGTTAATTCTCTCCCAGCTTTACAGTTTGTAAGATTATGGCTAAGAGTAAAGGTGCCCGCATAATAGTGACACTAGAATGCACCGAGTGTCGTACTAACCCAGACAAGCGTTCTGCTGGCGTTTCCCGCTACACCAGTACAAAGAACCGTCGCAACACCACGAACCGCCTAGAACTAAGCAAGTTCTGCACCCACTGCAACAAACATACTGTTCATAAGGAAATCAAGTAAAAATGAGTTACTACCGTCGTCGTTTGTCTCCCATCAAGCCAGGAGAACCAATTGATTATAAAGATGTTGATTTATTGCGTAAGTTTGTCACCGAGCGTGGTAAGATTCTACCACGTAGGATTACGGGGCTGACATCTCAGCAACAGCGAGAATTGACATTAGCAATTAAACGCTCCCGGATTGTGGCTTTGCTGCCATTTATCAATGCAGAAGGCTAAATCAATTTTGGATTTTGGATGAAAGGATTTTAGATGATCCAAAAAAGTGGCGTTTGTACAGAATTAAACGTTAGCTTTAAGTCCAAAATCTAAACTTTAGACCAGAAGGGAGTGTATAATAACCTCCCAAATTTCAAATCATCAGATTAGGGATTAAATGCCAGTTATCTAATTCCAAAATCTAAAATCTAAAATTAGTAAGTAGCGAGAGTTGTGGAGAAGGGGACGCTGGTTGAATTTAGGGTTCAAGGCGATCGTCGTCTGGGTGTAGTAGACCGCCCAGACGGCAAGACCCGTTGGTTTGTGGTAGATGAACGCGGTCAATCCCACAGCCTCGCGCCTAGACAAATTACCTACACAGTTAACGGACAAACCTACAAGCCATCTGAGATTGCCAGCTTTTTGGAGCAGGTTCAGCCTTACTTAGATCCATCTAGCTTGTCTGTGGCTTGGGAATTATTGGTAGAGGATGGGGAAACAGTTACCCCATCTCAAATGGCGAATCTGTTGTATTCGGAATCGTCCGGGCCCCATTCTTACGCCGCCTATTGCTTGTTATCAGAGGACAAACTCTATTTCAAGCAAAAAGGAGAGGCCTACGAGCCGAGAACTGCTGCTCAAGTGGCAGAACGTCAACACCAGATAGAAGTAGAATCGCAAAAAGCTAAGGGACAGCAGGAATTTTTAGCTCGCGTAGAACAGGCGCTCAAGGGTGAAGCAGTAGAATGGCAGCGACACGATCGCCAGCGCTTAGAAGGACTGGAAAAATATGCAGCCCTAATGGCGGACATCGTGCGGATGGGGGTAAATTACGATGCTTTGGCTCGTGCCTATCCTCCAGGTGCTCCAGTATTGGAAACTATGACCATGCTGGGACGTTCTGCAACTCCCCAGGCAGCCTTTCAACTGTTGATCGACTTAGGTTGGTGGAGTCCCCATGAAAACTTGTTCCTGCGTCGTTCTTCAATTCCGGTTCAGTTTCCTAATAAGGTATTAGAAGTGGCGCAACAGCGTTTGGATTTTCCGCCAACTGACTTAGATGCAAATCGTCTGGATTTGACTCACCTGAAGGTGTACACCATTGATGACGAAAGCACCACAGAAATAGATGATGGTCTGAGTTGGGAATTACTTTCGGATGGACGGCAACGCCTGTGGGTGCATATTGCCGATCCTACCCGGTGGTTAGTACCGGAAGATGAATTAGACCTAGAAGCCAGAAAGCGCGGCAGTACAGTTTATTTGCCGACAGGGATGATTCCCATGTTCCCGGAGGTATTGGCTACTGGGCCCATGAGTTTGGTACAGGGAAGAATTTCTTGCGCCCTGAGTTTTGGGATTATTTTAGATGCAACTGGGGCAGTAGCAGATTACAGCATTCATCCCAGCCTGATTAAGCCCACTTATCGCCTCACCTATGAAGATGTAGATGAGATGCTGGAGTTAGGAGTGGAGGCTGAACCAGAAATAGAGGCGATCGCAAATTGGGCAAAACAGCGCAAATCTTGGCGATATAACCAAGGTGCCATCAGCATCAATATGCCAGAGGCGATGATCAAAGTCAAAGATGGCGAGATCAACATTGACATTTTAGATGATTCCTCATCGCGCCAGTTAGTAGCAGAAATGATGATTTTGGCTGGTGAAGTGGCGGCGCGTTACGGCCAAACTCATAACATACCTCTACCATTTCGTGGTCAACCACAACCAGAATTACCCCCAGACGAAGAATTGCTTCTACTCCCAGCCGGATTCGTCCGTGCCTGCGCCATGCGTCGTTGTATGCCCAAAAGTGAAATGAGCATTACGCCTGTGCGCCATGCTGGTTTAGGCTTGGCTACCTACACCCAGGCTACTTCCCCCATTCGTCGTTACAGTGACTTACTGACCCACTTTCAACTCAAAGCCCACTTACGGGGCGCAATTTTGCCCTTCTCCGCCGAACAACTTAAAGAAGTGATGATGAATGTCACCAGTATCACCCAAGAGGTGACGATGGTGGAACGACAAACTAATCGATATTATGCTTTAGAATATTTGCGCCGTCATCCTGAGCAAGTTTGGCAGATTACAGTCTTAATGTGGTTGCGAGAAGATAGCAATTTAGCGCTAATTTTGTTAGAAGATATCGGCTTGCAGTTGCCAATGACCTTCAAGCGTTCTGTGAATTTGGGTGAACAATTATTAGTCAAAGTCGGACTCTCCGATCCGCAAAAAGATATGATTCAGTTTCAGGAAATAATGTATCAAGAAAGCTTAGTCAGCGGTAATTAAACCATACTTGACAAATGACTAAAGTGATAGTTTTTGACACCACCATGCGTGATGGCGAACTTATGCCTGGTGTCAAAATGAATCTCCAACAAAAGATTACCATGTCCCAACTGCTGGAAGCAATGGGAGTAGATATTATTGAAGTTGCTTATCCAGGCAATTCGCAAAAGGATTTTGATGAAGTTTTTAATATCTCGAAAATAATTAAAAATGCTACGATTTGTGGATTAGCAAGTTCACAGAAAAATGAAATAATTAGTGTTGCTGAAGCAATTAAACCAGCGGCTAGAGGCAGAATTCATACTTACACTCCGGTAAATATTAAAAATCAGTCGAAACTCGGCGAAGTGCAAGTATTATCAACAATTAAAGATAGTGTTTCTCTAGCACGGAATTACTGTGATGATGTGGAATGGAGTGCTTTTGATGCTCCCAGAAGTCAGGCAGATTTTTTGTGTAAAGCTATTGAAACGGCGATTAAAAGCGGTGCGAATACAATTAGTATTCCCGATAGCTTAGGTTTGTCTTCACCAGCAGAATTTTCCCAACTTCTGCAAATGATTTTTAATTGCGTGCCAAATATTGATCAAGCTATTGTTTCTGTACATTGCCATGATGATTTAGGTATGGCGGTAGATAATTCGCTTATAGCTTTAAATTGCGGTGTCAGGCAAATTGAATGCGCGATTAATGGTTTAGGTGCGAGGAAAGGTAATGCAGATTTAGCAAAAGTTGTGATGGGTGTTTTAAATCAAGGCAATTATCAAATTGATATTGATACTGAGTTAATTAATCAAGCCTCAGAGTTAATTTCCCAAATTACGGGGGTGGAAAAGGGAAATTAACAACATAATTACAGCTTGGCGTTGCTGAATGCATACTGTGTGTTTTATTCTTCCTGAAGAAGGGATTCAGTAATCGCGTATGCCAAAATTAATCGATCCTCAATTGGTAATTTTGAAGCTGGCTTTTTTAAAAAATATGACAAACGTAACTCTTGCAAGCTCTCCAATGTATTATCTTGCATCATTGATGCTCTTTCCTCTAAACTAATTCCCAATTTTCTACGACGTAACCAATCTTCCATTTTTATATTAGACGGGGCTATCTTTTTTAGGCTGGCTTTCGATTGTCAATAATTTTGAATTAATATAGTATCTTCCTCTAAAATCTTAGCTAATTCCTTGTTGTGTTCTTCAAGAGATGATATTTGCTCTGGCGAAATACTCTTCTTCAAATTATCCCCCAGTTTTCTATGAAGTGATTCGAGAAACATAGTGTCATTGCCAATATCAGAAGCCTCGTCTTCATCTATATCTTCAATTTCCTTGAGCCGTTCTTGATATTTCTCAATCAGAAGTTCAATTGCTTCTACAATGAACTGTATATCTTTAAAAGATAGATTCATTTGCAACTCCTTAGACACAATATCGGGATGAACAGAAAAATTTTCTAAATCATAAACAATATATAATTTTTATCGCTATTAATTCACTTTACAGAAATATGTACCTATTAATTGAAGGGCTGCTTTATATTCATCTATTGGCATTGTTTTACTTGGTTTCCACAACCAGTGGTTATCGTAGTCGTTAACTAATTCTAGTTGCTCTGGAAGTTCAGTACCAGACTCTAGTTTCCACCAGTTCTGTCCATATCCTTGATTCGCAAATGTCGAAATTCCTCCAGGTGATTTGCCATCTGCTAAAGTAGTCATGACCCAAGTTTGACCATCTTTATCATAAGTAGCAATATCCTTATTAGGTCGAACGTTTTCCATTCTGGGAGAACTAGCATTGCCCTGTCGATAGAGAGCAATTGGTGTTTTTGCCATTGAGTGAGTGTTGAGTTCCAAGTATCATGCATTAAATAGCATAATGGTTTGGGAGAACCTATTGCTACACCCGCATTGCTTTTACTGATTTTCCAAGGCTTCTGCTTCAATTATATATAAGTTCCAGCTTCAAAAGCGATACCTACGGTAGGCTCCGCTAACGCACTCCAAAAACTTCAAACAGCAGATTCCAACTCTACTGCTATATTAAGCACATTTTTAGGAAAAATAAGTATATCCATTGATAACACAACCAGGGGCTAGGGCTGGAAACACTGAAAATGAAGCAATTACGGGTGAACTTGTCCCTAGTGGCAATAAGGAAGTGTAAAAAATCAAGCGATCGCTCCATTGTGGCATTTAAGCTAGTGCTGGCTATTTGGGGGAAGTGAATGTCTTGATACACCGAGATGAGAGATACTCTTAAGACAATTCAGGAGCAGTTGACTTAATGCGATCGCCCTGACTAGAATTCCCCTGAGTATTCTCGCCAACTACCTTTTAATCTTTGGTAAATTAGGCTTGCCACCTCTAGGATTAGCGGGGATTGGTTGGGCTGGCACTTTTGTCTACTGGGTAAATTTTCTCGCTGCTGCTGCCGTAATTGCTTTCCACCCTTGGTTTAAAGAATACAAACTATTCGCTTCTTTAAAGTTCAATAGAGATGTATTTGTCGAACTTTGGCAAAATGGCTGAAAAATAGTGCTATTATTTTTGTGGATATTTTGGATATGCTGAAGTACCTGTATTTTCCCTTTACTTCCCGATAAATCCTGACAAAGTTTTAAAAATTTATGAACCTACACAATAATGATGATGAAGTGATTATTACTATGATAGATCACATGGAAAAATTTATAGAAAAGCCAAATCCTGTTTTTGACAATATGCCCATTTGCCCCTTTGTAAATAAATTTCGTCAGGAAAATAAAATTGTATATAAAATTTCTAATTTTGACTACTCTGAAAAATTGGGTTTAGATGCAAAAGTTCTAGATTTAATCAATGAATTTAAAACAGATGAATATCACGAAGTAATGATAGTTATTCATCCAGATAAACAAGCTCTCTCATTAGAGGAGATGAAGCAGTTTACCAAAAATTTAAATAATCTCATATCTCCTCTCTGTTTAATTGCTTTCAGTGGTCATCCACTTGATGATTTTAATATAGATGGTGTTTACACAAGGCGAGATCCATTTATAAACTTTACAGTTCAAAATCTACAAAAAGTTAATATGTATGCAGAAAAATTAAAATCTACTGGATATTATGGAAGATGGAGTTTAGAAAATCTTAATTATATAAATCATAAATAATATTATTTAAAAGTTTAATATTTGCGATACTTCTTTAACATTGATTCAACTTCTTCATCACTTAAGCCATTTCTTTGGGCGACACTATGGATGTTGCTATTTAATACTTGTTGAAGTAGATCAGTCGCTAATGTTTTAGTATATCCTTTGCTTTTATCTACGGGGTAGAACTAAATTGGCAGTACCGGCATTCTACCTAGCGCCTTTGATTTGGGGAATCTTAATATATTGATACACTGACATAAGAGATACTCCAAATCCAATTCAGGAGCAGTTGATTCGATGCGATCGCCTTCAAAATTCCTATCAGAAGTTTTTGCTACCCTACATTTAGCAGTTCCTTTGGGGGGCATTCAGCTCGCTGAGGCGGCTGTTGGTTTTGTAAATACCGTCATGATGGGATTCTTGGGCATTCAATCCCTCGCTGCCGGCGCTTTGGGTGTCATCACCTTCTATACCCTACTTCTTATTTGTATGGGGGTTATAGAAGGAGCCAGTCCCCTAGCAGCTGAAGCCTTTGGCGCCGACAACACAGAGCGCATTCGCCAAATCTTCGCCCAAGGACTCTGGCTGGTGGTTGCTCTGTCTTTACCAATGATGTTGCTCACTTGGCATCTGGACTCGATTTTGATGCTATCGGGTCAACAAGAAAACACAGTAGCCCTAGCTAGTACTTATTTAAGAGCCATTGTTTGGAGTTTACCGGCAGCAGTGGGGTTCTTCATCCTTAAAGAGGTTGCAACTGCCGTCAATCGCCCCCAACTTATTAGTGCGATCGCTCTGACTAGTATTCCCCTCAATATTACTGCTAACTACCTTTTAATCTTTGGTCATCTAGGCTTGCCACCTCTAGGATTAGCGGGCATTGGTTGGGCTGGCACCTTTGTCTACTGGGTGAATTTCCTAGCTGCTGCCGCCGTAATTGGTTTCCATCCTTGGTTTAAAGAATACAAACTATTTGCTTCTCTACAGTTCAATAAACATGTGTTTGCCGAACTTTGGCAAAATGGCTGGCCCCTTGGATTGGAATACGCCTCCTCATTGATCTTGTTTACCCTGATTGCCTTGCTGAGTGGCTACATGGGAACAACCTTGCTAGCAGCCAATGAAATTGTCGTGCAAACTCTAGAAGTATCTTTGATTGTGCCGACAGCGATCTCTTACGCTACCATGACGCGAGTTGGACAAATGATCGGTCAGAATGACCCAAGGAGTGCAAAGAGGGCAGGATTTGCAGCAATTGCCATTGGTTTAGCAGCAATGAGCCTGATTGCCGTTGCTATATGTCTATTTCCAGAGCAGATTGCCACCATCTATTTAGATGCCAGTAATTTAGATAACGTCCTAGCAATCACGTCTGCAATCCCCTTGTTGAGAATTGCCTCACTTTTTCTCATCGCTTTCGGACTTAACCTGATTGCTTTAGGGACGTTGCTGGGCATCCAAGACACCCGCTTACCTTTATTGATTAACATCCTGTTTCAGTGGTGTGTTGGTATGACTTGCGGCTACCTGCTTTGCTTTCATCTCAATTGGGGTTCTATCGGTTTGTGGTCAGGGTTAACGATAGGAACCACACTAGCCACACTGTTTTTAATCTATCGTTTTTACCTTTCAACTTCTGAGATTATCCAACCTAGCGAGGATGAGGAAAAGCCAGACAGGAGTCTAGCCACAGATGAGGATCAAACGCCTGTATTCAAATCAGTTTCTTAATCACTCTCAGCAGAGTTAGCGATCGCATCTTGAATTTCTTGCCCAAAGTTTCGACCCACAATCTCTGACAAAAACTTTAGTTCTTCCTGCAATAAAATATAACCTAGTTGCCCACACTCAGAATATTGACCACAAGGCACTTTTGTGAAGAAACCATCATAGCCATACTCTGGAAAATACCAAGGTTCAGTTTCAGGACTGGGTAAAACTATTTCCGGTTGATTCTGCCCTGGAGCAATCAGAATTGGGAAAAGCCAACAGGTGAATGGTTTATAGTGCCAGGGATGTAATCCTTTTGCTTTGGAAAGCTCCTGTAATCCGCAGCGAGAATCATCTAGTAAAAAAACACAGGATGTATTTTTGAAATGCCTTGGATAGTCGTTCACAATACTGGAAATATGTTTCTCCTTTACTGCTGTTTTCTTAATCGAACATAGACCTTTCCATTCCAACTTTTCAACCGGAAAGTCTTCATAATCTTCATCATCGATAATTACTTCTTTTGGTAAGTCAAGACCAAGAGACTTAAAAAACTCTGCTTCTTCTTCAGCGACTCTTTGAATAACTTCAGCAGTTTCTTGATTGACGTGAGTTCCATGATGACAGCACATACCGTGACAGCTAGATAAAGAGCAACGCTGACGATTCTGCTTGAATGAATCAATGTCAAGAGTACCTTGACTAAGTTCATCTCGGCAAACTTGTTCTGTCTGTGGGTAAGCCGTAAAGGTTGTTAAATTTTCTGGAAGATTAGCATTAGACATTTGTTTTAATCCCAAAGAATGGGGGAATGCAAAACAGGAGTAAATCCGCTGTATTAAAATCAGTTTACTAGTCGTTCTTAGGAGAGTCAGCGCATCTTGGATTTATTACACAAAGTTTCGACCTAATAATCTCGAACGAAACTATTCCGGCTATCCTTATTTAAAAATCTTATAATTTTTTGGGTTGATTGTAATAAGGAGTCTTGAGGAGACAAACCAATAATTTTATCTTGATTGTTGGTTATCAGTTTTGCCCATTGGTGTCAACTTAAGGTGAAATCCAACCTAGAAAAAGGTTTCAGAGATGATCTCGTTCCCAGACTCAGGCTGGGAATGCCCCTTGGGAGGCTCTGCCTCCCCTCCCTAGCGGCAGAGCCGCACTGATTGCATTCCTAGTCGGAGACTAGGAACGAGATTTTCAAAGGTTTTTCGCTTAAGTTGACACTTATCAGTGTTGCCTCCCCAGCAAAATGAACAAAATAATTAGGAACGGCAAATTAATATTTGTCGGGGAGATTCCGAAGTGAAAGGTGTTAGATCATAATCACCAAACCAATGTTCGATTGTAAACCCGTTATACTTCAGCAGCATATCTAGCTCTTTTGGGAAATATAACCGATATTTTATTTCTTCTACAATTTCTTGTTTTTGTCCTGTTAATTGGAAAAATAGCTTCCAAATCCATATCTGTTGAGGCAAATGTAATTCATTTTCATAAGTTACTACGACTGTACCTTTTCCGTCTGGATCTTCATATACTGAATATAAGTTTCGAGTTTTAGATAATAAGAATTCTAGGTTATCTTCTCGCAAGTAATTTTCTAGTTCAATAATAAATCTGCCGTCTGGTTGTAGATATTTACGAACCAATTTCAAGCAATTCTCAATTGATTGTAAATCTGAAAGATGTCCCAGGGTGTTGAAAGGAATTATTATCAGGGAGAACTGCTTATCAAGGGCAAAGTTTTGGACATCAGCTTGTATCCATTCTACTTGAGAGCATTTTCTTCTAGCTTCTTCTAGCATAGATTCGGAAATATCAATCCCCGTTACCTGCCAACCTTGTTCTGCTAAACTAATGGAAATTCTACCATTACCACAACATAATTCTAAAATTGGCTCACCATAACGATTTGCCATATCCATCCAAAAAGGAATGTCACGAACTAGTATATCGGGTTCAAGGTAATTATTCTCATAAAGTAGATTGTAATGTCTACCATCATATAAGATAGACTCATTATTATAAATCTTGGTCACACTTTCTAATTTAGAGTCAATTTCTAATCTATGAAAAATTGATAAAATTTGATTTTCTTCACTATTCATTGGCGATTAATCCCTGTTTTAATTGATGAAAATTTTTAATTTGTAACACTAAGATTTTTTTGAAAATAACTCAAATTCAGAAATTTTTATTTCTGAATTTTTAACAAGCTGCTGAAGAATATTTTGATAGTCACTAAAAAACTGCTCTATGCTTTCAGATGTAAATAAGTTTGTACTGTAATATGCTAAAATTCTCATAATTGAATAATCTGCTTTCGGTGAATAAATATAAATTTCTAGCGGATTTTCCTCTTCATTCCAAAGTTCACCTTGATTTACAAGTGCTATGGGTTCTGAATCAAACATTTCACCTTGCCCAGAAACTGGTGGAATCATACTCACAAATGTGGTTTGCAGGGATTTTAGTCCGCTGATATTATTAAACACATTATTTACAGGAATATCTTGATGAGCGATCGCTTCACTAACTGTCTGTTTAACCTGTTGTAGAAGAGTTTGTCCTGTTTGCAAGTCATCAATGTGGGAGTACAAATAAAGGCAATTAAAAAAGCAACCCATCATTTTTTCAACTACTGGAGTTCGGCGATTAGCCGTTATCCCCGTGACTATAATTTCTGTTTGTCCACTTAATTTAAACAAGAGTATCTTTAGAGCCGTCAAAATAATGACAAAATTGGTAACTCCTTGGGAACGGCTGAGAGATGTGATTGCAAGTCCCAGACTCTCTGGCAGTTCTAGAGAATATAAAGATGCATATTGACTGCTCGTGGTTTGCTGTGGCTGTTTAGTAGGTAGGAGATTGAGTGGTGTGGGAATATTAGCCAGCTTTTTCTGCCAATAAGCAAGCTGCTTTGCCAGTAACCCTGCATTTAACCACTGTTGCTCCCAGATGGTGAAATCCCCGTACTGAATAGGTTGTTCAGGTAAGGGTGAAGGCTTACCAATGGAGAAGGCACTATAGATAATTTCTAACTCTTGAAGCCAGATTCCCATTGACCAGCCATCTGTAATTATGTGGTGTATTGTGACTAATAGCTGATACTTCTCCTTTGCCAACTTCAGCAAGGTTGTCTTCATCAGAGAGCCAGATGCTAGATTAAATTTGTGGCGGGCTTGTTGAGTAAAAATTCTTTGAGCCGCCGCATCTCGCTCTACTGGAAGTAGATGCTGCAAATCTAGTATCTCTAGAGGCACGGTAAGGGATGGAGCAACGACCTGCTGGGGTTGACCTTGTACAATAGTAAAGTTAGTACGTAGAATTTCGTGTCTACGGATAATCTCATTGATGCTTTGCTCCAAGACATGGGCAGAGAGCGGGATAGTGAAATGTAGAATCATAGGGCAGTTGTAGCCGCAGCTGTCTGGATTCAACTCCACTGACTCCCATGTAGACTTTTGTGCAGAAGACAAGGGTATATGTTGCTCTCGTGGGACGTGTACCAGAGGTGGAGGGGCGTCAATCACCATACTCCTGGATTCAATTAGGCGTGAATTTTCGATGTACTGACTGACTGAAGCTATGGTAGGTGTCGTAAATAGATAGTCCAGAGGAAGTTGGATAGAAAAGGCTTGCTCAATACGTGAGACAATAGAGGTGGCAAGCAGCGAGTGTCCCCCCGATTCAAAAAAGTTGTCTTTAATACCTACTTGTTGCAGTCCCAAAACTTCAGACCAAATAGCTGCTAGGATTTTTTCAGTAGGCGTGCTAGGGGCGACAAAATTTTCTGATTGGTCTGGTCTAGTAGCATCAGGCACTGGTAGCGAGGAGCGATCAACTTTGCCATTAGGGGTTAGGGGTAAAGCATCCAACGTGACAAAGCGATCAGGTATCATATACACAGGCAGTTTTGCTTGTAAAAAACTGCGGAGAAGCGGTATTAGCTTTTGCTCAGACAGTACGCTGCTTTGTGGGTTTTCCACTAGATAGGCTACTAGGCGCTTATCACCTGGAATATCCTCTCTAACTATCACAACAGCTTCCCGCACGTCTGGATGTTGAGTTAGTGCTGCCTCAATCTCGCCCAATTCAATACGGAAGCCGCGAATCTTTACTTGATGGTCGATACGTCCGAGAAACTCAATATTGCCATCAGGTAGATAGCGGGCTAAGTCACCAGTTTTGTAGAGGCGAGAACCAGGTTCATTGCTCAAGGGGTTGGGGATAAATTTCTCCAGAGTTAAATCGGGACGGTTAAGGTATCCCCGTGCCAGCCCATCTCCATCGATGTACAGCTCTCCAGGGACACCAATGGGGACAGGTTGCTTTTGCGCATCCAGCAGAAAACAGCGCGTATTGGAGATGGGGCGACCTATGGGAATAGTTGTATCCCCTTCTGCGACATCCTGTACCAAGTACCAGGTGGCGAATGTTGTACTTTCTGTCGGTCCATAAACATGAAGCAATCGCTGAGGTGGCTCATTCTTCAGCACTTCTTTGACCCACCTTAGCTCGACCGCCTCTCCTCCAAATAGAAGGTGGTGTACCGAACGGAAAGCCGAGGGAACAACACTCGCCATTTGATTAAATAAGGCGGTTGTCAAAAACAACACGCTGATTTCTTGCTTTTGAATAAACTGTGCAAAGTCATTGGGTGAAAGAACCACATCCTTAGAAACCCCAACGAGCTTCGCCCCGTGAAGTAGCGCTCCCCAAATCTCAAAAGTGACAGCATCGAAGGAAAAGTTTGACGCGAAAGCAACTACATCTTGGCATTGTAAATTGATGTAATTCGTATTAAGTAATAAGCGGTTTACTGCTCGGTGAGGAACAGTAACCCCCTTGGGCTGACCAGTTGAGCCAGAGGTGTAGATGACATATGCTAGGTTATCGGGCGTCACGTCGCTCGTGGGGTTTGACTTCACCTGGTGGGCAATTTTTACCCAATCAGAATCCAAGCAGATGGTATGTGCAGAGTATTGGGAAAACTCCTCGGACAGATGCGCCTGGGTAAGCAGCACTGGCACAGAAGAGTCTTCCAGCATATAAGCCAAGCGCTCAGACGGATACCCTCGGTCTAGGGGAACATAAGCACCACCTGCTTTGAGGACACCAAGAACTCCCACTATCATTTCTAGGGAGCGTTCAACGCAGATACCCACTAGCACTTCTGGCCCAACCCCCAGGCTTTGCAGGTGATGTGCTAGCTGATTGGCTCTGGCATTAAGTTCTTGGTAGGTTAGTTGTTTCTCTTCAAAAACCACAGCGACAGCTTTTGGAGTGCGTTCCACCTGCTCTGCGAATAGCTGATGAATACACTTATCTTGAGGATAATCACGCTGAGTGTCATTCCACTCGATTAATAACTTATGCAGTTCTGTCTCGGTAAGAAGTTGTGGGCCATCAAGTTGTTGTTTTAGATGAGCAACTAGTATTTTTGAATCATTAAAATGCTCATTCATAAGTAACCCTCTGATAAAGAATTATGCTCCTGTTTAAAATGAAATGCTTACAAAATAAGGCTTTCACTGATTTTTAACTGGTTTTTCCATAGAAATAACCGAAGAACCCACTACCTCAACTAAGGTATCTGGTGCTATTGTCTGGAGATGCCAGTCAGTGATTTCTTCACCAGGTATCAAAACCGGAGTACCAGGGGGGATTTTTTTGATGCTTTGACAACTCACTAGTCCCTTTGCTTCCTGGAGATAAACTTCTTTTCTTGTGGATGCAAAAAAAGCCTCTCTCGGTAAACACCGCATTACTGGAGTTCTCATTAAAATATGCTCGTCAAATAATTGTCTGGGAGCTTGAGTAGCCAGAGTTGTGTAAATTTCTGCCAAGACTTTAGCTACATGGACAAAATCATCATCAGTATTTTGAAATGAGAAAATTAGTAGTACTCCTCTGGAATCAGAGTATTCGTCATCAACACCACGTTCATACAGTAATTTAGCTAGATTATCACCGGAAATGCGATCGCTATACAGGAAAAGCTTGAATGGATCGGAAACCTGGAAATCATAAGTTAAAGTATTTCCCCAATTATCTAGCAGACACCGCAATTGATCACAATTGCCAGCCACCTTGTGAAAAATAGATTTTCTCTCATCTCCAAAAGCCAGTTGAATAGCTTCTTCTATACTTAATAATAGGAGATTACTCCTTGATGTGGTTTCAAACAATGCCAGGGCGGTGAGTGCTTCTTCCTCGGTAATCACTGAAGTTTCCGGTAAGTGAATTAATGCTGTTTGCACAAGACTACCAACAAACTTGTGCAGGCTATGAACAACTAAGTCACATTCTAATGTCACTGCTGATGTTTTTGCTTCTAAGAAAGGAAAATGAGTTCCATGTGCTTCGTCGAGCATGAACTCAATATTTTTACTCCGGCAATATTTGGCAATATTCTCTAAGTTAGTTATTTTTCCATCGTAGCTAGGATAGGTTAAAAAAAGTGCAGTTACCTCCTCACCTGCTGTTTCTAATGCTTGAATAACTTCTTCATCTGTGGGCATGAAGGAACGAGATGGAATAAAAAATGGTTCTGTTCCCGAAAGGATAAATCCATGAATTATGGATAGGTGACTATTTAGACCAATAGCAACTTTTCGATGTTTTCTTGCCAATAGACTACAGGCAATTAAAATTCCTTGAGTAGCTCCTCCAGTAATAAAAAATGTACGTTTTGTTTTATATAGACTAGAAATATACTTTTCTACATTGTCAAATTCGTCACGGTTAAAGAACGGTAAATCATAGCCATAAATGCAATCATCAAAATGTTCCGATACTCCTCTATATCCTTGATGAGCAGGAGTGTGAAGCCTCAGTTTTGTAACTGATTCATGAGACGAAATCATCTGATAAGTAATTAATTTATCATTCATTTAGGACTCCTATTTGATTATTCAACAGTATACATTTGTAGGACTTACGCACTGTACAAATTTACCCTTTTTTCAGGCTTTTTCGATGCGTCAGGGGACGCATCCTACACGTAGTGTGCGTTCCCTAACGCACAATTTATAGGACTTTCAATGAATAAAATTGATATACATATTTACCATTTTTTGTCAATGCGTAAGTCCTAATTTAATTCACAATTCAAAATCTTAGTTATAATCAGCACTCTGAATAAAGCTCCAATTTAAAATTTATTGAGTACAGTTTATTAGCTCTTCAATTTGCTAAGTTATAAATCCCCAGTTGCAAACAACCTCTTTAGTGGAACTTAAGATTAGACTGTCTCCTAAACGCTACTTCTTTAACTCATGACTTTAACTAAGGTATCTGGTGCTATTGTCTGGAGATGCCAGTCAGTGATTTCTTCACCAGGTATCAAAACCGGAACGCAAGGGGGGATTTTTTTGATGTTTTGACAACTCACCAGTCCTTTTGCTTCCTGGAGATAAACTTCTTTTCTTGTGGATGCAAAAAAAGCCTCTCTCGGTAAACACCGCATCACCGGAGTTCTAATTAAAATATGTTCGTCAAATAATTCTCTGGGAGCTTGAGTAGCCAGAGTTGTATAAATTTCTGCCAAGACTTTAGCTACATGGACAAAATCATCATCAGTATTTTGAAATGAGAAAATTAGTAGTACTCCTCTGGGATCAAAATATTCAAAATAAACACCACTTTCATACAGTAATTTAGCTAGATTATCACCGGAAATGCGATCGCTATACAGGAAAAGTTTGAATGGATCGGACACCTGGGAATCATAAGTTAAAGTATTTTCCCAATTATCTAGTAGAGACCGCAATTGATGACAGTTGCCAGCCACCTTGTGAAAAATAGATTTTCTCTCATCGCCAAAAGCTAGTTGAATAGCTTCTTCTATACTTAATAATAGGAGATTACTCCTTGATGTGGTTTCAAACAATGTCAGGGCGGTGAGTGCTTCTTCCTCAGTAATCACTGAACCTGCCGGTAAGTGAATTAATGCTGTTTGCACAAGACTACCAACAAACTTGTGCAGGCTATGAACAACTAAGTCACATTCTAATGTCAAGGCTGATAAATTTTCTTCCTCTAAAAAAGGAAAATGAGTGCCATGTGCTTCATCGATCATCAACTCAATATTTCTACTACGGCAGTATTGGGAAACCCTGCATAAGTCCGTCGTGATGCCATCATAGCTAGGATGTGTTAAAAAAAGTGCAGTCACATCTCCATCTGCTGATTCTAATGCTTGAATAACTTCTTCATCTGTGGGCATGAAGGAACGCGACGGCATAAAAAATGGCTCTACTCCTGAGAGGATAAATCCATGAATGATGGATAGATGACTATTTAGACCGATGGCAACTTTACGGTGTCTTCTTGCCAGTATGCTACAGGCAATTAAAACTCCTTGGGTAGCTCCTCCAGTAAGACAAAAGGTACGTTTAGTTTTATACAAACTAGAAATATGCTTTTCTACATTGTCAAATTTATCACGTTTGAGAAAGGGTAAATCGTAAGCATAGATGCGATCGTCAAAATATCCGGATTCCCCTCGAACGCCTTGATGAGCAGGAGTGTGGAGCCGAAGTTTTATTTCTGGGGAATGAGATGCAATCATCTTGTAAGTAGACAATTTGCCATTTGGGTAGTTTGCTGTGGGTTCCATAGGTCTCCTGTTTGATCTTGAATTTATTGGGTTTGGGAGCATTCCAAATTGGCAAAAATTCTGCTGAATTTAGAAATAATTAAATGTAAAGTGAGAGGCTTGTTAGTAGTGAGCAATTTATCCTTTCCTAGGCAACGCTGTAGGAACGACCGAAGTATTTTTAAGACTAAAGTCCTTAATACGCAGCTTTCTGTTAATTTAATTCTCCTAATTAGTCAAGCAGGTTCGTCTGATTCTGCTATTCCCTGCGAGGATAAATCTACCAAAGTGGGATGCTCCCCTCCCTCGGTTTTGAGTTTTGCTGACAAGTGTTAGCAGCGACTGAAAAAATTCGATTTTAAAGAAAAATTGGCTCTATTGGGGGCATAGGACGTGTTGTGGCTTCAGGGGCAATTCCATGTCGTAAAGCGAGGAGTAACCCAGAGGCTTCCATGTAACTATTCACGTAGTAAATTTTTCTCCGTTCATGGTCAATTCCCAGAATGGAGGGAGTTACTTCATACTGAGTGTAATTGTCCCGAACCAGAATAACTGGAATATTTTGCTCAAGAGAGGCAAAGAAGGGAATATTGCCTACCGAACTTTCTGGCATCACAACTGCTGAGACATTTTCTACAGAAATTCCCTGACATCCTGATGGCAATGGAGTATCGAATTTTGCTAAACGTGGAGAGTGGGTTAATCCTTTCAAAGTCGAACAGAGAAATGAACTAGAGATTAACTCTGCACCATCCCGTGGGTCTCCTAGAGTGCCAAACATGGTATGAGCTTCATCTAGCAGTAATGGTGAATGGGCAGCAGTAAAAGGATAAAAATTCGTCGTCATGTGGGTAAGAATTGCCTCTGCTCCTCCCCAGGGATTTGGTATAGATTCTTTGTTGTAATACTGCTGTCGAACTTCATCCTCAACTAAGAGAGTGGTGGAAAAAGCAACGGCATTAGTGTCTGTCTGAGCAACAATATCTAATGCCTTCATCAACTCATCAATGCCCTCAAATTCTCCAGAGGCATGACCGTAGGGGGAATAAGTGCATTTGGTTCTCACTTGTCCACCTGTCACCACCACAGGATCAATATTGATTCCTCCAACAGTTCTCAAAGCATTGAGGGCATTAAGGATATTGTTCAAAAATTTCTCTTGGGTTTTCTCAATAATCACACCAATTTTGGTGCGAGTTTCTGGTATCAGAGTAGTATGCCCCAACAAGAGATGGCAAATTAAATTTCCTTCTAGGTAAAGAACATTGTCACTAGCATAATAGAGGTCAGAAGCTGTAACCGAATTGGGATTAACAACTAAATAATCACAAGCTTTGGCTAAAAGATTAACACTTGGGGTAGCGTCACCAGCAAAACCTCCTATTTCCGCACGGACTCCTGTTGGGATAATACTGACAGCAACAAAAGGTTTAGCTGAAGATATTTGACGAGGACGAATATTTAATAAGGAAGGCCAGACAGGTTTTCTATCTGTTTCCAAAAAACTGCTTTCAAATACTAACTTATTTTCTCTGAGTGCTGTTAATATCAGCCGGATTGGTGTTCCTGGTAGTCCCAGTTCTCCAATTCTATGAGCGATTTCACTCCAAATTAGTTGCTTAGGAGAACATTCGATTTCAAAAGCTTTGGTGATAACTTGTGACACAATTAAGCTTACTCGATTAACTTCAACCGTTACTTATACCTTATATTGAGCATTGATTATTAAAATTTCCATAAAATTTAAGTGTTAGTACTTGCGTAGTAATACTTAAATTTGTAGTTTTAAACACTTTTTAAAATTTGTTTCCTAATCTTGATAGGCGATCGCCACCTAGAAAACTAGATCAAAAAGCCTAGGCGAAGCCCAACTTAGGCATCGCCTTTTACTCTAACTAACTACTGCTTCAGCTTTTTCCTTCACTAGCACATAGGGTTTTTCTGGTCCTTGTGCTAAATATTCAGCTAGCTGACTTTCGATTTGATCGCGGACAATTTGGCGATACTCTAAAAAGTGCTCGTTGTGGGCGCAAGTAGAGATATATTGCTCAAACACCTTGGGGTTACGCTTGAGAATGCTAAACAAGTGATGCCAGAATTTCCAGCGGGTTTCCCGGATGACGCCTTGTCGCCAAATTACAGTTAGCAGCGCTTTCACAACTATCCACTCTGGCTTTTTAGCTGGTGCTGTCCATTTGGGAGAACCCAACATCAAAAAACAGCGATAGGTGCGATCTAAGTATGCTACTGGATCGTATAAAGCGCAAAAAGCCTCAACGTATTCTCTCGCAATATCTTCTAGGGGACGGGTGGCGACAAAGTTCATCAAAGTTGTTTGGTTGATGTTACCGTCTTGATTTTCCCGTAGTCGTCCTTCTTTTGTCAGACGATGCCACAAAGCGGTATTGGGTAGCGCTTGCAACATAGCGAAGGTGGTAGAGGGAATGGCGGCTAGTTCTGCAAAGCGAACGATGCGATCGCCTGCACCGGCTTTTTCGCCATCAAAACCAATAATAAACCCAGCCATTGGGCGCAACCCAGTTCTAATGATAGTTTCCACCGACTCAGTTAAGGAACTGCGAGTATTTTGAAACTTTTTCGTCAATTGCAAACTCTCTTCATCCGGTGTTTCAATCCCCAAAAACACCGCTTTAAAGCCACAATCAACCATCAACTCCATCATTTCTTGGTCTTGTGCCAAATCAATGGAAGCTTCAGTGTCAAAATTGAAAGGATATTGATGTTCTTCCACCCAGACTTTTAACTCTTTCAGCAACAACTTAACATTCCGCTTGTTGCCAATAAAGTTATCATCCACCATAAACACACCCCGCCGCCAACCCAATTCATAGAGATAATCTAACTCTGCTAACAGTTGGGCTGGGGTTTTAGTCCGTGGTTTGCGTCCGTAGAGAACGATAATGTCGCAGAATTCGCACTGGAAAGGACAACCCCGCGAAAACTGCACCGACATCATGTCGTAGGCATCAAACTCTAATAAATCAAAGCGGGGTATGGGTGTGCTAGTGACATCAGGTTTTTCTGTAGCGCGGAAAGTCCCGGAAGTTTCTCCCCGTTGAATAGCTTCGACAAACATGGGTAGAGTCAGTTCCCCTTCATCCAAAATCAGAAAATCTGCCCCAGCGGCTTCCACTTCATGGGGTGTAGAGGTGGGGTAGGGGCCACCCAGCGCCACTAACTTACCGCGTCCTTTCGCTTCTCGGATTTGGTCAAGTAAATCTTGTTTTTGGACAATCATGGCAGAGAAGATTACTATATCTGCCCAAGCCCATTCTGCTTCTGTTGCTGGGCGAATGTTGCGATCGACCAGCTTAAATTCCCATTCTTGAGGCAAAATCGCCGCCACCGTTACTAAACCCAAGGGTGGTAACAAAACCTTGCGATCGACTAATGCCAAAATCTTTTCGTAAGACCAAAAGGTTTTCGGAAATATCGGATACACTAGCAAGACTCGCATATAGTATCACTCCTCACAGTTTGATTGTTATCTAACTGTAACTAAAATAAAGACTAATTGACTTTTTAGCAAAGTTGTTTTATTTTAAGGCTAAAGTTATTCTTTAAAAATAATTAGTTTTCACTCAAATTGAGCGAGAACAATTTCCTATTGGGAGAAATCAGCTACTAGTTTTAGGCTTCGACTTTAATCACCAGATGATTTGCATATTCATAGAACGGATTTTAGAATCACAAGTAACCAAGGGCAGATTCAAATAAAAAGCGGTAGCCGCGATGATGCGATCTGCCATTTCTGGTACAGTATCACGTGGAATTTGCGTAATTGCTTGAGCAATTTCTATATTTAGTGGCATCAGTAACCATCCAGTATTAATATCTGCTAAGACTTGGTTCAATCGATGTAATGCTACCTCTGGTATTTTTCCCTTTTCTTGCAAATAAATAATTTCTACAACAGAAATAGCAGGGACATAAACCAAGTCAGCGTTATCAATTGCTGCTAATGCAGGAGCAGATAATTTTTTTGATTGCAAGAAATACCAAATAATAACATGAGTATCTATCACTACTGCGCTCATAAAGGAATATCCTTAGGAAAATTTCCCCACATTTCTTGACGAGCTTCAGTAATATCTTTTTCGCTAATTTCAATATCTAGATCACTCCATAAGCCGTACAAGCTACGACGAGGTTTTTTTGGTAGTGACTTTTGCTTGAGAAACTGAATGAAATCTAGAACTTCTTGCTGTTTATCTGGTGGTAGTTCGCGTAAATTTTCTAGAACTGTTTGTTCAATGGTCATAATTTTACCTCTGATAGTATTAATAGCATAGTCACTGCTAGGATGCTGGTGGTTCCATTAGGATAAGATAAAGTAGGGCGATTTGAGCGCGAGTCTTATTTTTTCCCCTTCGCTCTGGTGTCATCAATTTTCGCAATTCACTAAAAGGCTTTGTCTTCATATCAATCCTTCGTCCTCAAGTTATTTTAGCCATTGGTCGTAGAGTTTATCAGCTTTTATTATTTCTTTTTATCAACTAACAAGCGCTTCAATATAACAAAACAAAGGTAGCTGCTGGTTAGCAAGCAGTTACCTAATAATAAAATATTTTCTGAGTTTTAGTCCCCTTGCGGGGAAGCGGTGAAAACTGAAACAACTGTTCAATCACCATACTAGAGGAGTGTTTCAATCCCCTAGCGGGGAAAACTTAAACTCTCTAGCACCAAATAATAGCTTGACTTTTATGTAAAGTCAAGCCACCAATTAGACTAATTATTATTAATTAGCCATTATATTAATCCTTTATCATGAGTCGGAGTAATTACCACAACTACAGTCTTCATAATATTCGTCGGACTGTTCACCCAAACAGTATTCTATTTGATTAATAAGAGTTGCGATCTCTTGAAGCTGGGGTTTTATTTCTTGAAGTTGGGGTTTTATTAAATCAACTACCTTTACCAGCTTAGATACTAATTTAATACAAAGAACTTCCCTATCATTGATACAGGGGCATTTGTCTATTGTATTAGTTTTCAAAGATTCTAAGTCTTGTTTCATCATATTCTTGTATGCCTCTAAAAACATCTTTCTGTTTGTTGATTGAACAGTTGTTTCAGTCTCTATAGCTAGGGCTAAAAGAGTTTTTTTAGTAAATCCAAGTATTGCCTGTTACATAAGCTACTCCTTAATATGTATCAAAAGATATTTTAGGTATAGACTCTATGTTACAACCTTTACCCAGAATATTGCCATAAGGGAATACAGGTTTTTTAGTCAATTAATCTAATTTTCTTGATAATCCCGTCTTCTTTAAGCTCTAAAATCTCCACCTTTACTACCTGTTCCTCCTTTAGAGAATCTGCTTTTTTAGGTTCTTTCTCAGTCAGTTTAATTGTTCCCAAAATCTGATAAGTCACCTTATTCCCTTTTTTTGCAGTAACCGTAGCGTCCAGAATTTGACCAACTGTGAATTTAAGAGTAGTAGTAACTTTCGCAATTTCCGCTTGACGTTCAGAAACCTGTTCAGCTTGCGGACTGGGGGAAATAGCTAACTCCTCAATGGGAGTAACTTTGTAATACCGCATTAAACGCATAGCCCAGCCTAAGATTTTTAACATGGTCTGGGCGTTTGCTTGTTCGTTTTGCAGATATTGATTACACGCACGTTCTATACTGCGATAGTAGCCTGCGGTTCTTCCACTGTGTCCAATTTGTCTACCGTTAGTGACAAGGGTTTTGAGATAACTAAAAAATCGCCGTCCTGCGTCGGGTGAAGTCGCTATACTACGCAGATATGCAATTACTTTTCCCAATTCGTTAACATCAGTTTCTTCTTTAACCAAGGTGATAGCTAAGTTGTGCGCGAGTTGGGATTCCGCTGCTGTTAAAGATTCTGTAGTCAACATTAATACATTCCTTCCGGGGGTTCACGGTCAGTTGGGTAACGGAGAACTTCAGCGAGTTGTTGGAGTTGGGGAAGTTGAATCAGTCGGGAATGTGCAGTTTTAATATGGGTTTCAATAAATTTTTGCAGCGCCTCCCCTGTGAGAGCGTTATTATGGGGGGTGTAGGTGGAGTAGTGCGATCGCAAATCCTCAAGATTTTGTAATACCTTAGCTTGCGTCACTTCTAAAGTAATTGTTCCCATACCAATCGGTTTACCACCACCAACTTTTAAAGCAATCGGGTAATTAGAATCTTGTCCTAGTACGACAAACAGCGTCCCTAATTCTTCAGGTTTCAAGTTTTTAAACTGTAACTGAGTAGTAAAACCGTATTCTCTAGAAGCTTGTTGAACAGCAATACCTTGATTTTGCCCTTTCTCAATAGCACGAACTGTATGATAATAAAACTTACGTCCTGCAACTTTTCCCCTAGTGTCAAAATATCCGCTTCCAGGTTCAGGACGCGGACGATATAAAGATGGCATAAATCCCGTATTAAAACCCATACTTTCGCATTTAGCATCATTAAAATCAATTAATCCCTGCCAATCTAAAGCACCAAATACTTGACTAGCAGGGCATAATTGCTCTTTATTTCGACAAGGTAATCTTTCGCTGGGTATTGTCTCACGATATCTTGAAGTGACTACTGCAAGAGTGCTATTTGTAATCGCTTCATACACCGAACGAATGCAACCTTTAAGAGAACTCCCTTGAATTACAAGATGTTTATCAACACCCTGCACCATTGTTTTAATTAAAGATACGTGAGATGCAATATCATTACCAGGAACAACTACACCAGTAGAAACATGAAGCGAAGTTTTAGCTTTTAGGGTTAAAAATAAAGTTCCATGCAAGCGATTATGATGAAATCTATCATGTCCAGCCGGATTTTCTAAACGTGGTCTTTCTTGTGGAAAAGACACAAACTTATATGGTTTTTGTGTACTAGTCACCGCAGAATCATCATGAGAAGCAGGCTGAGAAGAAATTGGTTTCCGTGGTTTAGGTTTCGGTATGTTGGTCATTTTCTTTAACCGTTAAAGCGATAAAATGAATAGTTGCTGTTTCCGAATCTTTAAAATATCGTTGCTTTATTCGTATATCATCAGGCTTGATAAATTCATTATTTTGTCCTTTGAAACTGAAACCTTTGGGAAACTTTGTTTCTTTAAAGTCGTGCCAATAGGCATTTCTATCACAAATTTCCCAATTACCAGTGATTTTTTCAAATCCTTCTAAGTTAAATTCCTGTTTAGTGAGAATCAAAATATCATATCTTGACTTATATTTTTTCCACCGCATTTCACAGATAGAATTAAACACCTGCCCTTCAATTTCGCCTCTCTCAGAAGGCAAATCTCTACAAATTCCACTCACAGCATGAGAGTAACGCAAAAAATAATAACTTTGGGAGTTAGAGAGTTGAGTAATAAACTTACCAAGTTCATCAGGTGACGCCAATTGCTTATGATATATATACCCTAGTGTAAGTTCTTGTGTCATGCGGTTAAAACCTCTCTCCAAACCTCAACAGCACGTTTAAATAAATCTTTTACACCAGAATTAGTGTTATTTTTCCATGTAAGTTTTACGCCAATTCCTAATTCCATCGACTCTGCAAAACCTTCAGAATCTCGGTTATCTGATTTAGGAAAGCCATATTTATCTGCTTCTTGTTTCGTTAAAAATTCCCCTGCACCAAGTAAAGAATTTGAATCCCATTGTTTTGAATGTCCTAGTTGAAGAATTTTTCTTGTTTTAGAGTCAAATTGACATCCTGGATATTGCACAACCGCACTATTGTATTGAACCCGAACCGTACCTAAACCCCGTGATTTGGCAAAACCCAACCCAAACCAACCATCATTTAAATCACGCAGTACCAAACCAATTAAACCAAGTTGCGCCAAAGTGAAATTTTTCAGGTGTATTTTAGTGCGGAACTCTCCCGCCGTGCAAACTTGATAATTGAAAGGGCCAACCGCAACCGAACCAAATACCCGGTCGATAGCAACACCATTACGTTCTTCTAATTTTAGTTTTGTCAGGTCAAATGGATGTGCATCTTCAATGCGAATGCGGCTAGCAATTGAAGTATTACCAAACATTTGAGAAACAAAACACGATTGTCTATATAATTCTGCACCCGGATTAGGATGTCTATCTTCTAGCTTCTTCTTTTTTTCGATATTTTTCCACCTTTCTAAATAAAAGTTCGGGTTATTATCTTGGTTCTTTTCGTCTAAAAGATTACTAGCCCAAAGTTTTTGATTATTTTCTGCTGGGCGTTGTTCACTTCCTACTGTTCTCACAATACGTTCAGCATGGGCACGAATTGCACCTTTGAGGCTGCTTCCGGGTAAATAAATTGACCATCCATCCCTATGAAAAGTTCTCACAAATTCCATATCAGGATTTGTCGGGTCTGCACCTTCACGTCCCGATTTAATCAAAATTGGCCCATCTGGGATGATACTTAAATCAATAGTGCAATGGTTAACGAGTCGTTTATGCATGGCTATATTTGTTTTTTGAAAAAATCTGTTTAAGCTGCAACTAAATTATTTAGCTGTATTTCAGATTGTTGAAACACGAAATTAACAACAGCAAATAATTTATCTAGTTCATAAATTGTACAAGGAGTGATATTTCTGGTAAATTTGTCACCTTCTAATTTACCAAATTGCCATGTTACCCCATTAGAAACAATACCAAAAATAATTATTTGATATTCTCCATTTAATCTTTGAGCAGCAATCATTTCTGCTAAACATTGCGCCCAACCTGCTTCAAAGTTATCTTGTTTTGCTTCAACTAAGATAAAGTATGGTTTGTCAAAAACAACTTTACCTAATGGTGAACGTTTAGCTAAAATATATTCAGGAAAACCCGATAATTTTTCATCATAATTTAATGATTCATGACTCCATAAAACAAAATGTTGGCGGTAGGTTTTCCAAACTTCTTTAAGAACGGGATAAATGAAATTTTCGCAAATAGCAAATTCCGAATTATCAACAACAGCATCCCGCATCATCAGTTCTAAGTCTTCGCGGAAGTATTCGGAAACGGTAAAGGCTATTTCGCTAATAAAATTGGCTTCAGTGTAGGTAACTTGAAATGCTTTGAGGACTTCACCAATAGTTTTGTAATTACTAAAAGCCATGTTTTATCTCCTCAAGATTGTGTTTGGGTTGTGGTGGTAAAATTTTTGGGTATATTTTCTGTTAAATATGTAATGAGAGATTGAGTCCATTTTTGTTTAGATTCTTTACCATCTTGATAGCTGGGTAGTTTATCACCTATTTTGCTCTCAACTAATTCTTGCAAATAAGTTAATAGTTTTTCTGGGTTGTTGCTAACATCAAGCCACCACATTTTATCTATATCTAGTTTAACAACTCCCAAACCGCGAGAACGTCCACCACCAAGGGGAATTTGTTCTGTCTCAAACTGGTGTAACCCAATAATCAAAAGTCCTAACTCCCATTCTGTGGCGTTTTCCACCACTGCGCGAAATTCAAACTGTGTACCAGCAGGTACTACTTGGAAATCATAGAGTTTCCCGTCTGCTGCGGTTTCAGTATCGCGGTCAATTGAAACACCATCACGTTCTTGATACTGTCCAAACCATGTATCATCTACTATGGTTAAGTCGCGTACTTGAAATTTACTTGCTATCCAGGGTGAACCAAATAAAGAAGAAACTATATCTGTATTGTACTGAACTACTGCTGTAAGAATATAATCATTGTTATATTTTTTATTCAATTCATTTAGTTCATTTTTTGGTAGTAAATATCCGTCTTGTATACGTTGAATTATTTCTTCAAAAGTCGATTCTATGATACTTTCTGATTCCAAAATTTTATGCAAACTTATTAATTGATCTAAATTAAATCCTTTGATTTTTATAATCTGCGTCTTTAATGCATTTTCAGGTAGTAAGTTCTTATCTTGAATATGTTCAATCAAATCTTCCAAAGATAAATATTTGAAATCTTCTACTATCCGAAGTAGATACAGAATGATTAATTGTTCTAAATTAAGTCCTTTGATTTTTTTAAGCTCATTAGATGTAAGTGACCATTCTTCCTCAATTGCAGGGTTAGCAACTAATTTACGATTATTACCAACAATACCACGCAGGAAGCTTTCAAGACGGGATCTTAATGCACCTTTAAAGCTAGAACCCGGTATTAATGGTTGCCCTAATACGTCTTTGATGACGGGTAAATCTGTTCCTATCGGTTCAGTAGAACGTCCAGCACTAATGCGTAATGCTGTAATTGTTGTTAGTGTTCCTGAGATTTCTAGGCGGTTTTTGAATGTGTCGAACATATAAATTTACCAATAAATATTAACTAATTTAGACGCAGACAACTAAATATATCCTCAACAGATATTTTCCATTCCGTTAAAGCATTTAACACAGGTAAAATATCTTGATTTTGCTGAACTTCTGGTAGTTGATTAGGTAAAAAAGTCATAATTAAGCGTTCTTGAGGATCAATAAGCCAGCCTAATTCTGTGCCATGCTTTAAGCAAAACAAAATATTGTTAATTACACGGGTTGAACTTTGTTCCGGTGATAAAATTTCAATTGTCCAATTTGGAGGAATTGTAAACTCATTCTGAATTTCACCATTATCATCAAGAGGAATTAATTCCCAATTAAAAACACTGATATCTGGAACAATGGAACGACCTCCAAAGGTGCAGCGCAATTCTGTAAATGCACGGGCTATTTTTTTAGGTATGGTTATCTGATTAATAGCAGGTGCTAAAAATGTTTGTACTGCACTGTGTTTACCTTTAGGCATTATTTTTTGGTAGATGTTACCATCAATATATTCACTAGCTGGTTTTGTTTCTGGTAGTTGGAGGAAGTCGGCTAAGGAGATTAAGGTGGAAAGGGGAGTAGAGGCCATAGTTTTTAGGTGGTGGTTTTTGAGTGTGTCAAAATTACGTTAATTATTCTCCGCAAATTCTTTTTGTAAGTGTAAGGCTATGGTATTTGTTTCAGCTAAATTTCTTCCTGTTGTTTCAATACATATTCCTAGTCCTGCACTTGTCCAAGTCAAAACAAACTCTACTATTCCCTTATCAGTAGTTCGTCTAATTGGATTAGTACGTTTGGGATTAAAAGGGAGAGAATTGATTATTTTTTTAACATAGGGAGAGTAACAAATTCTCTCAGAAAATTCTTGAAGAATATCCTTTCCATGATCATCTCGTAAATTAATAGCTTTACGACTTGGTTCAGTCTCATCTTTAGGCACTAAAGAAAGAATTGTTGTTTCTTGTTTAGCAAATTGTAATCGACAACGTTCATTAAATAAGACACCCATTGCTGAAAGACTAACTACGTTTGTTTCTCCTAATGTTTCTTTATCAATGAGTGAATACAAATATTCACTTTCTAAATTAGCTTCAAGTTGTAATTCTTCTATAGTTGGTTCATCTTCAAGCTGTGCAAACAAAAGATAATTATTAAGCCAAAATGCTAAATCTAAAGCGACAGGTTGTGGTGGTAACTCAATTACTTCTGAAAATTTCTCAAACAAATAGTAAACAGGCATTTCTAATGCTTGTCCAATCATCCCTGCAAATGATATCTGTGCTTTATAACCACCAGTTGCATTAATCGCAATTGCTTCTGGAGTAAATTTTCTCACTTCTGTGCTAATTTCTTTAACTAAATTTTTTAACCCTTGCTGTTTAAAAGCCTTGACATCATCATCACGTAATCCTTCAAGTACACGGACTTCTACTTTCTCAAAAAACAGGGAATTATTTTTCTTATTGTCATAATACAGTTTCAGTATATTTCCAGTATTTTTCCCATCGTCCGTGTCAGAAACTAGGAATATTAACCGTATACGTGCAGCTAGTAGCTTTTTTTCACAGATACTTGTAATTGAGTTTATTTCTGCGCCACATATACGATCTGAATTTTTTCTCTGAAGCAATAATAAAGCTAACTGATTCCAATTTCTATCATCAAATACTTGCTTAATTGATTCTTCTGCATATTTAAGATTATTCAATAAGCTTGTTCCAACGGTGCAAATAAGTGTATTTCTCATTTTTTTCAACCTTAATTTAACATTTTTTTATTTATACTGCATTTCCATCACGCTTATATTTCAAATAGCGTGCGCCATAACCTAAATAACGGCGAATCAGTTCTAGCCAAATCGGTTTAAAATCAGTTTCACAGCACTCACCAATTATTTGAGCAGCTTTCTTGATGTTATTATCAATATCCTTGATAATTCTTTCAGCTAAAGAACCTTCACCTCTACCCCATTTTTTCTCCCGACCAACTTGATAGCGAATAAAATTTTTAATTACTTCAACACTTTCAGTAGTATCTGCAACACGCACTAAATTGCGAAATTGAGATTCTTGTAAATCTTCATACTTGGTTTCATCCAAAGCATCCTGAATCCAAATTACTAAATCATCTTCAGATTGACGAATTCCCTTTTGCACCTGTAACTCTATTTTTTGTTCTGTAGGTAAACTCATGCAGCCTCCTCTCTAAATACAAGATGAAAATCATTACAAACTTCTACTTGACCAAAACCTTCACAAGTGCGTTCTCCAACTCCTTTTAACTCTAAATCAGCTAAAGCGGTATACCAAATATCCGGCTGTGTAGTGCTAAATAAATAAACCGCACCTTTATTAGTTATTAGTTCTACATCTTTCATTAATCCCCAAGCTGCATTCCAGCCTGAACGATAATCGTAACTACTATAAGCAACTTCAAGTTTTAAAGATTCATCTTCAATATTTGCATTTGTGAATTGCTTTAACATCTGTGCAGAAATCACAGTAGTGCGTTGCCATTTTTCAGTAAAAATTGCATCTGATTGTAAGTCTAAAGCAAAGTAGGTACGCTTGGGTAATTCCTCTATTGAATTACCAAAAACTGACCATTTTCGCCAACGTTCCCACAACTTATCATTAAATACTTCTATTTTGTCTTGGATATTTTTTTGAATTTCTCCTAATTTAGCATCAATTTTTACCTTCCCTAATCCTCGTGAGGTTGAGCCACCAAAGCGAAAAATTTTAGAATTATTATTGATAAAGTGATGCAATTTTTCCGGTAGATTGTCTAAATCATCTGGAACTAAAATAGATGACTTAAAAAATTGAGGTTTATTAGTTTTAGCTTCAGTTTCATTGAGAACTTCAATACTATACAATATTTCTTCTTCAGATGTTGCTCTTCTGCGATTAATACCGACTCTTGTTAAGAGGCGTTTACTAGCTGAAGCACTATAATACATCCCATCTACTTTACTATAAAAGCCGCTATATGGTTCAACTCTTCCTCCATCTTCTGGACAATTAGGATCATAAGGTAAACCATAATGTTCAGCACAAAATCTGTCGATTAAACTATCGAAAGCACCTTTGTCTTTAGTTGTAGGCTCCCCATCTTTTTTTCTGCAAAATCCTGATTTAGTTTTGGAACTTAAAGCAGTAGTAGGTAATAACTTTATTTCTTTTATCCGATTTTGAGGAAATATTCTACCGTGTCCAGCTTTTACATTTGCAGGATAAGCATTTTGAAAAATTGCAGGTTCATCACCTAAAAATAATGCCTGAAAATGACCGCCATTTTCGCTAAGATTTGCAAATTGTTGACCAAATTGTTTTAAAATTTCACTTGCAACCGCACCACGAATGACGGTACCGGGAATATAATCTTCACATTCACTTACGGAACCGCCTGGTTTTTGTCGAGAAATTGCTAAGGGAGATAATGCTTTAATTTCTAATTCAATACGCTTCACTTTATCTCTCCTTTTGCTAAAAACTGCCAAACTTCAGCAACATTAATATTTTCTAATTCGTTTTCTAATTCGTCTAGTTCCCAATGCAACCAACCTAAACCAGCCGACTTACTTCCACCTAATGCATAAATTTGTCGCAAGCCTGCTAAGATTAATACTTTTGCATAATCTGGTCTTTCGGGTGTAAGACTTGGTTGAATGTGGATTTCTCCTTTAAACTGAAGTTTTGCGTTTACAGGTGAAGTTTCGAGAAAGTAAAGTTTTTTCTCTTCTGCAATGCGACGACGGCGATTAATTGTTACCCCTGGACGCAATACTTCAGCTAAATTTTCTGGTTCTTCTGTACAAACTAAATCGTCAAAAATTGCCCGTGAAGGTAAAACGGGGTCGCCGAAAATTTGACTAATTAAACAGTGATATGTATTTTCATATCCAGGTATTTTGTATTCATCTCGTGCAAATTTAGCAGGTGCATTATTTGTACGGATAACCATTTTTCCTGCATTGGGAGATTCGGAAATTTCCCATCCTAAACCTCGCAGGATTTTTTCACATTCATGGCGCACTCTTCCTTTAATTTGTGAACCAGGAATTAGTAAATTACCTTCTGAGTTGCGGACAATTGGTTTATCTGCTAAGGAACCAGAAGAACCTCCTGCACCTACACATAATGCTGAGTCAATTATGGCAGTAATTGTGTAGGGTTTAACTGTGTAAGTGTTCGATGCTTGATTAAGATATATCATCGCGTAGTCTCCTTGTGTGATGGTTGGGGAGATTCGCTTTTTGAGAATGTAATTAAATCAAATAAATCTACCATTTCCCGCCAGATGGTTTCATATTTTGTCTCATCATCTTCATCTTCTTTGAAGTTGTACATCCAAGGTGCGATATTACCTTTATTTGTTTTAGCTGTACACCACTTATCTTCAAAGTCTGCTTTAAGTGCGTCTTGTCCTTTTTTAAGTCTGTGACGAAAATAGTAATAATTTAAACTCGCAGTTCGTCTACCTAGTTTTAAATAGCTACGAACTTGATAAAGTTGCGATTTAGGAAACTCAGCTTTTTGTAATGCCTCAATGGCTTTAAGTAATCTATCTAATTCAGGCAATGTATAGGGTGCAGCATATAGCTGAAGCTTGGCTCCTATGTTATTAATAGTTAAAGCTTGTTTGCGAAATCCTTCAATATTGGACGAAATCATTGTTACTGATTTCAGGGTGAAGAAATCAACTGTACCACCATAATAAGTAATTTTTTTATTTTCTTGCTTGTCATTGCTTATCAAGATTTTAGCATATCCTTTTGCGGATTTCATTAACTGTTTTGTTAAATCTTCTGCGTAATAAATTGGCGTACTATAGCTAGTAATTAATACACCACTTGACATACTCAATTTACATTGATAATGTTCTGATATTTTTTCGGAAAAACGATGAAATTTGTTAGGATCGGTTAGTTTTTCTTGTACTTTATATTCGCCTTTTATTTCTACATTCGATATTGTAGCTTCACACAAAAGTATGTTTTCAAATTGCTCGCCAATCATTTTAGCAATTTGTAAGGCTTTATCTGCTGGTACTATCAAGAAAATGTCATCACCGCCAATGGTGATAATTTCAAATGGATGAATTAAATCACCATTTTTTAATCTTGATTTAGCTTCATCAATACCCTGTAATTTACGCGGTTGTAGATTTTCAGATAATGCCTGAAAAACAGCATATCTGGTTGCATTATCAACATCTTCGCTAAATTCTTGATATTGTTTAGGAGTGCGGATTTTTTGAATTGCTCCGCCCATATTATTACCATCAGCATAAATATAAGCAATATAACCATTACTTACATTACCAAGCTGTGTTAGAGATTCAGGAAGTTCAACATTTTCTAAGTTAATCTCTTTTAAATATTTCTTCTTTTGTATGGGATTCTGATCTAAGAATTTCTCAAATCGTTGTACCCAACCTTCATATATTGGAGGTTTACTTTTATCCCAAACAGTTTCTTTGTATTCTCCAGTTTTTGCTCTATCACCAAATTTGCGCTTGATAGCAGAAGGTTCAGAAAAATATGGTTTTCCAGGAAGTTTATCAGCTTGAGTAATTGCAGAACGTTTTTCTGTTTCGTCGCGTCGAAGATAAGGGTGTGTTTCTAACATCGGTGGATAGCGCCGATTGGGACGATTTTCGGTTTCGTTGCCGCTGCGACGTTGATTAAAAAGAATTACTAGTTTTGTTGTTAATTCGTTAAAACTTTTGCGATTTTTAAAGCTTTCTTCAATATTGGAATCTTGATCTAGTTTGCCAAAATATGATTCTACTAATTTATCTTCATACTTTTCTTGATATTGTTCTAACCAAAAAGTATCTTTTATATTATCTCGCAACAATCCAAAGCGGATTTCTAGTAATCTAAAAGTATCTCCTACTGCACCTGAGTTGGCTGTTAATGTTTTGTATGTGTAACGCTTTTCAATTGCATTAGCTAAGTCATCAACAAAAGCAGCGGGACAAAAAGCTAGAATATTACCACCGCAGGAATAAATAATTAATTCTGGAATTAATGCTTCTAGTAAAGGTACATCAGGAAAGTTAGATTCTACCCAATCTCTAACTTCTGGATAATAAAATCTGTAAAGGTTCGATTCGGGAGATTTGTTAAAAAATGCAGGTAAATCAACTGTATTAATTTGGTCTAAAAGTCCAGATGCACCGCGAATATCTGGAAGTTTAGATTCTTCAAAAACATATTGCTTAATTTTGGTTGCACCACCGTAAATTAAGCCAATTTTAGATTCCCAAAGAATTGGATGTTGTTTAGTTAATTGTTCTAATTCATTTACGGTTTTAGGATAATTTTCCTCTTTATCTAATTTATCTAATTCTTTGACTGCATCAACTAACTCCTGCACTTCCTGCGGAACTTGTACCCCAGTCTTCAATGCTTGATGCATTAGTTTCAATACATCCAAATCAAATTTAGGTTTGCGTTCGTTACCCCAAGCTAAACACCAAGCTATGCCTATAGATATGGGATGGATGTTGTTAGTCATGATTTATCCTCTATACTTATTTACTAATAAATTTGCTAATGCTTGCACTATCGGACGTTCTGCAACATTCTCCCCTCGCTGCAAACGGTGAACGCTTCCCTTTAGAGGTGACATTTCCGAATGTATCACGTCATTTGTTCCGTAATAATCACTAAAAATGATGGCTACTATTTGTAAATTCAACGACTCACATAATTCTTGCCAAGGTGCTATTTCAGTTTCATTTTTCACTAAAATTACGGCGTGAGTCGCTTCAGCCATAATCAAACGGTTTTCTGGGGAAATTTTGCCACCGACATCAAAGACAAATATCGGTGTATTAATTCCCTTGACTTCCTGTGCTTTCAGTCGCGCGAACTCTGGCGTAAATCCGGCTTTGTATTCCGCTTTTAATGTCTGCGCTAAATCTAAATCGCGGCGTGCAGTTTCTCCGTACCATGAACCATCCCCATCTGGACAACCTGAGATGATATAAGACTCTGGTGCATTGGGAATTTGCAATAACGCCTGTTTTAAACCATCCCGAAAACAAGTTTTTCCCGTATTCGCAAACCCACATAGCACAACTTTGATATTTGACTGTTGCTTTGTTCGCACTACATCCAAAATATCCCCAACTTTGTACTCAGGGTTATTACTGATAGTGACTACGTACCTATCCAGTCCTTTATCGCCAATCTTGGGGTCAAAAAGAGCAATTACCTCATACAACTTCGACAATTTAGCGGCTAAAACTTGACTAACTAGTACAGATGTGCGTCCGTTGATTTTAATTAGGGAACCACCTGGTAATTCTCTAGAAGCAATCATCTCATTTAGCCTGGTGTCAGCATCACGGACAATTTGATCACCTGTGGCTAGGGTAGCGCCAAATCCTACTTTTAAGATGTCACCCTCTAATTTGATCTGGTAAGTACTCATGAATTAAGACGCAGGATAAAAAACCAACGAAGCCAATAGTCTTGCCGCTTTATTTATTTTTTCGTCAGACAAATATCTAAAAGTCTCTGAAATCAAGACTTTTATTTTTCTTTGAAAAGAGCAAATTAATTGTTGTAAAACTTTCAAAAGTTTGGTTTATTTTCTCTCTCCAGAGAAATAGAATAGGTCATGAATTTAATCAAGCAAATCTCCTAATTTATACGCTGGATTATGAGTAATTGAAACCACATATTTACCTAATTTTGGGTCAAAAAAGGCGATCGCACCATATATATGAGCAAGTTTATGGGCTAAAACAAATGCTACGGGGATGGAAACTGGCCCATTAATCTTCAACAGCGGGCCCCCAGCCAGTTCTCCCGACTGGGCCATTTCTTCCAACCGTGCCGCCGCATCCTTCACAATTTGGTCATTCTGCGCCGGTTCACCAAAACTAATCCGTAATATTCCGTCTTTTAACTCGATTTTGTAAGTACTCATTGCTGTCATCTTCCAACCAATGGTTACATCATACACGGTGCTGGAAGAGGCTAGTTCCAAAGTGTTTTATGCTGGTATGATACCTGGCATCTTGTACCAATTGCCAAAAGCCGTGAACTAAAGTTCCGGCTGAAAGCATAAACCAGTTAAAACTGGTTGAAATGCTGATTTTAGGGCTAATTGAGAATGGTGCAAAATGTCAAATACCTGACTATACTCAGCAAGTGTCCGAGCAAATTTTTTTAGATATCCCTCAAGTAGAATTGCTGCAATGGTTAGCACGCGGTAGCCTTAAACAAAACCTGCTGCGGGCAATTCGCTTGTGGGTATGGTTGCGATCGCTATATGGTTCCGATGAAACCCGCTTGGTGCTTGACGATCCCTTTACTTTTGCCGATTGGAGAGATGCTTTCTTTAATCAAAATCATCCTAAAGCAGAAGCAATTCCTGACTTGCACGATGCCAACTGCCTTTGTGCTAAAACTACCGCTGCATGGTTGTTTGATGCCAAAACGGGACTGAATGAATCAGAATGGAAGCGATCGCTTCTTACTCATGTTGAAATCTCCCAAAAATTAGACGCACTACTACAGCAGCGGTTGTTTGGGGTAACTCGTCGTTCTTTGCAAGCAGATTTAGAAATTCTCCAAAAATTAGGTTGGCTGGAATATCGACAGCAGAAATATCACCGCGTCAAGAAGTTACCATCTCGTCCCATCTCTGCAAATCAAGCACCAACCTCTACCAATCTCAACAGCTATGAACTGAATTTTCTCAATCAAGAAGACTTAGCAAGCATTGCTCAAAATCATTCCCAGCAAATCTGCGGTGTCCAGCGGTTCTTCTTCAAACTTGATTATGTCAGCCCCCGCACCACTATAGATCAAGTAGAGGACTGGCAACACGAATTGAGAGAAATTTGGGGACAAACTCCAGTCCCACCCATCAGACTAACTTACAACAGCGCCAGGTTAGGAAAGGCTGTGGAATCTTTAATTTATCCAGTTTGCATCTACTATGTACAGCGTGCAGTTTACCTATGTGCTTTTGGGCAAAGTCCTGATAGAAAAACTGATTGGTATAACTATCGTCTAGACAGAATTCAACAAATTACCCCCATCAAGTGGACAAATACTGCTATTCCCCAAATTCTACAACAGCGCTACAATAAGGCAACTTTACCGAATCCAGAAGAGATTGAAGGGCAATTATCTAAAGCTTGGGGTTTTGATTTTTACTTGCAGTCTCAACTGATGCTTTTAAGATTTGTTCGTAACTATCATGACCGTTATATTCAGCATACCTTTCGCCATGAAACTTTTCAAGCAATTTCCTATCAGCAAGCACAACGCCTAATTCGACAGCACACACCGCAACTGCCACAACAGCAGGCATTATTAAAAGTCCTTGCAGCGCGTTCTCACGAAGATGCCTACTACCGGGTGAACTATCGACATGGGGATAATAATGTCATGATGCGTTTACGGGCATGGCGTCCAAAGGCTGAAGTGCTGAGTCCTTGGGATTTGCGGCAAAAAATTGCAGCTGATGTTGCTGCGGAATTTCAACTTTATCACGATTCACAAAAACTATGAACACAGGAAAATTAACAAGTTTGTAATAAGGACTAAAGTCCTTACTACGAGCAATTTTTTGGTAAAGTAACAAGTAGGCTGCTAAAACAGAAATTTACTAGATTTTTGCACGAAAATACTAAGGACTTAACGAACAGGAAATAGTAAATATGGCGTATGGTTTGAGTAACAGGACTTACGCAAGAACCCTCTCAAACCCTTCTTCCTTTGCGTTCTACAGCCCTTTGGGCATCGCTGCGCGCGTGCGTCCTTTGCGGTTCGTTTCTTCATGATTTTGCATAAGTCCTGAGTGATTAAAAATGCTAATTGGTGCGTTAGGGAACGCACCCTACTACCTTTTCTCCCACCTTCGAGGTTCGTTAAAAAATATTTATTTTCACAAATCAAATTCAAATACTCTTTTACTTTCCACCAAACAAATCCCCGCAAAAGGAATGAAACAGAATTTTGCACATACACACTTTTATGGAATTACGGCGGTTTTCATCTATTTGAACCATATCTATCCTAGGGAACACTGCTGTGCCCCTACCGTGTGGTCTATTTACCAGAAAATCGCTGTAATTAAAAATAATCTCCAATGGGGGATGGAAATAGAGTAAAATAGGCAAAATCATATAATATCCAGCGATGCCAAGAGCAGCAGCATCCACCAGTCGCAAAGCCAAGGCGAAAACAGAGACTTTTTCCTCTATGCCCACATTGGCAGATGACACAGAGTTGGTAGGATTGGTTTTTGACCTCCAGCCAACTACTTCTAGTTCCCTTTATTCTCAATACACAATTGGACTCCATGCTTGGTTTCTTGACCAAGTGCGGCAATTCAACCCCGACCTTTCCGCTTATCTCCATGATGGAGAATCAGAAAAACCCTTTAATATTTCTTCACTAGAAGGTCAACTCCTCCCCAGTGGTAGACAATTACAACTGCAAGCAAACCAAACTTATCGCTGGCACGTTAACGGACTTTCTCAAAGAGTGGTGCAATTTCTGAGTCAATGGTTAACCCAATTACCACAAACCCTAGACTTAAAAGATGCTCCGCTGCTGATAACAAAGGTGAGTGTTGCCCATCCAGCCACTACTTATGCTCAACTGTTGCACTCAGCTACAGCAAAACATTCTAACATTAATCTCAGCTTTGTTTCACCTACCAGCTTTCGCCGCAAAGGTCATCATTTCCCGCTTCCCGTTCCGGTTAATCTTTTTCACAGCTACCTGCGACGCTGGAATGATTTTTCGGGAATGGCTGTAGAACAAGAGGCATTTCTCAACTGGATAGATGAAGGGGTGATTATCCATCAGCACCGCTTGGAATCTGTGAAAGTTGCAGCAGGTAAACGGGGTTCGGTGACTGGGTTTACAGGGACAATTTCCTGTGGTTTGAGTAAAACAGCTTTGGCTAATACTGAATTTACTCAATTGTTTTATGCTTTGGTACAACTCGCTCCCTATTGTGGAACAGGACACAAAACCACCTTTGGACTAGGCCAAACTCGCTTAAACTTGGTAAAACCGGAAGTTGCTACATCCTCTCAGTTGCTGACAAATATGCTGGGAGAACGGATTGATGAGTTGACAGCGCTATTTACAGGACAACGAAAACGGACAGGTGGCGATCGCACTGACAAAATTGCTGCAACATGGGCAACCATCCTCGCACGGCGGGATATGGGCGAATCATTGCAGGTTATAGCCGATGATTTAGAAATGCCTTACACCACAGTCAAAACTTATGCCAAATTAGCCCGTCGCGCCTTAAAGCCGGAAAATATTTCGTAGAATAGGCGTCCCGCCTGTTCTATATCTCATATATTTTTTGGATTACCCGCTTCTACGCCGCTAATTCTCAAAACATCGGTCATGGTTGCACAGTAATTTGGCAAACCGAAACTATCAGGATTGATAATATTATCGTAAGTAAAATGGCGATAGTTCATACAAAACCTGTCCCATGCAGCCATTTGAATGCGAAATACCTTAATCAGCACATTAGCTAAGGCGATAGACAGGGGAAAACGAAAGTAAATCCTTTTACCTAAATAGGCGCAGACTTCTTCCACTGCTTGATTGACACTTAACTGAGATTGACCTAAAACAAATCGGCGCGGTTCGTCTTCTTTGGGTGGATAATTAATCAAATATTCGACTACAGTGGCAATATCTCGCCCGTGGATAAAGTGAAAACTACCATCCACCTGTAGAAAACGAATCAAGTTAATATATTTGGTAACTTCCGGGATACCAGATGTTAGATGAGAATAAGGTTTTTTGTCATCACCGCCTAAAACTAGGGTGGGAAACACAGTGGTAATTTTCGGGGCGATGGCTAATTTATCTAATTGCTGTAAACAATGGAATTTAGTACAGATATAATCTGTACCTATTTGCCCTGCTTCTTTCAGTAGTTGGTTGTGGCGATCTAAAACACTAGCTGTAGAAAAATAAATCACCTGTTCGCATTTATCTGGATTTAGCAGACTCAGCAACTCTAGAGTTTTGAAGACATTCACATCAAATATGCCATCGCCGCCCCAAGATGTTGCCGTTAGTACTGCCGTATCAATGGTGGACAATAACTCGGCAAATTGACCAATTTTTTGCATATCACCCTGCAAAACATGGATACCAGGACGTGCTTGAATATCAACTTGCAGTTTACTGGGTTTTCTAACTAACAGATACAATTCGTGATCTGTGTTTTGAATTAAGGCTTCACTTATATAGTGGCCTATACAGCCACTGGCGCCGGTCACTAAAATACGTTTCTGGTTCATATATATATTATATATAGTATACAGAGCAAGGATTTGAGGTTTTCAATCTGAATGTGTTTCTTTAATCTGTTGCGGCAAGGCAAACCGCGTCGGTAGGAGGCTCATATCAAGTTGCCACCAAACCAAAGATGATGGCGGGAGCCTGCTCTGAAAATTAGGTAAAAAACTAGAAATTAAGGTGGGCAGCGCCCACCCTAGAGACTGACTAACGGCGATTTAGTTAAACTACACAAGTGCATTCAGTTGCTTTGCTGTTTCAAAGAAGAAAGCAACATTTTCTTCTGGAGTTTGTGGTAGTACACCGTGACCGAGATTGAGGATGTGTCCCCAATTGCCGGCTTTGCGAACCGTATCTAAAATGCGATCGCGAATAAAATCTTTAGAACCAAATAACACCCCAGGGTCAAGATTTCCCTGGACTTTGACATCCTTACCCAATCTTGCCCGTGCATCTGCCATATCCACTGACCAATCTACAGTGACGATATCCGCACCTGATTGTGCCATTCTCTCCAGCACACCTGCACTACCGCTAACGAGCAAAATCAAAGGTGTATCGGGATGAGTTGCTTTGACTTGCTGGAAAACCCTTTTTTGGTAAGGGAGAGCAAAGGTATCATAATCTTGAGGACTCAATTGTCCTGCCCAAGAATCGAACATTTGCACAACTTGAGCACCACAGTCAATTTGGTAGCGCATATAAATGGCGATCGCATCAGCTAATTTGCTTAACAACTGATGCAGCATCGTTGGCTCGGTGAATGCCATATTTTTGATGATCGAGTAAGTTTTTGAGCCTTTACCCTCCACCGCATAAGCTGCCAATGTCCACGGCGCACCCACAAAGCCTAACACCGTTGATTGATTGCCCACTTCCTGACGCAATGCCTGCAAAATTGTTTTGATAAACGGCAGGGCTGCTTCTGGATCTAAGGGATGCAGGTGATCCACTTGTGCAGATGTGCGAATGGGCGAGTGAATAATCGGGCCTTTACCTTCGGCAATATCCATATCAATGCCCAAACCAGGCAAAGGGGTGACAATGTCAGAAAATAAGATCACTCCATCTGGCTGGAAAGCTCTCCAAGGTTGCAAGGAAACTTCAATCGCTACTTCTGGAATTTCCGAGCGATCGCGAAATGAAGGATACTTCTCCCTTAAATCCCGATAAGCTTTCATATATCGTCCCGCTTGTCGCATCATCCATACCGGGGGACGATCTACAACTTCACCACGAGCAGCCTGCAGGAGACGAGGAGCCGTTAAGGAAACACCCATTTAACACTTCATCCTAAGTCACTTAATTTATGCCACTGTTTAGCTTATCATTCTGAGATTACGCTTTTTCAGGAGGCTGGCCTCAAAAGCGCTAGTCGCTGCTTTACTTAATATATGTCAACCGACTCCAACAGTTCCTCAACCGTCACCGATGACCAAAACCAACCCAATACAGGCAGGTTATTCATCCCGCGCTCCCAGCGCCGACGGTTCTTGATCCAGTTTACCTTGATCACTGTCCTGGGATGGGTCATAGGTGGAATTGCTAGTCTAGCTTTAGAAAACATCATTCTTGCCAACTTCCCCCCACCTAGTTCTGCCCAGTCGGCAATCTTGATTGGATATCTCAGCAACATTGTGTTTGCAGTGATTTTCGCCGCCAATCAAGCCCTGATTCTCCGCCGATATCTATCTGGTTGGTTGTGGTTACTGGCCACCAGTGTTGGTTGGCTGATTGCCAACACCATTTCTACAGCCTGGATTAACTATATTTTATCCATTGCTGCATCTTTAAATGAAAATTTATCTCCTCAGGCAAACATCATTTTTGGATTTTTCTCAACCATTTCATATATTCTGGCCGGAATTTGGTTAGGGCTTTGCCAATGGTTAGTGCTGCGGCGTTACACAATAAGAGCTTGGCGGTGGAATTTTTTACCATCCATTTCCTTTTGCTGCATTAGTCTCGTGATTTGGTCACTTTCTCTCATCCAAAATATTATTCCCCAACCCAATCGGACGCCGATATTCTATGGAATTGAACAAGGACTGACAGCAGTTATTTTAGGAATCATTCCAGCCATTGGTTTGTGTACCTTGAAGAAAAAACTCACACCGCAAAACTGAGATTTTCAGTTGCTAATATATCACAACAAGACTCAATCACCACACATCACAATCAAGGTGAAAAAATAAAATTATGAAACAAGATAACATTGTCCGAAATATTGTTAACGCACCCGTTGCCGACAAACAACCCCAGATTTTAGAGTTACATGGCGATCAGCGAGTAGACAACTACTTTTGGCTGCGCGATATTGACAACCCAGAAGCGATCGCCTATCTGGAAGCCGAAAACACCTATACAGCATCTATGATGCAGCATACAGAACAACTCCAAACAAAGCTCTATAAAGAAATGCTGGCACGGATTAAAGAAACCGACCTGTCAGTGCCATACCGCAAAGACGACTATTACTATTATACCCGAACAGAAGCAGGAAAAGATTATCCCATCTACTGCCGTAAATATGGAAGTTTAGATGCTGAAGAAGAAATTTTACTAGATGAAAATGTCCTAGCAAATGGGCATGATTTTTTTGAATTAGGAGTATTATCAATTAGCCCCAATCATCAAATCTTAGCTTATTCAGTTGATACCAACGGTTCAGAAGAATTCACGCTTTTTTTCCTAGATTTGACCACACATCAGTTATACGCCGAAAAAATTCCTGAGACTGATTGTTCTTTTGGTTGGGCTAACGATAACCAAACCACTTTTTACACCAAAGTAGATGATGCTAGCCGACCTTATCAACTATTTAGGCACACTTTAGGCACGCCAATTGACGAAGATGTACTACTTTATGAAGAACCAGATGATACCTACTCTTTATATGTAGACAAAACCTGTAGTCAAGCATATATATTAATAGCCTTGCAAAGCAACATCACTACAGAAATATACTATTTAGATGCTAATGCTCCCTATGGAGATTTGCAGTTAATTCACCCACGAACTACGGGGGTAGAATACGATGTTGAACACCATACTGATTACTTTTACATCGTTACTAATGACGCAGCAACCAACTTTAAACTAATGAAAACCCCCATAGCTGCGCCAACAAAAGAAAATTGGCAAACTGTAATTCCCCATAGAGATGATGTGATGCTATCAGGCATTAGTCTCTTTGCTAATTACTTAGTAATTTATGAAAGAAAAGAGGGGCTGGAAACGGCCAGGGTAAAAAACCTCACAACAAATGCAGAACATAGTCTTACCTTTCCTGAGCCTACTTATGCATTTTCTGAAGGTAATAACCCAGAATTTAATACTAATATTTTACGTTTTCATTACACATCATTCATCACACCGCCATCAGTTTTCGATTACAATATGGAAACCAATCAACGGGAATTGAAAAAAGAAACAGAAGTTTTAGGAGGATACGATAGAACTCAATATCAAAGTGAGTGGCTAATGGCTACTGCTAAAGATGGAACCAAAGTTCCCATATCGATTGTTTACAAACAAGGAATTAAAAAAGATGGCAAAAATCCCTTACTAATTACAGGATATGGTGCTTATGGTCAAGCCTATTTTGCATCTTTTTCATCAACTCAACTGACACTATTAGATCGGGGAATCGTGTTTGCTATTGCTCATATTCGCGGTGGCGAAGAAATGGGGCGCAAGTGGTATGAATCAGGCAAATTTTTGCATAAAAAGAACACTTTCACCGATTTTATCGCCTGTGCTGAATATTTGATTACCGAGGGTTGGACAGCAAGCGATCGCCTAGTAATTACCGGCGGTAGTGCAGGTGGTTTATTGATGGGAGCAGTCATCAATCTACGTCCCGACTTATTTAAAGCAGTAGTTGCCCAAGTGCCATTTGTAGATATAGTGACTACAATACTGGATACTTCCTTACCCCTCTCAGTCATGGAATGGGAAGAATGGGGAAATCCCAACGACAAACTTTATTACGACTACATCAAATCTTATTCACCCTACGATAACGTCGAAGCAAAAAATTACCCAGATATGCTGATTACTGCCGGCTTAAATGATTCTCGCGTCAAATATTGGGAACCAGCCAAGTGGACAGCCAAACTCCGAGAACTCAAAACAGATAACAATATTCTCCTGCTAAAAACCAACATGGATGCCGGACACGGTGGTGCATCTGGTCGTTATGAAAGTTTGCGAGAATTGGCTTTTGAATATGCCTTTATTTTAGATAGGTTAGGATCAGGATTAGAAGATTAGAGGATTAACAGGATTTATTTGAGAATAATTAATATTAATCCTCATCTGAATCCTCATCTGAATCCTCATCATCCTTTCATCCTTAAATCCTGATTGGGATTTATATAAGAATTATTAATATTAATCCTCATCATCCTTTCATCCTTAAATCCTGATTGGGATTTATATAAGAATTATTAGGATTAATCCTCATCATCCTTTCATCCTTAAATCCTGATTGGGATTTATTTGAGAATAATTAATATTAATCCTCATCATCCTTTCATCCTTAAATCCTGATGAGGATTAACAGGATTTTTATTGTCTTACCAAATCAGGTCTAAACGATCCTGAGCTTCTTTGAGAGCTTTTTCTGCGGAAGATTTACCCAATAATGTAGATTCAATCGCTCGACCAAGACTATCAGATAGACGACTATATCCAGCAATAATCGGTCTAGCACGTGCCACAGAAATTTGCTCTAGAAACACTTTTAAAACTGGTTTCTTACTGATGAATTGCTGAAAAGCGTCACTTTGAGCAGCTTTGATATTAACCGGCAAAAAGCCCGTACCGACACTCCATGTTTTTTGGAATTCTTCACTCAAAGCATACTCCAAAAATTTAAGTGCAGCTTGCTCTCTTGCTGGCTGAGTCTTCATCAGATATATAATTCCCGTACCTGTTACAGTAGCACGATCAACATTTGCAGGTATGGGGAAAACATCATAATCAACGTTAGACTTCAGAATGTAAGTCCAAGGGCCTGTGAGTTGCATAGCAACACGACCAGCAATAAAGTCGTCTTCTTCATAACCTCGTTCTGGAAGCGAAAGTTTTGCTGAACCATCTTTAATTAAGTCTTCCCAGAATTTTAAGGCAGCTAGAGCACCAGGATTAGTCAAATTTGGTCGGTTATTGGTGACAACCTCTCCCCCAGCGCTGAATAAAAAGGGGAACCAAGTAAAAACAGTCCATTCTTGCTTACCTAAAGGAAGCAACATTCCATACTGTTCCGGTCGCTTGTCGCCATTTTTGTCTATAGTCAATTTTTTGGCAACTTGCCTCAACTCTTCCCAAGTCTTCGGTAATTCCGTGATTCCCGCAGCTTTAAAAAGCTTAGGTCGGTAAAAAATCCCAATATTGCTGGTATACAGTGGAATTGACCAAATGTGACCGTTTAACTGCATATCCTCAAATAGACTGGGGACAATTTCCGACTTCAGCGGTAATTTTTCTAGCCAATCTTCTAAAGGTTTAATTGCCCCTAATTCTACAAACTGACCTGTAATTTGCGGGTCAAATAACAGAATATCTGGAGGTGCATTGCCAACGATGGCTGTTAATACCTTTGGTAATCCTTCTGCGTAGATAGATTCCACTTGAATATCAGGATGAGCCTGATTAAATTTATCTACCAGTTTTTGAAAAACATCTCGATTTGCTGGAGGATTAATTGCTTGCCAGAGTGTCAGATGAATTACCCCGTTGTCTTTCTGTGCTGAACCCTGACAACCAGATAAAAATATGAGACAGAAACTCAAGATAATTGCCAGAAGTGACGGCTGCCAAGCAGAATTAATAAATTTGATTGGGGATGTAAAAATGGTATTTTTCATACCAAAGAATTAGTTAGATGAGGAAACATTCTGAGAAAAATCCTTACTAACACTGGTTTCTGCTCTGGTATAAAGATAAGTTTGTGGTGCCGATATATTTTCGATGTTAAATATTTTTTCTGCCCGCTCCCACAAATCTGTATCTTCTCCATAAACCATGTGCTTAAATCCCTGCAACTCAAAAAATACGTGTCTTTTGCCAAAAAATGTTGGCCCGACAACGCAATCTTGAATATTAATTTTTTCGCCAGGCTTAAAATAATCTGCCACCCAAATTTCTTCTTCAGTGGCAAATCCCCCTTGAATCAAATCAACTTCTGGATGCGCTTTCATATATTCAAGTCTCGACTCCAGGTGATTTGGTTTATAGGCATCATCGCTGTCAAGAAAGGTGATGTATTTGCCAAATGATCCCTGGATTCCGGCATTTTTAGCATGACATTGTTTTTTATTTTTATGTTTAAAGTAGCGAATATTATTAAACTTCTCTACATAAGGATTGACAATTTCAAAAGTATTGTCTTGGCTACCGTCATCAACTATGACGAGTTCCCAATCTTTAAACGTTTGATTTATAACGCTATTAATTCCATTATTTAAGTATTTGCCTCGGTTATAAGTACATATAACAATTGATATTTCGGGAATTAAGTCAAAAATTACACTGCTCATCATGAATTGGTTTGAGTTGTTGTTAAAAATCGCCATGCCAATGCTAAGTTTCTCACCTTGATTAACAGACCAGAAACAGCATATATAAGCTGAGAATAATGCCCAAAACCCATAGATGTCAAGGTATAGCGCTAGTTAAGTTAGATAACAGCTTTTGCGTAGGATCACAAGTAAGGCTTGATTAATTTAGCACAAAAACTTATAGTAAAATTAGAGACTCTGGTTTGATTAGCCAGCTAGTTGCAAAGTTCAATGTACAAGAATTTATCCATTTAGATTCGGAGTGAGAAACAGAGAACAAACAACTCCTAGAGTCATCCCACCAAATATAATTACTCAGGCTTGTACATTTTATGACTCATTTTGGTACTATTTGCCCTACAGCAACCGGACACCTGAACACGATGACTACTTTAGGGCGCGAACTCAAGAAGCGTGGTCATCGTGTTACAGTTCTAGGTATGTGTGATGCAGAACCTAATGCCAAAGCTGCTGGTTTAGAATTCCGGGCTATTTCTGCGTCTGAGTTTCCTTTGGGCACAACAGCTAAATTTTATGAGCATCTGGGAAAACTTAATGGGCTGGCAGCATTACAATATACAACTAGTTTATCCGAGAAAACAACGGCTTTATTTTTGCAGGATGCGCCACAAGTAATTAAAGAAGCTGGTATAGAAGCACTGATAATTGATGAATGTATATTTGGGGGAAGTACTGTTGCAGAAATTTTAAATATCCCGTTTGTTACGGCTTGTTCTGCTTTAGTTAACGGTTTTGACGATGCTATTCCACCGTATTTCACAACTTGGAAATATAACCCTGCTTGGTGGGCGCGGTTGCGTAACCGTGCTGGTTATGGATTAACGCTGATTTTTTCCAAATCTATCCGGCAGGTAATTTCACAGTACCGCCGTCAGTGGAAGCTACCTCCCTGCACTAGCATCAATGATTTTTACTCTGTTTCAAAATTAGCACTTGTTAGCCAACAAACTGAAGAGTTTGAATATCCAAGACCAAATTTAGCTGGGTTACTTCACTTTACTGGCACTCACTTTGATGCTACTGCTAGAAAACCTGTTGATTTCCCCTTTGAAAAATTGAATGGGAAACCCCTAATTTATGCTTCGATGGGGACATTACAAAATCGGTTGAATCAAATTTTTTATTATATTGCCGAAGCTTGTGTGGGGTTGGATGCTCAATTAGTTATTGCTTTGGGGGGTGGGCTTGAAGCTAATTTGCTGCCAAACTTACCAGGAAACCCTTTGGTAGTCAAATATGCGCCGCAATTAGAATTGCTGCAAAAAGCTAGTCTGACTCTTTGCCATGCAGGAACAAATACGGTGTTGGAATCTTTAGCTTATGGTGTGCCTTTGGTGGGTATTCCTATTACTAATGACCAACCGGGGGTAGCAGCGCGTATTGCTTGGACTGGTGTGGGAAAATTTATTCCTACTTCACGTTTGAGTAGTAATAGGTTACGTCAGGCTATTCAAGAAGTGCTGACGGAACCATCTTACAAGCAAAATGCTCTCAGGTTGCAAACTGCTATTAGCCAAGCAGGAGGAGTCCAGCGTGCTGTGGATATTATTGAGCAGGTAGTATCGACAAATCAGCCGATGATTAATTTTGTTTGATGGACAATATTCCCAGATTCCCATCTAAAGTTACTTCCATACCCACGGGTAAGGCGGCATTGGGGCTATCATGACCAAAAGGCAGGTCAGAAACAATTGGAATACCCAAATCACCCAAGCGATCGCGCAATACTGATTCTACAGTCAAGCTGGGAACGTTTTTCGGGGATTCACACTGAGTAAAGCCCCCCAAAGCAATACCGCAGACTTTTGACAAAAGACCGCTTAAACGCCACTGGGTTAACATCCTGTCAATTCGATAGGGTGCTTCTGTGACATCTTCCCAAGCCAGAATTACACCTGCAAAATCTGGTTGTAATGCCGTAGCTAAAAGATGGGTAGCCACCGTGAGATTACCAGGTAGCAATATTCCAGTAGCCATACCACCACCCCAGCCACAACCTTTGAGAGGGGAGAGGGGACGACCTTCTACACAATCGAATAAGCGCTTAATTGACCAATCTGGCTCATCTGCAAGGGTGGTTAATACGGGGGCATGAACGCCAGAAATACCTGCTATATAAAGGCTCCACAGTAGGGCGGTGATGTCAGAAAAGCCAATTAGCCACTTTGCGGCTGTTGTGTTTTTTTGCCAATTCCAATCTTCGAGGATGCGGGTGCTACCAAAACCACCTCTAGCACAAAGGATACCGCGACAATCGGGATCTTGCCAGGCATCTGCTAGCTGGTGGCGACGATTTTCGTCTGTTCCCGCCAGATATCCCCATCTATCATCTATGTGAGGGGTAACTTCTACTTGATAGCCATGCGATCGCCAAATTTCCACCCCTCGCTCAAACTTATCTAGTTCTCGCAGAGCACCACTAGGGGCGATTACTCGTAGTAAGTCACCCGGTTTTAAGGGTGGTGGGACAATTTTTGCTTGAGGATTTTCAATTGGGAATTTCATTAATTCTTCAAACCAAGGATTTAGAAAAATAATAAATACAGATGATTAATTCAGTTTAAAATATTGAAGTTAATCACAGTGGCTCTACTTATGAATAAAATATCAATTCCGCCTTACTTAAACAGTTATTTTCCCGACTCATTTAACTTAAAACAGCATCTACAGGAATTTTTGCATGTAGATTCCGAAACACTAAATATCAAGTTAGAGGCTGGTCAGGGACAGATGGCTGAGTTAGGCCATAAAGATTTTGATTGGGAAGAAGCAACAGCTTTTTATCGTGAAAAGGTAGGAGAGGCTTACTTATTTGATTTGGGAGCATGGCATCTAGCAAGTCATGAATATATTGAAGATACGCTGTTGTTAATTACAGACCATGCCCAAGGTCGAGTGTTAGATTTTGGCGGTGGGATTGGAACTCATACGATTGCTACTGCCCTTTGCCCCCAAGTTGAGCAAGTAATCTACTGTGATATTAATCCTATTAGTCGTGACTTTGTTCATCATCGAGCCGAACAACTAGGGCTGAGTCAAAAAATCCTATTTTGTCAAGAAATTCCTCCACAAGAGACTTTTGAGACAATCATTTCTTTTGATGTTTTAGAACATTTGCCCGATCCCAGTCAGCAGCTGCTACAATTTCATCAAATTCTCCAACCTACGGGCAAGATAATTCTTAACTGGTGTTTCTTTAAAGGTGTTAATCAAGAGCATCCCTTTCACCTTGATGAGCCTCAAGCAGTAGATAATTTTTTCAAAACGATTCAGAGCAAATTCTTAGAAGTTTTTCACCCTTACAACATTACAGCCCGTTGTTACCGTAAATGGAGTTGAGTTGATCTTAATCTTGACGCGGTTCTTCCTCTAAATTTTCCGCCCGTTCCTCTTGTTTAGGCAACCCACGTATTCGATTTAGACTATTCAAAGCATATCGTGCTGTTGCCTGCACTTGAGGATCAGTATCTTCTGCCGCATGGCGTAATATCTGACTCATTTGCGCCATCATGTCATAAACGCGAGTTAGGTCACGGATAGCATTTTGCCGCACCTCTGGACTTTCATCTTGCATTGAGACTGCTAAGGCACGGTTCATTGGTTTCAGGGTGCGGATGCCAATTTCCGCCAAAGCTGCCAAAATTAAACCGTGTTGTTGGGAATCTGCATCAATCATCAGGTCTACCAATGGGGGAATTGCCCGCGAGTCTCCCTGCTGTCCTAAATCCCAAATGGCCTTACTCCGCTTCATTGGGTCAGGACTGTGTAAGTCTTTAATCAATTCATCAATAATATTCAGTTTAGCCAGACGGGAAGTTTTTTCTGGTGATAGTAATTTTGTCGCAGGTCGTGCTGTTGTTTGTTGAATAGTTTCAGATGCTGTATTATCTTCCGACTCTGGTAAAGGTGGTGTCACAGGGTCTTGATTAGCTGCACTCAATGTTTCTGGTTCTGAGGTTTCTGACTCTTGGATTTGTGGACTCCAACTAAACCTTCTGATGAGGTAGACAATTGCGCCAATAGTTCCCAGAAGTCCCAGTCCCAATAGTGACCACCAGATGAAACCTCGTCGAGTTGGTTGAGGTTTGGGGGTGGGTTTGGGGGTGGGTTTGGGGGTGGGTTTGGGGGTGGAGACAACTGAATTTTTGGCGGTGATTGCTGCTTGCAAGCTTTCCCTAGTCGTTTTTCCGGCAATACCGTCTGCTATCAAGCCTTTTGCTTCCTGAAATTTAGCTACAGCGATTTCGGTACTTTCGCTGTAGTCTCCATCTACCTTACCCTTGTAGTAACCTAACTCTTTTAATTGGGTTTGTAGTACCTGCACATCCGACCCTTGTGTACCGGAACTGAGTTCATCTGGTGAGGGGGGTACTGTAGAACTGGCTTGTGCAAGTTCTAAAATTTTAGGTGCTGGGTTAGGCGTAACTGTGCTGGCGTAATTTGGGTAAAAACCTAGGCAAGAAAAACAGGTGAATATCAAGATTGAGGAAGGCCATAGCCTCATATTCCAAGTTTCAGCCTGAACGTGCTTGTTAGTCATTAGTCATTAGTCATTTAGTCTTTCAGGACTGTTCTCCATCTCCTGCACTCCGCCCTCTGACTGTTATTTACGGTAAAAATTCTGGTTCCGATTCTCTCATGGTTACGGTGACAGGGTTAAGGTTTTTAGCGGCAGATGCTTCTAAAAGTGGTTGTGGCTGTGCAGTAGTTTTTTCACTAACAGTAACTATATTATTTTTCCCTGCTAAGGTATCGCGCTGATTGATGAGATAGATACTGATTAAAGTCAGAAAGACTCCTAGCAACTGCAATGGGCTAAGAACTTCTGAGAGGAAAATATAGCCAAATATCAGGGCAAAGACGGGTGTAAGGAAGGTGAGGGAACTAAGGCTGGTGAGATTACCACTCTTAGCAAAGTAGAAAAACAACCCATAGGCGATCGCACTACCAAATACTGTGGCATAACCTAAAGCTATCCACTCAGATGCTACAAGATTTTCCCACTGTTGGGACTCAACAACTGAAGAAATTCCCCATAAAGGCAACCCACCCAAAAACAAATGCCATCCTGTAGCGCTTACTGGGTCAGCATAGCGACACACATACCGAATCATCACCGTACCTATTGCCATTGACAATGCCGCCAGCAGCATCAACCACTCACCACTGGCAAACAAATCTTGCCAATTGCCAATTGTAATATCTGCGCCTGCACCTAGAAGATTAAATATCCACTCATCGGGCAAGCCGATTAAACTAATACCTGTGACTCCTAAACCTAACCCCAACCATCCCCATAAACCTATATGTTCTTGAAATAGCCACAAGGACAGCAAAGCCACAACTAAGGGTTGAGAGTCAATCATCACTGAACCTAAGCCAGCGCTGGTTCTGACCAATCCTTCTGCTAAAAAGCCTTGAAATAGCGTCCCATCCACTAGGGCAAATAAGCTAATCCACAGCCATGCAGCCCAACCTTGAGGCTGGGGTCTACCCATAACGACTGCGGCTATGAGAATTAATACCCCCGCAGGTAGCGATCGCACTCCCGCCATAAATAGGGGTGTGGTGTGGGGTATGACGCCTTTCATTGCCACCATTGCCGTACCCCAGAGGAAAAAAGGGGCAATTAACAACAGGGGAGGGAAGGAAGATGTAGATGCACTGAGTTTCAGTTGCATGGGTTTGCTGAAGCCTTTGGTTAACAAGCGCAAAAATTGCTTTACCCAATTTTACCTAATTATGTCTTTTTGTGAAGTAATTAATACTTATTAGTAGTAAATATTACAATAACCTAATTGCTACCTGCTTTAACTACAAGTACAGAATATAAGAATAAATTGAAGTTTCAACTCTCGTAGTCGCTGATGAAACTATCACCAACTTAGATATTGAAGAGGAACAATAGCATATGACAACCTTCCAAAAAGGTCAGACAAATTACGATTTATTCGCTCCAGAATTTTTGTTTAATCCCTATCCATTGTACAAACAGATTCGCTGTGAAGACCCTGTTTATTTTTATGAAAAAGGGGGTTTATGGCTTTTAACCAGATACCAAGATGTAGAAGCTGCATTTCAAGATCAGCGATTAAGTTCCAATCGTAGTCCTTTATTTGCTAGGCAATTACATGATTTAGATTTCAGCATAATTCAGAACTTCACTTTTCTGATGGCAAATATGATGCTGGAATCAGATCAACCTCAACATACAGCGTTACGGAAAATAGCACTTCCCGGATTTGCTGCGCGGGCTTTAGAAAGTTGGCGTTCAATCATTCAAGAAACAACAGATAGCTTACTTGATCAAGTAGAAGCGCAGCACACTATGGATATTGTCGCTGATCTATCTTTACAACTCCCGTCTCTGGTCATTACGAAAATCTTTGGTGTACCAGAAGAATACAGACAAGACTTTATTCAATGGGGAAAAGATATAGCTAATTTCTGGGGGGTGTCAGGTAGTGATAATATTGAGGCAATAGCTCGTAATGCTGACACAGCAGCAGCATCTTTTACCACCGCTATCAAAAACCTCATTGCGGAACGACAACAGCAGCCAGGAACTGATATGATTAGTTTGCTGATTGCGGCTTATTCAGATAATGAAATGAGTCTGGATGTACTGCCGTCTTTATGCATAGATATATTAGTTGGTGGTTATGTCGGCATTACTGACTTAATACCCAATGGTGTGAATGCACTTCTCAATCACCCGCAAGAATTACAACGACTTAAAGAAAATCCCGAACTAATTAATTCCGCAGTAGAAGAAATAATTCGTTTTGATACACCTGGGACACAATCATTACGAATCGCTAAAGAAAATTTGACTATTGGTGGTAAGGAAATTCCAGCAGGTAGTGTTGTGGCTCTAGTCATTGCAGCAGCTAATTATGATCCAGAAAAATTTGATAATCCAGAAGTTTTCAACATTACACGCTCACCAAATGAACATTTAGGTTTTGGTAAAGGTGCCCACTTTTGTATAGGAGCAGTTTTAGCTCGTATGGAGTTAACAATTTGCTTTTCTACATTGCTTAGAAGAATGCCAAATCTCACATTTGACCCTAATTCTGCCCCTATTCCGAGACGTAGTACCTTAGCATTTAAAGGTTTTGAATCATTGAGAGTGACATTTTAAGGGATTGTCTTTTTAATCAATTTATAGGTGCGTTACACTCCATTAACGCACCCTACAGGTAGGATGCATTCCCTAACGCCTCAAAAAAGCCTAAAAAGAGCGTAAATTTCTACGGTGCATAAGTCCTAGTTAGTCTACCTAGGTTGGGTAGAGGAACGAAACTCAACATCTAAAAAGAGGGTAAATTTCTACGGTGCATAAGTCCTAGCTAGTCTACGTAGGTTGGGTAGAGGAACGAAACCCAACATCTCCGCGACTTTGTTAGGTTGCACTTGGTTCTACCCAAGCTACAATTTTCTTAATTGAATTGTATTGGCTTAAAATCAGGTAATTATTAGCTTACTTTAAGTAAAAACACTATTACTAACGTAGTATGTTAAAAATAATATAAGTAATATATTTGTCAGATAAATCAGGAGTATTTGGATGCCTGTAGGACTGCCTGAATTTGTTGAAAATCCAGAAAATCGTTGCCCTGTAATTCTCTTAGTTGATACTTCTGGCTCCATGTCAGGTCAGCCTATACAGGAGTTAAATCGAGGTTTGGCAGCTTTTCAAGAAGATGTCATGAGAGATGCTCAAGCTTCCCTGAGTGTGGAAGTTGCTATTGTCACCTTTGGCCCCGTGCGACTGACCCAAGATTTTGTCACCATAGACCAATTTACAGCGCCTAAGCTAGAAGCAGATGGTGCCACACCAATGGGTGAAGCCATAGAGTACGCTTTGGATTTGTTGGAAAACCGGAAACAGACTTATAAAGATAACGGTATTCTCTATTATCGTCCTTGGGTATTTTTAATTACCGACGGGTCGCCAACAGATTATTGGGAAGGTGCAGCGCAAAGAGTGAGAGAAGCAGAAGCACAGCGCCGAATGTTGTTTTTTACTGTTGGTGTCCAGGGTGCAGATATTAACAAACTCAAACAAATTGCTCCCCCTGAACGTCCACCAGTGACCCTGAATGGCTTAGATTTTCGCTCTTTATTTGTTTGGCTTTCCACTTCCATGAAACGGGTTTCCAGTGGCAAAGTAGGGGAAGCAGTGGCATTACCACCTGTGGGATGGGGTCAAATTAATACTTAGATTTTGAGGATTTATTGTGGGTTGGAAAGCAATTGCCCGTTCGGCGACGGGAACGAGTCATCAAGAGCAAAAAATACCTTGTCAAGATTTTGGGCATTATCGCATTTTTAATGATGTGATTGTAGGCGCAGTTGCTGACGGTGCTGGTAGTGCTAAATATTCTGAAATTGGTTCTCAGTTGGCGGTAGAAACAGTACTCAAATACCTTTGTAAAATCAATGAATATCTTCAGAAGCGAAAAGGATTTTGGCAAAGATTTTCTCAACCACTTTCCGAAATAGAAGCAAAAAAGTTATTTACTAAAACTGTAAACAAAGTTATTGCAGAATTACACAAACAAGCAAATAAACAAGGCTATTCTTTTAATGAATTAGCTTGTACCCTTTTGGTTTTTGTAGCAACTCCTGACTGGGTTGCAGCCATGCAAATTGGGGATGGATTTATGGTGGTACGTTCCCAAGATTCAGAATATCAATTGTTGTTTGAACCAGACAAGGGAGAATTTTTCAACGAAACGACTTTTATCACTTCTGGTAAGGCGTTGGAAGAAATGCAGGTGCAGGTTATTTCAGGAAAGCAAGAGTTTATTTGTGCTTCTACTGATGGACTAGAAAAAGTTGCAATTCGCTTGAGTGACTGGAAACCCTTCCCGCCATTTTTTAAACCTTTTGACGAATACTTGCAAGAAACAGCTAATCCAGACGAAGAAGATAAATATATTATTGATTTCCTCAACTCTGAAAGGCTAAATTCTCGCACTGACGATGACAAAACTTTGCTTTTGTGCAACTTTGAGAAAGAGTAAAATTTGATGACAGTTATCACCTGTTCCAGTACGGGGAAATCAATTACTCTGTTGGGTAAACCAATAGATAGTGGTGAAGCCAAAGTTTGGCGAACTAATATAGATGGTTATTTAGCCAAAATTTACCATTCCCCAACTCCTGAACGTGTGCAAAAGTTAGCGGTGATGATAGCGCACCCGCCCACAGAGCCAAATTCCCACCTCAATCATATTTCTTTTGCTTGGCCTAAGTCAGCGCTGAAAAATGATCAGGGTGATTGTGTGGGCTTTTTGATGCCAGAAGTTAAGAATGCAAGACAACTTATTGATATTTATAATCCTCAGCGTTGTAAGAGGCTAAAGCTTGGTATTCATTGGCGTTTTTTGCATATAACGGCGTTGAATATTGCCTCATTTATTGCTGCACTTCACGATTCTGGCTATGTATTGGGTGACATCAAACCGCAAAATATTCTGGTTAATAATCGGGCTTTACCTTCAATTATTGATACAGATTCTTTTCAGGTTAAAAATCCTAAAAATGCTAAAGTTTATCGTTGTTTAGTTGGTTCAGAGGGATATACACCACCGGAACTGATTGGTAAAGATATTTCTAGCATTGAGCAAACGGAACTACATGATCGGTTTCGGTTAGCAGTAATTATCTATCAATTGTTATTTGGTGGTAATAGTCCTTTTCAGGGAAAGTGGACAGGTGCGGGGGAGACTCCAGAAATAAACGAACTGATCCGTCGAGGTTTATGGCTGTATGCACCAAATAGTTTTATTCAACCTGTAGAGAGAACAATTTCCCTTGATATTGTTCATCCAGAGGTGAAAAAATGTTTTCTCAAATGCTTTAATGACGGCCATCAAAATCCTAACTTACGCCCAACGGCTAAGGAGTGGATGCAGGCGTTAAAAATCGCTAGCAATGGACTAATTCTATGTGGAACGGTAAATAGTCACTACTTTAGCCGAACTTATGGTAAATGCTATTGGTGCGATCGCGCTACAAAACTTGGTGTTGATATATTTGGGGTTGATAAACAAAAGGAACAACCAGCTATCCATGCCACAACAGTAGAAGGAATCCTCACTATCACTGGACATTCCAACTCCGTTAATGCTATATTATACAGTCCAAATGGCAGTACTCTTGCTACTGCCGGCCGTGACAAAGTTATCAAACTATGGAATGCGTCTACAGGAGGGGTAATACACATTCTGACTGGCCATTCTGACTGGGTTAATTCCCTAGCATACAGTCCAGATGGCAAAGTTCTTGTCAGTGGTAGCCGTGATAAAACTATCAAGCTGTGGAATGTATCTACAGGTAAGGAAATACGCATTTTCGCGGCTCAGTCTAACTCGGTTTGTTCCCTCAGCTACAGTCCAGATGGTAATACTCTTGCTAGTGGTAGTGCTGACAAAACTATCAAACTATGGAATGTGTCCACAGGAAGGGTAATTTTTACACTCGAAGGACATTCCGACTCGGTTCTTTCCCTAGCCTATAGTCCAGATGGTAAAATTCTTGCCAGTGGCAGTTCTGATAACACTATCAAATTGTGGAATGTGTCCACCGGTAAGGTAATTCTCACATTGGTAGGACATTGCAACTGGGTTCGTTCTTTAGCTTATAGTCCAGATGGTAAAATTCTTGCCAGTGGCAGTTCTGATAGCACTATCAAATTGTGGAATGTGTCCACTGGTAGAGTCATCTTCACCCTTACAGGACATTCAGATTCTGTTCCTGCTTTAGCTTATAGTCCAGATGGCAAAATTCTTGCTAGTGGGAGTGCTGATAAAACTATCAAACTGTGGAATGTGTCTACAGGATGGGAAATAAGCACTTTGAGAGGGCATTTTAACTCTGTGCGTTCTTTAGCTTATAGTCCAGATGGTAAAACTGTTGCTAGTGGGAGTGCTGATAACAGTATTAAGATTTGGCCGATACTAGCACAAACAATTCACTCACCTGTATCTACTCCTGTATCTAAACCAATTCGCTCCCGTGCATCTACTCCTGTATCTAAACCAATTCGCTCCCGTGCATCTACTCCTGTATCGCAAGTAATTTTCAACCCTACTGTGCCAGCAGTAAATCAGCAAAAACATCAGGGATTATGGGGTGTTATTCTTTTATTTTGCTTACTAGGATTTTCATATTTTATTACTGTTACAAACAACGATTCTCAGACACCCAATGTTCATATTAAATCAGCACCATAAGGGAGTATATAGCAATTCTCGTTTCCCTGAGGTACAACTGTGCCATCTGGTTGATTTTCTATCAGCACCTTATCAGATGATTTACGTTTTCTATTTTTGTTACTTTTTATAGATAAAATCATGATATTTTTACCTTTCAACTTTTATATTAATTATAACCCTAAGCAAAAATGTTTGTAAAATTTAATTTTCCCGTAATAAAGCTACAAAACCTGCTTGAACAAAATGGATATCAGCCGTTACTGCATAAATTAACCCCTGTTCTTGCATAACAATAAATGAGATGCAGTCTGTCAAACCCCAACTTTTATCTTGACGACTGTGATAAAGTTCCAGCGCACGCATGAGAAGCGGTGTATCTACACTGATAACCTTAATATTATCTGTTTGATAACACTGATTAATAAACTGAACTGCTGCTGTCCGTTTAACTGCACTTAACGCATTACCAACTTCTATCAATACAGCTTCTGTCACCCATACTTCAGCCGCATTTTTCACTCTTGGTAATAATGCTTTGGCTTGATTGTGGTATTGATGATTCTTGTTTAGTAGAGCTTGAATAAATACGGTATCTAAAAATAGTTTTTCTTGATTCATTCTATAATCTCATCTGGATGTTTAGGCGTACTATACAAATAGTAATCATGTTGACTTGACCAATCACTTGGCGCTTCAATTGTTCCTGTTAATGTCTCTAGTAAATCCCAAGCGTTACCCTCATCCTTGATGATTCCTGCAAATTTAATCCGAGGATGTTCTGTTTTAGGTGGTTCGATTTCTAAAGTAACTATTTCTGGTTTTCGTGCTTGGAAAAGCTGAATGAGATTATTTAATGCTTCTTCTTTACTCGCACCTGAGCTTTTAACATCCGGTAAGCTGAGTAATGTTGCTTGAACTGTACCATCTTGTTGAGTTTCAATCAGCACGTCATAAGATAATTTAGGTACAGTTGTCGGAGGGGAAGTTTTTACAGATAAAATCATGATATTTTTAACTTCTCGATTTATTTCTGATGATAACATTATCAAATAACTAGGCACTAATTTTTATTGAGAATTTTTTCCTGTCTGGTTATTGTGGTTGTGGACGTCTGACAGAGGTATGATCTTATTCCTGATTATAAATCCTACTAAAATAAATGTTGTGTGGCGGTGCGTTAGGGAACGCACCCTACTTTTTAGGAAATATTGGTAATGGTAGAGTTTTCTAAACTAGCTACTAATTTCACCCCAAATTCTTCCTCGAATACTCCTTTTTTGTAATCTAAACTCCAGAGTTCTAAGGCGCAATCATCACCTAGCTGGGAGGGAAAAATTAGTAGTTTAAATTCCTGGCGATCAGGATGATAATTAGATTGAATTCGGGCTATGGCTCCAATTTGCCGCCGATCTAGAGCAACTGCTAATCTCAAGATGGCACTCAGTTGACTGACCATTTGCCGATGCTCTTTAGTTAAGAGATTGCGGTAATTTTCATGCTTTTTCTTGGGGGGCGATTTGCGATGATAACGGGCTAAATTGGCAATGATTTCAATTTCTGTTTCGGTGTAACCGAGTAATTCACCATTGCGAATTAGGTAGTAGGAATGCTTGTGGTGTGCTGAATGGCTGATGTAGTGACCACAATTATGTAATATGGCAGCTGCCCAGAGTAGTTGCCGATCGCCTTCGTGGCAGTTGTGGAAGGTGCCATAAGTCTGGTCAAATAAGCTCAGGGCGAATACTGCGACGCGATCGCCATATTCTAAGTTGGTCTGGTATTTCTTAGCAGTTTTCAGCACACTCCGCTGACGCACTGACCCTTGGTAACGCAGTCGGTCTTCAATTAAACCATGTGCCAACATCCAGTCTACAATCACCCCTTCCCGCAAGGAACGCTCACATACTGTTAGCGACTCAGCCCCCAAAAGGGTCATGGCTTCCTGTAAGATCACTGCACCAGCCAGTATTACTTCTGACCGCTTATCGGGCATTCCCGGAATTACGGCTCTTTCAACATTCGACAATCTCCGCAAGCGATTTACTAACTCCCGCAAGTCTTGGAGAGGGAATTGATAGCCATTGAGGGTGGAAGGGACATAACCCAGCTTTTCCCGTGCGTGGATTGTCGCTAAGGTTTCAATCGTGCCAGAAGTGCCTACCAACCGGGGAGATTCACCAAAATTGAGATTTGCCAACACCTCATCTACAGAACGTTCTAACATCCCCCGTGCATAAGCTTGCAGGTACTGAAACTCAATATTGCTAATGGGGTCAGTGGTGATTAACTCGCCGGTGAGTCGCACTGCACCAACTTTGGTACTGGTGAGACTGCGCGGTTCATGGCTATCTCCCAAAATTAATTCTGTGGAACCGCCGCCAATATCAATCATAATATGGGGCTGGTTGTGAAATTCCATCCCCGATAACACACCTAGGTAAATACGTCGTGCTTCTTCTTGTCCAGAAATTAAGTCAACGCTTAAACCTAACTCGGTTTCTATCCTGTGCAAAAAATCTTTACCGTTGGGGGCTTCCCGTACGGCGCTAGTTGCAACAGCCACGATGGTTTCTGCGTTGAACATTTTGGCAACTTCTTGGAAGCGTCCCAAAGCGGCGATCGCCTTTTTCATGATCTCCGGTTTTAGATTCCCAGTAGCAAGATCGCGATCGCCTAATCTCACAGTTTCCTTTTCTTTAGCGATCATGCTAAAAGATGGTAATGTCGGCTCAATTTGCACCACTACCATGTGTACAGAATTTGTGCCGATATCAATCGCTGCAATAATCCGGTGTTGCTTCACTGGCTGAGTTGGTATACTCGAGCAGTTAGCTGAAACTAAACTCAGCATCTAATTTTCTCTCTCTTCAAAAAGGATAGTTAGCAATTCAAAATTTAAAGTACATTCCCTGGAATCATCACGGGTATCTCGTCCCTCATCTGGATGCTTTCTTAAAAACGCGACAGCTTGAAAGCTGGTATTTCGGGGCAATTGGTACTAAATATTACTTGAAATAAATGTATTTCTCAGGTTGACTATTTGACGGTGCTGCCTGATGAATAAAATTCAACCTGCAACTGACAACCAAAGGAGCTATTTTGTATTCAAAGCAGCCATTTGAGGTTGTGTTTCAACAAATAGCAAATAACGATATTCTATAGATGTAAAGAAGTGTGTATTCATCTAGTTCCAGTTATTTCTTGAGTTCTATGCTAAAGACGCCAGAGAGCAACCAAAAACCCCTGTGGCTGGTGATTGTCCGCCTTTTGCGGTGGCATAAACCAGAAGGACGGTTAATTTTGATGATTCCTGCCCTGTGGGCTGTGTTTTTGGCGGCTGCTGGTAAACCACCTTTACCCCTGGTGGGGGTGATTGTGTTGGGTACTCTGGCCACAAGTGCTGCTGGGTGTGTTGTCAATGATTTGTGGGATCGGAATATTGATCCACAGGTAGAGAGAACACGCGATCGCCCCCTTGCATCCCGCGCTCTTTCGATTAAAGTTGGCATTGTAGTGGCGATCGTGTCAATGGCCTGTGCCGCAGTACTTGCCTTTTATCTTAACCCCCTCAGTTTCTGGTTATCTGTAGCAGCAGTACCCGTAATTCTGCTTTATCCAGGGGCAAAGCGGGTGTTTCCCATACCCCAACTGGTACTTTCCATCGCTTGGGGTTTTGCCGTGTTAATTAGCTGGAGTGCAGTCACACAAACCCTTTCCCTACCCACTTGGCTACTTTGGGGCGCAACTGTACTGTGGACATTGGGATTTGATACTGTTTATGCAATGAGCGATCGCGAAGATGATCGACGTATTGGTATCAATTCTAGCGCCCTCTTTTTTGGAAAATATGCTCCTGTGGCGATCGCCATTTTCTTTGCTGGCACAATTTTATTACTTACTTGGATCGGTGTCTTGCTTCAGCTTCACCAAGTCTTCTGGATTACCTTACTAATTGCATCTATAGCCTGGATTTGGCAATCTCTGCGCTTAAGACAGCCACAACTACCTAACCCCGTTTATGGTGAGATGTTCCGCCAAAATGTCTGGATTGGTTTTATTTTACTTGCGGGCATGATTGCTGGATGTTTGTGACATACTCCACTCTTGCCTCTTGCTTCTTACCTCATTAGTTAATTTTTGTTGTTGTAATTGGCAACAAGATTACAAACTCTGTCCCTTGATTAACTTCCGAAAATACCTCTATTTTACCCTTATGCTTTTCAATAATCTGGTAAGATATACTCAATCCTAAACCAGTACCTTTACCTACAGGTTTAGTTGTGAAGAAAGGGTCAAATAGCTTATTTAAAATCTCTGGTGGAATCCCATTCCCATTATCTTTAATTATTACTTTGATATGATTATCATCTACCATTGATGTATCTATCACAATTTGCTTACTGTCTTTAGTGCTGTCGTCTAGCAGTGCATCTAGCCCATTACTTAGTATATTCATAAATACCTGGTTGAGTTGCGCTGGATAACAATCAACTAAAGGTAAATGTCCATAATTTTTAATAATCTCCACCTTTTCCTGAAATCGGTGATTTAGAATTAATAGAGTGTTATCAATTCCTTCATGAATATCTACCTCTTTCTTATCACCTTCATCTAAACGAGAGAAGTTCCGCAATGACAACACGATTTGTTTGATGCGCTGAGTACCCATTTTCATAGATAACAGGATTTTTAACAAATCTTCACTGAGAAATTCCAAATCTATTGCTTCTATTTTTTCTGTAATTTCCAAGTTTGCATCGGGGTACTTTTGTTGATATAGCTTTATTAACTCAAGTAACTCTTCAATATAGTTATTAGCATATTCAATATTCCCATGAATAAAATTAACAGGGTTATTAATTTCATGAGCTATCCCTGCTACCATTTGTCCAAGGGAAGACATTTTTTCTGTTTGAATTAATTGCCCTTGAGTGTCTTTTAAATCTTGCAGTGCTTGTTGAAGTTCCTGAGTTCTTTCTTCTACCCGTTGTTCTAAAGTTTTGCGAGCTAACTCTAGTTGCTTAGTATATTGTCCTACCCATTCCACCAACCTATTCAGAGAGGTTGCTAAAACCCCTACTTCATCATTGCCTGTGATATTAGCTCTGAGATCAAAATTTGATTCTTGAGTAATTTTTCGGGCAACCTTAGTAACTGCTTCTAGAGGATGGGCGATGAGATGACTAGTATACACCGCTAGCACCGTTGCAATCACAGATGACAGCATGACACTGGCAATAATTATTTTTATTCGTAGTGATTGAGCGTTATTGAAATTCAAATTTGCTTGCTGTTTTTGAACCTCAGCACGTCCTATAATTACAACTAGCTCATCTGAAAGCTTCTCGAATTTTACATTTAGATTAACAGTTTCCTCCTCTTTGAGTAAAACTATTAGCTTCTGCTGGTGAGATTCTTTTGTTTTTGCTGACAAACTACCTGAGTCGATATAGCCCCAAAACTTTTTGACTATCTGAGTGTATAATACCGTATTATTATAGTAATTTTTTAATAAATTAGTGTAGTTTACACTATCTACTGCTAAATCATTAGGATGAGCTTTTACAAAATCTTCCAGATTAGATAAATGCTTATTAACCTGATTAACATTATTCAAAAAATTGTTTTTTTCAAATTGCAACCAAATAGAATCTTCTAATACAGTAACTAATCGTTGTGGATGCAGTCTTGTCGTTATTACTGCATTATCTAAATCTTTTAAAAGAAATTGTTGCTGATAAGATAGAAGCAATTGTTTTTGGGCAATATTTTCATAGTAATTACCTATTAGCAACCCACTAGCTGTGCCGAGAAAAGCAATACCAATTGTCAGAGTGTAGCCATAACTAATCTTTTTGGCTATGCTCCAGCTATGACTTAAATCACTGAGTCCAGTAAAAATACTTAATTTGTTTTTCAGAGTACCTATCATTCATTTAGTAACAATTTTATTGTAAGAATTTTCCCTGTCCTATTTTTTGATAAACTTCACGAATCATGTTGTAATCCGTATCACTAACCGGAATTAGTTTGGCTCCTTGATACTTTTGGTTGGCTTTAGCAACTAGAAGACTTTGAATGAGTTTTTCCTGATTCTCCAGCAGCCGCGATCGCATATCTGCTACAAAGCTAGATGATATCTGGCTACTAGCAACAAATAAATCACCAGGGAGTGTGTCCCCAGTGGAAATTACATAAAAATCCTCCTCAGATAAGCCTTCAGTGTCTAGGATCGTTTTATATGTATCAGATGAAATAGTCCAAGCATCTACCTCACCTTTCTTTAAAGCTTGTACTCCTTTAGCCCCCAACATGACAATTTTTACGTCAGTATTCGGATCTAATCCTGCATCTATCAGCATCTTTGTAGGTGCAATGTGAGCAGAGGTTGAGCCATTTTCTTTCATGGCAATTGTTTTACCTTTCAATTGAGCTAGGGATCTAATTTTGCTATCTGCACGGACGACGAAGGTGGTATGGTAGTTATTACGCCTGATGGCAATAATCGGAATAGCTTTTGCCCTAGCATTTAAAATTACGTATTCTGACGGCCCAGCGAATACGATATCTAACTGTCCTGATAGTAAAGCTGGTGCTGCTTCTGTCCTGTCTTTCACCGGATAAAATTCAATCTTTACGCCTAATATTTCTTCTAATGTAGTGCGAAAAGCACCAAAATTTTCCTGTAATTTTTCAATGCCAATAGCATCTGTAACTGCAAATTTCAGCTTTTTGGGCGCAGTTATTGCCAATTTATCTGAGTTACTTTTAGCAGTGTTTACTTCAGCCGTACAACCAACAGCAAACAGTGACGAATACCAAATAAAATTACGCCGTTTCATAAATTTAAATGAGCGCAGGATGAATTTGAATGCAGGATGAATTGACAAAGTAGCTTCTATATGAATTACCAGAGTTTCAGTAAAATACATATTTTACTGACCCGGCAGCAACTAAACCAATCCCTTCTAGTAAGTTATCAGAGCTTACTTAAGTATTTATGCAAATTCAAAAAAATTTAGAGGCAATACTAAATTTATAACAATAAGGCTCACTGATTTTTGTCATCGGCAAACCAGATAATTCCATCCTCCTCAAAGATTTGAAGGTAATTTATAAAATATGGCTTATCTACCCCTCCTTCAAATTAAGGTTGTATTAAAGGAACTGAAACGACAAAAAATGAGGCTATTTTATGGACAATATTATGGTTAATTTGTAAAGTGCCTAAATCCTAGGTTATTTAAAATAGCAATTTTTTTAGATTTTCTTTTAATTGGTTATGATTTATTTAACATAATATTGTATTTAATTATTAATATCTTCCGTGATATTACTAGTATTATTTATGTAATCAGTATTATACTTATGTAATATACGTAGCTAATTTTTTTCCCATTTTAAATGCATTTCAGGATTTGTTTAGCTTACTCTCTTTTTGCTAAATAGTGATATTACTTAATATTGCCAGCTTTTTACTTTAAAATATACAAAAATATATAATTCACCACACATAGCAGCTTTTGGTTAATTAGACCACTCTAGAAACGTTGCATACAACATCTCTACACGGGGAAAGAGCTTGTATTCTGTGGTTCATTTACCTGAAAATAGCTGTAATACGGCAGCGAACTACCTTTGACACTTTGAAAAGATATATTAAAAATTATTTAAAGACTTGAATTTCCAGTAATTTTAGACGGAATCTTTGCCAATAGGCAAACACAATATTATCTTAAAATTTTCATCTATTGCCTTCATGATAACTTTACAATTACTCGCTATTTTTAAATAATAGGCAAAGTTTTCCGAAATATTACGACAGTTTAGTAGTTGGATATATGCCTATAAAATTTAGACGTAGCCAACTCGATGAAGCAATCATATCTTCTTAAAATCGCCACGATAATTTTATTATCCCTTGGCAGCATGGGTATAGTTGCAGGAAGTTTTTTATTCAGAAATACTTTTAGCCGTGCAGGTGAAACCCAGATAATCACCGATACATCACGCTATCGAGAAATTCGTACTCAACTGTGGTCTGATATCCACGAAATCGAGCATTTTCCTTTAGATATTCCTGCTGAGGCTCAAGGTGTAAATATGGCTTACTCTCCTGGCTTAATGCAAGCAAGTAGTTTTTTCCAAATTCGCCTGAAACAACCACCAGAAAAAATTCAAAAATTACTTTCTCACTACAAAAATATTTCTCAGCATCAATATAGAGGTGGTGACACAAACGACCATACGAACCAACCGAATGGTGTGCCAACAACCTTTTTTTATACTAGTAATTCTGCTGGTGAATCCTTTCCAGCCACCTATGAAATATTGGTATTGAATGCCCAGAATCGTGGCAATCCAGGATTCAAGTGGAATCACGGCGATAGCTATGGTGTCGCAATTGATAGTTCAGCCTCAGAAATTGTCTATTGGGCGGAAAAGTGGTAGATTCAAAACTCAAACAGGACTTACCCAACTGGCACATTAGTAGGGTGCCTCAGATGTCAAAAATCTGTTTATCTGCCAGATATATCGAGTCTGACGCACCCTACAATAGATGTTTATTGTGATACGCAGCTTTAGTCCTATCAAAATTAAAATTCAGAAATACCTTTATTTACAAGCAACCTTGCTAATGTAGTCGATGATCATCGGCAGTAAAATATCTGATGCCGTCACATTAGCTTGTTCTGAATTTGTCAAGTACTAGGGTATCCGGCGAAAACAAGATGAAAAATATCGTGAGTGACGACCTACGGCAGAATAGATACATTGCGTCTAGGAACGTCATCTAGCTCAGGACTGATATTCAGCGGCTTCAGGTTGTTGACCTGGGAAAAACATAAAATATAACTGCTTCACAGGCCTGTCGATGCTGATCTGTGGACTATTGCCAACAACCGTTAAACTTCATTGCGAATTAACAAGGTAAGTAAAACAACGTGATAAGTTTTGATGATGTCAAGAAACGGCGCAAAACTAATCATAAGGAGAATCAAGTGGCAATGGAATCCAATTTACTAACGGGCGCAGGTGTAGAGCATGAAGATTTTAGTGAATACGTTGCCCACCTACAGCTGCACATGACTCTGCAAGCTCGCAATCTGGTTCCAACCCTACAGCAAACAGTGCAAGATAGTCGCCAGCAATTACTCCATCAAACCCAAGCCAACTTTGAAAAACTAGTTTCTCGACAAGGGCTATAGTATACAGAATTTTCAACCAAATTCCCATAAAATGAAAGCAGAAGTTGTCAGGGTAACGCCGAAGGCGCATTCAGGAGCTTCTGCTTTTTCTGTTTTTTTAAGTATTGAGTTAAGAAAATCACTCTTTTGGAGCAATAGCCAGGAGCGGAAAGCCGTTAAGATTATTGCAGCACTACTTCACCAAGAGCAATTAGTAAAGGCTAAATGGCGGCTTGAATCAAAATGACTTCACTACTCCCTCGAAATCTCAGCGTAGTAATCCGACCAGTCCAATACCGGGATCTGGATGGCATTGAACGCCTAACTCAAGAGTCATTCGCAGCCGGCTCAGACAAGGGAAGCTATGCAGCTATAGACAAAATGCAATGGCTGCGTAGCTGGTACGGGTTACTCAAATGTTTGAGTTGGTTCCCCAACCCGCTCAAGTATCGCTTCTGTAGCTATGTAGCAGAACAAGGGCGGATGCTTCTAGGGATGATTCAAGTGTCGCCGTTTAACCGGACACGAAGCACTTGGCGGATTGATCAGGTAATGCTTGATCGTGCTGCTGATAAGCAAGGAATTGGCTCGCAACTTTTGCGCCATTGTTTTGAATCGATTTTAGAAGCGCGCACTTGGGTACTGGAAGTTAACGTCAATGATATAGAGGCGCTGGCACTCTATCGGCAAAATGGATTTCAGCGGCTGGCAGAAATGACCTACTGGGAAATTGGCCCAGAGTTGCTAGCTGAATTGGCACAAGCAGAGCCAGATTTGCCCAACCTCCTACCAGTGAGTAATGCCGATGCCCAATTGCTATATCAATTAGATACAGCATCAATGCCACCTTTGGTGCGTCAGGTCTTTGACCGCAACACGCGGGATTTTAAAACCAGCTTGTTCGGTGTTTTAACTGATGCTGTGAAGCAGTGGGCAAGCAAAACAGAAGTAGTCAGTGGCTATGTGTTTGAACCCCAGCGCAAAGCTGCTATTGGCTATTTTCAGGTGCAACTTACCCGCAAGGGTGAAGCGCCTCATGTAGCAACGCTGACAGTTCACCCGGCTTATACTTGGTTGTATCCAGAATTGCTGTCCCAACTGGCTCGCATTGCTCAAGATTTTCCTCAGCAAGGGTTGCAACTAGCATCCTCCGATTATCAACCAGAACGAGAAGAGTATTTAGAGCAAATCGGGGCAACGCGCATAGAGCATACTCTGATTATGTCGCGCTCAGTTTGGCACAAGCTGAGGGAGTCTAAATTTGTCTCCTTAGAGGGAATTCAGTGGACTGAGGTGCTGCAAGGTCTGCAACCAGCACGCAAACCGATCCCCGGTGGTATGTCGTGGGTACAACAAGGGCAGCAGCCAAAGTTAGACCGACCAGTGCCAAGTAAGTCAGAACCTATTCCTTTTAGTAGCCCAAACTTTAACATAGATTCACCTGGGGCGGCTGAGTCAGCAGATTCACAGCAGGAGACGAAGTAGGTGAGCCATCAGGAGCAACCAAAGTTGTTGATATCAGCTTTGGGTTTGGATGTCGGTAGCAAGCGTATTGGCGTGGCGGGGTGCGACGGTACTGGATTGATTGCTACTGGCATCACCACCATTGAGCGCCGGTCTTTTAAGCAAGATGTGGAGCAGTTTCAACAAATAGTGTGCGATCGCCAAGTGCAAGTTCTAGTAATTGGTCTACCATATTCAATGGACGGCTCCTTGGGCTTTCAGGCGCGTTATGTCCAGAAATTTGCCACCAGACTGGCTCAAGCTCTCAACCTGCCTGTAGAATATGTGGATGAGCGTTTAACTTCCTTTCAAGCAGAACAGCTGCTCATAGCTGAAAACCGCTCCCCGTCACGTAATAAAGGTTTAATTGACCGCAAAGCGGCTGCTTTGATTTTGCAACAATGGCTGGATACCAAGCGCAGCCTCTCTGGCAGATCAGTGGCTGCTGTTCAGGATTGATACCTTTTAACATGATATTCTGAAGCTTATTACCCAACTGTTGTATCTACGTCTCCAGCTTTTTGGTTGACATCTGTCATTAAACAGTTAAGCGTTTTCCTCAGTTGCTAATATTTATTAAAGTTCGATAACTCGGTTATGTTTTCCTCAGAATTTCCCGAAGAAAATGATCACGCTCATGCGGGTTCTATCACTCTGACAGACGACAAAGAGCGATCGCTTGAATGTTACATTGAGCATTCGCTCTCAGTGAATGGACAAGAATATGTTTTACTTCTTCCTGTTGACTCACCTGTAGAAATTTTTGCTTGGCAAGGTGAAGGCGAAGATGAAGAAGCCATTCTGGTAGAAGATGATGATACAATTGACGAAATTTTTGCCACTGCCCAAGCCGTTCTTGCTGAACAAAACCTGATAGTTAAGAATACTGCCTATGCTTTGACAGTGGCTGGTGAGTTACCCCCTGTAGAAGATTCGGAACTCTTCACTTTAGAAATTGAAGACGAAGAGGAAGATTTAGAGCCAGAGCAACTACAGCTACTCGCTAGTTTTTATCATCAAGAACAAGAGTACGCAATTTATACACCCCTCGATCCACTGCTGTTTTTTGCCCGGATCACAAAAACGGGTAAGCCTGAATTGCTCTCTCCAGAAGAGTTCCGTCAAGTTCAACCCCTGTTAGAAGAACATCTGTTTAATCAAGTTGAATAATCAAAATTGAAAATTAAAAACTAAGAATTAAAAACGGAAATTTTTAATTGCAAATTTTTAATTTTTAATAGTTATGAGTTATTTATTATGAGTTTTAACTCTTAACTCTTCATTCTTACCTGGGGGTAAATCTCCAGGTTATGCTTGTTTATCTGACGCTTGAATCTTGACTATGACTTGGAACAATCTCTTACAGCCTGACTTAATTTTGTCAGGTTCCGTGTTGACTCTGACACCAAATATTATCCAACAGTACGGCTTGAAAGGGCTGGTATTGGATGTAGATGAAACTTTGGTACCGATTTCAGTCGGGATGGCTTCCCTGGAGCTACGAGAGTGGGTAGAACAAATTCGCGCCAGCACTGCACTATGCTTAGTCAGCAATAATTTGAGTGAAGCACGAATCGGTGGAATTGCCCGCTCTCTCAACCTACCCTATTACCTGGGTGCAGCCAAGCCCTCACGGCGCAAAATCAGAGCAGCACTCCGAGGGATGGATTTACCTAAGCATCAAGTGGGTATGGTAGGCGATCGCCTATTTACCGATGTCTTAGCGGGTAATCGCCTGGGGATGTTTACTATTTTAGTAGAACCCATTATCCACGCCGATACCGCCCTCCGTTCTCATCCGATCCGTAACTTTGAAGTTTGGGTATCGGAAATATTGGGAGCCTCGATTATTCCCAAGCACAAAAAAATCCCCAAAGACTGAAAAACCATCAGGAAAGTAAATCTAAAGAAATGCTTAAGAATTCTTTGGAAAATCCAAAAATCGGAGATTATAAATATCGATAACATCGGGGTCAGCCAAAAAAGACCCTAGCCGATAACAGATAAATATAACCCCGTAAAGCGTCAGCCTTCACTATAGAAGGATTGGCGCTTTATAATTTTTAGTCATTTGTCAATGACCAATGACTAATGACTAATGACCAATGACTAATGACCAATGACTAAAACGATTGTTGTCAAAATTGGCACTTCTAGCCTCACCCAACCAGAAACGGGACAATTAGCCCTTTCAACTATTGCGACTTTGACGGAAACTCTCTGCTGTTTGAGAAACCAAGGTCATCGCGTAATTTTAGTTTCCTCTGGCGCTGTCGGAGTGGGCTGTGCACGGCTGGGCTTAACCGAACGTCCCAAAGCGATCGCACTCAAACAGGCAGTGGCAGCAGTCGGACAAGGTAGGCTAATGCGCGTTTACGATGATTTATTTAGCATCCTTCAACAACCCATCGCTCAAGTGTTGCTGACTCGCGCTGATTTAGTGCAACGCAGCCGCTACCTTAATGCTTATAACACCTTTCAGGAACTGTTGGGGCTAGGGGTGATACCCGTAGTTAACGAGAATGATACGGTGGCTGTGGAGGAGTTGAAATTTGGCGATAATGACACCCTTTCGGCATTGGTTGCTAGCTTAGTAGAAGCGGATTGGCTATTTTTGCTCACTGATGTTGATAGATTGTACTCAGCTGATCCCCGTTCTGTACCAGATGCCCGTCCCATCGCTTTGGTAAGTAGTATGAAGGAGTTGGCAGAGTTACAGATCCAAACAGGGGGACAGGGTTCTGGGTGGGGTACTGGGGGGATGGTGACCAAAATTTCCGCAGCCAGAATTGCGATCGCCGCTGGAGTGCGAACTGTAATTACTCAAGGGCGTTTTCCTCGCAATATTGAGAAAATTATCCAAGGGGAACCGATAGGGACGCACTTTGAACCGCAACCAGAACCAACTTCAGCCCGAAAACGCTGGATAGCTTATGGTTTAGTGCCTGCGGGTAAATTATATTTAGATGAAGGTGCATTAAACGCCATTTTGCAGGCGGGAAAATCTTTGTTAGCTGCGGGAATTCAGACAGTAGAAGGGGAGTTCGATACCCAAGCAGCTGTGCAATTGTGCGATCGCACCGGTAGCGAAATTGCTAGAGGACTTGTGAACTACAGCAGCGATGAACTGCAAAAAATACGCGGATGTCATTCACGGGATATTTCCACAATTTTGGGTTATGCGGGTGCGGAAACTGTAGTTCACCGGGATAATTTGGTTTTGACTTAGTATAGAAATAAGCTCAAATTTGTAACTAGGGAGAGTAAGAAATATATGACTCAAGCCTTAGAAAGTTCTATTGGTTTACCAGAAGAAGAACAACGTTTCTACCGTCGGGGAGTAAGTTGGGAAAGATTTCAAGCGATTCAAAACAGTTTTGAACATCTACCAGGGGTGCGTTTATTTTATTGTGAGGGAGTTTTAGAAATTGTGGGTATTGGTAAAGCACATGAATTGATTAGTGGTTTAATTGCTGGACTGCTAATCATATACTTTGAAATTAAGGAAATTGAATTTTTCCCCAGTGGCAGTTTTAACCAAGTTATTCCCGGTGTAGTTGATTATCAAGCAGACTTATCTTATTGCTTTGAAACAGATAAACCTAGACCAGACCTTTGCATTGAAGTGGTTATTACTAGCGGTAGTCCCATCAAGTTACAAAAGTACAAATTAATGCAAGTCCCGGAAGTTTGGTTTTGGGAAGATGGAACTCTTGAGGTTTACTGTTTACGAGAACAGGAATATGAGAAAGTTGTTCAAAGCGAGTTACTACCAGATTTAGATTTATCTTTATTGAATCGTTGTCTTTTGTTATCTTCACCCCTAGAAGCGATTAGAGAATTCCGTCGGGGGGTTTAAATTCTTTCTGTTAACAGATTTTAGCTTTTTTGGAGGAATTCGGATAGTGTAATTAATTAGCGGAAAGTTGGAGGGTTGGGTGAGTACATTATCTCACAAAGAGATTTTTCAGGAACTTGGTAAAATCATTCAGAATTTTGAGCTTTATCAATGTGATGATTGTGCTAGGGCTATCTATCAATGGTTGAAAGACAATAAGATTAAAGGAAAGATCCTCAAATTAAAAACAACAAATCCGAAAGATGAATATATTTTGAGTTGGCGCTTAGAACGTCAAGATATTACTGAGTCAATTACAAATAATGGAACTCATTATGCAGTAGAAGTTTTGGGCAGAGTTTTTGATAATCTTTCAGTGGAGGGAATGACGCGAGAAGATTGGCTGAATGATTTTGACTGTCCCAGTCATCAATTTACTGTCACTGAGATAGATTCGTTATAGTAAAAGAAGCAGCGCCACAGCTAGGAGGTAGAGATGGGAGGAATTTATGAAGTTTTGCAAACAATAAAAGACAGACCAGGGATGTATATTGGTAAGTCTTCCATTACTATTTTAGGTCATTTTTTAGTGGGATATCAATTTGCACGGAGTGAATTAGGGTTAGAATTAAGTCAGGAAGATGCTGATTTCTTTAAGAATTTCCATCCTTGGATACAAAGACATTTTAATGTGCGGACTTCTAACTCTTGGGCAAATATTATTCTGTTATTTACCCGTGATGAAAAGGATGCGTTAAACAGTTTTTTTAGGTTACTGGATGAGTTTAAGCAGCGGGATAGAACTCTGGATGCAGAAGGTGAGAATGTCGTCACCAGTTATTCGGTAAAAGCTGGGAAGCAAGTTGGTGAGATATTGCAAGAGGAAAGGTTACACTCTGTTTCAGAAATATAAGTAGAAGTCTTTTGTTATTTCTAGTTTTCTCGTTCCCAGGTTCTACCTGGGAATGCAATCAATAAGGCTCTGCCTTCTGCTAACATTATATAGGAGGCAGAGCCTCTTAAACTGTATTCCCTGTCAGAGACAGGGAACAAGGAATTTCTATTTATCTAAACCTGCACTTTAGCTGCATTCAACTCTACCACATCTTGCAGACGCGAAATTACAAAAGACTTTTCCAAATAAGACAACAAACCACCTGCGCCTGGCCCCCGTTCTTTATTTAAAAAGGATAAGTACAAGGCTTTAAAAGCATTTGCTTGTTGAATCTGCAAGTCCAAAGCATTTGCTTGTTGAGTCTGCAACTCCTTAGTAGTAGAAAATATCAGAGTTTGTAATTCTTGAGCCTCCCAATTAGAAATATTCTGCAAATTCTCTGCCAGCTTTTGCAAATAAGCAACTTGTTCCGCAGTCAATTCGTTAGCTTTTTCTGGCACTTCTTCCAAATATAAAACTAACTTTTCTTCCTCATCTGCATAGTCTTTTAACCACCTTTGAGCCGCAGCAATTCTTTGATTAACAATTTGCTGATCATACTCATTTAAAGGCTGTTTACTGCGTTGTACTACCTCTTCCTGAATATTCAATCGAGGAATTTGCAACAGGGAAATCAAGGTTCTGAAATCAAACGGATAGAAAGATTTAATTTCATCCCCTAACTGCGCGTAAAATAACGGCATCAATTCTTCAGTCAATTCTGCACCATAAGCTTGATACTTGTTAATTAAAGTATCGTAGTCCCGGAAAAGTCGGGTAACTGTTTCATAATTCGGCGCAAAACTGATTACAGACTTCGGCTGAGTTCGCAACATTAAAAAGCGCAGTAATTCTGGCGGTAATAAAGCAGCAATTTCTTGAGCGCTAGAACCCACACCCTTAGAAGAACTCATTTTTGTACCGTTTACAAGAATAAATTCATAAGGAGAATGGAAAGGTGGTTGCTTTTGCAAAACCTTACGAGAGATAGCATTTGCCACATCTCTAGAACCACCCTTTTGAGAGTGGTCTTTACCTGCCATTTCGATGGTTACACCCAACACATCCCACTTAGCAACCCACTCAACTTTCCAAGGTAATTTACCATTACCATCAAAAGGAGAAACCCAACCAGAATGACCGCAACCTTTTACGTAATCTGTTGCATCTGGTTTGCAAGTGTAAAAAACTTCTGAGCCGTTATAATCTGTAGTTACAGTTGTGGCGATTTTGCCGCAATTCTCACAAATAACTTGAAAAGGATACCAATTACTTGGTCGGTCTGCTTTACTTACCTCTTTGTAAGCTTCTCTGACAAGGTGAGCATTTTTGAGAAAAGTATCGATGTAAGAATTCAGTTTACCAGTGCGATACAAATCTCGCAAAAAATAAGTTTCTGGTTTGATTCCTAAATACTCGAAAGTTTCAAAAAATTCCCCAATAAAATACTTAGCGTAATCACTCGCTGTATCTTCTGGAGAGGGTACGTTGCACAGAGGAAAACCAAGATAGGGAGTAAATTTTTCCTGGTCTAGGTATTTAGGAACGGTATCCAGGGCGTCGTAGTCGTCAACACCGTACAAAAACTTAACGGGCTTACCTGCGTGTTTCAAGGCACGGTAAATAACGTCATGGATAACCACACCCCGCAATGACCCTACGTGTACCCTGCCGGAGGGAGTCTTAGAATCATTAACTACCTGGTAGCCTTGTGCATCAGCAGCGATTTTATCAGCCCAAAACATTTTGACATCTATTTTTTTACGATGCCTTATATTTTAACTCTTACAAGCTTTTGATCAACTCAAGACACTTGTGCATCTGCTGGTGCATCGTTTGGGTATCAGCATGAAAGCGTCTACCGTGACCTGGTAACACCCACTCAAAGGAGTAATTAGCCAATTTCGCCATTGATTTAATTTGTTCTGTCCAGGAATACCAGCAGAAATCGTGAAACGCCGCTAGTTGATGAAGGTCTTCTGACCATGCGAGATGGTCGCCGGTGAAGAGAAACTTATTTTTATAGAGTAAAACGGTATGTCCTTTGGTGTGACCGGGAACGGGGATAATTAATAAATCGGGAGTTAACTGAAATGGTTCTGAACCAGTTAGCTGTATTTCTACATTCCGCGTACCTGTAGAAATATCATCTTGATGGAGGATGCGCTGACAATGAAAATGTTCAGCAAATTTTTGATGGTCTGCTACATCATCTTTGTGAGTTAGGTACATATAACGAATCTGTCCAAACTCTTCGAGACGCTTAACTAATGGTGGAGTAAAGCGGGGAGAATCTACTAAAATGTTACCTTCGGGAAGTTGAATTAAATAACTAGCAGCACCATAGGAACTTTCGGAATGATAGCCGCAATGGTAAACATTTTCGTCTACTAAAATCGGGAACCTTTGTTGAGCAACTTTGATATCTTTGGGTTTTTCAACTGTACCAATGGAACTAGTAGGACAAGCTAGAAGTGCTTGGAGTGCGGCTAATCTTTCGGCTTCGTTTGTTGGTTGGTGAAAAACTGCCGATTGTTCATCTACTCGATGGAATACTTCGGGTGTCATCCAGCGACAGGTATCGCAATCAATGCAGGTGGTATCTACATAAAAATCGCCGTTGATGTTTTGGGTGCGACGCTGATTTAAATGAGCCATGTAAAAACCTCTGGCTAGAGATAAATCTTATATTTCTAATTTAGCAAACATGAACTAATTTTGGGGAAATTAGATTAAAGCCCAGCGAGAATCTGTCTTCAGCTTCATTGAATAGTTACAAGAGGATTTACCTGGAAAAGCAGTTAGTGAAATCCTTGAGTTTATGAAATCCAATTACTCAAAAATTCTACTTGTCCCTGCATTTGTTCTGCTGATTTGGTGTTAATCAGCCGCAAAACTCCGCGCATCAATTCACCAATTCCGTATCGTTGCTGTGGAGCCAGAATAATCCCCGCATGGGATAATCCCTGTTCAATGAGAATAGTATGAAGTTGGTAGAAGTCTCTGACGTTGAAGCTGAAGATAATTCGGTTATTTTCTCTAGCCCAAGCTAGTTGTTCTTCATCCGAACGATAGAGCATTTCCACATCTGCTACTGTTAACACATCGACATTGCGGGATTTCAAAGCTTGTACGAAATCCTCATCCATTGAGTCTTCGTCAATATATAGAAGTATCTTGCTCATCACCAACCCTGTTAATCTTGCTTGGTGTGCAATGCTGCAAGTCTCCAATATTCCGCATCTGCTTCCGCTAAATCTGCCTCAATTTGGTCACGGTTAGCATGGTAATAAGCCAAAGCAGCATAAACTTGGGCTAGGTTTAGGTGACTCATGCGACGGGCAATTTCTTCAGCATTTGCACCTTGTTTATAAAGAACAACCACGCGACTTATAGAGGTTCTAGTCCCTGCAATCATTGGACGACCATTATTAATATCTGGAGAATGGGTTACTAGTGTACCGATGTTAGTAGCTGTCGGCATAGTTTACAAAGTTCTAAGTTAAGGTTCCTCAAGGCTAGTCTATCACTAGGATCACCTAGCCGAATATCTCTGGTAGATATACAGTATTGTATTGTATAATACTTATAGGCAATCTACCTATTGTGAATTGCAAAGGTGTATATCTAGAAATAGCTAGTTTAGTTTTCATAAAAAATCAGGAGGACATAAAATGTTAGAAAAAGTATTTTTATCATTAGTAGGTGGTAGAAGTGCAACTCCGACAATTATGGGTTCGCTTCAATTCCTTGAAGAATTTGACAGAATAAAATTTTTACTTTGCGAACATCCAACAAATCAATGCTATCAAGCTAGGTGGTAATTATTGTGTTCGGCTGTTTATTACAAATTCTCAAAAACTTGATGATGAATTTATAAATAAAGCAAAAAATAGACGAATTTTAGTTGTGGGTGGAGATCAATTAAAAGATATTGGTACTATTTTAAAAAAACAAATGAATGAGCCTGATTTTCAGAGAAGCTAAGTTTAAAAAAGCTTTAAATATTAGATCATGAGGCAGATTTTTGTTTGAACGCAATTTCTGTTTTACAATAATTCTATCCCAGAGGATTAGCTATGAAATGGCGCGTGATTCTTGAACAAGATCCAGAAACAGATGATTGGGCTGTATGGTGTCCAGAGTTACCAGGTTGCAGTTCAGCCGGAGAAACTGAAGCAGAAGCCTTGGAAAATATTAAGGAAGCTATTCAATTGTATTTACAGCCGGAATCGATTAAGTTAGCCCCTGGTGCGATCGCCCGAGAGATTACCGTCTTATGAGCGATCGCGTTCGTCGCATGACAGCTAGGCAGGTAGAAACTATTCTAAAACAATATGGATTTCAACTAATTTCTCAAAAAGGTAGCCACCGCAAATGGAGAAACGAAGATTTGGGGCTACAAGTAATTGTCCCTGAACACAAAGGGCGTACTTTACCTATTGGCACATTACTGAGCATCCTTCAGGGGGCAAAAATTCCTGAGTCCGAGTGGAGAGGTTGATGTAATCCTCCAAACTAGAAAACCCCCCTTTAAAACCTCAGCGATACTCCGCGCTAACCTCAGCGTTAAAAAAAATGCGATGCTGAAACGCCTGTCAAAGGCGATCGCACTTTCCGGTTTACAATAAAGTCATACCAGAGGATTTAGTCAGAAACCGATGCAAACCCTCACAAATATTGCCACTTTGATTGTTAGCACCGAAGGTAATTGTGGTGGTCGTCCCCGAATTACTGACACTCGCATCACTGTTCAGTATATTGTCAATGAAACTAGTTTAAGTCGAGATGAATTACTTATACTGCTTTTTCCATAAATATTAAAAAACTAATTAAGGTCAATACGATTAAGTATCGGTAGAGTATGACCCAAACGCAAACCTAAAATAATCCATCCTTCTAGCGCATCTTGCAATTCTTCCCGACAAGCTTCTAGAGTTTCAGCATTTGCCAATACACCTGGACATTCTGGAATTTCGCCATAAAAACTTTCATCTTCAAGCAACTCATAAGTTGCTTTATGCATTGCTGCATGGATGTAATTGATTAACATTTCTATTGTATTACAGATCGACTCTGCATTTAAAAAACCGATTTTTTTCAAAATATGGTAATGCCGTTGCAATTTCCATTTTACAATAATTTCATAGCCAAAAAATATTAGCTATGACTGAAATTGTATTTCTCATTGAAGACGATCCCGATGGTGGTTATACAGCAAAAGCATTAGGTGAATCAATTTTTACTCAGGCTGATGATATCGAAACACTGCGAGAAATGGTTCGTGATGCTGTTCAATGCCATTTTCCTGATAAACAAAAATATCCTAAAGTGGTGATGTTAATTTAAGTTATGCCCAATTTTCTAACGGAAATTCTTTTACCTGGCGCATTCGTTCAAAATCGCTATCACAAGAAACAATTATAAGTGAATGACGTATTGCGGTTGCAGCTATCCATAAGTCATTCTCACTAATACCAATATCTGTTAATTTAGTAGTTTTACGTTTACGCTTTTCCTTGGGGCCTAATTGCCTGATAATTTCTGATTTTAAATCTCCGTAAATTTCAGCAGTTTGATGATCAATTGCGTAAATATCAATCCGTTCTAAAAATGCCTGAATTTTAATGATATTAGCTATTTTTTGTTGGGAATTTTGCGCCATGAATCTCAATTCACCTACAACTATAGCACTCGTGGCTATGCTCACTTCACTTCTTTCTCGGAAGTTATTGACAACTTTTGCTTCACCTTCAATCAAGAAAGAACAATGATTAGTATCAAGCAAGTACATATTTATGGTTGCAGAGGCATACGGCTATCATGGACAAGTTGAAGGCATTCTCTAATATCATCTCCTGACCAAGAGCCTGCAAATTCTAGCAAATCCTTGGCTTTTGAACCCTTTAGTTTATCTGCACTCAAATTTGGTGCGGCTGGCGAATTTCTTTGGAGGTGACTAGCTTTAATGAAGCGAATAAAATCTAGTGCTTCAGTTAATAACTCTGGCGGTAAAGACTCTATTTCTTTAACTAATAATTCTTTATTTGTCATCTGGCAATAACCTTAAATATTTTTTCTATCAAGGCGAAAAGTAATTCTAATTATCTAATATCTCAACTACAAAACGATTTTCTTACATTTTAACAACTCAGCGCTCCTGGAGTGTTAAAAAGAAGCGATGGCACGGAGTGCCCGCCGGAAGCGATCGCACTATCCTCAGATAAAGCGATCGCAAATCCTTCCCTCTAGCTGATAAAATGCAGCTGATTAATCGCCGCAGTGATCAAACTATGGGTAATCGGCAAACTATCCACCACCATCCCTAGACACAACAGCATCATGTAGGAGATGGAATAAAGGAACAACTCTCTCGCTACAGTGCGATCCTCCGGGTTCTGCAACAACCGCCAAGACTTGTGAATAAAGAATCCACCCAAACTCAAGGCGATCGCCGCGTACAAGATTCCACTCGCCCCCAAAGGATAAAACAGCAGCACTGTGGCAGCTACTGTAATTAGGGTGTAATACCAAATTTGCCGCACCGTGGCCTTATCCCCTGCTACCACTGGCAGCATGGGGATACCAACTTTAGCGTATTCATCCCGAATCATCAAAGCCAGCGCCCAGAAATGGGGAGGAGTCCACAAAAAGACGATCGCAAAAATTAGCCATGCAGCCCAGCTTAAAGTATCAGTGACAGCAGCCCAACCGACTAATGCCGGGATTGCTCCTGCTGCGCCACCAATGACGATATTTTGAACGCTGTGGCGTTTTAGCCAGTGGGTATAGACCAATATATAAAAAACGATGCCAGAGAAGGCTAACAGCGCCGCTAGGAGATTAGCAAATACTGTTAGTAATGTGAAGGAACCCACTGCCAGTGCGATCGCAAAAATCAAAGCATCACGGGGCTGTACCCTACCCGAAGGCATCGGACGATGGCGCGTCCGCTCCATTTCATAATCTATATCCCGATCATAGATACAGTTAATCGTCTGGGCGCTAGCAGCCGCCATTGTGCCACCAATCAGTGTAACTAGCAACAGCAATGGGTCTACTTCACCCTTAGCAGCGATCCACATACTCCCAGCGGTGGTAATTAAAAGCAACGGAATAATCCGTGGCTTTGTTAGCTGGTAGTAGCTTTGAATCACTTGCAGAAAAGTTTCGTGGTGGCGAGAGACATTAGTCTCAATCATCTTGGCTCTAGTTCCTTATTTTTCAACAACTTATTCGCAACCCCTGCTCAGTCTCCCTTCTCTGAAATCGCCGACAACAACCCGCGCGGTTGCAACTTCCATGAAAGAGTGCTACTCAGAACTTTGTTTGTAGAGTCAGTTCATTACTCGTTACTCATTACTCAGCACTGTTTTGGGTGCAGGCGCGGATCATTGTTTTGTATCGTTCCACCACTTCTAGGTGCTAGGGGTTGATGCTAGATGTGATGTCAAGTTAGTTTCATCGCTAATTACTAAATGGCTAACGGCTAATTGCCATTAGCCATCAGTAAAAATGGCATTAGCAATATTGGGCAAACCAACTTGATTCGTGTTATTGATTTGATCCATTGGCTGGTGAGTTTGTCCCAGTGACTGTGAAACCAACGGGGTAAGAGCCGATTTCCCGGCTAGCAGCCCAATCCCGCAGTGCCAGAACCGTGAAAACCACCAAAGTACCCAGCAAAGAAGCTCCTACGGCTTGGTGAGAAACGGTGAGTGGCTCAACTTGCAGATGTAATCGGAAAGTAGCAACTCCCAACACAAGTTGTAAAATCAACAGTCCACCAGCCATATTTGCCAGTCGCCGCAAAGCTGGATGCAGTGCTGGTGTCCACCAGGAAATCAAGACTATTGCCAAAGTGGCTACCGTTGGCGGCACCAAGCCAATAATATGGCCATACATGACTCCACACAGTTGAGAATCACCAAAGCATTGGTGCAGCGCCCAGCGAGAACCGACTACAGCACCTAGTAAACTTTGTAGATAAACCAAAACAGTGGCAATTAAACCCACCCAAGGCAACTTACCAACAGTTCCCGTTCCCTGATAAGGGGTGAGTGCCGTGCCGACGATGAGGAGGGTAGAGAAAAACAATAGCGCCGTTCCCAAATGGGCGGTAACGATATCAAACCGCAACAGTTCGGTGACGGTGAGTCCCCCCAAGATACCTTGGAAGACGATTAAAAACAGGGCAAAAGTAGATGCCCAAGGCAGCCAGTTAGGTAAGGCACGACGATGCCACCAGGACAAACCGCAAAGCGCGATCGCGCTCAAGCCAATCAAAGCTGCATCGAGTCTGTGAAACCACTCCAAGAACACCTGGAGATTCATTTGTTTAGCTGGCAGCAGTTCCCCGTAGCACAAAGGCCAGTCTGGGCAAGCAAGTCCAGCATTCATCACGCGGGTGGCACTGCCTATTGCCATCAAAATCAAGGTGGCTATGCAAATTTTCCACACCAAGCGACGAATCAATTCCTTGGGCTTTTGCTGCACAAGTGCCGCTTCATTTTGTTGTTTTAGGACAATTTCGTTCATTAACGATACCTTCTGCCCGCTCTTGATTTAGCTCTCAAAATTCTCTATTTGTTAGTACAGACCTATCTCCACCCTAGCGTATAGGCCAGAATTTATAGATTGGCTTGCACTTATACTTTGAATCACTCTAGCTACTTTTAGCCGGAAGCTTTAGGTATTTTTTAAGATGTGAATACTTGATTTATGGCAATTAATTTAATCTTTCTAAAGTTTTCCTTAAATTTTCCCGCTTTTTGACATTTACTCTGGGAAATCTCCTATAAATCCCTTTTACTCAATATTAGTAACATAGTCAAAAAAATTAATAAAAATTTCAGACCATTAGACCCCATATCCCACAGCCTAGACTACCGTAGTAAGTGAGCAGTTTTGAAATAACGTAGTAAATTCATTTAAGTAAGTAGTGAAAATTCCAAGTTCGATCTGGACATTACTGATTGGCATTGTGCTCACCCTAGCCAGCCTTTGGTACGGTCAAAATCACGGTCTGCTGCCTACAGCCGCCACAGATGAAGCCACATTGGTAGATGGTCTGTTCAACACGATGATGATCGTCTCTACAGGTATTTTTCTGCTTGTAGAAGGTGTTTTAATTTACTGTGCATTTAGATATCGTCAGCGTCCTGGTGACAATGAAGACGGGCCACCAATTGAGGGTAATGTGCCTCTAGAAATACTCTGGACGGCGATCCCAGCAATTATCGTTCTCGGTATTTCTGTTTATAGCTTTGAAGTCTACAACGACATCGGCGGCTTCGATCCCCATAGCATTCATGAAGCCCCAATGACTCAGGAATCGATGACTATGCCTGGGACAGCCATCGCAGCAACTTTAAGCGATACACCGCCTAGCACAGAACCCAACTTAAATCAAGAAAAATCTGACGAGGCAATGCAAGACCCTGCTACCGCAGCAGTCCGCAATAGTGACCAAATTCCCCAACTGCGGAATGCCCCTGGTGTAGGTAGCGTGGCTCCCACCCTAGGAGCAAGTCCCGAAAATAAAGGTAAAGCACCCCAAATGGTGATCAACGTCACCGGTCTCCAGTACGCCTGGATTTTCACTTATCCAGAAACTGGCGTGACTACAGGTGAAATGCACATTCCCGTCGGGCGGGAAGTGCGCCTGAATATGACAGCTAACGATGTCATTCATGCCTTCTGGGTACCAGAGTTCCGCCTAAAACAGGATGTTATCCCCGGTAGACAGAGCGAGATTCGCTTTACCCCCAGAATTGCAGGTGCTTATTCCCTCATTTGTGCTGAACTTTGCGGCCCCTACCACGGTGCGATGAATACACAAGTGGTGGTGGAAACACAAGAAGCTTATGACCAATGGATGCAAGAGCAGCTAGTTGCTAGCCGTGAAACTCTGAATCAAGCCGTTGCGGTTAATCCTGCGGGTTTATCCCCAGATGAATTTCTTGCTCCTTACACTAAGGAAATGGGAATTCATCCAAAAATGCTTCATCAAGTCCACCATTAATCAATGCTGATTTAGTCAACTGCTGACTAATGACCCATGACTAATGACCCATGACTAATTGACAATGACACAAGCTACATTGCAAGAAACTGCTAATATCCCCCCCCTAAATGAAGAATCAGGGGAAAGACACTGGCGAGACTTTTTTGGCTTCAGCACCGACCATAAGGTAATTGGGATTCAATACCTAGTCACTTCGTTTATTTTCTACTGCATCGGCGGCGTCATGGCTGACTTGGTGCGGACAGAATTACGCACGCCAGAAGTAGATTTTGTCACGCCAGAAGTCTATAACAGCCTGTTCACACTGCACGCCACAATCATGATTTTCTTGTGGATTGTGCCAGCCGGCGCCGGATTTGCCAACTATCTGATTCCCCTGATGATTGGGGCTAGGGATATGGCATTCCCCCGGCTGAATGCTGTGGCCTTTTGGATGATTCCCCCGGCTGGTATTTTGCTCATCGCCAGTTTGGTATTGGGTGATGCACCGGATGCAGGTTGGACTTCTTACCCTCCCCTCAGCTTGGTAACAGGTCAAGTGGGTGAGGAAATTTGGATTATGAGTGTCCTGCTGCTGGGTACGTCATCGATTTTAGGATCGATTAATTTTGTCGTTACCTTGCTGAAGATGCGTGTCCCCAGTATGGGAATCCATCAAATGCCCTTGTTTTGTTGGGCAATGTTTGCCACTTCGGCCCTGGTGCTGATATCGACGCCAGTGCTTGCAGGGGCGCTAATTCTGCTTTCTTTTGATTTGTTAGCAGGGACAACATTTTTTAACCCGACTGGCGGTGGTGACCCGGTAGTTTACCAGCATATGTTCTGGTTTTACTCCCACCCAGCGGTTTACATCATGATTTTGCCTTTCTTTGGGGCAATTTCTGAGATTATCCCCGTTCATTCGCGCAAGCCGATTTTCGGCTATAAAGCGATCGCCTATTCTAGTCTAGCTATCAGCTTTTTGGGGCTAATAGTTTGGGCACACCACATGTTTACCAGCGGTATTCCTGGTTGGTTGCGGATGTTCTTTATGATCACCACGATGATCATTGCCGTACCCACGGGAATTAAAATATTCAGCTGGTTGGCAACTATGTGGGGCGGCAAAATTCGCCTCAACAGCGCCATGATTTTCGCCATTAGCTTTGTGGGTACTTTTGTGATTGGTGGTATTAGCGGCGTCATGTTGGCGGCTGTACCCTTTGATATTCACGTCCACGATACCTATTTTGTCGTTGCTCACTTGCACTACGTCCTCTTTGGCGGTAGCGTTTTGGGGATTTTTGCGGCAATCTACCACTGGTTCCCGAAAATGACGGGACGGATGATCAATGAATTTTGGGGTAAGGTTCACGCTATCTTGACTGTTGTCGGTCTAAACATGACCTTCTTACCCATGCACAAGCTGGGTCTGATGGGCATGAATCGCCGGATTGCTCAATATGATCCCAAATTTACCTCACTGAATGAAATCTGCACCTATGGGTCTTATATACTAGCGATTTCAACATTACCCTTTATTATCAATGCGATTTGGAGTTGGTTGTACGGGCCGAAAGCTGGTAATAATCCCTGGAATGCCCTCACTTTAGAGTGGATGACTACCTCACCACCAGCAATTGAGAATTTTGACAAACTCCCAGTATTAACGACTGGGCCATACGACTATGGCTTGTCTAAGGCTAAAGAAGGTGTACCCTTAGACGACCCCAATCCAGTTTTATCTGCTGGGCCAAACTCAGTTTTAAGAGCAAACCCTGATCCTGCGGTTGCTGCTAAGTCTGAAGATAGCAAATAGGAGATTGGGGACTGGGGACTCTTTACTGGGCACTGGGGACTGGGTGATCGTTATTAGTTTTCCCAATTACCCATTACCCATTACCCATTACCCATTACCCATTACCCATTACCCATTACCCATTACCCAATAATTAAGATTCATGCAAAGTCAAATAATTGACCCAGCTAAAACTGAACTGAATCATCACCACGCAGCGATAGCGGTAGATACTCATCACGAAGCACATCCTGACCATCGTTTATTTGGGCTAGTTGTCTTCCTGATAGCTGAAGGGATGATTTTTGTAGGGATGTTCGGAGCTTATCTGGCTTTCCGTTCTACTTTACCTGTATGGCCTCCAGTAGGCACACCAGATTTAGAATTATTACTACCCGGAGTCAACACGGTCAACTTGATTGCTAGCAGTTTTGTGATGCACAATGCTGATGTTGCTATCAAAAAGAATGATGCGCGGGGAATGCGGATTTGGTTGGCAATTACTGCCGCAATGGGCGCTATTTTCTTGGTAGGGCAGGTGTATGAATACACCCATCTGGAATTTGGTCTAACTACTAATTTATTTGCCAGTGCCTTTTATGTGTTGACTGGCTTCCACGGGTTGCACGTGACTATTGGTGTTGTGGCAATTTTGGCGGTGTTGTGGCGATCGCGCGTTCAGGGTCACTACAGTAACGAAAAGCACTTCGGTATCGAAGCTGCCGAAATTTATTGGCACTTTGTGGACGTAATTTGGATTATTTTGTTCGGATTACTGTATCTGCTCTGAGTATTAATTATGAGTTGTTCACTCCACTCGAATAACTTATCCGCCCCCTCTTGGGGGTTTTTTTATTGGTCGTACCTCTTTTCTGCGTGTCAATAACAGGCTTTTAGCTTAGACTTTCAATCTGTAATAGAATTATATATATGTAGAATATAATCTTATGTTTAACTACAATCCTTTAGCTTGCCTACCTTCTTCCGAAGAGTTACCAAGTTCTGATGATACTCCTGTGGATAATGAACTACAAATTTTAATTCCCAATTTATTGTTAGCTGTCTTAGCTACTATCTGGGAAAACCGGGATGATTGGTTTTTTGGCGTTAATATGGGGGTTTATTATACTGTTAATAAACCTGCCATTGTTCCTGATGCTTTTTTGAGTTTGGGTGTAGAACGTTTTGTTGGAGAACAAGGACGTTTAAGTTATGTTTTTTGGGAAGAAGACGGGATTCCCCCAATTTTAACTTTAGAAATCGTTTCCCAAACTTACAATTATGAGTATGAACAAAAGAAGTTAGATTATGCACAGTTAGGTATTTTATATTATGTAATCTATGCACCAACTCGTCTACGGAAGAGACGCCAACGATTAGAAGTTTATCGTTTAGTTAATGGTGAATATGTTTTACTACCAGGTGATCAAATATGGATGCCAGAAATTGGTTTAGGTATTGGTCGGGAACGGGGAAAATATCAAGGCATTACGCGAGAATGGCTCTATTGGTATGATGAAGATGGTAATAGATACCTAACACCAGAAGAAGTAAAATTTCAAAGTCAACAAGAATTAGCAGAAAGTCAACAAGAATTAGCAGAAAGTCAACAAGAATTAGCACGAAGTCAGGCACAATTAGAGGAACTGTTAATTAAGTTGCAACAGAGGGGAATCGACCCTAACACCCTTTAAGTTTTTTAATGCTTCGCCGTATCCCTGCTCAATTACTGCGCCAGATATTAATTTTCCGGTCAAATCCGCCACTGGCTAGATATTGCCCGTCGGGACTAAATGCGATCGCACTCACCCAGTCAGAATGACCGGCAAGTGTAGTTAATAACTCACCTGTAGTTAAATTCCACAATTTAACTCCATCTTTGCCAGCGCTGGCCAGAGTTTGGCCATCGGGGTTAATAGCGATCGCATTTACCCAGTTATTATGTCCGGTGAGGGTGAGGGTTTCTGTACCCTTGTTGACATTCCAAAGTTTAATCGTGCGATCGCGGCTAGCACTAACTAAGGTTTCCCCATTGGGTGTAAAAGCTACAGCCGTAACTATCTGCGAATGAGCCGCAACTCGACGGATTAATTTACCAGTACTCAAGTTCCATAACTTAATTACACCCTTGTGATCACCACTAGCTAAAGTCTGACCATCAGGACTCATGGCCAAGGTATAGATTAAATTATCAAAGCGTACCAAGGTAGCCAGTGGGCGCTGTTGTTGCAAATCCCACAGTCGAATCCCGTCTAAAGCACCACTGACAAGAACTTTACTATTAGGAGATACCGCTAAAGACAATACAGTAGTGGTATGAGCCACAAAAGAACGGCTAAATTCTTTATTTTGCAGATTCCAAAGGTTAATTCTGCTGTCACTACTACAGCTGGCAAGAGTTTTACCATCTGGCGTAATCACGATAGATTCCACTGCTGTTTGGTGTGCTCTGCCGATAGTCCCCAGGTTTCTGCCTGTTTGAGAATTCCACAATTGAATTATGCCTTCATTATCTGCGCCACCACTAACCAAGATTTTGCTATTTGGACTAAAGGTTAGAGATTTAACAGTTCCAGAATGTGCAATGAAGGAGCGAAGCAACCGAGGATTAGTAAAGCTTTTGTTAGCCGTGAAGTCTAGTATAACTTTGTTAGCAGCATGGGCAACATGAATATCAAGCCCTTGCCAGATGGTCACAGGTAGGGCAACAGCTGCCATAAATGCCAGGACAATAACAGGGCGAAAGACAGCATTACCCCCACCTCTTCCCTCACTCTTCACCGCTTTTCCTCACGAATTGAATAGGTAGGCATTAAAAATCAACAACTCACGATTGGCGGGGCTTTTTCTTAGAAACTGTCAATATTGGTAAAGCTGAACTAGAGGAGCGAGAAGGCAGGTAATGTTGAACTACAGGCTCTTCTGGCAAAGGGGGACGCTGCTGCATCCGCCACAACTTAAAAGCAAGAGCTATCCCTGCTGTTCCTAAGCCAAAAGCGAATAACGACCAGCTATCATCCAATCCACCAATTAGGGCATCCACCACACCCATAGTCATTAATGCACTAATTAATGGTTCTTTCCGGTAGGCTGACTTCAAAAAACGAGGTAATACAGCGTTCATCACAGCTTAGTTAGTTCCAGTTAAGTTTTTCTATAAATCTACCCAGAGTAACCCACCAGCAATTTGCCATTATCATCAAAGGCAAATCAAGACACACAACATTATAATTTCCTGGAGTAGAAGAGCAAGTGTCGTAATTCACCCCGTTGTCTTTAGTAATGTCCGGCTGAGGATGTCACCGATCATCTTATCTACTTTATAGCCATAAACGGCAAGTTGTGCGAAGTTGTTGGCTTTAAAGCCAAAACCAGCTGGTTGTTCCAGCTGGTTAGAACTCTTCTAATTAATAGCTTACAACTTGTTTTTCAGGTGCTTTCATTTAGCACTACTTCAAACCGAGCCATGTTAGCACGCCTTGATTGGTGGCGTATTCAATTACCACCATTAAGATGAAGCCAATCATAGCAGCTCGACCATTCAAGCGCTCGGCATATTCATTAAAGCCAAACTTGGGTTCTTCTAATTTGGGATTAACGGTTGGTTGTGACTGTGTCATGATCAAAAATTCCTCTCTCTCTTGTCGGCAAACGAAACTTTACATTGGGTTTTGAGCTAATTGCAGTGCTTGAGTGCCAAGGTAGCTTGAGAAATCCAGCAGCCGCTTCCGGGAAGGAGCTTTGCAAATGCTTTGTTTACAATTTTTAATTATTCTTGATCTATTGTAAGAATACTGGGGCATTAGTCAAGAGTAAGAGTGAGCTTCCTCCCCAGAGGTAGTTGAGTTAGGTTGGAACAAAAGTTGCTATCCCTAATGCAGAAGTAGCGGGTTGGAGATTGGCAAGCTAAAGTGAAACAAAAAATAATTAGAGGCTGTAAATGGAAATCGGCGTTCCCAAGGAAACTAAAGATCAAGAGTTTCGGGTAGGGTTGAGTCCTTCTAGCGTGCGGGTGCTGCGGGAAAATGGTCATAACATCTTTGTCCAGACTCAGGCAGGTACTGGTGCTGGATTTACAGATGATGACTACAGCAGCGCTGGGGCGGAAATTGTCTCGACACTAGAAGCAGCTTGGAACCGGGAGCTAGTAGTCAAGGTGAAAGAACCACTGAGAACTGAGTATAAATTTCTGCAAAAAGGACAAATTTTATTTACTTATCTGCATTTAGCAGCTGATCGCAAATTAACCGAGCATTTAATTGATTGTGGCACTTGTGCGATCGCTTATGAAACCGTAGAACAATCAGGACAAAACAGACTCCCCCTGCTCACCCCCATGAGCATCATTGCTGGTCGGTTGGCGGTACAATTTGGGGCGAGGTTCCTAGAACGCCAGCAAGGGGGCAAAGGTGTACTTTTAGGCGGTGTACCTGGTGTTAAAGCAGGCATTGTTGTCATTTTAGGCGGTGGCGTTGTCGGCACAGAAGCGGCTAGAATTGCTGTAGGCATGGGTGCGATCGTGCAAATTTTAGATGTCAACGTTGAGCGCTTATCCTATTTAGAAACTTTATTTGGCTCTAGAGTTGAATTGATTCACAGCAACTCTGCTCATATTGAAGCCGCTGTTAAAGAAGCCGATTTACTCATTGGTGCAGTTTTAATCCCCGGACGCCGAGCACCAATATTAGTATCCCGCGATTTGGTTAAACAAATGCATCCCGGTTCTGTGATTGTGGATGTAGCCGTTGACCAAGGCGGTTGTGTGGAAACCTTACACGCCACATCTCACACTAGCCCAGTATATATTGATGAGGGAGTGGTGCATTATGGCGTTCCCAATATGCCAGGGGCTGTACCTTGGACGGCAACCCAAGCACTGAACAACAGTACATTACCTTATGTTGTGCAGTTGGCGAATTTGGGAATTAAGGCTTTGGATGTTAACCCAGCTTTAGCTAAGGGTTTGAATGTCCAAAATCATCGCTTGGTGCATCCGGCTGTGCAAGAGGTTTTTCCTGATTTGGTGAGTTAACTATATATAATGTAGGGGCAATTGATCAATTGCCCCCAGGGTAAATCAAGGCTTTTACGTCATTTTTGCGTAAGTTTTGGGTATGTGGTTAACTATTCGCTAGTAACTAACTCTTTTTGACGGTGGTAGTGGTCTAAAATCAATCTAGTAGTCTGTTGGTTGCGCGGATGGGTAGGTGTAGAAAATGAGGGGTGAAAAAAAATGGCTGTATCTCTTTCTGTGCAAAGCTTTGAGGGCTATCGGACTGAAAATCGATCCGCGCACCTTATGGGGACTGGGTTTCAGCGTTTTTTATGTTGTGCGATCGCTCTGGAATGTGGTATGATTTACCCATCCGCGCAAATGAACCTTGAAAACCAAATACAATCAGGCTTCCAGACCCCAGCCCTTGCAAAACATCAAAATCCCTATTAGGGATTGAAACGGCACGCCGACGGGTTTGTAAGAAATTCTGAAGTAACTTGCAAAACATCAAAATCCCTATTAGGGATTGAAACACTACACCAAAAGCAACAAGAGAAGTTAGCTAGCTTCTTGCAAAACATCAAAATCCCTATTAGGGATTGAAACAACTGGATGAACAAACTACCTGGTATAGCTTTGATCTCCTTGCAAAACATCAAAATCCCTATTAGGGATTGAAACCAAGCATCTCATGTTGTGGATGCGAAAGATAAAAGTCTTGCAAAACATCAAAATCCCTATTAGGGATTGAAACCTAGCAAATGTTACATGATCAGATAGAAAAAACTTGCAAAACATCAAAATCCCTATTAGGGATTGAAACGTACGACAATACACGTATACATCCAATCAAGGTACAGCCTTGCAAAACATCAAAATCCCTATTAGGGATTGAAACAACAAAGTAAGCTTTTGCTTCCTTGCTAGCGTTGATCCTTGCAAAACATCAAAATCCCTATTAGGGATTGAAACCCTTGGACTCCAAGACTGGCAACTAACTTTTTACTGCTTGCAAAACATCAAAATCCCTATTAGGGATTGAAACTTATCCAATCCTTTCAATTTCAATGCATCTATGCTTGCAAAACATCAAAATCCCTATTAGGGATTGAAACGAACTTCTCCCAGAAATGCCGCCAGAGCTAGAGCACTTGCAAAACATCAAAATCCCTATTAGGGATTGAAACGGATGCGATCGCCCACCAACAAAGCTTCTAATGCTTGCAAAACATCAAAATCCCTATTAGGGATTGAAACTCTGCATTCAGTAAAATAGAAAGTGTAATTTCACTTGCAAAACATCAAAATCCCTATTAGGGATTGAAATAATTCTTCACAAAGCTGGTAGGTGGCTTTCTCTACTTGCAAAACATCAAAATCCCTATTAGGGATTGAAACATCATAGACCCGTCTGTAGGTGTTGGGCACGGCAGTGAAATCTTGCAAAACATCAAAATCCCTATTAGGGATTGAAACATTATAATAGCTAGGTTTTAAAGAAAACTTATGGGGCTTGCAAAACATCAAAATCCCTATTAGGGATTGAAACGGACATTAGCTCGGCATGAGTTTGTGATACACAAACTTGCAAAACATCAAAATCCCTATTAGGGATTGAAACCCAGCCACCTTTGAAGTTATTGTCTCGATCAAACTTGCAAAACATCAAAATCCCTATTAGGGATTGAAACGCTAGCACAACTTCTCTTGCTACTGTTTCTGGTACTACTTGCAAAACATCAAAATCCCTATTAGGGATTGAAACTTTGATTGCCAAAATTGCATTGGGAACATAGAAACTTGCAAAACATCAAAATCCCTATTAGGGATTGAAACATATTTTATAGGCGCAGGTAACTCACCTTTAGCATCTTGCAAAACATCAAAATCCCTATTAGGGATTGAAACAAAATAGAGGTCTTCTAGGCTGTAGTTAGGCGGCCTTGCAAAACACTAAAATCCTTATTAGGCATTGAAACCCTTTAAACTCTATCCAAAGGTGGGTTAATGGATGACTTGCAAAACACTAAAATCCCTACTAGGGATTGAAACTGTAATGTATTAACTGTCCTTGCGTCTCTTTCAACAGCGCACCAGCACAGCGGAACATTGTTAAAATCATCCCTTAAGTTTTTTAACTTTCCTTGTGTCTCTTTCTCATTCGTGATAACTTACTTACGTAATTTATACCTACATAGAGAAAAATATGATGGCAATTGGAAAACGATTGATATCAGGATTTTTGGTACTGGTTGTAAGTAGCTTGATGTTCTTGACATCTCCAGCTATTGCTGCTACCTCATCAGATGTGCTAACGCTTACTCCAGAAAATTTTGAAACTGAAGTAGTGAAATCCGACAAGCCTGTAGTTGTAATTTTGATATCTGACACAACACGTGAAGCCTTAGAAGTTTCCTTAGACAAGGTAAAATCAGAAGCTCAAACCACTTTTGGTGATAAATACAAAATAGTTTTGGGCACCGTTGAAGCTAATCCAGAAACTTACTATCAAACCCCTGTTCCACGAATATATCCGCCTATTTCTACGGCTTCTATTTATGAAAAAGGTACAAAGATAGCAAGCGGATTTTTTATTAATCCAAATGATCCCAGACAAGAATTTGAATCAATAAAAGACTTCAATTATTGATGCCTTAAGCTACAGTAAAGACTTACTCATGAAAGAGTGAAGAAAGCACTAAAGATTTTAACTAACTTAGGACTAAAGCTGCGTGTCACAATAAACATCTATTGTAGGGTGCGTCAGACTCGATAAATCTGGCAAATAAACAGATTTTTGACATCTGACGCACCCTACTAATGTGCAAGTTGCGTAAGTCCTGTAACTTAAAAATCTTTAGTGCTTTTTCTATTATTTAAGCATTCTGCATAATGCTAGGAATTACCAATTGTCAAAAAATGGTAAATATGTTTATTGGTTTTATTCATTACAAGTCCTATAAATTGTGCGTTAGGGAACGCACACTACGTGTAGGATGCGTCTATTTACGCATCGAAAAAGCCTGAAAAGAGGGTAAATTTATACGGTGCGTAAGTCGTAAATGCATATTTAATTTTCACGGCTATGTCGATTAATTCACCCTTTGGTGTATTTCCATCAAAAGCGAAACAGATATCCTAAATAGTACAGCTTGCTAATGGGGAAAATTCGTGGAATTTTTATCCGATTCAGTTGTGCTATCAAGGATGCAATTTGCCCTAACGGCGATATTCCATATACTTTGGCCCGTCTTAACTACAGGGATGGGAATCTATCTCGTTATTATTGAGGCAATTTGGCTCAAAACGCAGAACCCAGATTATTATCTCCATGCCCGTTTTTGGGCTAAATTCTACGTGCTGAATTTTGGAATAGGTGTAGCAACTGGTATCCCAATGGAATTTCAATTTGGCACTAATTGGGCACCATTCTCAGAAGCAGTTGGTAACTTTTTTGGCAGCGTTATTGGCTTTGAGGCTTCTTGGGCATTTATGCTAGAAGCTGCCTTTTTAGGAATTATGTTATTTGGCTGGGAGCGTGTCAATCCCACAATTCACTTTCTCTCAACAATTTTAGTTGCAGTTGGGGCTAACCTCTCAACCCTGTGGATTTTAACAGCTAATTCTTGGATGCAAACCCCCGCAGGAGGGGAATTAGTCAATGGCAAATTTGTTGTCCATGATTACTTTCAGGCAATTTTAAATCCCTTCATGATTAACAGTGTTCTCCACATGTTCTTTGCCACATTGGAAACATCTCTATTTGTGATTGGGGGAATTAGCGCTTGGTATATTCTCCAAAGACGACACCCCGCTTTTTTTGCACAGTCCTTGAAAATAGTTTTAGCAGCTGCGATCGCAGTTGCCCCACTACAAATCTACATCGGACACCTCAGCGGTGAACAAGTTTATCACTATCAACCCACAAAACTCGCCGCAATGGAAGCCCAGTGGGAATCATCACCGGCTGGAAAACCTGCTGACTGGAGTTTGCTAGCCATACCCAACGAAACAGCCGAGAAAAACAACTGGGAAATTACCATCCCTAACGGCTTGGGATACATTCTGGAATTCAAAAAAAATCTTTCTGAACCATTACGCGGTTTAAAAGAGTGGAAACCAGAAGATCGTCCGCGAATGGTAGCTTTAATTTATTATGCCTTCCGCGTCATGATTGCGATCGCATTTTTTCTCGCTGGACTGATGTTGTTAAGCACTCTGCAATGGTTACGGGGTAAACTCTCAGCCGAAAACATTACCCAGCAACGGTTGCTAATGCTGGCTTGGGTATTCGCCGCACCTCTAGGATACATCGCCGTTGAGTCAGGTTGGATAGTCCGGTGTGTAGGACGACAACCTTGGACGCTTTACGGACAAATTCGCACAGTTGATGCTGCTTCTCGTCTCCCTGCAAGTAATGTCTTAGCCTCACTCGCCACCTTTGCTACAGTCTACACCGTGCTATTTATCGCCGTTTTGTACTTTGGTAGCCGCATTATTCGCAGAGGGCCAAATCTCGATTTACCCATACCAGGTATGGAGATTACTAAACCTGCTATCGATACCACTCCAGGGGAATTTGTCCCCGATGAACGTCCTGTAGAAGCGCAGCAGTGAAATTTAATGTCACGAAATTGAAACCAGAGTTACAGCGATTTTCAGGTAAATAGACCACACGGTAGGGGCACAGCACTGCTGTGCCCTTAGGACAGATGTGGTTCAAATAGATAAAAACTGCTGTAAATACAGATAAATACAACATTTTTAATCTGTGATTTTGTCTTCTTTGCAATACATTTTGACCTCTCTCCTAAAAGGAGAAAGGCTTTGAATCTTACTCCCCTTTCCTAATAGGGAAGATGTTGGGGGTGAGGTCGATATTTTTGCCCCAGTCTAACAGGAGTTTCTATGGAGACGCTAAAGTATTTTCTCCCCCAAGTTTGGTTTGTGATTTTAGCCCTCTTCCTTTTCCTTTACGTGATGCTAGATGGGTTTGATTTAGGGGTGGGGATATTATCTATTACTTCCTCTGATGAAAAACGCCGGGGAATTTTGATGACTAGCTTAAGTAATATTTGGGATGCTAATGAAACTTGGCTGGTGCTGATGGCGGGGGGCTTGTTTGGCGCATTTCCCCTGGCTTACGGCACGATTTTAACTGCTTTGTATATCCCAATTTTTCTCATGGTGTTTGGGTTCACCTTTCGGGGTGTGGCTTTTGAGTTTCGCGAACTTTCTAACCGCAAAATCTTTTGGAATTTAGCTTTTGGTATCGGTAGTTTTACGGCTGCACTCGGTCAAGGTTTTGCCTTGGGTGCAGTGCTAGAGGGGATTAGGGTTGATGAGGCGGGACATTTTATCGGTACTACTTGGGACTGGCTGAGTATTCCTGCTGTGCTGGTGGCTTTGACGTTGATTCAGGGATATGTGCTAATTGGTTCAACTTATCTCGTGTGGAAAACCACCGGAGAATTACAACAGACTCACTATAAAACAGCCAAAATTGCGGCTTGGACAACGCTGCTAGGGGCGATTTTCATCACGATTAGCACCCCGATATTTTATGAAAGTGTGCGATCGCGTTTGTTCCAGCAACCCCTAGTTTACATCTTTGCCGTCATTCCTGTGTTGGGAATTTGGTTAATTTGGCAACTCTTAAACAGTCTCAACCGCAAAGAAGAACGCGCACCCTTTGTTTGGACAATTCTTTTGTTTTTACTGACATTCATTGGTTTAGGCTTAATTGTCTTCCCTTACATCATTCCCACCCAAATTACCATTTATCAAGCCGCTGCTGATCCTAGTTCTTTGGTGATTATGCTCATTTTTATCGGTTTTCTCATCCCGGTGATGTTGTTTTATAACCTTTACCAGTACATTGTTTTTCAAGGTAAAGTCACTGGTGGTGAATATGGGGAGTGATTAAAAAATAACAAATAATCAAATCAAGATCCCCGACTTCTTAAAGAAGTCGAGGATCTCTAGGAAAGGGGAAATAGACTGGAGTTTCTGCTTAACCAGCCTTTTATCAAGAAAAGTAAGTTTCAATTCATCACTCCTCACGCACAACTCGTACAATAGAGAAAGATATTGTTGAGATTTGTATAGTTAGGGATAAGCTGTCATGGCGCCCGCCGTTTTAATTCAAAATCTGCAAAAGCGCTACGGCACAGTAGAAGCCGTCAAAGATGTCTCTTTTCAGGTGGAACCTGGGGAAATCTTTGGTTTACTCGGCCCCAATGGCGCGGGTAAAACTACTACTCTGCGTGCCTTGTGTACTCTGACTACGCCGGATGCTGGCAAAATCGAAGTATCCGGAATATCGGTGTTGGATCACCCCAAACTCGCTAGACAAAAGCTGGGTTATGTGGCTCAAGAAGTCGCATTAGATAAGGTGCTGACGGGAAAAGAATTGCTGCAACTGCAAGCGGCACTTTATCACCTCCCTGGTGCAGTAGGGAAACAGCGTATTGAAGCTGTATTAGATTTACTTGGTTTACAAGAATACGCGAATAAAAAAACCGGAACCTACTCTGGCGGTTTACGCAAGCGCCTAGACTTGGCTGCTGGGTTACTCCATGGGCCTGATGTGCTGGTATTGGATGAGCCTACGGTGGGGCTTGACATTGAAAGCCGCTTTGTGGTATGGAACTTTCTCCGCAAGTTAAGGGCATCGGGGACTACGGTATTAATTACCAGCCATTATTTAGAAGAAATTGACGCTTTAGCCGATCGCGTGGCAATTATCGATCGCGGCCTTGTAATTGCCTCAGGTACACCTTCCCAGTTAAAAGATCAAGTGGGAGGCGATCGCATAACTTTGCGAATCCGCGAGTTTTCCCCCATCGAAGAAGCCGAGAAAGCCACCAACCTGCTGCAAGCTTTGCCCTTTGTCCAAGAAGTGATCATCAACAGCGCTCAAGGTAATTCACTCAATTTGGTTGTTAAACCCCAAAATGATGCTCTGATTACCATCCAGCAAACTCTCACTGCTTCTAGCTTACCCATCTTTGGCATTGCTCAATCTCGCCCCAGCCTAGATGATGTCTACCTCGCCGCCACGGGGCGCACCTTAATGGATGCAGAATTAGCAGCAGTCGCCACCCGCGATCCCAAAGCCGAGAAAAAACAAAATATGCGGTAGGGATTGGGTAATGGGTAATGGGTAATGGGTAATGGCTAATGGGTAATGGCTAATGGGTAATGGCTAATGGGTAATGGGTAATAGTTTTTTCAATGACCAATGACCAATGACTAATGACCAATGACCAATGACCAATGACCAATGACCAATGACCAATGACCAATGACCAATGACCAATGACCAATGACTAATGACAAAATTGCTATGAGTGTAACTCCTAAAACTGATATGAATTGGCAGCATATAGCAGCACCTGTTGCAGTTGCTGATACCACCTCCAACTTTTTTGGTGAATTGGTACAAGAGACCCTGGCTTTAACTCGTCGCTTATTTATTCAATTACAACGCCGTCCCTCTAGCTTAGTTGCGGGAATTATTCAGCCGGTGATGTGGTTGGTACTGTTCGGCGCACTATTCCAAAATGCACCCAAAGGCTTATTTGGTAGTACGTCAAATTATGGTCAATTTTTGAGTGCGGGGATAATTGTTTTTACAGCCTTTGCTGGGGCGCTAAATGCTGGTTTACCAGTGATGTTTGACAGGGAATTTGGCTTTTTAAATCGGTTGCTGGTAGCGCCCCTAGCTTCTCGCTTCTCGATAGTCTTTGCTTCGGCAATTTTTATTATCAGCCAAAGTTTGCTGCAAGCTGCGGTAATTGTAGCAGCAGCAGCGTTTTTGGGCGCTGGCTTACCGGATGCAGTGGGTTTAAGTGCGATCGCATTAATTGTCTTCCTCCTCGCTTTGGGAGTGACAGCCATCTCCCTCGGTTTAGCTTTTGCCCTACCTGGACACATTGAACTAATTGCCGTAATTTTTGTTACCAATCTGCCACTGTTGTTTGCCAGTACGGCTTTAGCACCTTTATCCTTCATGCCTCACTGGTTGCAGGTTGTAGCCACCCTCAATCCTCTCAGCTACGCCATTGAACCAATTCGCTATCTCTATTTACATAGTGAGTGGGGATTGGCTAGTGTGGTGATGCAGGCCCCTTGGGGTGAAGTTACCTTTGGGGGAGCGCTGCTGGTGTTAGTGGGCTTTGCGGCGATCGCCTTGCTGAGTATTCAACCCCAACTACGACGGACTCTTGCTTAAGATAAAAGATGAAAAAACCATTTTTACCAATTACCAGACTTTTTCTGGCTACCTTAGCCGGAATTAGCTTTGCTTCCTTGCTTGTGGCTCAACCTAGCTTGGCTCAACTAAACTCGGTGGATACCAACACCAGTAGTGATCCTCTAGGGAATAGCAATCCGTTTGGAAACACTAACTCAGATAATTTCGATATGATGAATTTGATTCATCGGGCAAATTTTGGGCCTATCAACTGGAATGCTGAAGCACAGAATCAACAGTTGGATTCAGCCGCAGATTCGTTTAAAGCTAGACAGCAACAGCTATTTCAAAGTCAACAACAGCCAACCCCAGGTGCAACTTTGACTACACCAGGGGAGACAACACCGCAATCGGTTTCAATTCCTGCAAATAAGTGACCGAAAAAAGCACTGGGCATTCAATCAGGATTTAAGGATAAAAGGATGAGCACTCCTTAATCTTGATCAGGATTTAAGGATAAAAGGATGAGCACTCCTTAATCTTGATCAGGATTTAAGGATAAAAGGATGAGCA
>NZ_JACJRJ010000059.1 GCF_014697195.1 Cylindrospermum sp. FACHB-282 | reverse complement strand
CATGCTCCCTTCTCTGGTGCTACGCACATTAGTCAGGGAACTGTCGTCAACTCACGCGCCATTCATCCCACGCTCCTAAGAGTGAGGCGTGGGGCTTCTGTCGGATAAGCTAAACAACCAACTATTTCGATATATGAATTAGTGAATGGGGAATATCGAGTTAGTCAATTTAGAGGAAATGACCGGATACTATCACCAGCTTTCCCAGACTTAAACCTGACGGCTAACCAGATTTTTCAAGCTGGTGCATAGATAGTTTTTAATTGAGTAGGCGTAGCCTGTCGCCAACACGGCACTTTTCAACAATTGGGAGGCGCTAGGAATAGCTTAACAAAAACGTCATTTCCTAACGCCTCCTATTTGATTAAACGCGACGCAGGTTCATGAGTTCTTGGGGAGATGCGAGCATATCAATTGCTACAAAGAAGATTTTTCCTTCGGGATTGATTAAAAAGCGCCAGGAAATATTCATGCCTACAGTAACACCAAACCAAGGAGTTTGGACTACACCTGTAACTTTCAGTTGTTTGGAGCCATCTGATTGAACGTCGCAGATACCCATTTGTGGCATCATGTTAAGTCCTTGGGCTTCTTCACGCATATATTTGGCGATCGCTTCCCGACCAACAATCGGCTTCTGGAATGGTGGTTGCAGCGCCCCATCAGCAGTGAATAGAGCCACAGCAGCCTCAAAATTGTCTGTATTCATGGCTTCAATGTAGCCCAACACAGCAGGTTCTGTGACGCCATCAATCTTGACAGAGGAAATAGTTGGAGTTGTACGTTGAAAAGCAGGTTCTGCAACTGCTTTTGGGTAACTACTTGGGCCAAGCTCAGAAGTATCGAATCCCATATCTACTACGGTATTCCGCAGTACGGTGATTTGCTGACCTGGATCTAGCTTTTTGGTTGCTTCTAGCACAACTTGCACACCAGGAGACATTTGATAACCACTAGGAATAGGAGTGACGAGTCCCTTTTTCATCAACTCTCCTAACTCAAACCAGAAAGCCAGCTTAGTATTGACACTGAAGAATCCATAAGAACGGCTGATAGGAGTATCAGCACGGCTTGCAAGATCCCGCATGACTTTGGTTTGCTCTTCAGGAGACATCAGCTTAATTTGGGTGAGCAAACCTTCTGCTAGCTGCAGGCGTGCGGCTCCAGGTGCTGCGGGAGTAATTGTCTTACCCATTTCCGTGTAGGCATACCACAGATATGCTAGTTGATCATCAACATTGAGTTGATCGAACAAGGCGATAGTTGCTGGAATCGGGCTAGGAACTTGAGTGTTAGAAAAAATACTTTGAGCAGACTGGATAGTTAAAGCCATGATCAGAATCTCCAATATTGTTTGTTAATTAGCTGCTTTCAAAATTCCCACTAAGAATTTAAAAGCTGAGACCTTTCTGGTAATAAACACAATCAACTATCAATTCAAGACTTCTAGTGCTAAAAGTTAGCTTCTACCAAGGCTAAATTGCTGGCGGTAACTAAGTTTTTCACATAGAAATCGAAGCTAGCCTAGGGACTGTCTTGCAGGTAAATTTTTAGTTCAACAGCAAAGGTGTTGGTTCACCTTCGGTCATCTTTTACGGAACTGCACTCAATCATGCAGTTGTTTTATCAGAGGTTTAACTTTTATGTAAAGAACTGTAACAAGATTCTTAAGTTATGTAAAGTTCCTGAAATCACGCATTGACAGAAATCATCAAATATGAAATCTGAGTTCTTCGGTAGAAAAGTTTCATTTTTTGACTATTAGCAAGTGATGTCTAACCACAAGGAACTGATTACAAAGTGCCCTGTCAGAGGATAAGGGTCTATGCTAACTACCCGAAGGTAGTCGCCAGAAGCATGAAACAACAGAATTTCGTTATTTCACATGATGGTTAATTTGTACAGTGCGTAATTCCTAATTTATTGAAATAACTAGTGATACATATCAGCAAAACTTGTTTTCTAAAAGGCAACAATTTTAGCTTAAGCAGCAGAAGCCTCTCGCCTACTCGAAGTAGGAGTATGTCACGCTGTGAATCAATACCCTTGAGTTAGGGTAAAAAGCAGAAAACTACGTAGGTTGGGGAGCCACTCACCTCTGGGCGTTCCCCCCGTTGAGTGAAGTGGCCTTTGAGGAACATAACCCAGCACTTGTATGCTTTTTCTTGGGTAGCCCTGCCCTTAAACCAACCTATGATTATTTTTAACTAAACAGTATTCTCCTATAAATTGCGATCGCATGAATAAACTAAGCTCCCCGACCTAGCGGTACAGGTCGCTGCGCTAAAATACTAGTATAAAGTTCTACCAAATGCGTGATATTATCGCTGAGGGTATAGCGCTCTAACACCCGCTTTCTGGCTTTTTGCCCTAGTAGGGTTGTTAACTCTGGATGGTCTTGGAACAGTGGCAAAAGAGTTCTTAATTGCGATCGCACTGTTTTGGTGTTAACAATGACACCCGCACCTTTTTCTAATACTTCGCCATCTGCGCCTACGTCTGTAGCTAAACAAGCCAGCCCACAAGACATTGCTTCTAATAGAGATAGAGAAAGCCCCTCAACTAAAGAAGGCAAAATAAATACATCTGCCCCACGTAAAATTTCGATGCGTCGCTCTTCGTCCGCTACAAATCCTAACCAGATAATGCCGGATTCTGATCCATAAAACGGCTCTAAAGAGGACTTCAAAGGCCCATCCCCTACCATTAGTAACTTGCTACCAACGGCCATGTCCGATTGCTTCCAAGCACGTAGGAGAGGTTCAACGTTTTTTTCTGGGGCGATGCGACCTTGGTAGACAAATAAGCGATCAGCGGCAAATTCTGCTTTGATTTTGGAAGTACCAGGAGAATATTTGGTAGTATCGACGCCGTTGGGAATGACGGCTATATTTTCTTCTCGCACACCCATACGTGCCAATAATTCCCGCTGAATTTGGGAAAATACAATTACGCGATCATAGTTACCCAAAAAAGGCGCGTAGAGTTGATAAGCCAAAAATTGTGTTCCCGATATCAGCTTTGCCCCCTTACCAGCAAATGGGGTGTGGAAGGTGGCAATTAGGGGTAGATTTAGTTCTTCACAGATTTCTGGAAGGACAAAGTCAAGAGGAGATAGAGTCAAGGAAGCATGGACTATATCTGGCTTAATTTCCCGCAGGGAATCAGTTAAGACTTTGGTCGCTTTGAAAGTGGGAATAGTGTAAACTTGGGACTTGTAAATAAAGGGTAAGGAAACCTCTTGGCAATTGGGCCAGTTGTTGGGTTTAGATTCTTCTTGGGCAAAGTGAAGAAAGCTAACTTGATGTCCCCGGTCTAGCAAAGCATTTGTAATCTCTCGACTGTAGGTAACATTGCCACAAAAGGGTGATTTTTTTCCAATCCAGGCTATATGCATTCTTTGATTATCTATAAATAAAAGCGGGTTTGAAATAACAGTTTGTTTTGCTGTTTTCTTATCCCGGTATACTTACTGAGTTTTTATTTAGCATAAAATTAGACCATCTTCCAGATAAATAGCATAACCATAAGCTTATTTAACCAGTGCATTTATGGCTTTATTTAGTCTACTTCTAAGTTGTTAATTCTTTTAGTTAATCACAACTCATTTTAGCTAATAATCAGGTTGATTTTCAGCAAGTATTTGATAAATTTTCGATGACATTAGTTTAGCACGAAAGCAAATGCTTTCAGTAAATTACTGTTGATATCAAGGGGATGAACAATGGCTCCTACCTGACATCTAATCACGGGAGTTATACCAGGTTAATATACCTCCTGAGAAGACGATCACTGCTAATGCCAAAAACACCGCCTGCAATCCGATAAAGGTTTCGGCTACACCAGCCAATGCCAGGGGTAAGGTAAGGGCAATATTAATCACATTATTTTGCAGTCCAAATACTTTGCCACGCATTTCTGGTGGTGTTTCTGTTTGGATTGCAGTTTGCATAGGGATACCGACTAGGGCGCCAAAAACGCCCAACATTGCCAAGAACAGCAGGATTACCCATAGCTGGGTTGTGAATACCGATAAACCAATCAGAGATGCTGCCATGCCTAAACAACCCCACAGACTTAGCTGGTTATAGGAGAAGCGTTGACCAAACTGACCGAGAATCGTGGCCCCAGCGGCGATACCAACGCCCCCAGATGCCAGTAAAAAGCCAAATTGGGAAGCTTTCATGTTAGGAATAATTTCTGCCATCCGAACGGCGAGAACAGTTAAAGCGGCAAAGACAGAAAATAAGATGATCAGTTGCAACAAAGCATTGCGGACACGATAATTAGCTTTGAGGTATCGTAGACCATCCCGTAGGTCAGAGAAAACATGGGGGAATTCTGTTTCGGGAGGGTGGGGTTTTTCATTAGTCACTAGCAGCAACAAAATTAGCCCGGCGATCGCATAACTGCCACCCACCAAAATTTCTTTACCCAGTCCACCACTACCACCAAGCTTAAACCAAAGACCATCGGCGATCGCTAATAGAGGTTCCCCAACAGCAAAGCCGACAATCACCGACGCCATCATCGTTGTCGTGTACAGGGAATTAGCCGAGAGTAAATGCTGTTCTTCCACCACCAAGGGAATAGCCGCCTGTTCTGCCGGTGCAAAAAACTGCGTCAGCGTGGAAACTAAAAAAGTCACACCCAAAATGATCAGAAAACCCACTGGCAAAACTCCCACAGGTTTCCAATCATGGGTTAACCACAGCAGCAGAGGAATTGCCAAAACCAAAATACCGCGCCAAGCATTTGTTGCTACCAGCACAACTTTTTTTGGCCAGCGATCTACAAACACACCAGCGACAGAACCAAACAACACCGCTGGAATAGTGAAAGCCATCATCAAAGCCGACACCCAACCACTAATACTCTGATCGCTCGCCTGAAACTGGCTGTTAATCAAAGCAATCATCAGTACCAGATATACTTTATCAGCTAGTTGACAAAAAACTTGACCGCCCCAAAGAGCCAGAAAATTGGGGTTTTTCAATACTGGCCAAAACCCTTGCGGTTTTACATTCCCTGACCCTGCATCCCCACCGGAACCAGACCCATTTAATTGAGTAGATTCTTTTTCTATGTCAGTCGCTACTTGTAAATTCTCCCCAGAGGCATTACCATTCCCATTGCTTTGGGCAATAGTTGATTTCCCATCTGATTTTTTTTCTGATTGCTGATTAACATCAGTTGATTGTATTTCTGATATCCAGTTTTGATCCTTTGGCGAAACGTCTTTTGGGGACATTTCTTGGCTATTAATTTGACTGGATATAGTGGGAAGCACACTCAGGTGATTGGGTACCGTAGGATCTAATGCCCCATTTTGGTCTTTACCGTGGCTGGGTGACAAAGGCAGGATTTTTTTATCCAAATCAGACGATTGCATGATGGTTGGGGGCAAAATAAGAGTCAATCAAGGTGGCAGAGCGAATCGGACGTCCAAAATGATACTGAGCATACTGGCGCAAAATTTGCTCAACAGATAACCAGCCATAATTTGTGGCTGCATCTATTTGCATTATCTCTGGTTGCGACAAATGCTGAAGCATAACCAGTTCTGTAGCACTTAGGCGACTAGAAATCACTGGTAGGTCTTGGTGGTGGACAATTGTTTGAACAATTGTTTGAGAGCCAGGTTTTGAGGGATGGGGTGATGGGGAAGAATTTGTTTGTCTCCCCCTTTGCCCCTCTCTTCGCAAGCTTTCCCAAGCCTCTAAACAAACCGTTCCCCCCGTAGAAACGCTAAATCCTACCTGCCAATTGGGGTTGGTAAAATCTGGAATTAGGGGACGTTGAGTTAAGCAACAGACTTGCACCTGAGGTGTCAGTCCAGCTAAAGCTAAAAGGTGAAATACCCCATGAGCCAAATGTGCCACAACAGCCCCTGGCTCATTCCTGGGTAATACTTCTATCCGCTGGAGATGTTCATTGAATAATTCATAAAGTTCTTCTTGGGGGTGTTCACTTAAAGCCTGAAACAAAACTATTTCTGCTAAATATTGGCTAGCAGCAAGTTTTACCAAATCTTTACCCAGACCTGGATAAGTTTTTATCGTTTGTGCTTGAGTAATTCTATCGAGCGATCGCCCCTGAGTAATCAGTAATTCATTTACCACAAACATCCCACTCCTGCCGCCCAGGGTAGAGTTGTGCTTGCGTGCCCCAGGCGCAACTGCTCGAATCAGACCAAATTCCTGTGTCAAAATCGTCACTATTCGATCCATTTCTCCCAGCGCCTGGGTTTTGAGATTAATGCCAGTTGCTTTGTAGGTTCTACTCATTAGTTATTAGTCATTGGTCATTAGTCATTGGTGAGCCAGTGCGGTCTTGGGGGTTTCCCCCATGAGCAACTGGCGAACCCGAAGGGTCATTAGTCATTAGTCATTAGTCATTAGATCAGGACAAGGACAGATGACAATTGACAAGGGACAAAAAACAAATGACTACTCGCTCTTTTCTACATTTTCGCGCTGACGGAGCAAATCAACGCCGCGAGATGTGCCTAATCTAGTAGCACCAGCTAATATCAGGTCAAGCGCTTGATTGTGGGTGCGAATACCGCCCGATGCTTTAATTCCCACCCTTTCCCGCGCTATTTCCTTCAACATCTGCACATCCGCCACCGTCGCCCCGCCATTCCAACCAGTACTGGTTTTTAAGAATGCTGCTCCCGCCTCCATAGCTATTTCCGCAGCTATTTTTTTCTCAGCATCCGTCAGCAGGTTGGTTTCTAAAATTACCTTGACGCATTGCCCAGCTACTTCACAAATTGTAGCGATTTCCTGGTGTACTTCCTCAATTTTTCCAGCCTTCAACCAGCCTAAGTTGATGACCACATCCAACTCATCAGCGCCATTTTCCAACGCTTCTTGAGCTTCATAAAACTTAACTGCTGAAGTCGTTGCCCCATTAGGAAAGCCAATCACAGTACAGACTTTCGGATTTTTATTGTGGAGGAGTTCAACTGCTTGTCTCACGTAGGTGGGGTTCAAGCAAACCGTCGCAAAATTATATCTGTCTGCTTCTTCACACCATTGTACCACCTGCTCTGGGGTAGCCGTAGGCAACAGGAGGGAGTGATCGATAAATGGCGCAATATCAATGTTGGGATAGTCTGCTGCCATCGTTTGTTCTGCCAGTGTTAGATTATTAAACTTTATAAAAAATTAAGACATTTCTTATATATAGATTAAACCATATTTATATACGAGTTTATCCTGAAAACCGCCTTCTCCATCGGTCTGATATGCCGACTTTCCAGGTGTCACCAAATTATTGTATGTATTTAAGTTGACATCAGAAGATTATTATGGTATTGGATTTAACTAAAATTGTAATTTTCTGAATAAAAACGAAAATTTTGTTCGTAGTGAGCGATTTATCGCTCAATTCAAGCATTTTAAGGACTGAAGTCCTTACTACGAGCCTTTCTCTAGGTTTGTAAACCCAATTTGTAAAAAGTCAAGGATCGTTTTAGCTAATGCCTTTGCTGCTAAGTATGGCACACCATTACCAACAGTTTTAAACATATTGGTGAGTGACATATTCTCTGGAAGAATAAAATTTGCAGGTAGAGATTGTATTGCTAAAGCTTCCGCAACAGAAATTCGCCGGATTTTGTAAGGATGCAAATGTACTTCATTATTTCCATAGCAAGCTGTAGGAGAATAACGCCATCGGTGTAGACGTTTAAAAGACTTTTTAGAAACATCTCCTTCATCAACAGCAGCAATTTTTGTAATACCTGCTCTTGGTTGAAAATAATGTTTAGAATTGGGATGATTCAGTACCTGATTTTTTCTAAACCAATATTCAACAGTTAGTTTTTCAGGAAGATTATCAGGACAAGGAATTATAGAATCTTTTTTAAAAAGTTCGCTTTTGCACCAAGGGTAAGAGAAAACTTGTTTTTGAGGATATGAAATATATTTATCCCAAGGAAATATCACTTCAGGATTTATTTCCATATCCTTGAGGAAATTATCTCTAAAACCAATCAAAATAATTCTGTCTCTATCTTGGGGTACGCCGTATTCAATAGCATTAATTAATCGTTCTGTTAATATATAACCTGATTGCTGTAGCTGTGTTTTTAAAGATTCAAAAAATAAACGGTGTTTTGCTGTTCTCCACAAACCTTTGACATTTTCAAATAAAAAGAAATCTGGTTGATGACGACAAATTAATTCGACATAAGCGGCGGAAAGTTTACCATTATCTCCTAAATGTCCTCTGTTTTTTCCCCCAATAGAAAAATCAGGACAAGGAGGCCCGCCAATAAAGCCAATTATATTATATGATTTGCGGCTGTCTTTGATTAAATCACTAAGGTGTTGTGCTTGGGTTCCTTCTATTAGTTGGGTTACGTCTGCTGCTTCCCCGTGATGATATCCATATTCAGGTGATGGGAGGTTGAGAAGTTCCCGTGAATGGCGATATGCAGCGATGAATGGGGAGAAGATTTCGTTAACGTAAGCGATTTTATAACCGCTGGTTTCAAAGCCTAAGTCTAGAAAGCCGGCACCGGAGAAGAAGGAAAAGATGGAGGGTGAATTGGCCATTAAATAAATAGAATATTGGCAAGTATATATTAAAATATTCGCCGACAAATATCTGCTATTATTTACTAATAAATCACTGATTTTTTATAACACTTATTTGACCTTTATTATGTCCTCATCTAACTGGGAAGATTTCTTGGCTGAAGGAAAACGCGCAGTTGATATAGTCCGCAGAGGGTTAAGAAATCGTGGTATTAATGCAGGAGCATCTAGAATCACTGAATTTGGTACTGATGAAGATATTCCAGTATATGGCACGGATAATGAACACCAGTTATTTTGGATATCAGTTAAAAGTGTTTCTAGTGTAGTTGAAAATCTGCGTATCCTACCTTTTGGTTATAAAGGCTGGATGTGTGGTGAAGTTGAAAGCAAGCAATGGGTTAACCCCCCATCTGTTATTATCTGGTATTGTCTAGCCAATGGGATGGCTTGGGGTACTATTCCTGCTAGACGGCTGAGTACCCGTTGGTTTATTTTTCCTAACCGTTGGGGAAGGATAGTAGACAAGCGCAAAACAAATCAGTTAGGTTATACAGTATACCTTTATCCAAGCTGGCTGGTACTACCGGATGAAATAGTCAGCAAAGAAGAAGTTATTGCCTATATTCAGCGTTTAAGTCAACAATGATTTGAATGGAATTATAATAGTATTTAACAGTTACCTTGAGACACCTTGCATGAAAAAAGTTAATATCTATACAAATTTAGAGAAATTGTAACTATGTATGAACAATTGATAGATTTTGATGGTATTTTCAATCTTGCATTTAAGCACACTGAAGAATTAATTGAACTCGGCTTTGATATTAGTGATCCTGCTGGCGTGACAGAACTGGAATGGATAGCAAATCAATATCCAGAACTTACAGAACGCTGCAATAATGCTTTGCTAGAACTTATTAAAAAGCAAGCTGCGACTACTCCTGCTTTTGTAGGTGCTGGATACTCTGAGAATGATTTAGATAGCTTTTAAATAAGTAAAGTTATCAATAAAGTACCCTGTCAAATTAAATGCTCAGTTATTTTTAAATTCATTTACAGTTTACGTGAACTAGTATATTCGGTTATCACTACCAGCAAGGCGTTAATTGTGGTGTTTATAATACAGAAGTTACATTAACGAGTTCATGCTCATGGATGTTATTCTTTGGTATTCTGAAAACAAAACTCCCAACAGCCAAGAGAATTGGGATAAAATTCAGTCTTGGTGGCATGAATTAGACGGTAAACAGGTAGAATTTCGTAATGTCTTGGGAACCCTGACAGATCCATCAACTGGAAAAAAGGAAGATAGGATGGCTCAAGGAAAATGGCTAAGTATCCAGAACCCACGCTTAGAAGATAACCGCCTCAAATTTAGTAGCGATAATGTATACCGCGAAATTCCAGTGGAAAAGCTTGAGCTAGACATTAATAAAAATGAGCTAAAAGTTTATTCTTCAGATTCTAAAAAGTACATTTTTATACAAATCTGGGAATGGTTTTTTCAGCACTGAAACTATTATTAGTAATAGTAGGTTGGGTTGAGCCACAGAAAAACCCAACATCTACAGAAATAGATTTTTTTGTTAACTGAAATGTATTGCGGAATAAAGAGCTTTTTACTCACATCTCCTAACTGTAGCATAGTCCGCCAAGGAATCAATTCCCTGGCTAATAGCTAAAGTCTACTCAAGTAGACTAAAGATTGCTTTTCAGTCCACTTTAGTGGAGTTGGGCTATTAGCCTGCGATTTCAATCGTAGGCGGATAAGGTGCGTAGTGCAAGATTTGATTCTTTGCGCCTTTGCTACGAGTGCGTGTAATTATCCCAAAACCTGAAAATTTATATAGTTTTTAATCAGTTATGTAGAAACCTTATTCACCCTTTCGCTTTCTTCTATAATGCGCTTGGAGTAAACCAGTTGGATATTGTTTTGAGTTGATAAGTTCTAATTCTTCTTCAGGGCTGGGCGGTGGAAAAAGGCGGATACCGTTACCTAAGATTATTGGAATAGTTGAAATAATATATTCGTCAATTAAGCTGTGCTGAAGAAATGAGTTGATTAATTCTCCACCACCAACTAGCCAGATATTTTCAAAGCCTTGCGCTTCTATTTTTGCTAATGCTTGCTGCACTGTGTCAGAAATAAACTCAATATCTTTTCGGTCAGATTTGAAATTACGCCGAGTGAAAACGAAAGATTTTTTATCTGGATAAGGCCACTCATTGAAACTGAGTCCTATTTCGTAAGTCTTGCTACCCAAAATAACAGCATCAACTGATTCATAGAAAGAAGTGTAACCGTAGTCTTCCCCCTCTATATCTAGCGTCGATAACCAATCAATTCCTCCATCAGTTTTAGCAATATAGCCATCTAAACTGGCTGCGATGTAGAGTGTAACTTTTGTCATTGTATTCCCAATTTGGTAGCTTTCACGCAATGGTGTAAAGACGCAAAGTTTTTCTTTGCGTCTTTGGGCGAAATTATCCCACAACTTCAACCTGCTGCGTTTCTGGTAATAACCGTTTCACACCTTGCTTAACAAAGCCTTGCAAAAATGCCATCTGCTGATTTTGCTGAAAGACATTTTGCAAAGTTTGACGCAATTTATCCAGATTTAAAGCATTTCCTGAATCTAGGGCAATTTCTTGCTGTTCAAAATAGGCAACTAAACTTAATCCTGCTACTCTGGTGAGATAAGCTGCACTCACACCCTGCACCATTCCCCCTGCTACGAAGGTAACGGCGTTAGTTTTAAGAACTGTAGTAATCGCTTTTGTCGAAAGTTCGACTAAACCCAATTTCAGCATCAAACTTCCCATTGTTCCGGCGACAGTTTGCGCTTGTTCTAGGGAAAACTTCTGCTGATAGATTTTACCCAAATCCATTACCATTTGGGCATTAATTGCCGCAGTGGCTAATATATCTAATGCGGGGACTGGGTTAGCAAAGGCAGCGGCGGCAGCTATCCACTGATATTGTTCTATGATGGGGGTGGCGCGATCGCATCTCGTGGCATTTAACCAGTTCTTCACCTCAGCTTGCAGCAACCTAGCACTCCTCATGGTAGTTGCTAAAACTAGCTGCTGTGCTTGAATAGCGAGAATTTCACCCAACTGCTGCGTCAACTGCTGGATATCTGGTGCTGGTTGTTCCATCCACTCTTGCACAGAACCATCAGCTTCATATTTCCGCACTTTCACAGGAACAGGAGACACCGCCGTAGCCACAACATTTCCCTGCATCAGCTGTTTCAACGACTGCAAAACGCTGGCGCGTTCATCTGGCATATACTGATCTTGTTTGTTAAAAACCAGCATTGTTGGCTGATGCGCCGCTTTTAGCTGCTGTAAAACTTGAAATTCTGAGTCTGTCAAATCCCCATTTGTCAGAAACAGGACAAAATCAGATTTTTGTACTGACGCCAAAACCTCTGCGTCTGGGTTGTCACCCGCTTCTCTAAACAGAGGCGCTGTCTCTTGGAAGTGTAGCTTCTCTAAATTTTGCTGTAAGACTTGAATAACAGTACTTTTACCTACAGACTTTCCGCCAGTGACAGCGAGTTTAATTTCTTGTCTGTCTAACTCAAAGAATAACTGAGTAACTTGTTCTCGCAGTCTCTCTAAGGCGGGATGGTTTTCTGCTTCTTGCGCTAGTTGATTAATTAAGGCTTCGGTTTTAGCGATCGCTTTTTCCACGGTAGCTCTATCTACGAGCATACCATCTAGCTGCTCTAAACCGACTTTCGGGCGTTTTTGCTGGAATAACCACAAACCACCACCAACCGCTAAAGCACTCAATAACCCAAATTCACCCACCTGCACTATAGAATCGTGCCAACTGTCCAACATCCACAGGGAAAAGGACAGTCCCAATCCTCCCACTAAAATTGGTCGTTGCAACTTCACAACCATGTTTCTCCGAGCTATTTGGATGGCTTTTCTTCCAGAATAGATCAAAACTCTACTTGAACGAGTTCGACAGGGGAACAGTCACAATATTCTTTACTTAGAGATTTTGATGAAATTAACTCCCATGCATTCCGATACTGTGCCGAACGCGGTTTCCGCTGTCGTTTTTTAGCTTCAACAAGGTGTATTTCGCTACCGTAGTCTATAAATACGTCTACCGGGAAGATATAAAACAGGTCAATATTTTCTATATAGACTAAAGCAAAATCAAAGTCTGCTGCCTTATACACTTCTCGAAGCATTATCCGCCGATTGGTTTTAGTACGGCGATTATCTACCACATAATTACCACAAGGTTCATCAAGCCAAGCATATTTAACTTGGATTTTTACTAGAGTTCCCTCTACATCAAATGCTAAATCATAAGGTAGGCGATCGCCTACAGGTTTCAAAACTCCCCAACCGCGCTTTAAGGCATGAAGAACAGCTGCTTGTTCAGCTATGTCTCCTTTAAGTTTTGTGTCCATCTGCAAAATCAAAATAATTAAAACAAAACCCCAGAATCTTTTCAAATTCCAGGGTTTCATTTTTAATTTGGTGGCGGGAAGTGGATTTGAACCACTGACCTTCGGGTTATGCTTACCATCTACAACTTTCGTTGCCTGGATTAACCAGTTTGTGGTCTGGACTGTCCCTTCACCCTCGTCGTTAACGTTAGGGTGTCTGCCTTCCAGTCTCTACACCTTCCTCATTTCTGAGGCTTGGTTCGGGATTACCGCGCTATTGGCTTCCCCGAGTTTGACAGATAAACGCATATAAGTTTCTTTATATGCCGCCCACTGTGAAGTTAACTGATAAGCGTTTAGTTAATTTCACCGTTGAGCCCGACGAGCTACCAGGCTGCTCTATCCCGCGTTGCTTTCGTCTCTCGACTTCTTTAATATAACTCGAAGTCAAAAGTTTGTCAACTACAAAAGCGATAATTCTCCAACTACTTCTAAACGCTTGTATTTTCCCAAGCTCATGAACTTTTCCGACAGGCGTTCAGCCACGCTGGGACTAATCCAGCCCATTTGCTGGAGCAAGTGGATCGCTACGGCATATTTTGCCCGCTTGGCTCCATCCATGACTTTAATTGCCAATCCCATACCCTCACCGAGCCTACCAATGCACTGCACTCCTTCAGCACCAGCTTTGCTTACCAGTTCCCCTGGAGTTAAGCGCATCAATTCCGTGTCAAATTCCCCCTCTCCTGCCACCAAGACTGGGTGATGAGTCATGGCACGGACAATGCGCTCCATATCCAAGTTAGTGCTAGAGGCTAGCAGGGCATACAAAGAGGCCATTTGACTGAGTTGCATTAGATATGTGGGTGCGCCGCAGTCATCGTGAGCGGTGAGAAATTCCTCCGCAGGCATTCGCAGCAATTCTGCTACTTTGGCGAGAATCAACTGTTGTATGGGGTGTTTACGATCCAAGTAGTTGTTTAGAGGCCAATGACGTTGCTGACAAACAGCTAACATCCCCGCGTGTTTACCAGAGCAATTGTATTCCAGAGGGCTGCGCTTGCCTTGAGGAATTGGACACTGGAGTGCCGTCGGGTCAAGATCGGTGCGCCACAGGATGTTAAATACCTGTCTGACCTGCTCTATAGCTCCCTTGTGGGAACTGGTGATTATTGCCAAATCGCGATCGCTGAGGTCGTAACGTTCCAGTGTGCCTGTGGTGGTGACTGCCAGAGCCTGAAATGGTTTAAGGGCTGAACGGACAAATGCAGCAGTTTCCGAGTTACCGGCAACGGATAGAACCCGTCCCCGCTCGTCACAGACAACAGCCTGGACAGTATGCCGCGATTCAATAATGCCTTCCCGTAGCAGCCTGACTTCCAGTGCTGGGGCCTGAGTTCGTTTTCCCATTGTCATGGGTTAAAATTTATCTCTTTTTTATGAGTTGTCAGTTGTCAGTTGCCAGTTGTTTTTTCTTAACCACTGACCCTGCGGGTTCGCCAGTTGCTGATGGGGAGCCACTGCGTTGGCGGGGTTCCCCCCGTTGAAGCAAATGGCATGAAAAAGCCCAAGACCTCACTGGCTCACCACTGATCACTGACCAATGACTAATTAAAACAAATGCCAAACTATAGTACCAATAAGAAACATTCCCGCCAAGCCAGCAAAGGTAATTTGTAAGCGTTGGAGAATAGGTTTAATTTCGTATGTCACAATCAGGCGTTCACGAGTCAGGACAGACTGTGGCTTTGTCCAAGTTTGACCGTCGTACCAGCCTGACTCTTCATAAAATACTGTAGGACTGTAGAGGCGATCGCGCACGTAGAACCAGCCCAAATACAACCGCGCCAGTGCCAGCAGTACCCCTACACTTGCTCCTGCGGCTCCACAGAGGATAAAATGGGCTATGTGCTTGTGTGGGGGAAAACTTGCCGCCGCTACAGGCCCTGCCAATAGCCACGATAATCCCCAGATCCAAAGTATTTTCGTGATATACTTGCCCAAATTTAAGGTGCTATCGCGAAACAGCCAAGAGCTTTTTAACTCTTCGTACTCATTGAGCGGTTGTTGTTCTATGGGAACTGGGCAATTTGGAACTGAGGACTTAATCATTTTGGCTTACTCCCTTGGTCATCGGAGTTTGGCAGCGCAATCCGTTCTGCATGTATCCAGAACGCTTCTAAATTGTAAAACTCCCGTTCTCTTGGCATCATGATGTGAACGATCACATCGCCGTAGTCTTGTAGCACCCAACTTCCCTCAGCTTTTCCTTCTGTCCTAATGGGACGCCGTTGCCACTCACTTTCGACCTGTGCCTCAATTGCTGCGGCAATCGCCCTTACTTGTACCCTAGAATAGCCAGTCATCATCACAAAGTAGTCTGATAGGTAAGATACATCTCCTACCTTGAGCAATAAAATCTCACCTGCTTTGCGGTCTGATGCAGCTTCGGCGATGGTTAAAGCTAATTTTGCACTCTCCTCATCGGTTTGCGCCAGTGGGCTGCTCACCGTATTCTTCATCAGAGGGACAGATTGTAATGGGAAGTTTCCTTGGAAATAATCAGTCATTAAACCTCAGGTGCTTTCTTCCTCTTGTAACAACTCTCTACATTTACTTAAAAAACAACAAACAATTGAACTGCAATTGGATGAATAGGTTTTTTTGAATACTAACAAAAAAATAGGTGTCTATGGGGCTGGTTCGACAATTAGCTGTTTAGATTTGGCTCTCGTGCAAGCAATTTTGGCTGGCGAATGGTGTAGCGATGTATCCACCGATGGCTTTATAGCCATTATTTACTGTCAATCAATATATTTGGAAGTATTGCCACATCTAGCCTACAGGCTTTCTTCTATTAGCTGCTAAAAATAACGATACAACATTTGAGACCTAGGCTTAGTCTACCTAAAGAGAGATCGGTATCAGCTCATGGTTATATTTCTTCTTCAAAAATGTCGCCAGAATACTATCTATATCTCAAGGTTAGGCTCTAGAAAAATTTACATAAGCTGATCCCACCCCTTGAAGGAGTGGGATTTCGCGTTTTTTAAAGATAATTTAGCTAAACAGCACCACTATTTCTGTTAAACACAATGGCTACAGTTTTGAAAATCAGCTTTAAATCGTAAGCTAAACACCAATTTTTTTGATACTGCAAATCCAGGCGAATTACATCCTCAAAACTACGTACTGTGGAGCGTCCATTTACTTGCCATTCACCAGTCATCCCAGGCTTAACATCCAAACGTTGCCACTCTGGCACTTCATAGCGTTCCACTTCATCAGGTGTGGGTGGTCTAGTACCAACTAAACTCATCTCTCCTTTGAGAACATTCCAAAATTGTGGCAGTTCATCCAAGCTAGTGCGACGCAAAAATCGCCCTATCCGCGTGACTCTGGGATCGGCTTCATTTTTGAAAAAGGCCCCTTGTACTTGGTTTTGTACTTGGGCTTTTTTGGCTTCTGCATCCACGCACATGGAGCGGAATTTCCAAATCGAAAAACGCTTCCCCATCCAACCACAACGGGTTTGACAAAAGAAAATCGGGCCGGGATCGTCGATTTCAATGGCGATCGCAATCGGAATCATCAAAATTCCTGTAATCACTAAACCTACCATTGCCCCAACAATGTCTATGAATCGTTTCATCCAAGATGCTACCGAAGGATGAGTCTGGGGTAGCGGCTCTACTCTCCGGGAGTTATTCTTACGGGTATCTACGGTGTTATTCGCTTCTATCAGCGACACGCTACTAAGAGAATCAATCGGTAAAACCTGATCCAATCCTGTAAGGTTTAACACTGCCATCACTTGGGGGGTAACATTTCGCAGTCTGAATGCGATCCCTTTTTCTTGGGCAATTTTAAAATTACTCACCAGGGCACCTAAACCACTACTATCCATAAAAGTAGTTTGCTGAAAGTCAATAATAATTTGCCCTGGATGTGGATTGGCTTGGGTTAAGTTTTGGCAGGTTTGCTTAAAGCCTACAGCTTCAAGCACGCTCAACCGCGTAGACACCTGCACTATTACCGTGTCGTTTAGGTAAGTAACTGGAAAATCTGCCTCTGTGGGTTGGCTGCTCATGAAGCTATGCATTTTAGTTGCCATCTAAAATCTAATCTGCCAAACATCATTTTGTCCTAAAAATTACCTAACCTCATGTAAAATCAGTAGGGATCGTCACCAATTGCTAGTTGCTAGCAATGAGATTAGACATCGCTGATAACGGTTCACAATAGAACAAGAAGCCAAAAACATAGTTGTTGTTCTGTTATGCCGACACAAAGCGATCGCGTTGCTATCATCATATGATTGCTAAAACTACAGTTGAACCTACCGCACGCCTGGTTGAAGTCTTTTCTGCAATTCAAGGGGAAGGACTAAATGTCGGGACACGTCAGATTTTTATTCGCTTTGCTCTTTGCGACTTGCGGTGTCACTTTTGCGATAGTGCCCACACTTGGAATGCACCCACTAGCTGTAAAATCGAGCGCTCCCCAGGATTACGGGACTTTGAAATTCATTCTAATCCCGTTCCCCTACCCATATTAATCGAATGGGTTGAAAGGCAAAACTTACCTTGTCTACACGATAGCATTAGCTTAACTGGGGGCGAACCACTTCTTCATGCCCCATTTTTGGCGCAATTTCTCCCAGAATTGAGAGCTACTACTGCTCTACCTATATACCTGGAAAGCGGTGGACATCGTCCGGAACAATTGTTGATGATTCTTCCCTATCTAGACTCTGTGGGCATGGATTTAAAATTACCCAGTGTCAGCGGTGAAAGTTATTGGCAAGAACATACAAAATTTCTCAAAATATGCTTTGATTCACATTTAGATGTTTTTGTCAAGATAATCGTTTCTCAACAAACAGATATAGGTGAATTGGAACGTTCAGCTTTGTTGGTCGCAGCTGTTAGTCAGGATATCCCGATATTTTTACAACCTGTTACACCTTTGGCAGCGGCTGAACAACTTAGCCAAGTGCCTGTACTGACACCAACTCCTGACCAAATTTTAGGATGGCAGGCTTTGATGAAACGGTTTGTCAAGCAAGTGCGTGTGATCCCCCAAACACATAAAGTGCTGAACCAGTTGTAGTTTAACGAAGCTGTAATGAAGGAAAAACCAAACTTGATGAATTTTTGATGTTACCAAGTCTAGGAGAATTCACTCATAACCAAATAATTGTTAATACGTAGTACTATACCCCAATACTAGCTTTTTTTGCTTGCAAATATGATTCGGACAAATTATTGGCTTTCGCTATTGGGTCGTTCTTTTGTGGCATCTGTAGTGAGTATTGTGGGGTTTGTGACATCTGCCAGCGCTGCTACCATGACTAACAGCCTGGTAATTCCTGGAGAAAGTACAGATTTGTACCCATCTAATAGCAACAACGCTAATACTAACCGCTTAGGTGGCCTTTTTTCAGATCTGTACTACGATCGCTATAGCAATGTGTACTATGGTTTAGTAGATCGCGGTCCCGGTGGTGGCATCATAGACTACAAGACGCGAGTGCAAAAATTTTCCCTAGACGTTGACCACAACACTGGTGCAATCAGCAACTTTCAACTACTAGACACTATTTTGTTTACCAAAAATGGTGATAACTTCAATGGCTTAAACCCCAACTTACTCAACGGTAATTCGGGAACTCTAGGTCTAAGCTTAGACTCAGAAGGCTTTGCAATTGCCCCTAACGGTAATTACTACATTTCTGATGAATATGGGCCGTCCATATACGAATTCAGTCCCACTGGTAAGTTTATTCGGGTATTTGAGACCCCAGGCAATTTACTTTCCAAAGCTGGAAGCAATGTCAACTATGTTGATGGTCGCCCCATCATTACCAGTGGTCGTCAAGATAACCGAGGCTTTGAAGGGGTAACTTTAAGTCCAGATGGCAGCAAACTATATGCAATGCTGCAAGACCCGTTGGTAAATGAAGGTGCTTCTAATGATGGACGGCGGAGTCAAAATTTACGGCTAGTAGAATTTGACACTGCAACTGGTCAGAGTACGGGACAATATATCTATCAGCTAGAAAGTCTGAGCGATATTAATGACCGCCTTCCCGGAACAGCAGATGATTTTTCAGCTACTGCCCAAGGGCGAAATATTGCTATTAGCGCCATTACAGCCTTAAATGACAAAGAGTTTTTAGTTTTGGAACGGGATAATCGGGGCCTTGGCGTAGATCCTGCTACAAGTGCACAGCCTACTGGTAGCAAACGGGTTTATAAAATTAACCTCACAGGTGCAACCGATGTTAGTAACATTAGTTTGGCAGGGACGAATAATCTACCCTCTGGTGTAACACCTGTAAGCAAGTCTACGTCACCGTTTATTGACATTGCCGATATTCTGAAAGGAAACGGGCAGATAATCCCAGAGAAATTTGAAGGTCTGGCTATTGGCCCGCAACTAGCTGATGGTTCCTACGCAATTATCATGGGTACAGATAATGACTTCAGCGTGACTCAGAATTCGAGTAATGTACAGTTTGATGTTTGTACAGATGGTACTAACAGTACTCAAGTACCAATTGATAGCGGTTGTCCAGCAGGAAAATCTTTGATCCCTAGCTATCTTTATTCTTTTAAAGCTAGTAGTCAGGAGTTACAGGGATTTGTGCCACCAGAAAAGATACCAGAACCAACTGCAAGTGCTGGGTTAATCCTACTGGGCTTGAGTGCTTTCTGGCTAAAGCGGCAGACTAAGGCTGTATCCCATTAAAAAGTAATAGTGATTAAATACATTTAATGGGGTTGGGTATTACCCACCCCACTTCTGGTTTCTACAGTCCACCCTCGGCTGTAGTTCTAGGTTTGGTTTTGGCTTTATTGGCACTACGTTTGAGGGCAGAAAGTCTTGCTTCATATCGCGATCGCTGGCGCTTGCTAGGAGTGTTTTCCACTAAACTTTTTAAGGCACTGCCTAAACTCTTGTAGGCGTTAGGCAAACTATAACCAAAGCGCGTTGCTAGTGCGATCGCCTTTTCGTCAGCATCAATTATTTCTTTGAGTTGTTTGTCCCCATTATTTTTTTGATAAAGCCGCCAGCCGGAAACGCCACACAGGGCTAAAGCTAACACCAGCAGTAATCCATCTTGTACCCATAACTCACCAACAGCACCACCTAAACCAATCGCTAGTGCTGCCATTTCCCAACCATCTTTGGGAATCGTGTCATTTTGAACGCGGGCTACTTCATGCCAGAACAGCAGATTACGCTGATCCATTGCGAGGGCATCCCATTTCACCAGGTCAATTTGAATTTCTACCTGGTCTTTACCAATTTCTTCGCAGCGGATCAGGGGTGGATTGACCTCAGTTGTGCCTTCTACCGTGACCCAACTTTGCAATTCTGGCGGTAGTAAGCCTTTTAGCCGCCGGAGTTCACTCATTTCCGCTTTGGCAGAGGAGGTTGCATAGGATGTCATAAAATCCAGCCCTAAAAAATTTCTGTATATAGTGAGGGTATCACTTTGGAGTATAGCGATTTCAGTGATGATCCGCCTCACTCATTGGAAAAACTTCTCCGCTTTTTTCTATACTAACAAGGCTTTATATTACAGCTATCTACTCGTATTTACGTATCAATGTATTAGTCAATACAATTACAACTGTCGAGTATCCATGAAGTGTAAGCATAAATCAGCTTTAATTTTAGCGATTGCACCTGTTTTAGCCATTTACAGCAAGGGCGGATTTATTTCTTGTCCCCTATTTTAATCAAATTCAAAAGCATGGGCATAATTTTTGACATTTAGAGTGATTAATTCTTCAAGTTATTTAAGGTATCCACCCCTCACCTCACACTTTGATGGTTAGCGCTAGGATGTCTATGTCTTTTTTAAGAGTATAAATATGCCGCAAAATTTTTACGTAAATCCAGCCACAGGTGGTGATAGTAACTCTGGCAGCCAACAAGCGCCGTTTAAAACGATTACAAAAGCTTTAAAGCAAGCCACAATAGGTACTAAAATTCAACTGGCAGATGGTAATTATAATGCTGCCAGTGGTGAAGCTTTTCCCCTAATTGTTGCCACTGGGGTGATAGTGGTGGGTAATGAAGCTAACAAAGGTAGCGGCATTTTAATTGAAGGGAGTGGTAGCTACCTCAGCCGCACTTTTGCAGGTCAAAACGTTACCTTTGTGCTGCTGAATAGCGCTGAACTCCGGGGGGTGACTGTGACTAATTTGGCTAGTCGTGGTAGTGGTGCATGGGTTGAATCGAGTACTCCTACCGTTGCTAATAGCACTTTTACTAATTGTAAGCGTGAGGGAGTTTTTGCAACTGGTGATGCTAATCCAGTGATTCAAGGTAATGTGTTTAGTGAGAATGCGGCTAACGGAATTGCGATCGCTAAAAGTTCCCAAGGTCAAGTTCAAGGTAACATCTGCGTTAAAACCGGTTATGGCATTGCCATTAGTGATGCTGCATCACCCACACTTATAGATAACAAAATTTCCGAAAACCGCTCTGGAATTGTCATTTCTGGAACTGCGCGTCCTGTGCTGCGAAATAATCTCAGTGAGAGAAACACTGACGATGGTGTGACGGTGATTGCCACTGCTTTACCAGATCTCGGCAGTACTAATAACCCAGGTGGTAACATCTTCCGCAATAACGGTAAATTTGATTTGCAAAATGCCAGTTCCAACAAGCTTGTTTCTGTGGGAAATCAAATAGATCCGGCTAAGGTTACCGGAAAAGTAGAGTTTGCAGATAGTTCAGTACCAACACCTATACCAACTCCAACACCAACCCCAACACCAATACCAATACCAACCCCAACACCAACTCCAACACCTATACCAACTCCAACACCTATACCAACTCCAACACCTATACCAACTCCAACAGCCAGCGACTTAACCGATATTAGTAATCATTGGGCAGCTGCGTTTATTCGGGAATTAGTCAAACTGGAGATAATTAAGGGCTTTCCTGATCGGACTTTTAAACCCGATGCGACGATGACAAGGGCGCAATATGCCGCCTTATTGGTAAAAGCTTTCAACCCACCCAGCAAACGCACTGCTATCAAATTTAAGGATGTACCAGATAAATTTTGGGCATTCCAGGTAATTCAACAAGCTTATCAAGGGCAGTTTCTCTCTGGGTTTCCCAATGGTGACTTCCGTCCTAACCAAAACATTCAGCGCGTACAAGTAATTGTCTCCCTAGTGAATGGACTGGGGTTATCTGCGAGTGCTGGAACCGCCAAAAAAGCTTTCGATGACCAAGCAAAAATTCCTGACTATGCCAAGGCTGCGGTAATAACGGCTACTGAAAAGCAGATTATTGTCAATTACCCGACTGCTAAACAACTTAATCCCACCCGCGATGCAACTCGCGGAGAGGTGGCGGCGTTAGTATATCAAGCTTTAGTGAATAGCGATCGCGTAGCGGCAATTAACTCTCCTTATATTGTGACTGTATAAAAGCTATCAGGCTAAAACCTGCAGCTACAGAAACAAAGCCCGCTTGGGCGGGCTGGAAAATAACTAAAAACTGGATTTAATATCATGACTTCAACAATGCAAGGGTTATTATTAAGTGATATAACCAAGCTTGAGTTAAAAGAATTCCCGATTCCAGCAGTAAACCCACATAATGTTTTAGTCAAGGTACAAGCAGTAGGATTATGTGGCTCAGACTTCCATATATTTTCAGGAGAAGCTAATTACAATACAGATAAACGGGGAAGACCTATCTCCCTAGTAGAACAACCGCAGATTCTCGGCCATGAAATTGTTGGGGTGGTTGCAGAGGTTGGAGAAGAGGTTAGAGATTTACAAACAGGCGATCGCGTAGTTTTAGATCAAGGATTAAACTGCTTTAGTAAGAGGAAGAAGCCCCTTTGTGAATACTGCACTACTGGAGATTCACACCAATGTCAGTTTTACACTGAGCATGGTATTACTGGGTTACCGGGAGGTTTGGCTGAATACATTGCACTTCCTGCTGTCAATCTCATCCCCATTAATTCAGACTTAGACCGAGTCGAAGCCGCTTTAACAGAACCACTAGGTTGTGTGATTCATGCTTCAGACAGAGTTAATCGCTCTCGCACTCGTTATGCAATTGGTGCTGAGGAAATTGACCGTCGCGTTAAATCAATTCTGATTTGTGGAGGAGGTCCAGCAGGATTGATGTTTATCCAGTATCTCCGAAATATTCTTCAATATGATGGCTTGCTGTTGGTAAGCGAACCAAACGCATTTAGACGAGATTTAGCTACAGGCTTTGGTGCAGTAGTAATTGATCCATTAGTGGATGATTTAGCTGAAGTGGTAGAAGAGCAAACTAACGGACGACGAGTAGAGTATTTTATTGATGCGTCTGGTGCAGGTTCGGTGTTCAATTCTATTCCTGGCTTAATTCGTAAACAGGCGACAATTTTACTTTATGGCTACGGTCATGCTGGGGCCGATGTAAGTGTACTGAACAACTTACAGTTTATAGAGCCAACTTTGGTCACTGCTACAGGTGCATCAGGCGGTTTTGATTCTCAGGGTAGAACGCTCACATATCAAAAAGCGCTAGATTTGCTCGAATCCAAGCAGATCAATGTTGGGTCGTTAATTACTCACCGTTATGAATCTCTTGTAGATGTCCCTCAGGCTTTTGTCACTGACCATCAAAACCCTGACTATATCAAGGGTGTGGCTTTGCTGTGATTTAAACAAAGGTGAGGAAATGTGCGATGGGCACTCGGCCCGCCGGAGGCGATCGCCATTAATGTTTAGCTCTTTGGTTAGGCTTCTCAGTGGATTGACATCCTCCCATATATCGTCACTGCTTGACCCCTCTCCAAACCTTTCCCCGCAGCGGGGAGAGGCTTAAATATTGGGTTTGATATCACACTAATTCATCAGGATTTATACCCAATTCTTTTAACTTAGCCGCCAAACGTTCGGCCCTTGCTTCTGCTAACTGCGTTTGTTCCCAACCTGTCAGCAGCAAATTACCCTGATTATCCCACCAGCGTAACCAGGGTAATTCAAGATTTTGATAACGACCTTGCCAAACTCCTAACTCGATACCCATCGCTTCAATGGGATAATGTCCGCGTTCATTTATTTTGACCAATGCAATATTGGTGTTGAGGTCATGGAACCTCCTAGTTTTGGGGCGTTATTAAGTAATATGGCATTTTTTCTAGTTTGGCGTGGGGGATGGGGTGTGATCGCTTTTTTATTGATCAAAATTTAAACTTGATCGCTAAGTAGCTGCAAACACTTTCTTTTAAATTAAATTAAGATAGAATAGTGCTGACTATAATTTAAACTATAATTTTGATTATTGATTGGCTGAGTTAATCAATAATTTAGACACGAAATTTTGTATATGAAAATTATCTAGTTTGCTAATGATTATCTCTCATATAATACTAAAAAATTGGCGCAATTTTATCTCAGTGGATGTTAAATTAGGCGACAGAGTTTTTGTGGTCGGGCCTAATGCCTGTGGAAAATCTAACTTTCTTGATGTATTCCGCTTTTTGCGGGATATTGCTAAACCAGGTGGTGGCTTACAAAAAGCTGTCAGTGAGCGTGGGGGTGTATCAAAAATTCGTTGTTTGTCAGCACGAAGATACCCTGTTATTGAGATAGAAGTACATCTTTCAGAATACTCTAATCATGATCCTAAATGGAAGTATGCTATCGGGATCAAACAACAAAAGGGGGGTTCTAATCCACCTATTTTATCTTATGAGCGAGTATGGAAAGACAATGAGCAGATACTCAATAGACCAAACGAGCAAGATGATGAAGATAAACTCAGAAAAACGCAAACACACTTAGAACAAATCAACGCCAATGTTGAATTCAGAGAAATTGCTAAATTCTTTGAATCTGTACTATATCTACACCTGGTTCCCCAGTTACTGCGTTATCCAGATGCATTTTCTGGTTCGGGTATGTCAGAAGATCCTTTTGGGCGAAGTTTTCTTGAGCGTATTACCAAAACTTCTGAAAGAACACGCAAATCTCGATTGACAAAGATTGAAAATACTTTGCGTTCAGTTGTTCCCCAATTGAAACATCTTACTGATATAAAAGACGAGATGGGTGTTCCACATTTAGAAGCAGTATATGAGCATTGGCGTCCTGACGCAGGTAAGCAAAGAGAAGATCAATTTTCCGATGGAACATTGCGTCTAATAGGCTTATTTTGGTCATTACTGGAAACTGACTCACTACTACTTCTTGAGGAGCCAGAGTTATCTTTGAACGCGGCTATAATTAAAAAATTGCCCTCTTTAATGCATCGAATGCAGCGTCAGAAAAAAAGGCAAATAATACTCACTACACATAGTGCAGATTTACTAGAAGATCAGGGAATTGGGAGTGAAGAAATCCTACTTTTAACGCCCAGTCCAGAAGGAACTAAAATTACTCCAGCATCCTCTATTGATAATGTGCAGTATTTGTTAGAAGGAGGTTTAAGTATAGCTGATGCCGTCTTACCATTGACTAAACCATCTGAGATTAATAAATTGGAGCTTCATCTGTAGTGGACTTCATCCCTATTAACTTAGCTGTTGAAGACCCGTTGAGTGAAGCTGTATTGCGGGCAATTTTACACCAATCAAACCGGCCTTACAAAGTAGGTGCTTGCTATTGTAAACAAGGCTCTGGCTATCTTAAAAAGACTATAAATGGATTCAATAATGCTGCTAAAGGAACACCTTATATAGTCTTGACAGACCTTGATAGAATAGAGTGTCCACTAGAACTAATTCAAAAATGGCTACCATCCCCAAAGCATCCTAATCTTTTATTTCGTATCGCTGTCAGAGAAGTTGAAGCATGGCTCTTAGCTCATCGTGAAGCCTTTGCCAACTTCCTGGGAGTACAGGAGATATTGATTCCACAAGATGTTGATGCCATTAATGATCCCAAACAAACACTAATTAATCTTGCAAAAAAATCTAAAAAACGTGTATTGCGTGAGGCTATCGTCCCACAACCTAACAGCACTGCGAAGGTAGGTCGAGACTATAATGGACAGTTGGTTTACTTTGTTGAGCATTTTTGGCAAGTTGAAGTTGCTAAGTCTTTTTCTCCCAGCCTCGAAAGGGCTGTCAATGCCATAGCTATATTTGAACCTGTATTAAATTAAATAATTAGACAAAAATCAAAATGTAAGTAACAATATTTGTATCTAGTAAATAAGTTACCCTTTTTATCTTCCTTCTACCGCTGCATCAAAAATGGCTATTTCTTCAGGAGTTAAATCATTTAATGTACCCGAAACCGCCTCTAGTACCAAAATTTTATCAATTCTCTTTATTAAGTCATAATCTTTAATTTCCCGCATTTCTGCTGGTGAAAACTGCCCAAATAGTTCTACCAACATATTTATCATTTCTAGTTGGTTCAATTTAACTAGATATAAACTATTACCGTGAATCAGCTTTTCTACAAGATGATAGTTAGCTACTTCCTGCATAATTCTCCCTCATTCATCAACCAATTACCCCAATTATAAACAATCCTCCTCAGCGAAACTCCGCGCTTCCCTCCGCGCCCCTTTGCGTTAAAAAAAAAGGGCAGGCCCTTCAGCCCACCCTCAAAAATTAAGAGAAAATTCCGTTGCTATTAACCCAAAACTTTCTTAGCTGTAGCTAACACATTCTCAACAGTGAAGCCAAACTTCTCCATGCAAGTACCACCAGGAGCAGAAGCACCAAAGCGATCAATACTTACAGCTTCGCCTTCAGTACCGATATACTTATGCCAGCCGAAACTGGTACCGGCTTCTACAGATACACGCTTGGTGACAGCTTTAGGTAGAACAGATTCTCTATAAGCTGCATCTTGTGCTTCAAACAAATCCGTTGAAGGCATAGAAACAACACGGACTTTCTTACCTTCAGCGGTCAGTTTCTCAGCTGCGGTGACACAGAGGCTCAATTCTGAACCAGTACCAATGAGGATGATATCTGGTGTACCTTGGGAATCCACCACTATATATCCACCCTTCTTGACGCCTTCAATCGAAGTACCTGCTAAGTTGGGGACATTTTGACGGGTGAACGCCAACAGTGTAGAAGCATGGGCCTTTGACTTCTCAATTGCTACTGTGTAAGCACCAGAGGTTTCGTTTCCATCTGCGGGACGAATCACAGTTAAATCAGGAATAGCTCGCAGGGAAGCTAGGGTTTCAATGGGTTGGTGAGTGGGGCCATCTTCACCTTGACCGATGGAATCGTGGGTCATTACCCAAATAGAGCCGGCTTGGGAAAGGGCGGCTAAACGAATAGCAGCCCGCATATAATCTGTGAAGATCAGGAAGGTAGCGCCGTAGGGAATTAATCCTGAAGTATGGAGTGCCATACCGTTACAGATTGCGCCCATACCGTGTTCCCGCACACCAAAGTGGATATTGCGGTTTTGGTATTGTCCTTTCTGGAAGTCGCCAAAGCCTTTGAGTTCGGTAAGGTTGGAGTGGGTCAAGTCAGCGGAACCACCAATTAACTCAGGTAAAACCGCTGCTAGTTTGTTGAGGCAGTTTTCTGAGTGTTTGCGGGTGGGTAGTGGTTTGTCTTCGGGGGTGTAGGTTGGTAGTACTTTATCCCAACCGTCGGGCAGTTTACCGCTAACATAGCGTTCAAATTCAGCCGCTTCTTGGGGATACTTAGCTTTGTAGTCAGCAAAAGTATTGTTCCAGTCGGTTTCGTAACCTGCACCGCGTTCTACTGCTTTACGTGTGTGGTTGAGGGCATCTTGTGGAATCTCGAAAGGCCCGTATGTCCAACCTAGATTTTGACGAGTCAATGCTGTTTCGTCTGCACCCAAGGCAGCACCGTGAATACCAGCGGTGTTTTGCTTGTTGGGGGAACCGTAACCGATGGTGGTTGTGACCTTAATCATGGTCGGCTTATCGGTGACAGCTTTTGCTGCTTCAATTGCTTTGGAAATTGCTTCTAAATCGGTATTACCATTTTCGACGTGCAGAACGTGCCAACCATAAGCTTCAAACCGCTTGGAAACATCTTCGGTGAATGCTACATCAGTAGAACCATCGATGGAGATGTGGTTGTCGTCGTACAGAGCAATGAGTTTGCCTAATCCCAGGTGTCCCGCGAAAGAAGCAGCTTCACCGGAAATACCTTCCATGTTGCAACCATCACCCAGAATTACATAGGTGTAGTGGTCAACAATTTTAGCGTCGGGTTTGTTGAACTTAGCAGCGAGGTGTGCTTCAGCGATCGCTAAACCAACTCCATTGGCAATTCCTTGACCCAAGGGGCCAGTGGTAACTTCCACGCCTGCTGTTTCAAAGTTTTCTGGGTGTCCGGGCGTTCTAGAACCCCATTGACGGAATTGTTTAATATCTTCGATGGTGACGCTATCGTAACCTGTCAGATACAGCATGGCATACTGCAACATACAGCCGTGTCCAGCAGACAAAACAAAGCGATCGCGATTGAACCACTTGGGATTTTTCGGGTTGTACCGCATAAAGCGATCCCAAAGGACAAAAGCCATTGGAGCCGCGCCCATCGGCAGTCCAGGGTGTCCCGATTTTGACTTTTCTATAGCGTCAACTGCCAAAAAGCGGATCGAGTTAATACAAAGTTCTTCGAGGGATTGGGTTGCAACAGCCATAATCTCTTGTTCTTAACGACGGGTTAGCAATACTCGTAGCTCTCTCTCTTACTGGGGTCATTTTTGATTTCCCCAATATCCTCATCATCCCATTCCCGATTGTTGATGGACAAGCGGGATCTTCTGAGTTTCTGGTGATAAATAAAGCTATTATTTTGGTCATGCTGAACTAAGAGTTCAGCACGTAATGACATTTATGATACTTTCCAAATTCTCCTAAAAGGAGATATGACCAGCAGCAAAATTGGTGATTTTAGAGGTACTTCTTAAAGGCTAGCGTGACATTGTGACCGCCAAACCCAAAAGAATTTGATAGCGCTACCTCTACTTTTTGAGCGCGACTAGAATGGGGCACGTAATCTAGGTCACACACTGCTTCGGGATTTTCTAGATTGATTGTTGGTGGAATTTGATCATTGGCGATCGCCAGTACCGTAGCCACCGCTTCAATGCCTCCAGAACCTCCCAAAAGATGACCTGTCATTGATTTAGTGGAACTAATTGCCAGATGATAGGCAGATTCTCCCAAAGCTTTTTTAATCGCTGCTGTTTCTGTCGAATCATTAGCTGGGGTGCTAGTGCCATGAGCATTGATGTAGCTTACCATTTCTGGTGTTAGTTCCCCATCCTTCAGTGCCAGTTGCATGGCTCTAGCCGCGCCTAAACCACCAGGTACTGGGGAGGTAATATGGTAAGCGTCACAGGTCATACCGTAGCCAACTATTTCAGCATAAATGCGAGCGCCACGACTAATGGCGTGTTGCAGTTCTTCGAGAATTAAAATTCCCCCACCTTCACCCATGACAAATCCATCGCGATCGCGGTCAAAGGGACGGCAAGCATGAGCAGGATCATCATTGCGAGTTGAAAGGGCCCGCGCTGCGGCAAATCCAGCCACAGACAAGGGTGTAACTGCCGCCTCACACCCACCGCAAATCATCACCTGGGCATATCCGCCTTGGATCAGGCGAAAAGCATCTCCTATAGAGTTAGAACCAGCGGCGCAGGCTGTGACAGAACAGGAATTTGGCCCTTTAGCACCAGTGTGAATTGCCGTTAATCCTGCTGCCATGTTGGCGATCATCATCGGAATCATAAATGGACTACAGCGATCAGGCCCACGGTTCATGTAGACTATTTGCTGGTCTTCTAAAACCTTGATCCCGCCAATGCCAGAACCAATAATGACGCCTACCTGGTCTGCATTCAGATCATTGATCACTAACTGTGCATCTGATACAGCCTGTTTTGCGGCCGCAATTCCAAATTGGGCAAACCGATCCGTGCGCTTGGCTTCTTTGCGCTCCATGTAATCATGTGGATCGAAGTTTTTCACTTCACCAGCAATGCGGCAATCATGGCTTGAAGCATCAAAAGCAGTGATGTAGTCAATGCCATTGCGTCCACTCAACAATCCTTCCCAATATTCAGCTGGTGTGTTACCAATAGGTGTAATCGCGCCAACACCAGTTACAACAACGCGGTTACGTTTATAATCTGTCATGACTTAGTTAAAGGTGGCGAGAAAGCTGCAAGCAGAATAATCACGAGTGCTGAGTTCCAAGTCCTGAGTCAAGAGTTTACTGTTTGTTTGATAATTTATGCTTGATGCTTTTCAGAGAAAAGCCTAGCGTCTATAAACTCAGCACTCATGACTAGGCATTTTTTTTAGGCGGATGCGGCAACGTTACTGTTGATGTAATCCACTACCTCTTGAACCGTTAAAATCTTTTCGGCGGCTTCGTCAGGAATTTCGATATCAAACTCTTCTTCCAAAGCCATCACCAGTTCGACAATATCCAGGGAATCAGCCCCTAAATCTTCTGTAAAACTGGCGTTTGGTACAACTTTCTCCACATCAGCGTCTAATTGCTCGACGACGATTTTCTTTACTCTTTCAAAAATATCTGCTTGGCTCATAGATAAAAGTCCTTAATTGAGTTGCTATGAATTGCTCTTTATGGCGATGTTGTTTTGAGCATATACATCTTATCGGAAAGGGTGATCGTCCGTATATGCCCCAGCCCCAAAAGAAGCTTGGCGCTGTTTGCTATTCTGAAAGCCAGATGGAACCAAGCAAAGCCGAATTTGGGCAAAGAACCCGCATATCAGTTTTTTACCCCTATTTCTCAGACAAATGGGGCAACATACGCACCATCACATCCAGCGGGGCGTTCGCAGAGCGTCTCGGAGAGAAGCCCATCGCCTCATCAAGTCCGCAAGAGCGCTATCGCACAATAATGCTTACTATTCTCCAACATATCTCAATTTAGTTTTCACAACTTTGCTAATAAAATCAACAGATTCTATGGCTACCTTTAGTCCAAACCGCATTTAAAATTCTTAAAAGCATTATCCTCTCAGAATTTAAATTCAAAAAAAACGACATCAGCCACACAAAGTAAGGGTTCCACCCTAATTTGGCTTTAATTAGCATCTTCTGATCGGTGGAGCCAATTTAACAAATGGTGTTAAAACAGTTATGGTCAGGGCAGTTGCCCTACCCAAATATATTTCTATGCTATCTCAGACACTAAAATACGCTTACTTCCCCGGCTGTGTAGCTCAAGGTGCTTGCCGGGAGCTTTATCTATCAACTCAAGCCCTCACCCAAGCCTTGGGCATTCAATTAGTTGAACTGAAAAAAGCTGCTTGCTGTGGTTCAGGTACATTTAAAGAAGATTCCCAACTGTTGGAAGATACGGTTAACGCCAGGAATATTGCCTTAGCAGAGGAATTAAATCTGCCCCTACTCACCCATTGCAGCACTTGTCAGGGTGTTATCGGTCATGTTGATGAACGGCTCAAAGCATGCCAGTCAAGCAACCCAGCCTACATTGAACAGGTTAATGGCTTGCTGCAAAAAGAAAGCTGTGCCCCTTATCGCGGCAGTACTGAGGTTAAACATCTCCTCTATGCTCTAGTGACAGATTACGGTTTAGAGGAAATCACCAAACGTGTTACTTTAAAGTTGAGTGGATTAAAATGTGCGGCTTTTTATGGCTGCTATCTCCTCCGCGCCCAAAAGTCTATGCCCTATGACGACCCTTTCCAGCCGGAAGCAATGGAAAATGTGTTTCGGGCAGTGGGTGCAACACCAATTTATTACCGTGGACGGACTCAATGTTGCGGTTGGCCTCTATCTAGTTATGCCACTACCCAATCTTTTAAAATGGCTGGGATGCATATTCAAGAAGCCTTGGCACATGATGCTGATTGTATTGTTACCCCTTGTCCTCTGTGCCATCTCAATTTAGATTCTCGTCAACCAGAGGTAGAAAAGGTGATTGGTCAAAAGCTAGGTTTGCCAGTGTTGCATTTACCTCAGTTAATTGCTTTGGCTTTGGGGGTTAGCCCGAAAGAATTGGGTTTAGAACGCCACATCGTTTCTACAAAGCCTGTGTTAGAAAAGTTAGGATTTTAGTTGTTGCGTCGTCAACCAATAAATTAGGGTGCAACACTGAAAGTTAGCCAGGGATAACCCCGATGGGGCGGACTACAACGCCCCTGTCTCTGGGCTAAATGTTGTTGGGATGACTTTCTGGTAAGGATGCTTTGAGTTTCCTACGTCTCAACCAAAACCCCATCACACCAGCAACTGCTGTACCCCCCAGGGTAAAAGGTTCGGGAACTGAATTTGAAGTAACATTGAATCTGCCTATCGGAGTATATTTATCAGCGTATAACTCGTAATATCCATAAGTAGGAACGCCAAACCGTAATTCTTGCCGTAGTGTTAAGTCGCTGTTGACAAATAAAGATAAGCTTTCATATCCTATACCATTGGCAAGTATTACTTCCTTGGAAGACGCGAGAATAAATCCCTCATCTCTACGGGAAAAGTTTGTTACAGTTGCGCCTGAAGAGTTCTGTAAAATCACATTCCAATTTGTCACCCTCGGATCTGAGTCATACGGCTCAGTAGGAAGTTGATCCAGATCCAGTGTGTAGTATCCAACAAAAGTACCATATTCCAACTTAGGATCATAAAAACCTTCACGGTATTCACGTGGAATCAAGTTTATCCCAAAAGTTCCAGCAATATTGATTGTTTTTATATTTGCAGCACTACTTCTGGCAGTTCCCATAGCAGCAAACATGGCGAGGCTGAGTGCTGTTATGGCTATAGGCTGAGATAGGCGTTTCCAAGATGTTAACATGGTGTATTTTGAAACAAAGTAGACGCTTCTTTTATACTCGCAAAAAAGCAGTAGTTATGGGTAGTCTTCATGAAGAAAACACATGACTAATATTTGGCTGAGGGCTAAAAACAGAAACCCTGTTTCGACAAAGCCTGTGTTAGAAAAGTTAGGATTTTAGTTGTTGCGTCGTCAACCAATAAATTAGGGTGCAACACTGAAAGTTAGCCAGGGATAACCCCGACGGGGCGGACTACAACGCCCCTGTCTCTAGGCTAAATGTTGTTGGGATTACTTTCTGGTAAGGATGCTTTGAGTTTTCTACGTCTCAACCAAAACCCCATCACACCAGCAACTGCTGTACCCCCCAGGGTAAAAGGTTCGGGAACTGAAACTGAAGTAACATTGAATGAGTCTATCGAAGTAACATTGAATAAGCCTCGCGTAATATATCTATCGAGGTTTATCCGGAGCAATCCATAACTAGGAACGCCATACTGTACTTCTTGGCGTGGTGTTAAGTCGCTGTTTACAAATAAATCAAAGAATATATTTGCTCCACCATCGAAAAAGCTTACTCCTTGTAAAGACGCGCTCATAAACTCGCCATCTCCTGTGAGAAAACTTTCTACAATCACACCTGAAGAGTCTCGTAAAATCATCTCCCCTCTTGCCACCTGATTGTCATCATAGGGGTCATTAGGAAGTTTATCCGGATCCACTGTGTAGTATCCAGCAAAGGTAGTATACAGATTAGGAGGAATCAAAAATTCAGGGTAATCAGGTAGTTCCACAATTAAGTTTGGCCCAAAAGTTCCAGCAATATTGATTGTCGTTATAGTTGCAGCGCTAGTTCTGGCAGTTCCCATAGCAGCAAGTATGGTGAGACTGAGTGCTGTTATGGCTATAGGCTGAGTTCAGCGTTTCCAGGATGTTAACATGGTGTATTTTAAAAGGTTCTACCGCTTCCTTTATGCAAAATTAATACTAAAATGCCAGTTTAATAGACTTCGTAACCTAAAATTGCTAAAGTTACGAAAACCGTATCCTAAGCGTTTTATTAGCTTC
>NZ_JACJRJ010000058.1 GCF_014697195.1 Cylindrospermum sp. FACHB-282 | reverse complement strand
TTTGAGAATCACCTGTAATTTAGCTTTCTTTTTATTAAAAAAATGATTAATGGATTTTAAAGGTCTGCCATTTATCAAGAAAGGTATTAAACCTGCTTGATTGAAAGTTACAGTAGCCAAATTATTTAATCCTAAATCAATACTGGCAATTCTCTTATTATCTACCTGTTTTGGTTTTTCTTCTTGATGATAAATCACCTCAATAACATAATGATTAAGTTTGGGAATAATCCTCACTTGTGCTATTTTTTTAGTCTGAGTAGGGAAAACTATCTCAGTCTGGCTAAGTTTAATAAGTCCTTTTGATAGAAATGGTTTAGATAAAGCCTGTATAGTATAAACTAAAAGGTTTCTCCCATTTTCTTTATGTTTGTATTTAGGTAATTTTGGTTTGCCTAAAAACTTAGATGGGTTTTCTTGATAAGCCTTTTGTGCTTGAAAAAATGCTTTCCAGTTCTTATCTAAAATCATTAATATTTGCTGACTTACTTTCGCTGGCAGATTTTTATAATCAAACTGACTTTGTAATAGTTTTTGGGTCTGATTATAACTGAGAATTTCACCAGTTTTAAAGAAGGATTGCCTAATTAAGTAGTTGGCAATATTATAGAGATTTTTAGAAAGAAAGCAAAGCTTATCAATTTCTTGATAGCTTTTATGAGTTTTTTTGATGATGTGTCTTTCAGCTAGTTGCATTCATCCTCCTGAAGACATTTTATAGTATTAAACTCACCACGTTGTTTTATAGCTCACTCCTATTAATTTAGCATAATCTGATAGTTTCATATTTGTTGTTCTCAACCTTGACAAATATCTTAATACATTTATCTATATTTGGCAAAGTCTGTCTATAAAATCAGTGAAGTTTACCAATACCATTCTGGAAAAAAATCCTTAGATTCACTGCGGCTCAAGCCAAATCGTCTTTCCGCTTCAGCGATAGTGGTGATAGTTTCAGTAACGGCTATTCCTTGCATGGTAAATTTATGTTGCAGTAGTTGTATTCATATTGTCACTGCTACTTTACCAACTTCTGTGGAAGGTTCCGGTATGAGTTGTCCATCTTCTTTTAATACTTCTAGATACAGTGCGATCGCCTCCGGCGGGCGCTTTGCGCCATCGCTTCTTTAATATTTTCCTGTACTTCTATCAGAGTGTCACCAATGCTGACACAACCAGGTAGATCAGGAATATATGCGCCCCAGTTTGTCTCGCCACGTTCGTAGATGACTGTGTACTCAATCATTTTTTCTTTCATAATTTTGCTTGCTTCCAAATCGATGAGAGTGTACCTACTGGAATATCATCACTTGGTTTTCCAGGTACAACTACGATACCTGATTTGCTTTGATGTTTGAGGATACGATGACTGCCTCTAAGTAAAAGCTCTGTATAGAAACATAAAAATTACTACAGTACTGTGTTATGGTGTTCATAGTAAAAATTTAGACAGAACTTTTTTGTCTAACTATGTATAGGGTGCTTACCTCAAATAACCTCAAGTCTTTGGTTATTATGTAGCAAATACGAAAAATACTAAATTACATAGAAGTAGTATGGACAGAATTACAGAAGCTTATCTAAATGACTTTCAAAAAGAATATAGTTACCCTAAAAATGTTGAGAAACCGAAATTATTTGAATATTTTGTCAACCACTGTATTGTGTCTCGACTTCACTCTGAAAGATTTGAAGTTGAAGATGTAAGTGTAGGTGGTGGTGGAGATATGGCTTTTGACGGTGCAGCAATTAAAGTTAATAATAATTTGGTGTTTTCAAAAGATGAAGTTGATGATTTAAAGAATAGATTTCATCGACTAGATGTAAAGTTTGTTTTTATACAATCCAAGACGTCAAACAAATTTGATTCAGCCGAAATTGGCAATTTTATATTTGGAGTAGAAAGTTTTTTCAAGCATGGATTGCCTAAGCATATCAACGAAAGTGTAAAAGCGTTAAAAGATTTAACAGATTATATATATGGAAGTATACACCTGCCGAACTAACGCGACTCAAAAACTTTTCTACTCGATTGATGCAGTTAGCATCAGAGTGTAAGCCTAAGATTATTAGTGACGGGTGAGTTTAACCATTAGACAGCAATTTCAGTCAGAATAGAATAGTGTGTTTGAAGTAAGCAGCATTCATTTAAATAAAGATATGGATACTTTAACCAAAAACCGAGCGCAGATTATTGAGTCAATTAAAACATTGCCAGAGGATTCCCTCGCTGAACTCATCAATTTTGTTGATTACCTTCGCTATAAAGCAACTGAAAAAGAATCCCAAAAAACTAGTGCAAACTTTTTGCTTTCAGTTGCAGGCTTGGGAAATTCAGCAGAAAAGGATGTTTCAGAAAGGGATGAAGAGATTCTGGCAAATGAAGTTGATCCTATTCGCGGTTGGAGTAGAAATTCAGATAAGTAAGTATGACTGTCATCCTTGACACTAGCTTTCTGTTTGCACTGGCAGATCAAAGCGATCGCAATCACGAACGTGTTCTTGCTGTGGCACAAACCATAAGTGAGCCGCTGCTACTTCCCAGTGTTGTTCTTCCTGAAGTCTGCTATTTGATTTCATCAAGATTAGGGCATCAAGCAATGCGTCGTTTTCTCGCTAATCTGGCTATTAGCGGTACACAGCTAGAGCAAATTACGACTATAGATTTAGAAAGAGTTAATGAGATTTTAGAGCAATACGCTGATAGTCAACTCGATTTCGTAGATGCTGTAATAGTTACGATTGCAGAAAGATTAGGCATTACCTGTGTTCTAACTCTAGATCGCCGCGATTTTTCTCTTGTGCGTCCAAAGCATTGTGATTACTTTAAAATACTTCCTTGAAAAGATACTAAACCTTGAAATGGGGAAGCAGGCAATGGCTTACTCTAGTAATTATTACCAGAGCGATCGCAATCACGAAGCTGTTATTGCTATGTCAATGCTGACAAAGCCTAATCTATCACCCTTTCCCCAGTTCTTGCGCCCGTGTTGCGGCAGCTTTGACAGCTTCAATTAAAGCTGAACGAAATCCTGCCTTTTCTAGTTGAGCAACACCGGTTATTGTCGTCCCCCCAGGACTGGTAACACGGTCTTTGAGTTCTGCCGGGTGCAGTTTGCTCTCTTGTAAGAGTCTTGCTGTTCCTAGTACAGTTTGCAGGGCTAGTTGATTGGCAACTGCTCTAGGTAAACCTGCTGCTACTCCCCCATCAGCGAGTGCTTCTACCATCAGTGCCACATAAGCCGGGCCACTACCGGATAGTCCTGTCACTGCATCCATCAGCATTTCGGCAACTTCCACCACTTCCCCCACCGCCGAAAAAATCTGTTGTGCTATTTGCTGGTGCTTGGCGTTGGTGTAAGCGCCTAAACAAATCGCCGTCACTCCCGCTCCCACAGTGGCCGGGGTATTAGGCATGGCTCTAATAACTGGCATTTGGGGAAAGGCTGCTTCTAGCTGATTTAAAGGCACACCCGCTAAGATGGAAATCACTAGAGGAGAGTGTTCTGTAGCCGTAATATCTGCTAATTCTTGTGCGATCGCACTAAATACCTGGGGCTTCACTGCCAAAAGTATCACTTCTGTGGATTGAGCGAAAACCAAGTGATTATCTCTAGTGACAGCGACCTCGTATTGCTGCTGTAAAAAATTCTGACGCGAGGATTGCGGTTCACTAACTATAACTTCTGATGCTTGATAAATTCCCTGGACAATAAGGCGGGATAAGAGCGCTTCTCCCATTACCCCGCCGCCAATTAAGCCAAATTTAATAGTCATTCGTTCGTAGTCATTGGTCAAACAGGTCATTAGTCATTAGGACAAAGGACTAAAGACTAAGGACTAAAGACTAATTTAACTTTTAACTTTATTGTTGTGCCATCCGATTTGCTTCGTTACCCCAAGCTTGATTTGGTACTGTGGGGCGAGAGGGACGTGCTGGAGGTTGTGGTACTTCATGTAAAAACCCGCCTTGAGTACTTACTTGTACGCAGCTTGGTGTAAACAAAAAGATGCTTTCACCAATGCGCTCTTGATGTCCATCTAGGGCATAAGTACCACCCGCCACAAAATCTACTGCCCGTTGGGCTTGATCCGGATCCATAATAGTTAAATTTAATACCACAGACTTGCGCTCGCGCAATGCTTGAATTGCCTGAGGCATTTCTTCAAAAGTTCGTGGTTCAAGCACTAAAACTTCAGAAATTCCATTAATTGCTCCGGGCATACCAATAACATTACTCATAGGCTTTTGTCCTGTGGCTACATCTTCTCCCATTGTAGGCATGGGTTCTCTCCAACGTCGATTTTGTGGCGTGGCTTCTTGTGGTGCTGGTGGGGTATTCTCTTGCTGATACAGATTTTGGTAGCCTTCTGTATCTGCATCTTCTTCGTAGTATTCGTATTCTACTTGCTCATTCAAGCCCACAAAGTCCCTGAGTTTGGAAAATATATTATTCATTTTGTCAGCTCCTAGTGCAAACGACCTTAATTGATCTGGCTGTAAACTTTTATAGCCAGTTCTTAACCCTACGGTGGCTGGATAACTCAGCAAGTTTATTGCTGGAGAGTAAACTCTAGTACAAGTCTTGGTGGTGAACGGGCACTTTTAAAAAGAACTGTACACTACCTGGATAGAACAATGAGTCAAGATTATATCCTAAGAATTGTCCCAAGGAAAGTTGTTATAACTCATTTTGTCTTAGTAATTACTTTTGTCAAGACTAGTCAATACTATTATCTTTTGACACCTATTTAACTAAGATGTATCGAATTATTATGTAATTAACGCTCGGCTTTTATTATACTTATTCCCCAGCTGATGAGCAAAATGCTAGAACCGCTGGCCAAATAAGATTGTTCCTAATCGTACCATCGTCGCACCAGCTGAGACTGCTAATTGGTAATCGCCTGACATTCCCATTGACAGGTGCTGCATTTTAATATGAGATAAATTTTGTGATTTAATTTTTTTTGCTAGTTCGTTAGTACTATTAAAAACATTTAGTATTTCCCCATTTTCTAAGCCAGCAGGGGGAATTGTCATTAAACCCTGAATTTGTAAATTTTTGCATTGATTAAGCGCACTTAAGTCAGCTAATAATTCTGGCACACTCCAACCAGATTTGTTAGCATCAGGGAGAATTTTCACTTGCAGGCAAACCTGAGGACTGACTCCCATCTGTGACGCTAATTGATTTAATCGTTGGGCTAAATGCAAATTATCTACAGAGTGAATCCACTGAAATTGTTCTAAAGCTTTTTTGGCTTTGTTGCTTTGCAAATGTCCGATCATGTGCCAGGTAACATCCGATAAGTCTTGCAACTCGGCTTGTTTGCTGGCTGCTTCTTGGATGCGACTCTCTCCAAAATCGCGAATTCCTGCGGTGTAGGCATACCGCATCAGTTCAGTGGGAACTGTCTTTGTGACAGCAATTACCCTCACTGAACTGGGGAGAGAGGCACAAATGGTGGCAATATGTTCGATTAGCGAACTACTCATTGGAAGGTGCGTTGGAAAATAGTCTGAAGTTGATCGTACTCCGGAGATTGTCCACCGCGACGCATTGTACGTAAGCGATTTTCTAGCATCATTCTCGCTTCGGTACGTCCTATAGGCTGAAATTTAATCCCTTTAACGTCACTGGCTACCAAAAAAAATAAACGTTGAGCATAAAGTGTAGTAAAAAGATCCTGGTTATCATCAACCATGCAGATTTTGTAGAGTAAACCCCAAGTTGGATGATTGATGTAAGTTTCTGAGCTTTCTGGATTCATTTAATAGTCAAGGTGGGATTATATATATCTCTTCGCAGTCAAAGACCAACATTCAGACGATAATACCAATATTCGCCAGAATATTTTCTGAAAATGGGCGACTCACGACGGCTTGCCGTTGAATGGCTTTTGTGGAGACCTTGATCTAGTTTGTCGTTGGTAGATGAAGTTGGCGGTAGGAAGGGGAAATAGGGGCAACTGTGTTTTGTCCTAGTTGAATCAGACTCAAAAGCCGTTTGGGACTGGGCACAGAAACATCCTTACTCTTTTGTTGACGGTTCCCCACTGAGAAAGCACCCTTGGAAATTTCTAAAGGTAAAAAGTAATCCTCAGATTTCGCTTTGCACGGGCTTGTCTCTATCCTGCCATAATTCTGGCTTTATGGCACAAAATAAGTAATTTTACTGGGGGCAGGGGGAGTAGGATGAGTCTGTGACTGCGTTGGCGTAGCTTGCCTTAGGCATGGCATTCTCTGCAAATTCCCAAAAGCCGAGCTGTTAGAAGACTCTAGGCGAACTGACAAGTCAGCGCTTGCGCTATCGCACTTTCCCAAATTTAAATTTAACTATTACGCCGTAAGTCCCCCACTGAATTTGGTACTCCAAATCAGTGGCGGGATATAAGGCGGGAAAAAGCGAAATCGTTCTCAATCAATACGAGGCATAGCCGAGTAAGAGCAAAGAACATTTGAGGTTTTTGCAAAATTATGTATTCAACCCTTACCAAAAATAATATATCATGGTAAAATAGATATATCAAGGAGGTGATTTGATTGCTACACAAGGCTGTTCAGGTTCGTATATACCCATCAAAAGAACAAGAAACACAACTAGCGCAAGCTTTTGGATGTGCTAGATGGTGGTGGAATTATGCTCTAAATAAGTCAATTGAAACTTACAAAGAGACGGGTAAAGGACTTAGCCGTGCTGCACTCAACGCATTTCTTCCTATACTCAAAAAAGCAGAAGATACTATTTGGCTAGGTGATTGTTACAGCCAAGTTTTACAAGCTACAACACTAAATCTAACCACAGCATACAAAAACTTTTTTGAGAAACGTGCCCTTTTTCCTAAGTTCAAATCCAAGCATGGAAAACAGTCTATTCAATATCCTCAAAACGTCAAAATTGTAGATGGTAATATCAAAATTCCTGGCAATATCGGAATAGTCAAAGCCAAAATACATAGACCAGTTGAGGGGAAAATTAAGACTGTAACTGTATGTAAAACACCATCAGGTAAATATTTTGTATCTATCCTGACGGAAGTAGAAGGGGAAAATCCAACTATTACATTCGGGAAGATTTACGGTATTGATTTAGGGTTGAAGCACTTTGCTGTTGTCACTGATGGCGAAAAAGTTGTCTTATATGATAATCCTAAACACCTTGCCAAGTACGAAAAAAATCTCAAGCGCAAGCAGAAAAAATTAGCACGTAAACAAAAAGGTAGTAAATCAAGAAATAAATATCGCCAAGTTGTTGCCGCATTGTACGAACGAATTAGTAATTCTAGGCAAGATTTTCTGCATAAACTTAGCTATAAGTTGGTCAGCGATAGTCAAGCTGTTATAGTAGAGAGTCTTAATGTCAAGGGCATGGTTTGTAATCACAATTTGGCAAAATCAATATCTGATGCAGGATGGGGAACATTCACCAATTTTCTAGCCTATAAGCTAGAACGCTTTGGCGGAAAGTTGGTTGAGATTGATAGATGGTTTCCCAGTTCCAAGCTCTGTTCTAATTGTTTCTATCAAGTGAGTGAGATGCCATTGGATGTCCGTGAATGGACTTGTCCTCATTGTGGCACTCATCATGATCGTGATGGAAATGCAGCGATAAATATTAGAGCAGAAGGTATGAGAATGATCAAGGCGGAAGGTTCAGCCGTCTCTGCTGTAGGAGGGGAGATAAGACCAAAACTTGGGCGAAGGTCTAAGTTGCGGCACTCCCCCGTGAGTACAGAAGCCGACACTGTACTTGGTACTCCAAGTCAGTGTGGGTAGTTCACGATTCCCGACTTCTCTAAGAAGTCAAGGGTCTGAGAGTCAATCATCGGATTTCAGTACCGATCGCAATTCGTACTCCCCAAAATAAAATTAAAGTGGCAATAGCTACCCAGTCTGGAGCTTTTAGTCTTAAATCTTGCCATTGCACTCGATGTTGATTGGGACTGGTAAAACCTCGCACCATCATGGCGTTAGCCATTTGATCTGCCCGTAAGAGCAGGTTTTCTAACAATCTCTCTGCTACAATCATCCCAACCTTGACTGTTCCTTTCAATCCCAGCTTTTTCCAATTAATTGCCCTTGTCATTACAGAGCGCACTAAGTTTTGCACTTCTTCTAAAACTAGAGGTATAAACCGCAAGGATAAAGTTAAAGTCAGAGTCAGTTCTGTCACAGGCACATTGAAGCGTCGCAGGGGTTGCATTAAGCTTTCCATGCCAGATGTAATTTCTTCTGGTGCAGTTGTCAGCAAATACAAGTTAGTGCTGTAAATCAAGGTAAAAACTATTGAACTCAGGCTGATAGCTAAATCTAAAGAACGGCGAGTTACTTTAACTGGGCCTTGATGAAATAGCACGTAGCTGTATTTTTTGTGGACACTTGCTGATTTTTCAACAACATCGGAACTTTTAGCGGTTGCTGGCGGGTTTAAGACTTGTTCCCTAGCTGGTAGACGTGGCTGATAACTTACACCCAGTCCATCAGGGCTGATAGTGGCGATCGCTAAAACCATCAAGCATAATATCAACAGCCAGCCCATTTGCTGTTGCCATACTCTCCAGGGAATTCTTGCCGTTAATGTAGCAATAATTAATAGCAATACCAGCAACACCCGCCAATAGTTGTTAGCAAAGCTATAGCTGGTAAGGAAGCTCATCAACCAAATAAACTTAACTCGCGGATCGAGTTTATGTAGCCAAGTTAGGGGTTGTTCTAAGTAAAGCCCAAGTGGTAGCGATCGCAGTAAATCCATTTTTAGTCATTAGTCATTGGTCATTAGTCATTAGTCATTGGTTATTGGTTATTGGTTATTAGTTTCCTACACAAACAAAACCCGCTTAGGCGGGTTCCAAATTCTTTAAGTCCGCCTGGGCCGACTTTGTTCTCCTAGCCTCTGTGTCGCCAGGGTTACCACTGTTGTTGGGGAGAGCTAATATGTTCGCGGAGCGTCTTTGCAGGAGACAAAAGGCAGCAACTGGCGTGGAACTTCTAGTCCTTCGGCATTTTTGCTATTTCACACGGGTTGCACGATTGACATTTCCACCTTCCATATCCCGGACTTTTTTACTCCGCCAAAGTAAACGAATCGGGGTACCTTTAAACCCTAATTGTTGCCGGAATTGTCTTTCAATGTAGCGGCGATAATTTTCGTTAAAGCGTTTAGCTTCGTTGACAAATAGGGCAATTGTTGGTGGTTGCGAAGTCACTTGCGTACCATAATAAATCTTGCCCTGGCGTCCACCCCGTGAAGCTGGTGGAGAATGCCAACTAACTGCATCTGTGAGGACTTCGTTAATTACTGATGTGCTCACACGGCGTTTGTGTGCTTCAGCTGCCTGATTCACTAATTCTAAAACCTTTTCTACCCTTTGTCCTGTTAAGGCACTGACGAAAATAGTATCTGCCCATTCAGTAAAATGTAGTCGCTCTTGCAGAGCTTTTTCATAGTCGTAGATGGTATAGGAGTCTTTTTCGACTGTATCCCACTTATTGACGACGATAATGCAAGCTCGTCCTTCTTCGAGAATCCGCCCAGCTAATTTTTGGTCTTGCTCGGTGGCTCCATCTTGGGCGTCTAGTACTAATAAAACCACATCGGCGCGGCGAATCGCTTTGAATGCGCGGTTAATACTAAAGAATTCTGTGCCGTATTCGATGTGTTTCTTTTTCCGAATCCCGGCGGTGTCAATTAAGCGGTAGGTTTGCCCATTTCGTTCGACGACGGTATCGATGGCGTCGCGGGTTGTGCCGGAAATGGGGCTGACAATCGCTCTTTCTTCGCCGACAAAAACATTCAATAAGCTGGATTTGCCGACATTTGGGCGTCCGATAATGGCGACTTTGATGACGTTAGTTTCTGGCTCATCCTCAACGGCGGGGATATGCTGAATTAAATCGTCGAGTAATTCTCCAGTACCGCTACCATGAATCGCCGAGATGGGGTAAGGTTCACCTAATCCCAATCCCCAAAAATCGGCAGCTTGCATGGCGCCTTGTTCGGGGGATTCACATTTATTGACAGCGAGTAAAACAGGTACGGGTTGTTGGCGCAACCACCCAGCAATTTCTTCATCTGCTGGTGTGGGGCCTGTTTGTCCATCTACGACAAAAATCGCGCTACAAGCTTCTGCAAGGGCTATTAGGGCCTGTTGGCGAATTAGGGGGAGGAATTCGGTGTCATCGTTAAAGACTAAGCCACCTGTGTCTACAACCATAAATTCGCGATCGTTCCAGAAAGATGGCATATAAGTGCGATCGCGTGTCACACCCGGTTCGTCATGAACTATCGCCGTCTGTTCCCCGGCGAGACGATTAACCAAGGTGGATTTGCCCACATTTGGGCGTCCGATAATTGCAACGATTGGCAGTCCCATTAAAAAAGTTCCGTAGTGCTGAGTACTGAGTGCTGAGTGTCACTTTAAAAATAAACTTTGAGTATTGAAAAAGCTAGCTTTTCAAACTTTTTGTGCTGAGTATAAGAGTTACTTTTTTTACTCAACACTCGTTACTCGGAACTCAGCACTGTTTTCTTGAGAGACGTAGTATATCATCTCTCTCCATTGTAGCTACTTTAATTCTTTCTTTAATTTTCTCACCTCGAAGGTGATTAACCGCCAAATTTAAAGAAATATGTCAGCAAAAAATTTGGTAGTCACGTCGCAGGAGATGATACCTTGAGAAGTCGTATGTGGCTCAAAAAAGCTAGCAGGTTAGCCGTTCGATGTTTAAGATGGAGCTTTTTGCTAGGCTGTTGTATTCTACTATACGCCAGATTGATTGAACCAAATTGGATTGAGATAAATTCTTTACAACTGACCTTACCCCATCTCTCTCCAGAATTTAACGGCTATCGCATTGTTCAAATTAGCGATCTTCATCGAGATAAATGGATGAATCAACGGCGTTTACAGCGTGTTGTCCGTTTAGTCAACCAACAAAAACCAGACTTAGTCACAATTACAGGTGATTTAATTACCCGTAATTCGCCACAATTCATCCCAACTCTCAAGGTTCCCTTAAGTCAAATTGCTGCTAAAGATCAGACTGTCGCCATATTGGGTAATCATGACCACGAGAACGATTCAAAGGCAATTATCCAAACCTTGGCAGAAAGCGGTATAGTTCACATCGGTAATGGTGTTTTCACCCTACATCGAGGCGGGGCGATGTTGCATATTGCTGGGTTAGATGATCTCTGGAAGGGTACACCCCGCTTCGATTTGGTAATGCAGCAGTTACCCGATGAAGGGGCAGCAATTTTATTAGTACATGAGCCAGATTTTGCTGATACTAGTGCTGTTACTGGGCGTTTTGATTTGCAGTTATCAGGACATTCCCACGGTGGACAGGTGCGTTTGCCTTTTTTGAAACCGCTGATTTTACCGCCTTTGGGTGAAAAGTATTATGTGGGGCGCTATCAGGTGGGGAAGATGATTCAATACACTAACCGAGGGCTGGGAATGACTGCGAAGCATTTACGCTTTGGTGCACGTCCGGAGATTACGGTGTTTACTTTGGTTGCACCGCGTTAAATTGTATTTTATTAGGGTGCGTTTGCCGATATTTGGGTCAGTATTATTTACAATAATGAATCCAATCTTTTAGTCGGCTTGAAGCGCATTTGTCAACATAGTTTTTCATTAACCTCTAGTAGGTAATTAGTGGTGTATATGTTAGCAGTTGGCGAATCATGCAATTTGTTCGGGTTCCGTCGTCACCTTCTGGCCAATTTTTGGTTCAGTACCGGCTAGCAGGCGCTCAATATTAGCGCGGTGGCGTAAAATCACATACAAGCCACCGACAGTGCCAAAGAGAATGTAGGGTAAGGGTTGATGGAAAATTACCATAAAAATCGGCACGGCGATCGCACCAACAATGGAACTCAAAGAGACAATTCGCGATATTGCCACCACAACAGCAAACACTCCCACTGTTGCCAAACCCACCTGCCAACTCATGGCCAACAAAATTCCTATACCAGTAGCGACGGATTTACCACCGCTAAAGCCCAAAAAAATCGATTTACTGTGTCCGAGAATGGCGGCTAACCCAGCTAAAATTATCAACCAAGGTTGCCACATTGCTACATCTACCGTTGGGGGGATAAAATTTTGACTCTTGGCAAAGTTAAATAAAGCATAAACGAGGGCGATCGCCAACACTCCCTTCAAGCAATCAATTAATAGCACCAAAGCCCCTGGCCCTTTCCCCAAAGTTCTTAACACATTTGTGGCACCAGTTGAGCCTGAACCAACTTCTCGAATATCAATACCTTTTAACTGCTTCACCGCGATGTACCCAGTGGGAAAGGAACCCACCAAGTAAGCGATCGCCACAATGGAGCCAGACAAAGTTAACCAAATAGCCATAATCAATGATTCAAAATATGCCTACGGCAAGTTACAGGAACAAAATTCAAAAAAAGTCACCAGTCCAGAATAATAGTTCTTGACTAATGACTAATGACTAATGACTAATGACTAACTTAAAAATCATCATCATAATTATTTTTCACTGTTTTGGGGTCAGGAGCAAAAGCTAACCACAGGGGAAATTGCAACAGCGCTAGACTGATTTGTTCTTCAGAATCATCAATAATAATCAAGGGTAGTTGATTCGCTTTCACCAATCGGTCTGCTTTCTGGGCTAAGGCTTCCGAAGTTTCAAACAATACCACGCCCCTGTCAGGTCCGAAATCTGGACGACCAATTCCCAAGCAGTCTTGTAAACCACGCCGCCATTCACCTAAACGTTCCGGGCTATTAGCTAAAACCAGAGTACGAACCCGTTCTCCATACAGCTTATGTAGTATCGAAACCACTGTTGAAGCAATCAGGATATTCTGCAACCTGCTACCCATCGTCCGCAAAGCACCCCGTCCTCCTTGGTTAAAAAACCAGTTAGAAACTCGTTCTGCGTGGACTGGTTCAAAGGTGCGGCGCAATTGCCACGCGGGGCCATAGTAATCTGGTTTGCTGCGGTATTGGTCAATGAGGCGGCGAATTTGCTTTGTCGTGTCTTGAAACTGCTGTTGGGCAAATTGGGGTATATTTAGCTGGGTTTCGGCAGGTTTAGCCTCTTTCACCGCTAGCTTTTCTTTTCGTTCTGTGACTATTGGCGCTAGTTGCAACTGCTCTGCTGCTGCTGCTAAGTCCTGTAAGCTGCCTGTGAGATAGTCTTTAAAACCCTGTACCCGAATTGCCAAATCTTGAGATGTTCCGGCAAAAGTGGTTCGCATCTCGTTGCGAATGCGTTCTTGTCGGCGTTCTAGTTGTTCTACAGAAATTTGCAACGCTTGTTTCCGTTGTTCTAACTGCACCAGTGACTCTTGCACGAGTCGTCCGAGAGCAGTTTGAGTTTCACTCACTTGTGTCTGAAGAGTGTTGTAGGAAACTTGCAGATTTGCTATTTCTAGTTTTAAGGCTTTTTCGGTGCGCTGCAACTCTGCTAGTCGTTGCTGTGCTTGTGCGGCTAGTGAATTATTTTCTGATTCCGATTCTATTTCTGACTTCAGCGCCGTAGTTTCTGTTTTTAATGGCGTCACTAACTCTTCTATTGGTTCTACTATAGAGTTTTCTGCTTCTGGACTGTCCATAGGCATCTCAAAATTTGCGTAGTCTGGTTGTGAGTCAACTGATGGATTTGGGACTTCGATTTCCAGCACTGACTCAGCAGGTGGGTTTTCTTGTTGTTCAACTGTAGGGGTTTGTTCTTGTATTTGTTCCAACCAGTTATCAATTGATTCTGGGGTTTGAGATTCCTCTGGGTTCATAAACAATAGTGCAATTCCTATGACGCGAATAAATAGCTTTCTGAAATATACAATCGACTTACCAAAAAGTATTGATCATTTGTGAGTAAGGCTTTTGAGCTTTCTCTCCTATTTTTATAGTTACTGGAACTAGTTGCATTTATTTAGACTCACCACTGCTAAATACGTGGACAACGTTCTTCTAGACAAGTTTTCAGGGTATTGGGGTCAAATAAAATTGGTAAAAAGTGAATGCTGTTGATTTCTTTAAAGTAAAACAGTATGGGCACTCCATTCCAGAAGATACGCCAGTTTTGCCACTCTTGGTAGGGAAAGCGGCGAATTAATTTTTCCCCTCGGTAAAGATCGAAGTCGGTGGCGGAAAATTGCACCCGCAGTGTTACAGCCTGAAACATGAGAAACAAGCCCAACAGTGCTCCTGCTCCTCCTACCCAAGGTTGTACCAATAACAGGGGAATAGCCACAATCACCAACACGACAGGGATATTGTAACTAGGCTTGAGTTCTACGGTTGATATGGAGTTAGGTGCATATGAACTGGTCACAGTCTCAAAACCTACTTTATTAATGGACATTGTTTCATTTCTATTTTAACTTTCCCGACGTCAGTCCCCCGCGATAGTCGTTAATACATTCGCTACTCCGAATTAGTGGTAGAACAGATGGTCAAGTCCTCAAATCTCTGGAATAAATGGCCCACCAGTCCCCTGAAACATTAACCATGAAAGAAAGAAGTTGCTAATAAAGATAATCATTAAGGCGGTGACAACAGCAGTGGTGGTTGATTGTCCCACTCCTTTGGCTCCTCCTGTTGTCGTCAAGCCCCAACTGCAACCAATGACGGCAATTAAAACGCCAAAGCAACAGGCTTTAATCAAGGCACTACAAATATCCCAGACGCCGAGAAAGTTTCGGGCTGAGTCTAAAAAAACTGTGTCGGAGAGGTTGTAAATATTTGTGGCAATTAATAATCCCCCGAACATCCCTGTTACCAAAGACAGAAGGGTTAAAATTGGCAGCATTAACAAGCAAGCAAGGACACGGGGGATAACTAAGTAATCAATTGGATCGGTTTTTAACATCAACATGGCATCAATTTGCTCTGTGACTCGCATGGTACCGATTTCAGCTGCAAAGGCGGAACCAACTCGCCCCGCCAAAATGACTGCCGTCAATACGGGGGCAAGTTCCCTTGTTAATGCTACTGACAGCACTCCACCGACGAGGTTTCCGGCGCCAAAGTTGATAAACTCTCGCGCTACCTGAATGGTAAACACCGCGCCGACAAAAACAGCTGTCAATAGGGCAATTAATAGGGAGTCTGGGCCAACTGCTGCCAATTGCTCTAAAGTGTTGCGCCGATGGATTTTGCCCTTAAATATGTGAACTAGTACTTGCCCACCCAGCAAAATCGCTGCCAGCAGTCGCTGACTCCATGCGCCTAAACTGGATTTAGTCATTGGTCAAACAGGTCATTTGTCATTGGTCAAACAGGTTAAACAGTCCATTGGGAAAAGGGAGAGGGAAGATAATTCTTCAATAATTCCCTCTTGTCCTCCATCTTCCCTTAGTCTTCTTTGTCAGGTGAATCATTAACTTAGTTTAAAGCTCCTCTCAGAAAATTAAGCTAATTTTCAGCCCGTTGTCGCGAATCAAGCCAGGCTAATTGGGAATATAAGCTTTATTTTCCAAGGTTTTTGGCGAATTTAGGTCTTTTAATTAGCCACTGCATTTATTGCAACTGGAAGCTCTTGGTTTTAATCAAAACTTAAGATTTTTGACAGAATGTCTGCTCAGGAGCGATCGCACGTATTGTAGAAATTGACCTACAGTTTTTCAGGTAATCTTCTCTTTACTCACGGAGCTGGCCCTCTATGACCCTTTTTACTAACTTTCTCCGTTCCCTACTGCTCACAATAGTTTTCAGTTTTGTCGCTCCCATGTTCTTGGTCGGGGGTTTGTTGCTCCTTTTATCCCTCACTGGTCATATTCCTGGTTTACAAGGTGCGACTGAGGAACCCTTGACTCAGATTATGCATTTTCTTGCCACCTTTGGCAGCGGGAGTTCTCTACAAGGACTATTTGTGATTAGTTTGACTTGTGGTTTCGTCGGGGCACTATTTGATATCTATGCTTATTATCGGTGTCAAATTTTACGAATTGATTCTTAAGTAGTTAAAACCTCTTCGTCAGACCCTTATAAGCAGCACGAGCCATGAAAAAGTGATATTTTCATCAGAAATATCTATATGCTGCTAGTCCTGATCTAGATGGATATTGGCGTTAATGAATAAATTTGTATTAATTAAATTGAGTAGTTGTTAGTTATGAGTCACTAATAACTAGGGGCTGTGCTGTGGATTAATATAGATAGATAGAGTGTCTGACGCTATAGGGTTAGATGCCAAGTTGGAGTTGAATATTTTGGATGAAACACTCTCCCCTTATAGAGATGAGAATAGCAAATAGAACTATCTACAAAATATAAAAATTTCCTTAAGATTTGGAAAATAATCATGCTTGCTCATCTTTCTTAACAGATTAAAGCAGGTCGTCTAACCGCTAGGCACTTTATATTGAGTTTAATAAGAGGTTATTGTACTGCTCATGGTTTGGCCATTTAAGTCTAAGTTTCGTAAACAAATTGCGCGGATTGAAATTACTGGTGCGATCGCCAGTGCTACTCGCAAACGTGTGTTAGAAGCCCTGAAAACTGTAGAAGAAAAAAAGTTTCCGGCATTACTGCTACGCATAGATAGTCCTGGCGGTACAGTCGGAGATTCCCAAGAAATTTACAGCGCTTTGAAGCGTTTGCGCGAAAAAATCAAAATCGTTGCCAGCTTTGGCAATATTTCGGCTTCTGGCGGTGTTTACATCGGTATGGGAGCCGAGCACATCATAGCTAACCCTGGCACGATTACAGGTAGTATTGGTGTGATTTTGCGCGGTAATAACTTGGAACGCTTACTGGAAAAAGTCGGTGTTTCTTTCCAGGTAATTAAGTCTGGCCCGTACAAAGATATTTTGGCATTTGACCGGGAACTGACTGCACCAGAAGCAACTATCTTGCAAGAGTTGATTGATATAAGTTATCAGCAATTTGTGCAAACCATAGCTGAGGGGCGTTCTTTGGCAGTGGAAACTGTGAAAAGTTTCGCCGATGGTCGGATTTTTACAGGACAGCAAGCTTTGGAGTTGGGTGTTGTAGACCGGTTGGGAACAGAGGAAGATGCCCGTCGCTGGACTGCGGAATTGGTAGGTCTTGATCCAGAGAAAACTCCTTGCTATACCCTAGAAGAACGTAAACCCTTCTTGAGTCGTGTTTTACCTGGGAGTCGTCAGGTTTCATCAGGCATTGGGGCTGGTATAAATTGGCTGGAATTTGAAATGTCCACCAGTGGGCTACCCTTGTGGTTATATCGACCATAAATTAATTACTTGTCAATAGTCATTAGTCAATAGTTTTTTGCTAATGACTATTGACTACTGATCAATAAAGGAGGACTTGGGAGTGGAGTGGCAAATGCGGGCTATTCGCGGAGCAACAACTGTTGCCGAAAATACTGTGGAGGCAATTGGAGAAGCGGTGACAGAACTGCTTGATGAATTGGAAGAACGGAATCAAATCCAGCCGAATGACATGATAAGTGTGACTTTTTCGGTGACACGGGATCTAGATGCGATTTTTCCAGCGGCGATCGCGCGATCGCGTCCTTGCTGGGATAATGTAGCTATGTTAGATGTCCAGCAAATGCACGTTGAGGGCAGCTTACAGCGTTGCATTCGGTTGTTAATTCACGCTAACTTGCCAGCTTCTGCCCCAATTTACCACACCTATTTACGCCACGCTGCAAAATTGCGCCCAGACTGGAATTTTCCCCAGCCGTTACAAGCATCACAGCAAGCGGTTGAGACAAAAGTTTAAAATACTTATGTAAATATATGTAAGAATAAACACAAAATGAGCTATTACAGTGGTGATGCGATCGCTCAACCTACTGCTATTGGTGGGAGAATCTTCACTCATCGAGGAACTGGTGTGTGTGTCAAGCTAGAGGATTTCTTAAATATTCTCTCTAAAATGGAAGCGCCACTTGTGATTGTCACAAGTGAAGGTTTTTTTACAAAAATCTATAAATATGTGACTGCATACAAAGGTTTTGTCTTTTTCACCGAATCTTTAGATAAGTTGGAATTTGGTAACAATATTGAGGTTATCTACGCTCAAAGTTTAGGGACGGATATTTGAGGTGACAAGTTAAGTAGGTATTTTATGGATACAAGTGATGAACTTCAGAAAAAGGTTCAAAATTGGATCAAAGAACAAGGTTATCCTCTTGAAATGAAAGTTGCAACGGCGCTTATTGATGAAGGTTTTGACGTAAGGCAGGGTTCTTACTATATTGATCCTGAAAGCAATGAATCTAGGGAGATTGATATTATCAGTCGTTGTGGGGACATCATAGGTATTTTTGACGTATATTTCATGATTGAGTGTAAGTCAAACTCAAAGCCTTGGATTCTATTCACATCTGAAAATACCCTCACAGGTTACAATAGATTTTTTGCATACTGCTTGTATTCTGAATTTGGCAAAGCCCAGTTTATTGATAAAACGCTGGAAATCTCCCGATTAGGAGAAAAATTAGAAGGGAAATTTCCCTGGTTTCATAAAGAAGGTCGAAATGCTTATGCCGTTACTCAGGCTTTCACAACTGGTGCTGACAATACATACAAAGCAGCCATGAGTGCTTTGAAAGCTGCAATAGCTGTCAAGATATCACAGGAGGAAAATCGGCCGAAACATCTAACGTTTATTTTTCCAGTTATCGTAATAGATGGATCTCTATTTGAAAGCTACTTGAATACTGATGGTGAATTAGTCGTTGATGCGATTGAAAAAGGGTTTTTACATTTTCCTCAACAAATAAGTGGCTTAACCGGAACAACTATTCATGTTCTCACTTTAGGCTACCTGCCCCATTTCATAACAGCAGCCAAGAAATTAACCTCGGAATTACTAAACCTGTTTGGTGACGTCAGTTCTCTTAACTTTTCATCATTAGATGAGAGAGCGAGAGTTAAAAAATCAACAGCAAAGAAGGTGTCTTCTGAATTGTGAGAGAACTATTTATGAAGAGAGTAAATTCCCATGTCAAATTTACTTGAAAGAATTACAGTTAACCCAAAACAATGTGGCGGTCGTCCCTGTATCCGGGGTATGAGAATTCGTGTATCAGATGTGCTGGACTTGTTTGTAGCTGAACTGACTGCTGAACAAATTCTTGAAGAGTTACCCGATTTAGAGACGGATGATATTAAAGCAGCGCTTCTGTACGCTTCACGTAAACTAAATTATCCGGTTCTAGTAGCGTGACAATCTGGGTAGATGCAGTACAACTGAAAGTTTGTTTCAGATATTCTCTGTATTAATATTTTCAAGGAATTAGAAACTGTTCATCATTAGCCTACTTGGTTTGAAGGTTATTAACTCTAGTATCTGCAAAACTATGTGCTGAAAACCCGTGTTTGAGCTTGGGGATGGGATTTAGGTTTTGCTTTGACGATAATTTCCACATCACGACCTAAAGCATTCAAAAATCGGAACAAATGCACGGTTGAGAAATCTGATAGCTTTCCCTTGATCAATGCAGAAACCGTGGGTTCATCAATTTCTAGAAGTTCTGCTGCTTCAAATTGTGTCATCTGCTGTTGGGTAATAATCTCGCTGATTTTACGTGCGAGTTCGGCTTTTACAATTAGCTCATCAGCGTTAACCAGACCTAAATCTGCAAATACATTGCCGCTACTTGGTTGAACACTAATTTCTTGAGCCATTGTTTCCTCCTTATTGCTGCTTCTCATAGGTTGCCGCATAATGTTCTCTAGCTCGCTTAAGTCTGGCTTCAATCAGTTCAATATCTTGCTTTGGTGTGGCAATACCCCGTTTTGACTTCTTTTGAAAAGCGTGTAGCACATAAACCACACCTGCCAGCTTCACAGTGTAGACAGATCTGTAAGTATTTCCATCAAAATCCTCTACAACTTCCAGCACCCCAGCACCTTTAAATCCTTTGAGCGGTTTTGCTGAAGGATGCTTTTCACCGCATTGAGCTACGTATAGGGCATAACCCATAACCTGCTGAACTTCACCTGGAAACTCTCTCAAATCCTCAAGAGAACTGCCAACCCACTCAACTAGCTTCAACAAAGAACTCCTATCTTTATTAAGATGCTTGCCCTGGCATATATTGTGACAATTATCTATTCTTTATGGTGATGAAAGCGGATGCCCACGAAAATATCATACAAGAACTCAAAGAAGTCTTTTTTCTGCAATAACCCTGAAGTTTGATAACAGCCTTTTTCATCTAAAAGCGGCTTCATAGTGTAGTATGCAGGCTGGTAATTGTACCAGGGAATAGAAGGCCACAAATGATGAATTAAGTGATAATTCTGCCCCATAATCAGGATATTCAGAAATTGTCCAGGATAGACGCGGGCATTTTTCCAGCGATCGCGCTCCACAAAAGGACGATGGGGTAAATAATCAAAAAATAACCCCAATGCTACACCTACCAAAAACGCCGGAATGAACCAAAAATTGAGAATATAGCCCAAAAAGTGGTACTGCACAGAAACATACACAATTGAAATTACAACTAAGCGACTGACAAACCATTCCCATAGCTCATTTTTACGCCACAGTCGCCGTTGAAAGAAAAATACCTCATGGTACAAAAACCGCACCGCAATCAGCCACAGGGGCCCACCAGTAGAAACATAATGATCAGGGTCATCTTGGGGATGATTGACATGACTATGATGCTGCAAATGTACCCGTGTAAACACCGGGAAAGCAAAAGCCAGCATCAAAGCGCTACCATGGCCTAATGCAGCATTGATTAACCGATGCCGATGGGCAGATTGGTGACAGGCATCATGAATCACCGTCCCAGAACAATGCAAGGCTAGAGTATTAATACTAAAACATAGCCAATGGGGCCATTCCCACAGCCAGTAACCAAAGTTAGATAACACCAGCATCGTCACAGCTACTAGAAACAGCAGCAGTGTGGGATTAAAGTCACCAGGAGGCGCTAAAAATTCCTTGGGCGGGATTGTCAGTGGTTTTTGTGCCTCCGACGTGAGCATTACCAACTCCTTGTTGAGCGAATATTACGAATATACGATAAATCTTAGTGAAGAATAAAGTTCTGTAAACTTTTATGGTGGAAGATTTATCCATAACTTTGCTTTTGGGCAGATAAATAACGCTATGATTCCAGACGATACTTATATCCTTGCTGATGGGTAGGGTGCGGCGATTAGCATTGCTTTAACGGAAAAATATCTCTTGGGGAAGATGCAGACAAGATTGGTGTAAGATATCTAGCCTATGCCACTCCCCCTACTGCCCCAATTTCTAACTGCTCACATCTTATTGATATCGCAGTGACTGAAAAGGAGATGCCGTTTAATTTATGATGACTTCCCAGATAGCTCCCTAAATTCAGCCCCTATGCAATTAAGAGATTCTCTACGCCGGACGAAAATTGTCGCAACTATTGGTCCTGCCACCAGCAGCCCAGAAATGCTCAAGGCGATCATTGAAGCGGGTGCAACTACACTGCGGTTAAACTTCTCCCACGGGACTCATGCCGACCATCAGCGCAGTATTCGCTTAATTCGGCAAACCGCTTTTGAATTAAATCAGCCAGTGGCAATTCTCCAAGACTTGCAAGGGCCAAAAATTCGCTTGGGGCGATTTGAAGATGGGTCTATAGTTGTGGCTAAAGGCGATCGCTTCACCTTGACAAATCGCCCAGTTATAGGCTCACAAGAAATTAGCTGCGTCACCTACGATTATTTAGCAGAAGAAGTCCCCGTTGGCGCAAAAATCCTCCTCGATGACGGAAGAGTAGAAATGCTGGTGGAGGATATTAACCGTGACAAAGGTGACTTGCATTGTCGCATCACTGTACCCGGTAAGCTTTCTAACAATAAAGGTGTGAACTTTCCTGGAGTCTACCTGTCGATTAAGGCAATGACCGACAAAGACCGAGAGGATCTGATGTTTGGTCTCGATCAGGGAGTAGACTGGGTAGCGCTTTCCTTTGTCCGCAACCCCCAGGATATGATAGAAATTAAAGAACTAATTTCTAGCACAGGCAAATATGTGCCAGTGGTTGCCAAAATTGAAAAGCACGAAGCGATTGAACAAATGGAGGAAGTGCTCTCTTTGTGTGACGGCGTCATGGTTGCCAGAGGTGACTTAGGGGTGGAATTACCTGCGGAGGATGTGCCTGTTCTCCAAAAGCGGCTGATTGCCACAGCAAATCGCTTAGGGATTCCTATCATCACCGCCACCCAGATGTTAGACAGTATGGTGAGCAACCCCCGCCCCACTCGTGCTGAAGTATCGGATGTGGCAAACGCGATTTTAGATGGCACAGATGCAGTCATGCTCTCCAATGAAACTGCCGTTGGTAGTTTCCCAGTAGAGGCTGTGGCAACAATGGCACGCATTGCCGAGCGAATTGAACAGGAAGATTCACTTACCTGTGCAGCACGCCAGAGAGGAGATAATAAGCGTTCTATTCCCAATGCGATTAGTCAAGCTGTAGGTCAAATTGCCGAACAACTAGGTGCAGCGGCAATTATGACCCTAACGCAAACCGGAGCAACAGCTCGCAATGTCTCTAAGTTCCGTCCCCATACACCCATTTTGGCAATCACACCCCACGTCAATGTGGCACGACAGTTGCAGATGGTGTGGGGTGTGAAACCTTTGTTGGTGCTAGGACTACCTTCTACTGGCCAGACGTTTCAAGCTGCTATCAATGTTGCTCAGGAAAATCAGCTACTGTCTGAGGGCGATTTGGTGGTAATGACCGCTGGCACACTCCAAGGAGTTTCTGGGTCAACAGATTTGATTAAGGTTGAGGTGGTGACTGCTGTACTAGGTCAAGGAATTGGTTTAGGACAAGGTTCAGTGAGTGGTCGCGCCAGGGTGGCTCATACTAGTATGGATGTGAGTAACTTTAATGCTGGAGATATTTTGGTAGTCTCCCGCACCAGCGCCGATTTTATTGAGGCAATTCGTAAAGCTGGCGGGATAATTACGGAAGATGAAAGTCTCACCAGTCACGCAGCGGTGATTGGTTTGCGTCTCGGTGTGCCAGTAATTGTTGGTGTGAAGAAGGCAACTCAAGTAATTCGAGATGGGGCGATTTTGACCCTAGATATGCAACGGGGTTTGGTTTACTCTGGAGCTGTGGGAACGCCTTAAGCAATTCAAAATAGAGCCGACCGCACCGGCGCGAACAAAATTCAAAATTCAAACAAAAAATTATTTTTGAATTTTGAACGGTTCGCGGCAGTCCCTACCCTCAATGTACTCATGAGGTAGTTGACCTAAATCTCTAGTTCCGGTTTGTTGTCAAATGTAACCCGATCATAAATCTGGCGGTGGGGAATTTGGCAGTTTGCTGAATCTAATGTTAAAACTCCATCTTCATCGTCGGATTCACTAAATAGCCAGTTACCTTCTGGTGTTTTGCTAAAATGCTCAATATGAATTTGATATTGGTCAATTAAAATATATTCTTGAAATTCGGGAAGGGAACGGTAATAGGTAAATTTGTCGCCTCTATCTCGACTGCTTGTAGATTTAGAAAGGACTTCAAAGATAATACTAGGATTGATTATTGTATCGGTTCGTCCTTCTTGAAAGATTGCTTGATCTTTGATGATGAGAATATCTGGATATGTGTATTCTCGGTAACGAGGAATCCATAGCCGTAAGTCGCTAAGGAACACTTCATAAGGCTGTTTTTGTAAGCCTAATTCTAGTAGTCTACTCAGGTTGCGGATAATTCGGTTATGATTTATCGAGCCTCCAGCCATTGATACTATTTCTCCATTTCGATATTCGCTGCGGTCTTCAGCAGCCTCTTCATGAGCAAGGTATTCTTCTATAGAATATTGGCGGGTGGGACTTTGCACAACCATCATGATTTATTTGGTATGGGTTTAGCAAGATAGCTTTAGCCTAACATTATAAATAACGGGATAAAACTTCAACGGTGGCTTGTCCTGTTTGTTCCCAACTGAATTGATTGGCTCTAGCGATACTTTGGTGGGAAAGATGCGATCGCAATTTTGAATCATTAGCGATCGCCTCCATAGCTGCGGTGATTTCTCCTGTGTTGTAGGGATTGATGAGAATAGCCGCGTCACCAGCGACTTCTGGTAGGGAGGAAAGGTTGGAAGTGATCACAGGAGTACCGCAAGCCATCGCTTCTAAGACGGGGAAACCAAAGCCTTCCCAGAGACTGGGGAAAACGAGTGCGATCGCCCCATTGATGATTTTTGGCAATTCGCTATAAGCAACATAGTTGAGAAACTTTACCTGATGAGTTATCCCCAGTTGCTCAGCTTGCGTCTGTAAAATCGGGGTGTAACGGCGATCAGTCGGGCCTGCTAGCCATAGTTCATAGTCACCCCTGTTAGGTAATGCAGCAAAGGCAGTAATTAGTCGCTGTAGGTTTTTATAGGAGTCTTGGCGTCCAATGTAGAGAAAGTAGTTGCTGGTGGGTAGATTGAGAAAACGGAAATGTGTGCGATCGTGTGCTAGGGGTATTGGGGTAATTTTGCTAGCCGGAATCTGGAAAAAATCAGTAATGTCCTTAGCAGTGGACTGGGAGTTGCAGATAACGTGTTCCGCTTGGGTGATAACTTGGGGAATGTAGTAGCGATGGTATGGTGTCAACGGTGAAAACCGTTTGGGAAAGCGCAACGGAATAAAATCGTGAACCATCACCACAAAACGGCAGTTGCTATACAGGGGTGCTTCTGGAAGTGGAGAAAATAAAAGGTTAGATTTTAGATTTTTATAGATTTGCGGTAATTTAAATTGCGTCCAAAACAAGCGGCGAAAATGGCCTTTTGTACCTTGACTAGGAGTCAAATTATCTGGGATTGAATAACAGTTAAATTCACGGTAGCTTTCGGCAGTTAATAGAGTAGGGTTAAGAGTTTTTAAATAAGGAAAAACATTCCTAGCATAATTGCTAATCCCTGTTGGTTGAGAGAATAAAATAGATAGATTAATTAATAATGTATTTAACAAGTTTATGCCAACTTATTCAATCGTTTTGGGAAGAATTAACTTATTTTAACTTTTATATAAAATCTGTCTGCCCCAATCAACATAATTATCGTTAAGGGTACAATATTGCTCTAAGCTTAACAATAATTATGTGTAATCAAGCACATTTGATCTTGTTTACGGTTTAACACATATAATAATAAAACAAAATGCGTACTCAGCACCAACGCGATCACCCAATTCTCTCAGCATTTCAACCATTGTTGTGTCATTATCAGTTAAATGACGGACAGGTAAATCTACATTGTTTATGCCCCAATACGGCATTAAAAAAGCACCTTTTGTATCTTTAATTTTGAATCCTACCTGGGTTAGCATTTCTGCTGCTTCTTGAAAGGTAAACTCTTTTATGTGATCAAATGAACACTTAAAATCTTCATATCCAAGCATTCTATTAACACGCAAATGAAGACTATCGCGGTTAGGTGAAGTAACAACAAAAATTCCACCGCTTTTTAATACCCTAAACACTTCCTTAATACAATCTATAGGGTTTGGTAAATGCTCTATTACTTCTCTCGCAATGACAACATCAAACCTGTCTTGTTCAAATTGTAGCTTTAGGGCATCCATTGCTATGAATTTGAAATTTGGTTTTTTGCTATAGGCAATATTTGCCTGAGATACTGCTATTTCTGAAAGATCCGTCCCAATATATTCTTGACATTCATTTATATAAGAGGCACTACCTCCACTTCCACAACCAATTTCGAGTATTGTACTCTCATTCGTTGGAAAAATAGCTGCCATTATATGTCTGGTGAGTTCTTTAGCTCTAATATCATCCCACAAACACACAATATTATAAGCGTCGTGAGAGCTGTATCTGCTATCCATTAATTCTTTAATTTTTGCTACTGAAAGAGTCGAATAATCTGGATTAGCGGCTACACAATCTTGTTTAACTAATTGAACTGCTACTTCAGGTATTTGATTTGTTTCTTTCCTTGTTGATTTAGCTATAACCTGTTCTATGATATCTAGCCTTTTGATTAAAGGTGTTATAATTCGCTCAACTTTCTTAAAGATTAGAGGTAAAATTTGATCAGATCCTTCTTGAACTTTCATATTATCTATAAATGATTGCCAATGACCTAAGGTTTTATCTACTGTAGATAGCTTATGTTCTCTAGAAAAAACAACAAATACTTCATTAGCAAATACAGGGATAAATTCTTCTGTTATCCGTTTTAGAAAAAGGTAGTCTAGTTCATCCATCATCCCCTTATGAATAACCACCCATTGATAGTTAGTCAATTCTGTGTTCCAGTTTGAAGGATAAGGTATCGTATTTGAAAATTTTTCTATAAATTCACTATTAGCTATTATTTTATCTTCATTTTTAATATGGTCTTGTAAAAACTGTGCTGTATTTATCCAGTAGTTATCATTGATTGGAAATGGCATAATTTTCTCCTTAATTCAGCAATGAATCACATTTAGTTAACTAAATAATTTGAGTGTAAGCTTCATACAGTTTCTTAGTATAATTTTCCATACTAAAAAACTCCACTCTTTTTTTGCCTGCTTCTATTAGTTGTGTTTGCATCTGAGGATTGTTTATCAACTTTTCAATTGCCTGTCTAATCTCTTCAGAATTATAAGGATCTATATAAATAGCAGCATCTCCACAAACTTCTGGTAAAGAGGCAATATTAGATGTGATTACCGGACATCCCATGGACATTGCCTCCAAAGGTGGTAAACCAAATCCTTCATATAAAGATGGAAAAACAAAGCAAAAAGCACCTTTATACAAGTAGCTTAAATCTTGCCTTGTTACATATTCAAGTAACTTTACTCTTCTAGTAAATCCCTTACCAAAAATTGCTTCTAATTTGCCAATTTCGCCTTCCCATAACCATCCTTTCTTACCAACAAGCACTAGCTGCATTTCAGTATCTAGTCTACTATAGGCGTCTATTAATCTTCCCACATTTTTTTTGGGTTCTATCGAACCTACAAAAAGAATGTATTTTTTTAACTTAAGTTTATATTTTCTCAAAAATATGGGTACTAAATCATCTTTAATTAACAAATTGTTATCAATTATTGGTTGATATGTTAAGTGAATCTTATCTGGGTCGATGTCGAAGCAATGTAATATGTCTTTTTTTGTATTTTCCGAAATTGTTAAGATTAGTGCAGAGTCTTTAATAGAATTTTTTACAAGATTGAAAAAGAATTTTTTATCGTCTAAAGTTGTATGAGGAAGCTTGAGGGGAATTAAATCATGAATTGTTGTGATCTTTTTCGCATTGTTTACTTTGATAGGAACTGGATACGTTGCATGCCAAATATCTAATTTCTTTTTAATATTTATCTTGGTTTTTATTTGAAATAATTTGTATATATTATTAGCTATTCTGTAACAGTCATCAAGATTAAAAATCTTACCTGAATTGGCTAAATAATCAAAAATATAGTCGGCATCTTGTTTAATAACAAAGTCAGTGACTGGTATTTCTTGTGCCTGATAAAATTTTTGAATAGCTGCGAAAAAAATCATCTTAGCTTTTAGGATAGTGCTATGATTATTTTGTCTATCAAAAAATAAAGCTTCATTTAAAATTAAACTATTACTATTACTATTACTATTACGACTACATAATATATCTACATTTACTCCCAAAGACGTTAAGGCTTTAATTAAAGTAACACCATAGGTTTTTATACCTGTTCCTTCTGTCATTTCTAAATTATATCCATCTACTAATACGTTAATGTCCTGTAATTGCATCAAGTTTTTACCTCAATTTTTTAGATGCTATACTAACTAAATTTATCAGTAACGAAAGGGTTTAATATCCCTTTCCTGCGGAACGCTGCGTGTACGTCTACAGGTAATTTGTATTTGCGTCGGGGTTTAATCCGGTCGAAAACTGTTTTCAATTTTGAATGAGAGAATTTTGAATTCTTTAATCTGTATATTGTGGATTTACAGTGGTAAGGTAATAATCAACAGCTTCACTAGCAAGACCGCAAAATCTTATTTTTCCTTTGTCTAGCCAAACTACCCGCTGACATGACTCACGGATAAATTCCATAGAATGAGACACTACCAAAACCGTAGACTCCCCATGCCAAAAGCTATCAATTCGTTGTTTGCACTTATTTTTAAAACTCTCATCTCCCACGGATAATACTTCATCTAGGATCAAAATATCTGGTTGTATATCAGTAGCGATAGCAAACCCTAAACGCGCTACCATGCCCGAAGATAAACCCTTCACTGGGACTAGAGAATAATCCTGCAATTCTGCAAAATCCAAAATAGACTGCGCTCTTCCTCGCATCTCTGCCCTGGAAAATCCTAAAAGTACACCATAAAGTACAATATTGTCCATCACTGAAATTTCTGGATCAAACCCTGCCCCCAGTTCAATTAAGGGCGCAATTTGCCCGCGTACTCTAACTGAGCCACTGGTCGGTTGAAGAATTCCAGAAATTATTTTCAGTATTGTTGATTTGCCCGATCCATTGGCTCCAATAATACCTAATTTCTCACCCGCATTTACAACCAAATTAATCTGATCTAGTACTAATTTTTTTGCAGGCTGGCGGTATTTACCCTCTAAAACTGATAGCAAAGTCTTCTTGAGGTCATAAGAAAACTCTTCTTGTGTCCGTCGTAAGAGCGAAACTTGATCTAGGCGAATTACTTCCATTTACAGCAAATCCATAAATTGATGTCGCCACAAGTGAAAACAAGACCATCCCAAGGACAAAATAATTATCCCACTGAGTAAGGCTCCCCAAATTAAACCTAAATTTGGTGGTGCTGCTGTTAATGTAATTTGACGCAGGCTTTCAATTATTGGTGATAATGGATTTAATGCTAAAAACTGCTTCACTTGCGGTGGAACAATAGCTGCTGGATAGAATATAGGACTACTGAGCCAAATTACAAATACAACTAATTCATAAAAATAAGGTAAATCTCTAAAAAACACGTATAAAGCGCTTACTAAAAACCCCATCCCTGTAGAAACCAAAACTAGTGCCAGAGAAGGAAATAGCAGCGCCAACACATTGACTAGACTTTTAGAATTAACAAAAGTCATGACTGCCAGTAATGGCAACACCCCAACTGAAAACTGAAACACATTAGCTGCGATCATCGCTAGAGGAAAGACGCTCACTGGCAGCCGAATTTTATTTAAAAGTGAGCCATTACCGACGACACTACTCAATGCTTGAGAGGTAGAAGCTGAAAAAAAGTTGATTACCACTAGACCCGTAAAGGCTGCCAATACATAGTTTAGTATCGAGTTGCCATAGTACGACGCAAAGGTTGCCCCAAAAATCGCAGTGTACAACCCTGTCATAATCAACGGGTTCAACAGTGACCAATACACGCCTAAAAACGAACCCCGGTAGCGGACTTTCAGATTCCGCGCTACTAAAACGTGCAGCAATTCCCAATAGCGCCGCACTTGCAACCAAGTTGAATTACCTTTAAGCGAAACCGTCATTCTAAAACACCACCACACACCACAGGGAAGTTATTCGCGCATCTTATACTATTGGAGTACACTTTGCCGCATTAGCCTACCATACTTTATTTTAAAAAGCACTGTTAAATGAAAAAATGATGAACTACCACTTTCATGAGGAAGTTAGCCGATTTGACTGCTCAATTTTTTCAGGTCGTAATCAACCATTAACTCGACTAATTGATTAAAGGTGTACTCAGGCTGCCAGCTGATCTTGGTTTTAATTTTATCGATGCAACCAATCAGCTGTACTGGTTCGTCAGGGCGATAAAAAGCAGGATCAACTGAGACATAATTTTGCCAGTTTAGATTGACGTAATTGAATGCACACTCAACAAGTTCTCTAACAGAGTGGGTTTCACCACTGGCGATGATGTAGTCGTCGGGTTTTTCTTGCTGCAACATTAGCCACATGGCATAAACGGCATCTTTGGCGTAGCACCAGTCACGTTTGGCATCTAGGTTGCCTAATTTGAGTTCATTTGCCAGACCAAGTTTGATTTGGGCAACTGTGTGTGTGATTTTGCGAAATACAAATTCTGTACCCCGTCTAGGGGATTCGTGAGTGTAGGTGATGCCGCAGCAGGTGTAGAGGTTATATTTTTGCCGATAGTTGTCAGTTATCCAGTGGGCGTAAGCTTTGGCAGTACCATAGGGGTTGCGGGGACGGAAGGCGGTGAGTTCGGTTTGGGGTGATTCGTCGGGTTGACCGAAGACTTCACTACTGGAGGCTTGGTAGAATTTGGCATCTGGTTTGCAGCGACGAATGGATTCTAGGAGCCGGGAGACGCCGAGGGCTGTGTATTCGGCGGTGAGGGCTGGTTGTGTCCACGATAGGGGAACGTAGCTTTGAGAGGCTAGGTTATAGATTTCGTCAGGTTGTGATTCTGCGATCGCATCCATCAAGGAAGATTGATCTAGGAGGTCGCCAGAGAGGATTTGGATGTTGCCTGAGAGGTGGTTGATGCGATCAAGGTTGCTGGAGCTGGAGCGACGGACTAGACCAGAAACTTGGTATCCTTTGCCTAAGAGTAATTCTGCCAGATAAGAACCATCTTGTCCAGTTAGTCCCGTAATCAGAGCTTTTTTCACAAAAATATTTTTAACTGTTTATTTTACTTAACTCAAATTATCTGGGTCAACTCCGAGCGATCGCAAATGTGCCGCTAATTTTTGCGATCGCATCTGCTCTTGTTCTAACCTTAATTCCGCCGCAGATGCTTGCTGCTGTGCCGCAGATGCTTGCTGCTGTGCCGCCATAGCAGCTTCCTCTGGTGTCGGCACTAAATCACCATCAGATGTAAAGTAGCGCAGTTTACCCTCTTCTACCCCCAAATACAGCCCCAGCACATCGCTCCAACGGTATCCCCGCCCATTTGGTAAAATTTCCTGGTACTTGTTACCTACCAATTCAAAACCGGCAAATTCGCCATTTTCCGGCGAAAACCAAAAATACTCTGGTGTGTGAAATCGGTTTTCATAGAGGCTTTTCTTCAAGTTACGGTCAATATTAGCCGTACTCTCAGAAAGTAATTCAATAATCAAATCTGGATAACGACCATCTTCTTCCCAGACAACCCAAGAACTACGGGGTCGTTTTTCAGTGTCCTTGACTAAAAAAAAGTCTGGCCCCCGGAAATCGCGATTTCGCAACTGCTGGCGGCTAAAATAAATCGTCAGATTCGCACCAATAAAAAAATCTTCGCGGTCGCGCCACAGCCATTCTAGGCAGGTCACTAGCAGCAGTAGCTGCATATAATGTAACGAAGTTTCCATTTCTGGCTCATCACTTAACAAATGAGTGGCATCGGGCATCTGCTGTTCTAGCTGTTGCGCTGTGACAAACATGGGTTTCATTAAAGTTATCCAAAATTGGTCAGCCTTATCCAAAATCTACTCGTTAGATGGGTCAAATCGGTGCTTTTTGGGGCGTCACCCAAGATTTTCTGTGAAAAGGAGATTATATAAGCCGCCAAAAACCGAAGGAACCGCCAATTTTGGACAGGTTTTTTCCAAGGGTGTGTATCTGCTTGGTTGCCAGTTTAATTTTAAGCGATTTGGTCAGTTGTCAGTTATTAACCTATCAGCCTAGATCAATCTGAATGTGTGACTCTTGAGGCACGGATTCAGCTACACTGAGATTTGGTTTATTGCGTTGTGATATGGAAATCGGACAAAAGGTTAAGGTCTTTCGGTTACGCGATCGCGTATCTTCCCCTATCGTTAAAAAACTAGGACAAGTGGGCATCATCCAAGACTACAAAGTTACTGATGGTTGTGGTATTGGTGTGGTGGTGCTGTTTGACGACAATTCGTCCACCTGGTTTTTTGAAGATGAAATCAAAGCTGTGCAATAGAGAGAACTCAGCGTAGGCTTTTTTGCTGATCTGAATTTTTTAGCATCAGCCGAGAAGATTTGTTGAGTGTTAAGTTGGAGTTGAAAAGATCGGCGGTAATTGAGAATCAAGTAATGGCCCTAATACTGACATTTTTGGGTAAAAGCGGCATCACTCGTACCAAAATTGCGATCGCCGCGGCCAAGCTATTGGCAAGTCAAGGCAAGCGCGTACTCCTAGCAGGACTTGCAGAGCCAACATTGCCCATCCTCCTAGGTACGAACATTGCTGCCGACCCCCAGGAAATCGCTCCCAATTTACAATTCGTACAGTTTCAATCATCTGTACTGCTTGAACGCAACTGGGAGGAAGTGAAAAAACTTGAGGCCCAATATCTCCGCACGCCTATCTTCAAAGAAGTTTACGGTCAAGAACTGGTAGTATTACCAGGAATGGATAGCGCCCTAGCTCTGAATGCGATCCGCGAATATGATGCCAGTGGTAAATATGATGCGATCGTCTACGATGGCACAGGTGACTCTTTCACCCTGCGGATGTTGGGACTACCAGAGTCTTTGAGTTGGTATGTGCGGCGATTTCGGCAATTGTTTGTCAACTCAGACTTGGGGAAGGCGATCGCAGAATCGCCATTGATTCAACCACTAATTAGCAGCTTTTTCAATGTTAACTGGACAGCAGATAACTTCGCCCAGCCTACCAATCAAGCTAATAATTTCTTAGAAAAGGGTAAAGCTGCTCTGGCTGACCCCCAACGCCTCGCCGCCTTCTTGGTGACTAGCGAAGACCCGATTGAGGTGGCAAATGCCCGTTATCTTTGGGGTAGCGCTCAACAAGTTGGTTTAATTGTTGGTGGTGTCATTCTGGTGTCCTCTGAGCCAAAGGTCAATCTGTCAGCAGATTTTACTCCTTTATCTGTAAGCGTGGTTCCCAACTCGCCAACTGGTGATTGGCAACCGCTGATAGATGCCCTACCCAACTTTGTGGAGCAAGCAAGACAAGCTCCCAAACCAATGGAAATTGACATCCATAATCGTCAAGTACGCTTGTTTTTGCCAGGATTTGACAAAACACAAGTCAAGCTCACCCAATATGGCCCAGAGGTCACTGTGGAAGCAGGAGATCAACGGCGCAATATCTTCCTACCCCCTGCCCTGAGTGGCAAGCCCGTCACGGGAGCTAAGTTTCAGAATAATTATTTGATAATTTCTTTTTAGCTAATAGGTAATGGGTAATGGGTGATAGGGAATGGGTAAATAGTTTTTTCCTTTTTCCCAATTACTAATTACCAATTACCAATTACCAATTACCTAACCAGCTTATGTCCGAATCAACTCCTATTACCCCAAATCCCAATCCATCTGAGGCACTAGACTCAGTAGTAATTAATCCCAGTGACCAGGCAATAGCCACTGCTACTCGCAGTGCTAAAACCAGGCAGATGCTGGGGATGAAAGGTGCAGCACCAGGGGAAACTTCCATCTGGAAAATCCGGTTGCAACTGATGAAACCGATCACTTGGATTCCCCTAATTTGGGGTGTAGTCTGTGGTGCGGCTTCTTCTGGTAACTATATATGGTCGCTGGAAAATGTGTTGAAGGCAGCAACCTGTATGTTGTTGTCTGGGCCGCTGCTTGCGGGTTACACCCAAACCCTGAATGATTACTACGATCGCGAAATTGATGCGATCAATGAACCATACCGCCCCATCCCCTCTGGGGTAATTTCTGAACGCCAGGTAATTACGCAGATAGTATTATTATTCTTGTCGGGGATTGGCTTGGCATTTATTTTAGATGTGTGGGCTGGTCATGAGTTCCCCAATGTCACAGCCCTGGCTGTGTTTGGTTGTTTTATCGCCTATATTTATTCTGCACCCCCCCTAAAACTTAAGCAAAACGGCTGGTTGGGAAACTATGCCTTGGGAGCCAGTTACATTGCTTTACCTTGGTGGGCGGGTCATGCTTTGTTTGGTGACCTCAATTGGAAGATTGTGGTTCTTACCTTGTTTTACAGCTTGGCAGGATTAGGTATTGCCATTGTCAATGATTTCAAGAGTGTAGAAGGCGATCGCCAATTAGGCTTACAGTCATTACCAGTTATGTTTGGCATCACTACTGCTTCCTGGATTTGTGTAGTGATGATTGATTTATTTCAAGGCTTGGTGGCTGCTTATCTGGTCAGTATCCATGAGAATTTGTACGCAGCAATTCTCGTCTTGTTAATCATCCCGCAAATCACCTTGCAGGATATGTATTTCCTTCGTGACCCTGTGGCCAATGACGTTAAATACCAAGCCAGCGCCCAACCTTTCCTGGTTCTGGGAATGCTGATAACTGGTTTAGCACTGGGTCATGCTGGTGTTTAATTTAACGTAACGCGAAAGTCCCCACCTTGCGAGTACGCTCTTATGTGGGGATGAATAGCGGGAAATTGCGAAAACCTCTCAAATGTTTTTGAACGTAGTTCAAACAGTGCGGA
>NZ_JACJRJ010000057.1 GCF_014697195.1 Cylindrospermum sp. FACHB-282 | reverse complement strand
ACATCAAATTGGTGTAGTGGTATTTGGGTGGAATCAGGGACAAAGACAAGAAGCGCAGTTAGGTAGAACAACGCAATCATTTGTGCAGATACCAACCGCCAAACTCAAAAAACGAGTTAAACAGTTATGCGAGTACCACGGCATCAAATTTGTAGAAACTGAAGAATCCTATACCAGTAAAACTAGTTTTTTAGATGGTGATTTTCTACCTACTTTCGGCGCAAAACCTGAAGGGTGGAAACCAAGTGGAAAACGAGTAAAACGCGGTATGTTCCGCACAGGAAAAGGACTATTTATTAACGCTGATTTAAATGGTGCAGCGAATATACTTCGCAAGGTAGAGACACAATTAGGACTCGTCCTAGTCAAGGTCTGTAGGCAAGTTTTGACCCTTGCTACCAGATTTCGTATCTGGGAAACCAAAACTAAAAAGCGAAGTGGTACGGCTTCAGCCTACCACGTAGTATCAGTTTAGAATCCCCGTGTCTTTAGACCGGGGAGAGGTCAAAGGGATTTAATACAATAAAACTATATTTTTATTAAATCGGGATTTTTAGATTGATAAAATCCTTATCTAATAAATATTTTTAGACTTTTCTGTTATTAAATTACCATAACCACTCTGGGAGAGCCATATTTTCTCAATTTTCTCTGCCTTAAGATCGCCATTTTGTTGGCTCTAAGTGCGATATTTATTCATTTTCGTCATCATCCGGCAAATTTTCCAACTCCTGGGCAATTAGCGACTGAAAATCATCTCCGCAATGAACATGCAAATGAATTGTAGCAGCCAGCAATTCTGCCAGAATTTCAGCTTGTTGTCTAGCATTCAGGTGAGGCGACTGAAGCTGATAGATTAAAGCGGTGACAGTTTGGCATTCTGAGCCTAACTCAGTAATCAATGTGCTTAAAGTAGAATTGGCAACAGGAAGGGAGCGATGGGCTACGCCCCGCCAAAGGCGATCGCGAATCTGCATAATTATTAATTTCCCAATCGTTTAAGTGCTTGCTGAATACCTTTGTCAAAAGCGCGAATTTCATTTTCCCAATGATTTCGACTACTCTTGATGATTTCGCAGTGCGATCGCATTTTGATGGGGTTTTCAGGTGAAAAGTTTGATGGGCACTCGGCCCGCTGTTTGCGATCGCCAAAATTATCTAGCATCCAGGACTACCGAAGACCTTAAATGTAGTGTAGCATACCATACGGCAGTATCTAGCAAGCATAGAGTAGATTTATGAGTAATAGCGCAAAGTTTATCAACATAAACACCATTACTAGTTATAATTTCCTAATAAGTTGAAAAAAATATTAAGATTAGCGTAACGATTACATTAAGATAAAAATTACGCTTCTCTCACACAGACTAGCTGACACCCAAATTAGGAGGACTATTTATGGCGCTTGTACCACTGCGGCTGCTCTTGGATCACGCGGCTGAAAACGGTTACGGCATCCCAGCTTTCAACGTCAATAACTTGGAGCAGATTCAGGCAATCATGAAGGCGGCGGCTGAGACAGATAGCCCCGTAATTTTACAAGCTTCTCGCGGCGCTCGTAATTATGCAGGAGAAAACTTCCTGCGTCACCTGATTTTGGCAGCGGTAGAAACCTATCCTCAGATTCCCATTGTCATGCACCAAGACCATGGGAATGCTCCTTCTACCTGCTACTCAGCAATTAAGAACAACTTCACCAGCGTGATGATGGATGGTTCTCTAGAAGCTGATGCTAAGACCCCCGCTAGCTTCGAGTACAACGTCAATGTTACCCGCGAAGTGGTGAATGTAGCTCACTCCTTGGGCGTCAGCGTTGAAGGTGAACTCGGTTGTTTGGGTTCTCTAGAAACTGGTGCGGGTGAAGCAGAAGATGGTCACGGCTTTGAAGGTACTCTCGACCATTCTCAATTGCTGACTGACCCCGACGAAGCTGTTGACTTCGTAGAAGCAACCCAAGTAGATGCTTTGGCTGTGGCTATCGGCACAAGTCATGGTGCTTACAAGTTTACCCGTAAGCCTACTGGCGAAATTTTGGCAATCAGCCGCATTGAAGAAATTCACCGTCGTCTACCTAACACCCACTTGGTAATGCACGGTTCTTCTTCTGTACCTGAAGATTTGTTGGCACTAATCAACCAATTTGGTGGTGCTATTCCTGAAACCTACGGCGTACCTGTTGAAGAAATTCAAAAAGGTATCAAGAGCGGTGTGCGTAAAGTCAACATCGACACCGACAACCGTTTAGCTATCACTGCTGCTGTCCGGGAAGCTTTGGCTAAAAAACCAGAAGAATTTGACCCCCGTCACTTCCTCAAGCCTTCTATTGTATATATGCAGAAGGTTTGTTCTGAGCGCTATGTACAATTTGGTACTGCTGGTAACGCCAGCAAGATTAAGCAGATTTCTCTCGAAGATTTCGCTGCTAAGTATGCTAAGGGCGAACTCAAGGTTAAGGCTGCGGCTAAAGTTTAATTCTTCTCAAGAATAAATAGGGCATAGCAATGCTGTGTCCCTACAGAAATAAATAAACCGGGTGGCGCATAAGTTCCCCGGTTTTTTGTTTTTAGGTAACTGCGATATGGTAGGGACATGGCATAGATAAGGTATGCAGCTATGACTACCAACTTACAAGCAACATCCTTGAGCAATCATCTTTATGACCAGGATTACTGTCTGTGGCTAGAGACAACAGCGAAGTTACTGCGCTCACGCCAATTAGAATCACTTGATTTTGAGCATCTGATTGAAGAAATAGAGGACATGGGGAAGGAGAAACGGCGTGAACTTAAAAACCGACTCATAGTTTTACTCATGCACCTGCTCAAATACCAATATCAACCCGAAAGACGTTCTGCAAGTTGGGTGAGTACAATTTGGGAACAGCATTACCAAATTGAATCTTTATTAGAGGATAGCCCCAGCCTCAAACCTTATTATTTAGAAATATTTTCTGATTGCTACTCAAAAGCTGTTCGCGCTGCCAGCACCGAAACTAAATTATCTACTAAGGCTTTTCCAACGGACTCTCCTTTTCTTCCTGACGATGTGATCAATCCTGATTTTATTGTGGTGCTAGTTAGCCAGGACGAAGTTTAGCTCCGAAGAAAGCGCTCTCTCAGTATAATAATTCAATTCACAATACCTGCTCGAAATTCCCGCAATGCTAGAGCATGGTTTGGTATGTTGATACAGCGCATTAATAGAGCTACATCTAGATTGGGTAAAAGTTGCGAGTAAGGAACGGCTTCATATCCCTCATTGCCTAATGTATAAAATGATAATTGATCGTTTATCCAAAACCAAACTTCAGGAATGTTCAGGCGTTTGTATGCTTCCAGTTTATCAATTCCGCCACTGGTGACAATAACTTCAATGACTAAATCTGGGCGTTCTTTATTTGAGCCAAGTTCATAAGATTCATCAGCTTCGCGTTTGACTCCTCCAGATTCGCTTTCTAGGGTCATCGAGCCAGTTGGAGTAAAATCTAATCCCAAAAAATCTAAATAAATTTCTAATAAAGCTCCGATACGTTCTTTGATAGTTTCGTGTTTTTTACCTGGCGCTTTGCGAATCTCCAAGACTCCATCTAAAAAAGACAGCCTAACCCCTGGGCGGTCAATTAACTGTTCGACTGCTTTAAATTCTCGCCAACTTAGGTCGTTGATTAAAATGGGTTCTGTTTCTCGTTCAATGAGTGTAACTGTCATGAGCTAGACCCAGGTTGAGTTATTAAGTTAATTGTATCTAAATGCTAACAGGACTTACTCAACTGGCATGGCTTTGTAGGGTGCGTCAGAGAGCGAAAATCTGTTGATAGTTACTGAATTATCGAGTCTGACGCACCCTACAAGAGATGCGGAACGTTCAGAATGACAGGTAATTATCCAAGTGGCTAAAACACTCGATGTTGTAAGGATGGCATTTGACGGCGGACTTGTTCTAGCCTAGTGGGTTTAATTTCGGCGATCGCAATTCCGGGTTGTTCACCAGCATCAGCTAAAATAGTCCCCCAAGGGTCAATAATCACGGCGTGACCGTAAGTTTGACGACGGGCGTAGTGGGTGCCAGTTTGGGCGGGAGCAATCACATAGCAAGTATTTTCAATGGCTCTAGCTTGTAGCAATACTTGCCAATGGTCTTTGCCAGTTAAGGCAGTAAAAGCAGCAGGGACAAATAAAATATCGGCTCCCTTGTCTGACAGATGTCGATATAGTTCAGGGAAGCGGACATCATAGCAAACGGAAAGCCCGATGTTACCGAGTTTTTCTGAGAAATAGACGGGGGGTAGTTGGGTGCCAGCCATGACGGTGCTGGATTCTCGATAGGTGTTGCCGTCGGGGACGTTAACATCAAACAGGTGTGCTTTGTGGTAACGGGCGAGTTCTTGACCATTGGGATCGATGAGTAAAGCAGTGTTGTAGACTTTGCCGGTGCTGTCTACAGGGACTGGAAAGCCGCCGCCCAGGATGGTAATTTGGTAGCGCTGCGCCATTGTTTTGAGAAATTTTTCTGATTCAAAAGCGATCGCATCCCCAAGGCTTAGTTTGTCCTTTTCTTCTCCCATAAAGGAAAAATTTTCTGGCAAACCCACCAATTCAGCACCTTGACGCACAGCCAAATCAATCAATTCTTCTGCCTGTGCCAGGTTTTTTTGTAGATCGGGCACGGTGGTCATTTGAATAGCGGCAGCTAAATAAGACTTCATAGATTCAAATAAGAACGGTGGATTTATACAGTACAGATTTTTAAATATATCGTTACTTGAAGCGTCTTGGAGCCTCATGAGAATTGGGGATCTTGGGCTTTTCTGAAAAATACTGACTATCCCCATCTATTCCTCTTGTTTTTAGGAAAGGGCAAGGGATTGTGGTTAAATTGTGATCTGACCATGATAAGCGCAGTCTGCTGTGGATACCTCTGTATTTGTCCAAACTTTCATTGCGGTATTTGTTTTGGCTGATGCCATGGGAAATATACCAACAGTTTTGGTTTTAACTAAAGGCATGACACCAGAGGAAAGAAACCACGTTATAGATAAAGCGATTATTGTAGCGATCGCAATCTTGTTGCTATTTGCCTTTGCTGGGCAAGTAATTTTGAATTATTTGGAAATCAGTATCGGGTCTTTGCGGGTAGCTGGGGGCTTGTTGTTGCTGTTAATCGCTTTGCAAATGCTCCAGGGTGAATTAAATACGCCGATTATAGAAGAAGGACGGGATGTAGCAATTACACCTCTAGCTTTGCCGTTGCTCGCGGGGCCGGGTACGCTGACGACGGTAATGTTGTTAATGGCAAAGTCTCAGAGTCCCTATCTTGATGTGGTGCTGGGTATTGTCGCGGCGATGTTTGTTAGTTGGTTAATTATGCGACTATCTAACCAGATTGATTCTTTGATTGGTGCGGAGGGTGGGGTGATTATCACTCAGCTTGTGGGTTTTCTGTTGGCGGCGCTGGCGGTGGAAATTGGCAGTACTGGCATTCGGGAGTTGTTTTTACGGTAGAGTAACGTAGACGCGGAGCGGCGTGCCGCAGGCTACCGCAGAGGCGGAGGGGGCACTTTTTCTGTTGGGGTGGGGGGAGGAACGAACCGCAAAGGACGCAAAGAGCGCGAAGGAAGAGGGGGAAGGGAAGAGTTTTAATTTTTCTCCCCGTCTTCGCATCTGTTAAGTCAGTCTCAATTGTTGTTTTAGGGCTTCTGGCATATTAACTACAGTCTCCAACCCTTTCGCACCTATAAAATTTGTGCCATGATTCCAAAAAATCTTATCTAGGTTAGCGTTGGTAAGGTTTGCACGAAAAAGATTTGCGCCCCGAAGGTTTGCATTACTCAGATTTGCGCCAATGAGGTTTGTGTCGCTGAGGTTAGCGTCGCTGAAGTCAGTTTCCTCTAGGTTTGCATTACTGAGGTCAGCATCACTAAGATTAGCACCCTCTAGATTTGTGCCAATGAGATTTGTGTTACTGAGGTCTGCGTCACTGAGGTCTGCACCCCAAAGGTATGTATAACTGAGGTTCGCATTGCTAAGGTTTACACTCCAAAGGTATGTATAACCGAGGTCTGCGTCGCTGAGGTCTGCGTTGCTGAGATTTGCGCGGCTGAGGTTTGCTTCACTGAGGTGTGAGCTACTGAGGTTTGCGCCACTAAGGTCTGCCCCACTGAGGTTTGCGTTTTCTAAGTATGCATCGTTGAGGAATGTGTTGATAAGGTTCGCATCACTGAGGCTAGCGCCACCAAGGTCTACACCGCTAAGGTCTACACCGCTAAGGTTAGCACTACTGAGACTAGCGCCTCTAAGGTCTGCACCAGCAAGGGATGTGCAACATAGATTCGCACCACTGAGGTTTGCGCTGCTGAGGAATTGTCCAACTACACTATTAAAAGTCCAAAGCTGAATGCAATCACTGTAGTTAATGACGCAAAGTAGTTGGTCTGTCCAAGGATATCCAACTGATTTTGATTGACCAGATGGATAGAAGATAATTTGTTGTTTGAGATCATCTCGCTCTTCAGCATAGCGATGCAACTCCAAAAGCAAAATCATCACGTTCAACCCAGCATAAATATCAACCTGACGCTGACCTAGCTTACTTCCTTGCTCTCGTAGTAACCGCATCTTTTTCTGAGGAAAGTTTTCTGGTGGTGCATCAATAAATTCCCCATCACACCAACGAATATAAAAATCTTCAAGGCGTTGAAATAACTGCACTGGTCGAAATTCATTACTCGTAACTAACAACCCCATCAAATATTCCACAATTTCTTGTGTTAATCCACCGTATCCAAGTAAATCGTAAATTTCCCAATGCAGTTTTTGCTCATCAATATTGAATTTTTTACCGCGATTACCTGCTTGTGTCCAATCTTCCAAACTTTGTTTCAGCCTTTCTGCAAAGAGAAATTCCCGAAAACTCTTATGAAAAAATTCAACTCCCCCACTACCATCAGACTTAATATAAAAAGCACTCAATGCAGTTTTGAGCGCTTCTTCACCAAGTTGCTTTTCGGCTGCTTCAATTAATTGTTTCACTTCATCATCTTGTTGCAAGCGTGCTTTCACAATCTGCATAGAAGCACTTTCCCCCTCCAACTGTGTAATACAAACCGCTGCTTCTGCTAACAGCCTCCTTAAAGCTTCTGGTTTTTGTTTAGTCAGTTCATTATTTAACTCAGGGTGGCGAGAATCAGAGCGTTGTATTTTCAGTACCCAATTTAGTGCTTGCTCATAAACTAAAATCTTTGCTGCTGTACCACTGGCTTGCTCAAACTTGCTAATATCTAATTCGTCATCTCGATGCATTGCCACTAACATATATAGTAATAGTGGCTCATTGGCTAACTCTTTTAAAGCTTCTGGGCAATGTTTTTCATCTTGCAAAAACTGCTGAAATGCTATAGCTTTATCTGCATCAGAATGCCTTCGCCAGTTGTTAAACCATTGACTTTGCAAGTCTACATCCATTTCCGCAATTTCCACCCGTTCCAAATTGGGCGGTAGGCGGTCAATTCCGTGCAAAGCCATTTCTCGACCTGTAATTATAACTCGATGCCTCATAGATTTATTCTCTTGGCAATCGTGTTGAAATATTCCCACTTGCCGAATAAATTTATCTACGCTTTGGTTATTGCCGCGCTCAATTCTTAACTCATCAAAACCATCTAAAATAAACAAAAACCTTGTATGATGGTCAATTAGCCAGTTATCTCTCAAGGCAAAATCATACTTTAATCTTGAGCGCAAAGTTTCTTCTAAACTCGGCTGAAATTCCTCAATATCCCGCAGACGAATTAAAATCGGCGTCCATCTGTGATATATATCCAGACGCACCAAATCGGCAAACATCCGACAAAAAATGCTTTTACCCCTGCCTGGCCCACCTTGAATAAATATAACTTGGCTTTGCTTTTTGGGATCTTTGTCAAAAAGGAGATTTTTAACCCAAGTTTCTAAATCAAATGTTTCAGATTTAGTATCAATCTTGCCATTAGTGTCTACTGCTCTCGCCTTGGGCTTAACATAAATATCCCTATAGGAAAAAGTTTCATTAAATACTGTTTCCTGGGGTTTAGGCTCAATTTCAGTTTCGAGATAAACTCTGATGCTGTCGTATTTCTTGAGTACTTCTATGCCACCATTGCTATATAATTCGGCTAATGGCTTGACAGAATCACGAGATGCTGATAGAGCGTTAAAAAAGTAGATTTCGGTATTGCGGGCAACTAATCCAGTAAAATCATCAGCTTCATTTACAGATAGTCCTGATAGTTGCAACCTGGCTGATAAGACTTTATTGTATTGTTTCACTAATTGGGAATCAGGAAAAGACGAGAGAGTACTTTTTGCCGATTCAGAATCCAACTCAAAATCCTCTAATGCTTGCAGTGCCTTGGTTAGCGCTGCATCACCCCTAGGTTGACTCTGCCAACTAGCTGATAATTGCTGGTGTTGAGATAAAATCTCGGCAAAGCTTTCTAGATATGCCGCTTGGCTAATGATAGCTACGCAGTCTACTAGACAAGGATCTTGCTTAGTCCTTTTGCGGTAAACTTTGAAAAGTGCGATCGCTACTGGCACGAACTGCAACCCTGAACTAATCAATTGCACTTCTGGACTACACAAAATTCCTAAAAGTGAGCCGGAATTTTCTACCAAAGGTTTTAACCATTCCAGGCTTTTACCTTGTTCTTGCAAGGTTTTCGCTAGTTCCACAACTGCACTAGTAGACTCAGTCGCTGTTCCCACAGTCTCCGCTGAGACTAACTCCCTGACATCAGTGTTAAAAAGCTGCCAAATTTGTGATAAGCGCGTTCTCATCCGCTTAGACTCGTAGTATTGCTAGTAACCTAGAGCCTAGCGTAAAATTTATAACTTGTTGCCAGAGAAAAATAATTACTCCCTTCCCACCACAAGAGTACTTAATTTTCTTCCTTTTCTTCCTTTGCGCTAGCCTGCGGCACGCCGCTCCGCGTCTACGTTAAAGAAATTAACTAATCTAACCCAGGGATGGAAGTAATCAAAACCCCCCTCCACGAAACAGCGGGGAGGGCAGACAAAGCACAGAGGAAGGCGAGGTGGGGTTCTTTGGCAATATCAACAGGACTTACGCAACTGACACATTAGTAGGGTGCGTCAGAGGTCAAAAATCTGTTTATTTGCCAGATTTATCGAGTTTGACGCACCCTACAAGAGATGTTTATTGTGACACGCAGCTTTAGTCCTAATAAAGTAATTTATCGGACATGAAATTAGGGGTAGATTCTTGGGTATCTTTAGTGAGATTAATTCAGCCCCAACTGTTGTTTTAAAGCTGCTGGCACATTCTTGGCTATATCTAACCCTTCCACATTTTCCCAGTTTGTATTTTCATTCCAGCGAATATCATTACCAAACGAATCACTGAAGTTAGCACCGCTGAAGTTAGCGCCACTGAGATTAGCGCCCATAAAATTAACACCACTGAGGTATGCACCGCTAAGGTCTGCGTCGCTGAGGTTTGCACGGCTGAGGTCTGCATGGCTGAGGTCTGCACGGATGAGATTTGTTTGGCTGAGGTCTGCATCTACAAGGGTTGCACCTCTGATATCAGCATTAATCAGGTATGCGCTACTGAGGTCTGCACAGATGAGATTTGCACGGCTGAGGTTTGCACGGCTGAGGTCTGCATGGCTGAGGTTTGCACGGCTGAGGTCTGCATGGCTGAGGTTTGCACCTCTAAGATTTGCAGCACTCAAGAATTGCCCAACCATACTATTAAAAGTCTTACCCTGCAAACAATAACTGTATTGAATAACTTCAAGCAGTTGGTTTATCAAACATTCTTCTTCTGGCTGACCAGATGGATAGAAAAGTATGTGTTCTTTAAGCACATCATGCTCTTGAGCATAGCGCTGTAACTCCAAAAGCAAAATCATCACATTCAAACCGGCATATATATCAACCTGACGTTGACCTAGTTGATGAATGCCGTAATTTTGCAACTGTTGCAGCTTGGTTTGGGCTAAAGTTTCTTGAGCATCATCAATAAATTTACCTTGACACCATTCACTGTAAAAATTATCTAAGTGTTTAAAAAGCCGTACCCAAAGTAAATCTTTAACTTCTACTAGCAACCCAATCACATATTCAACAATCTCTGATGTCAGTCCACCAAAACCCAGCAAATCATAAATCTGCCAATTCATCTGTTTAATTTCGTCTTCAGAAGTCAATTCTGACCAAGCTTGCATATTTTGTTTTAGGCGTTCTGCAAATAGAAATTCACTAAAACTTTTATGGTAAAACTCAAACCCTCCCTCTTGTTGATTTGTCCGACGAATGTAAAAAGCTGCTAAAGCTGTTTTTAGAGTTTCATCACTTAAGTTATATTTAGCTTTTTCAATTTCTTGTAACCGGGCTTCTAACATAGGCATTGGAGCAAATTCACCGCCCGACTGCATAACACATACAGCCGCTTCTGTGAGAATGCGTTTTAAATCTTCAGGTAGCTGTTTAGTAAGTTGATTATTTAAATTAGTGCCATCTGGCTCAGAAGGCTGTTTTGTTAATACCCAATTCACAGCCTCTTGATAAATCAAAACTTTAGCTGTTCTGGTGTTAGCTTCCTTTAATTTATCAATTCCTAATTTCTCATCTCGATACATTGCCGCTAATAAGTAAAGTAATAGCGGTTCCTGGGCTAATTTCTGCACTGCTACTGGACATCTCTTATTTCGCAAAAATTGTTGCAAGTCTGTAGATTTACCCTGGTTATTTGGTAATGCTGCCCATTTTTGTAACCATTTTTCTTGCAGTTGCCCATCCATTTCGCTAATTTCTACCCGCTCTAAGTTGCGGGGTAATTCTGAGATATTTTGTAAAGCCATCGACCTCCCAGTAATTAAGATTCGATGACCCATTTCCTGGTAAGTTTGACAATCTTGTTGGAACTTCGCCACCTGTTTGATAAATGCTTCTAAATTGAGGTTTTTTGTTGCCTCAATCTGTAATTCGTCAAAGCCATCTAAAATAAATAAGAATCTGGTATTTTTATTCGTCAACCAGTTATCGCTACTTTGAATAAAACTGACTTTCAGTTCTGCTTTTAATGTATCTTCTAGACGGAATTCAAAAAATTCAATATCTCTTAAACGAATCAAAATAGGTGTCCATAGGGGATGTAAATGTTGCCGTACCCAATCAGCAAACATCTGACAAAAGGCACTTTTACCTCTTCCTGGCTGCCCTTGGATAACCATCACCTGTTCTAGATTTTCTGGTTTTAGGAGATTCTTTTTAGCCCATGTGTCTAAATCTAAGGCATCAGCATTTTTATCTATTTCCCCATTTTTATCTACAGGTTGAGATTTTAGAGGTATATAAAGTTCTTTAAGGGAGAAGTTTTGATCAAGTAGTTTATCTTGAGGCTTAGGGGCAATATGTGTTTGTAAATATTCATTGATGCTTTGAAATGTTTGCTGTTCTTTCTGCCAGTCACCAAAGGAAGGTTGAATTAGATTCTTAATAGCTTCATCTGACTCTATCCAAGCTTTAATTAAGTAGCGATGAGTATTCCAAGCAATTCGTTGTGTCAACAGATGAGCCTGATATTTTGTGCTATTGACTGTTGTTAGCCGTGCTATTAATACTTGGTTGAAAGCTTTTGCTAATTCTGATTCATGGAAACAGGCAATTGTATTTGTGGCAGTTTGATAATCTAATTCTAAATATTTGAGTTTTTGCAGTTGTTTTCTAACTGCTTCATGATTATTAGGTTCACCATCCCAATCAACAGATGGGTATAAAGATAAAATTTCTTTGGCACTTTCTAGATATGCTGTTTGACTAACTATAAAGATGCAGTCTTCTAGAGAAGGGTCTTGCTGAGTTAACTGACGATAAAACTTCAGCAAGGCAATACCAATTGACGCAAAAGGCAGTCCCGCACCCACTACCTGCACCAACGGTGAACACAACACATCTAATAGTGAAGATGAATGTTGCAGGACAGGTTGTAATATTTCTAAACTAGGACTTTGTTCTTTAAGGGTTTTTGCTGCTTCTAAAACTGCCTTACCAGTCTCAAAAGTATTATTAAGGCTCTCTTCTACTGAGAAGGATTGCTGAAACTGCTGCCAAATTTGCGATAAGCGTTTTTTCATTGGCTAGGACTCGTTAAATTACTGATAATTTAGAGCCTACCGTAAAATTTGTGACTTCTGAAACGGGGAAATTATGGAATCAGCGAAAAAACTTAACTTTTAAATACTTGTGATTGCGTATCCCTTACGGGAGCCTTCGGACATACGGAGCGTGGCAATCTCAAACCCTAGAAAGTAGGGTATCCGGAGGCGGTTTTCGGTGCGTTACGGCTTCCGTAACACACCCTACTACACTGTGAGGATAATTTAGGAATTTTTCTCACGGTTAATCCAAATACCTCTGAGTCCAGCGGCTCTTGCTCCGTGATAGTCTTCTGTTATGCTGTCGCCAATGTGCCATGCTTCATCTGGGGAGCAGTTATGCTTTTGCAAAGCCACAGCAAAAATTTGGGGGTCGGGTTTCGCTGCGCGTACTTGGGTGGATATGGTGATGGAGTCGAAATAGTCTCTGAGTCCCAAGCTTTGTAATACGGAGTAAAGCCGGGAATCGAAATTAGACAATACTCCTAGTTCAACTCCTAAGCGACGCCAGTTTACTAAAGCTAGGAGCACATCGGGATAGACAAACCACGGTTCATCTGTGCCAAAGTGGATGTAGAGTTCGCTAAAAAAACCTGAAAAGTCTGAAAATTGCTTGAGGACACCTGCGCTTTCAAAGGTGTTGAGGGCGACAATTCGCCACCAATCAAACTCCCGTTGGGCAATATCTTGCACATCGGCATCGAGAAACCTCGGTGGTGGTGCTGCTTTAAAGCTTTGGCGAAAGCTTTGATTCAATGTTTCGGCGGAAACTGTAACACCAAATTGCTGGGCTATATCACTATAAACTTTGCCTACGCCACCTTTGACGTCGATGATTGTGCCAACAGCATCTAAAAAAATTACTTTCGGTCGTTGCATAATGCCAAGTGCTGAGTGGTGAAGCCAGTGCAGTTTAGGAGTTATCCTCGTTGAAGCAACAAAAATGAGGGTTTAAGACTTTTAAAACTCTCGTTGTGTAGCCCTTAGCTTAAGGGTGATCTGCCTGTCAATGGTATCTGATTACCGACCGTGTGAAACAGGAAGAGAACACCAAAACTATTTAATGTCTGGTTTGTCTGGATTTATCTGGTTTTGTGTAAGTTTTGCAGAGCGGTTTCTATTATTGGACGAACTAGCCAGTTAAAACCAACTTTTAGTTTATGGTCTAAGGTGGGCAAGCGATAGAGGTAGGCTAGACGACGGGCGACATAAGCTAAGGGCCCATCTAGTTTGATGCCTAAACTTGTGAGGGTGGCGTTATCTGTGCCCAAGGTCATCATTTCGCCTAATGGTTGGTAGCGGAAGGGTAGTAAGGGGCGATTGGTTAGGGAGGCCCAAATGTTCCAAGCGGCGTAATCGGCTTGTTGAAATGCTACTTGGGCGGTGGCGGCGACTTGCTGACCTTCGGCGTCACGACAGTCGGCTAAATCTCCTAAGGCAAAAAGGTCAGGATGGTCGATGACTTGGAGGGTAGGTGTGGTGCTGATTTGACCGCGCTGGTTTTGTTTGAGGGGTAGGGTTTTGACTGCGGGGGCAATTCGTGTTCCGACTGTCCAAATTACCAAGTCTACGGGAATTGTATCTACCTGATTTTTGTATTCTAGGGAGATGGTATCTTGGGCAATTGATAGGACTTTGGTTTCTAAGTCAATAAATACGCTTCTGGCGTCTAAAGCTTTTTTGGCGGCTTCGCGGTTAAATTCTGGGGAAGTTCGCAAAATTTGGTCGCCGACTTCAATTAGTCGGAAGCGTCCTTTTTCGCCGATTCTGTCTGCTAGTTTACAGGCTAGTTCGACGCCGCTGTAACCTGCGCCCACAATGGCGACTCGAATTTTATCGGCTGCGGATTCTTCTAGGACTCGCAGGCGTTCTTCTAGGCGATAGGCGTCTGTGATTGTGCGGAAGCTGTAGGTGTAGTTGGCTGCGCCGGGTACTATGTCTAGGGGTGTTTCTCCGCCTAGTGTCAAGACTAAGCGATCGCAAATAATTTTTGTGCCATCCTGTAATTTTACCCGTCGCTGGTCGATGTCAATTTCCGAGACAATTCCTTGATGAAAGCGTACACCTGTGCCCTGTAACAGTTCTTCAAAGGGTGGGGCAATTTCCCAGGTTTGCAGTTCGCCGGTGAGTAATTCGTAAAGTAAGGGGGAAAATAAAAAGCGATCGCTTTGATCTACTAAAATAATTTCGGGTTTTGGCGTAGATTCCCAAGGTAACTCGCTTAAGCGTAGGGCAGTGTAAAGACCGCCAAAGCCTCCACCTAGTATACAAATTCTCGCAGTTTGTTGAGTCATGGTTTCTATGGGGCGTTAAATCCCAGCAGGGCAACTAACTTTAGTGTAATGATTCCTTGCAATCTATTGCCATCAACCAGCAATCCTGATACTTCCCTTCATGCAGTTCATGGGAAGGTAACAGCTTGACTTTTTTAAAACCACATTTCTCATAGCAACGGATGGCGCGGATGTTTTTTACATCTGGATCAATCACAATTTTAACAGATGGGAGTTCGGTAAAAATATAGTTGATAACTGCTGTAAGTACTCTTGTGCCAATACCTTGATTCCAATAGTTAGTTTTGCCGATAAATAAGTCAATGCCATAAACATGATCCGTTGACTCTAGACGATACATTTGTCTATGGTTTTCTGGTAAATCGTTAAGAGAATAATACTGCAAATAACCAAGGGCAATATTTTGATAATAGAAAAGGCAAGGAACTACTCCTTCCTCTCCCCGGACTCTTGGTTGATAGGTTTCGATGATTTTTTCTAAATAATAAGGATAATCTCGCCCGCCATAAAATTTCAAAACTTTTTCGTCAGTGCGCCATTTTTCCATTAACTGATAATCATCTATATCGTCTTTCATAAGACGGATAGTGATTTCATCTTGAATAATCAGCATGATTGTACATAAGTAAAAGGCAGTTTATGCACATCACAAACTGCCTTTATTTTAACATTTATGCAACAGAAAATTAGTTGCCACCAGACATAACAGCTTTATGATGGATGGCGGGATCTTCGGGCTTTCTTTGCCATTTGCTATCTTTGCCTAGTTCGTATTCATTTTTGACGCTATTCCAAGCTACTTCACGGGCGCCATCTTCAGTCATACCATCTCTTTGGGCTGCATTGAATCCGGCAACAAAAATCTGCTGGGCGTGTACAGGGAGTTCTTCTTTGATTTGCTGAGGTAATTCCTCTATGCTGTTATAAGACATAAACCTGCTCCGATCATTATCTAACTTGGGTTTATGCTATAAATTTAGCGATCGCCTTTCCTCTTTCTGGAAGCAGAGATCAAAATTACTATACTTTTGATAGAGTCGAATATCTCACACCCCACCCTAATCCTCTCTGCTTGCGGGGAGGTAACTAAATCAGGGGGAGAGGTTTTCCAGATTTGATGAAAAGTAAATTAAGACTGTTACCAAGTTATTTGGTCTTGCCATTTATCCACCATTTTAGTACTTATTCCCGGCACTTTTTCCAAGTCTTGCAAAGATGTAAATTTTTGCTGTTGACGGGCAATAATTATCTTTTGTGCTAGCTTTTTACCTACACCAGGGAGAGTTGCTAATTCTTCTGGACTGGCAGTGTTAAGATTAACTTTAGTAATTGCTTGATTTTCAGTTGATGAAGGAGTTGTAATTTGAGGACATTGTTTAGCTTCGGTTGTAATTTTTGCTTGTAGTTTTGGTGGTAACCCAGGTTTAAAATTACCATAGAGACGAGAAAACTCCCGCAGATAATGGGCAGCGACTATGGGGTTTTCAACGACTAGCAAAGTTTCATCATTGCCACTATTGGCAGATTCTGACCAATTGTGAGAACCTGTAATTACTGTTTGGTTATCAATTACAGCAAATTTGTGATGTAGTAAATCGCCTTTGGGTAAAATTGGTACGCCGACGGTGGTAATGGGATTTTTCCAAGGTTGGTTATCAAGCTCATATTTACATTTATTACTGAGAGCGACTCCCATCATATCTAAGGCTTCACTATAGGGACGATAGGCAAATTGAGGTTCAATTAAAGCGCGGATTTCTACACTTTCTTGATGGCGTTTTTCTAGGATGTTTACAAGCCGCTGATCAGAAAATACAAACAATGCCATATCTACAGATTTTGTAGCGGCATCTAAAGTTTTGCCGATTAACCCATTACTACTGTTAGTCCAAGGTTGAGTTGGGGAAGTAGGGGAAAAATGAACAGTAATTTTGGTGTTTCCTAAAATGACTTGTTTGGGCGGACGTATGGGTTTGTTGATGCCAAATTTACTATCCTGTTTACCTCCTGGCCCATCGCCCCATAAGATATTAAATTCTTCTGTAAATAAAGCTGCTAATTCTGGGCTGTCAATTTGTAATAAGTTATTGGCATTACCTAAACTACTGGGATTGGTAAAATCGCCAAAGGTATCACTTAAGGTAAAATTTGCCGAAGTGAGAATCACAAGGCGATTGTCTACAATCACAAATTTGTGATGCATTAATTTGCTGCCCAATGAACCATCAGCTTTATCATCTATTAAGGGAATTTTAGCGTTTTGAATAATTACCAAAGCATCCCGCTGATTAATTTCTGCTGGACTGAGTTGTTTGTCTTGGTTAATATCTATAAATTGCCGAAATTCTTGATAGCGTTCCTGTTCTCTTTTCTCTAACTTCCCTACTTCGGCTGCTGTGAAGCTACTCCAAGGACGGGTGTAGCTATTTTCTAGAATTACTCTCACCTTTACCCCGGCTTTGTGTCTATCAATTAGTGCTTGGGCTACTTTGGGTAAACGCAATTCTTGTACCGCTAAATCAACTGTAGATTTAGCTTGAGAAATGGCATTGACTATCTGTTTTTCTAAGTCATCCCCTAAGCGCTTTTGCTGACGATAAGGTTCTTGATATTCTGAGGACTGTTCATGGTTAAAGTAAACTTGAACTAATGGATCTTGTGGTAAGGGTGCTAGACGCTGCTTGGAGGAGTGGACTTGTTGACAAGCAGTCAGGGTGAGGATGAATAAAAAGATATAAGAAAAATACCTGAGGCGAGGAAAAATAGATCCGGTCATCTGCTAAAAGTGAATTAGGGATACACGTACTTATGATTCCCAAAATGGTGCGTGTGAGATTATGCAGAAAAATATCTGCACCAGCAAACCAAAAAATCCACCCATACAGGCAGAAGTACCGAGATTTGGTCAGGATTTGCCCATGTAACTGTATCTACTGACTATCTAGGCAGCTTGTACTCTCACTATCGATTGGTTCTATGCAAATATATTTAGATTACAGTGCTACTACTCCCACTCGTCCAGATGCGATCGCTAAAATGCAAGCTGTTCTCACTCAAGAATGGGGCAACCCTTCTAGTTTACATGAATGGGGAAAGCGGGCAGCAATGGTTGTGGAACAAGGGAGAATTCAAGTTGCTGGATTAATCAACGCTGCAAATCCAGAATCAATCATCTTTACGAATGGCGGTACAGAAGCAGACAATTTAGCAATTATGGGTGTTACCCGTTGCTACGATGTACCGCAACATCTAATTATTTCTTGTGTGGAACATTCTGCCATTTCTGAACCTGTGCGGTTGTTGGAGAGGTGGGGTTGGGAAGTGACACGGTTGAGTGTGGATAAAAATGGAACTGTCAACCCGCTAGATTTAAAGGTTGCATTGCGACATAACACCGTTTTGGTTTCGGTGATTTATGGACAAAGTGAAGTGGGGACAGTGCAACCCATTGAGGAATTGGGAAAGATTACTCAAGCACATGGGGCTTTGTTCCACACAGATGCAGTGCAAGCGGTGGGACGTTTAGCAATAAATGTGCAAAGTTTACCTGTTGATTTATTGAGTCTTTCTAGCCATAAATTATATGGGCCTCAAGGCGTTGGGGCGTTGTATGTGCGTCCTGGTGTGGATTTGCTGCCTTTGGTATGTGGTGGGGGACAAGAAAGGGGGCTGCGTTCTGGTACTCAAGCTGTACCGATAATTGCTGGTTTTGGGGTAGCGGCAGAATTAGCAGCGGCAGAATTAGCTAGTGAAACGCCGCGATTAATTAAATTGCGCGATCGCCTGTTTGCTAATCTAGCAGATGTTCCTGGTTTAATTCCCACTGGGGACTTAGTTAACCGTTTACCTCATCACGTCAGTTTTTATCTCGCACCAGCGGATGGGGAAAAACTCAGCGGTAAAACCTTGGTACGACAAATGAACCTCGCCGGTATTGGCATTAGTGCCGGTGCAGCTTGTCATAGTGGTAAACTTAGCCCCAGCCCGATTTTGTTAGCGATGGGTTATGGCGAAAAAGCGGCTTTGGGGGGAATTCGTCTAACATTGGGGCGGGATACAACAGCAGCAGATATTGATTGGACTGCAATGGTTTTAAAGCAAGTTTTGCAGCGGTTAACACCTGTAGAATTAATGGTAAGTTATTTCGCCTAACCTCAGTCTCAGTCAAATCTCAAGAAATATGTCAGCAGCAAAAGAATTTTCATCCTCAGAAAACAATTCAGTGCAGAACATCTTGATTATTGGTGCAACTGGTTATATTGGAGGAGCCTTGTGCCGCAAGCTTTCCCAAACCCAAGATTTTGCTGTTTTTGCCCTTGTACGTCCCAGCAGTAACATTGAGGCTATCAAGCCATTTTGTCAGAAAATAATCCGCTCCCAAGGGGCACAATTTTCTAGAAATGATGTTGAAGAAATCATTCGCCAGCATAATATTAAAAAAATAGTTAACTTGGCCTGGAATATGCCTCCAGAATCAACCCAAGAAGCTCAGTTTGAGAAAGACCGGATCGCCTTAGAAGCAGCTTTAGAAGCCGCTGAGGCAGTCTCACCAGATATTCACGTAATTGCCACCAGTGGAAATTTCTCTCTCATAACTGCCGATGGAGGACACATCACAGAAACCCCTCCACCGAAAGGGCACACAAAGCACAAGTGTGTAGAATGGGTTGAGTTGATAGTGAATGTAAATTTGCTGAAGGATGGACTGGTAGAGGAATATATCAGCAAAGGGGGCAACGCTGCTATTGTTTATCCTGGATCTGTATATGGTGTATCGCCAACTATTGGCAGTTTCTGGGATTTTGCAATTCAGCAGTTTATCACGGGTAAAGTATATCAAGGTTATCAGCCATTTCCCCCAGACTTTATGACAGGATGGATTCATGTTGATGATTTGGCAGACTGCTATATTGCTGCTGCTAGAAAGGGTTTAAAAGGAGGACACTTTCTCGCAACAGGAGAAAATCTCAGCATTAGTCAAATGTCAGCTTTATTTGCCAAGGCTGCTGGGGTAGATTTTCAGGCACCAATATTTCAAAATCAAGACAATGTGGTATTTGATGATTCTTATACCCGTCAATTACTCCAACTAGAATGGAAATATAAAGTGGCTGATGAAGTTAACAATTGGGTGGAAAGAATCAAAGAGTTGAAAACTTATTTTTTGTAGATAACTTAAACTTAAGTCCTAGTGGTTTTTGGTGTGTTACGGAAGCCGTAACATACCCTACAGTATCTTCTAATTATTTGCGCCTACCTACTGAAAACTTAATTATTTAGTAACACCGAAACCCTATATAGGAATAATATTTGATTCCTGAAATTATTTGCGTAGGCAGGCAAGAGGCACTCATGCAAGAGGCAAAGGGATTCTAGACGATTAAGGTGTACCGAGTTTTTTTCAAAAATCAAATATGAGTCCTATACTTCTATTTAGTTATAATTACCGTCAGTCTATGGCTATTTGAGTACAGCACTCACGCCGACCACTAAATACATATCGTTGTTCAAAACCTCTACCAGGGGAAGTTTTGGATTAGGGACTGTATTCTAGACGAAATGCAAAGTGCTATAAAAAGAATTTAATCATCGCATCCATCGATTATCAAATAATTCTGCAAAATGTAATTACGCATTTTTACAGCTATTTTCAGGTAAATAAACCAGATTTTTTTGTCTCATGCTCCAGAGGCTCCCTGTACTCCAGACAAATCAAAAGCATGGTTTAAAATACGTGAAAACGGCTGTAAAAACCAGATGCATTAGCAATTTATATCATGTTTCGTTATTTGTTAAATTTTTTCCTATTCATTATCTAAGAACAATTGACGATAATGACGCTCCACAAACTTCTTTAAGAAAGCTGCGCTTACATAGCATGAGTAATTATGATGGGTATCTCCTTTCAAAGCATCAGCAAAATCAACAACACTTTTTACAATAAAAAATTCGATCCTTTTTGTTGGCGTTGTACTCAAACTTGTAGCTAAAGCAACTGCATAAGACTCCATATCAAGAGCTAATAGTTTTCTTTCAGTAAGCACTATTTCTTCAATCATTGCTGCATCTGCCACAACAGCAGCTCCACACCCCATAGAACCTATATGAGCAACCAAAGGACTGCCAGGACGACCCTCATCTAGAGGATATTCTTGATCAATCTCCTCCATAACAGCCTCATCATGTCTAAATAGCTCTAAAAGTTGCCAAACCCAAGCATCCATATGAACAGGTTCAAAATTAGGCCGTAATTTTCCGGCAACCACTTTACCAGAGCCATAGTCAAATACCTTATTAGCAATCACTAGATCGCCCATATTAACTTGACCTTTAACTCCTGCACAGATTCCTGTCATTACAACTACTGAAGGAGACCACAACATAATACTTTTAGTCGTTAAAATTGCGGCTTGAGGCATTCCCATATGTAGTTGTGAAACCGCAACTATTTTGAATGCTTTGCCGTCTATTTTATAGTCTGCAACTTGATAAATTACACCTTCTCTTTCAACGTTTTTCCATTCAACATCAAAAACTTTTTGAACCCATTTTTTTTCTTTATGTAAAGCGGCAACAACGAGAAGGTCTGCTTTATCGTCTTTGGAAGAATGTTCCAATGTTAGGCAGTTATCAGTTAAAAGATCCATACTTCTTATCCTGCTGATCAACAATACGGCTTGTGATTTAGATTATCACATAAGTAGTTGTGCGAATTGATGCAGTGTGACGGGGATCGGCTCTGTGAGTGCGGAGCGGTGGTGCGTATATTCGGTGTAAAGCTGTACTGGCAAGACTTCGACTTAGCTGGGAAAAACCGTAAAAATCCCTAGCTCAGATTTCCTACTTTTTCAAAGGTCGGGAAGATTTTTGTAGTATGATAGAGGGTTGACTTTTGCAGTTATAGCGATTTCACAACCCACTAAGTCATTAGTTGATAACTCTCCACTCCGCACCTGTAATATGGCTGAATTACCCAAAACCCTCGAAGATGCGATCGCCCAATCTCGTGAAGCAACCCAAGCTGCCCTTGCAGATGGCTGTAAACGCCTCCAAATTGATTTTCTCTTCCCAGAACTCAAAATCTTGCCAGTGGCAGAACAATTTTTACCAGTGTTTGCCGAATATGATTCCCGCTTAAAGGTGTTCTTTGCAGATGCTGGTGGTGCCGCCCTTGCCCGTCGCGATTGGGCAGATGCCCCATTTTCGATAGCGGATATCGGTACAGGTAGGGCTGCTTCTTTACAATCAAAAATTCAGCCTGAGGATGAAATTTTCCTCTTTATTGCCCCAACTTCCGTAGAAGTACCGCAATTAGAAAAGCTGTGTCAAGAAATAGGCGATCGCCCCGTAGTCTTTTTAAACCCCCGTCTCGAAGATTCTGGAGTGGTGGGAATTGGTTATACAGCCAGAGAAACCAGACGGCGATTCATCAACACCATTGAATCTTGCTATTACCTCCGTCCCGTGGATGATGAAACCGCCGTCTTTCGCAGCTACCCTGGACAGTGGGAAGTATGGGTAGAAACAAACGACGAATATCAAAGAATTGCCGAATTACCCAAAAGGCCATCCGGTGATGAGTTAGATATCCTCCTCCTCCAGGGACAACCGCAAACCGCAACAGACGCCACACCGGCGAAAAAACCCAGTTTGTTTAAGGGTTTGCAACGATTCCTCAAGGCATTGAGTAGTTAGTTAATTTCCCGAATTTAGAGACGTTGTATGCAACGTCTCTACAGTTGATCAAGATTTAATTCCCTTGCAATGGGGCGTTTAAGGTTTTCTCGATGCGATCGCGCGTTTCCAGCAAATGGGCCTTGGTGTATTCATCCCCAGAACCCACCCGCTTTAACTGTTTATCCAATTGCTTGAGTTTATACCAAGCCAAAGTCCGGGCATCTTCAGGGACACTTGTCTTTCTTAACACCATAGCCGTCAAAATATCTAGATATTGCCGCTGTAAACCCCGCCGCAGGCTAGAAATCTTCAATGATTGACTCTTTGGTTTTAGTACTTCCGTCCAAACTCCATTTTGCAAAGTATTAAACAACTCAGGCAGACTCAAAGCCTTACCTGACTGGCTTTTGAGTTCAATATCCTTAAGACGAGAAAGGCGATCGCTTGAAAGCAACTCTCGCAAAACCGCACCTTGCATGAACAAAACCAAATCATGAATCGGAAAATCCAAACGCCCAACTTGAGGAGTACTCCCCCAATGTCGCCAACGAGAAGGGGCTAATTTATTCAGCAATTCCGGTGAAAAATTCAGCGCCTCCTCTGCAAACACATACTTTTGCAGCGTCGCTAACGCCTGCCGTTGTTGTTCCACTGACACCGATGCAAAGGGTAAGCGGTTTTCACTTTCACCCCCATGAACTCGATAAAAAGACTGTCCACCAATGTACTTGGTAGTATAGAATATTTGCTGAAAATAGTTTTCTAAGACAGTAATAAAGCGTTCACTCACATTGCTGTAACTCTCGCCAGCACTTAGAGAACTCTTTTGAAGACGATCCCAAATCAGGCGAGAATTATCCAATTGCCACTGGGAATAAAGCAGCACATTACCGCTATTATCCCAAGCAGCAGCAGTTGGATCAAGATCATATACATCCTCATCAGTCGAATAACTCAACTCCGGCTTGTAAGATTGCCTGGCAATTTCCTCTAAAATCGGCTTTTCTGCTATGGGAGTTTTTGCCTCAGTTGTTGTGTAGCCATACTGAATCGCCCAATCATCATAAGGCCCCACCATATTAGGAAAATAATCTCCTTGCTTAATACCTTTAGGGGCAATATTCGGCGGGATGTAGTCCATCACCGATGCCGTCAAACCTTTAGTACGAGTGATATCCTGATTGTTCATCTCCTCTGGAGGCAATAGAGTACTACCACGAAAATTGTGGCGTAAACCTAGAGTATGTCCCACTTCATGAGCAATAATTAAACGTAAATATTGATCGATATAATCTTTTACCTGTTCTTGACTAGGAACAGTATTTGGCAACAGTGACATCGCCAGTGAACCAAAGGCAAACTGGTTAGCAGCTTCCATCCCATAGCACAAATCGTACTGACTCGCCAGTTTTGATAAATTGCCAAATAACCTGTTTTTTCCTGGGGACTGCTGAGAAATGCCATTGGCACAAACCAGGCGATTTTCCATCAATGCCGACAAGGTAGTGGGGGATTGTGTTTGGTTAGGTTGGACAATTTTGCGATACTCATTTTTCAGTGCCCGGACAAAACTACCATCTACAAGAATATCTGCGTCCAAAATTTCCCCAGTCAACGGGTTAACGCGGGATGGCCCCAAGGCAAAAAATCCATCTACTGTATTAATCCAGCGAATTGTGTTGTAGCGGATATCAGCTGAGTCCCATTTGGCGTTATCCGGCATTTGCTTGACTTCAATTGCATCCTTGAATCCTGCCTGTAAAAAGGCTTTGTTCCACATCAACACGCCTTCTTTAATGGCATCACGGTACTCAAAAGGCACAGCATTATCAATCCAGAAGACAATCGGTTTTTTGGCAAGAGAAATTGCTGCTTTTGGATCTTGTTTTTCCAAATGCCAGCGATTAACATAACGCACAAAAGAATCACCGTGATCGTCTTTGGATAAATCCTGGTAAGCAGTGATAAAATAACCCACGCGATCATCAGCCAAACGCGGTTGATAATTATTATTTGGCAGTTGAGAAAGACTGTAGTGAACTCGCAGAGTAAAACCACGGCTGTCAGGTAATGCCACCAAATTTGTACCTGGACTCTCACGGCTTTTACTACTATTAGCAAAATTAAAAACTGACTCAAGTTCTAAGTTTTGTGGAAAAACTTTTGCACTGCCAAAATAAGACTGTTCTGGGCTAGCAGATAAACCCAATTCCGCCGCTAATCCAGATAAATCTGTCAATAGCAAATCACCCAAATCAATGAGAATGGTTTTGCGTTCTGGATGAATGCTTTTAATGGGAATCGTGTAGAGAACAGAGTCACTAAAGGATCTGGCAAGCGATCGCACTTGCGGATCTCCTTCCTGCGTCCGAAAATTGACATTACGGACAACAAACTGTAATTTATCATCCATCCGCTGGAAATAAAATAAAAAGTTTTGTAAAGGTATACCGCTGTAAATACCGCCTTCGCCAATGCCCGATTCTAAATTTGCCGTAGCTAAGTAATTTTTATTTAGTTGTTCTGGCTTAATTTCTAAATATATTTTATTCTTTTCTTGAAGACGATAAATGGTAAATATTCCTTCCTCTTTTTTATAGTCTTTCACCAATTCACTAAAGGGTGTAAAATCATCTTTTTTGGTTGGTGTTTTCACATTTTCAGGCTTTTTTTTGGGCTTTTCTGGGGTTTTTGCAACTTGCAAAAATGGTTGCTGTTCTAGCTTTTTAATATCTTTAACTACCCAAAAAAAGTCTTGCCGCTGTGGCTGTTTGTTCTGATTAATCACCCATACTTTTGCTGGTGGTAGCCTGAAGTTTTGACTACCACTCCCCATTAGCTTCTCGTTGGTAGACAAATCTGGATGTACCCGATTAACAAGTAGTGACTTGGCGCTAGCGCTTCCTATTCCTAAAAATAAACTAGGTAACAAAATTATATAAAAGGTGAATCTGTTCATCCCATCCATCCCTATTAACTATTTTTTTTCAGCAGCAGCAACCAATTGCATTCAGTGCTCATGTCCATTTTTTAGATTGGTTGCATTGTTTTAATTTAGTATTTTTTTTAACAATTATGTCTGTAACAAAAAATACGTATAATTATATATCCAAGAATATATTGTACTGGAATAAGTAAATAGAGCAACGTAAATAATTAAAGGTTTGTAGTAAGGGCTTCAGCCCTACTTTCTCAAGAGAAAGCGGGCATAGCTGCCCTTACCGCGTAGCGTCTACCACAGGAGATAGAGAGGGCTAAAGCCCTCACTACGATCTAATACCAATTTGAAAAAAGAATGTGACAGATACAAGCCCAGAAACCTATCAAATCAAGCTTGCTTAATTTTGAATTTTGAATTTTGAATTTTGAATTGGTATAATTTCAACATTTCTTACTTTACGTAAATATTTGTCGTTGGGATTAGGTAAGAGGGTTTTAGACTATTTCAAATTTCTGTACGCAGTTATCTTTATTTATGCTTTTATACTTAAAAACCCCCAATTTCTACTGTAAATAGGCACACTTTTGCATATTTACCGAAGCAACAAAACTTGCACTTCCTCTCCTGGAGAAATTAATGTTTTACCCACTGGTAAAATAGCTAAAGCATTGGTTTGAGCTAAATTAATTAAATTGCCAGAACTTTGACTACCACCGGCTGGAGAAAATTTATAAACGCCATCAATTAAATGTAATTTACCCCAGACATAAGTTTCCCGCTTGCCATCTGATCGCAATTCAAAATGGGTGAGCACTTTCAAAAATTCTGCTTCCCAACCTTCAGCAACTCCAGAAATTTTTTTGATCGTCGGTTGCACAAACCGCCAGAAAGTCACCAACACAGCAGCAGGATTGCCTGGTAAACCAAAGTACAATGCTGTAGTGCGTGGGGGGAATAGCCCTTGCTGATTGAGGAAAGTGGCGAAAGTGAGGGGTTTTCCCGGTTTCATATTCACAGCGCGAATGTGAATTTTTGCGCCCAGAGACTCAAGAATTTGCTCAACATAGTCATATTCCCCCACAGAAACCCCACCGGAAGAGAGTACCAAATCAGCATTGGCGATCGCATAAGTCATAGCTTCGTGCAAAGCAGCTGGTTCATCCTTAACAATTCCTAACAATAGCGCCTCCGCCCCACATTCCCTAACCAAAGCCGCCAAAGCATACTGATTAGAATCCACAATTTGTCCTGGTTGCAGGGGTTGATCTGGCGTTACCAACTCATCGCCAGTTGAAATAATCGCCACCCGTGGACGACGGAAAACAGTTAATTGAGGGCATTGTGCCGCCGCTAACACAGCAATTTCTGGACCCTTTAACCGAATTCCCCCTGGTAAAAGGTTTGTTCCTGCTTGGTAAAAAGCTGCTTTGTGTCTGACAAATCCTTGGGGTTGAGGCGCTGCGAGAATAAAAACCCGATTTCTCTCCCGGTGTGTTCTCTCCTGCATCACCACAGTATCCGCGCCTTTTGGCATTACAGCACCGGTAAAAATCCGCGCCGCTTGCCCCGGTTGAATTGTCACCTGGGGCTGATATCCTGCGGGAATCTCTTCGACAATTTCTAAAACCGTCGGTTGTTCAGCGCTAGATTGTTGCACATCTTCATAACGCACTGCAAAACCATCCATCGCCGAATTATCCCAATGGGGAAAATCCAAAGGACTAATCACAGGAGTTGCCAAAACGCGATTAGCTGCCGTTAATAAATCTACAACTTCAATATCCAGTTGTTTATCTAACGGTTGCACCAAATTTAAAATAATACTTTCTGCATCCCTGACTGACAGCATATTAAAATTCCGATTTGCCATCAAAAAAGACATAAAAAGTGCTGAAATATACTAAGCTGTTGGGCTTTTAATTTGAACATCAAGGGCGGGCTTTCCTGCCCACCCCACAAGAGTTAGATTGAATGATGGTATGCACATTATAGGATTGTCAGCTTAATATCCCTCAGCACTACTAAATCAGTCTGTAAGCTTTCTTAGTTGCACCGGCATGGCTAAATAAGTCATCTTCAACCCACCCAATGGTGTGAAAATAACTGGGGTTAAGCTTTGATTCAAATGCATTTGAATTTCTGAAGATGGTAACTCTTTCAAGCCTTCCATTAAATATTTGACATTAAAGGCAATATCGATGTTTTCTCCAGATATCTGTGCTGGCATTGACTCTCTACCACTCCCCACATCTTGGGCTTCACAAGATAAAGTAATTTCTTGACCTTCTTGATCAATGCTGATTTTCACAATATTATTCTTCTGATCAGCTAAAACGGCAATCCGCTCTAAAGTGCTGATGAATTGACGCCGCTCAATGGTCACTTGACGCTCAAATTGGCGCGGAATTAGTTGCCGATAAGCGGGATATTGCCCTTCTAAAGTACGACTGGCTAACCGTTGATTTTGCCAGGCAAAGACAACTTGACCTTGATCAAAATATAAAGCTACAGTTTCTTCTGATGGGGAGCTATGAGCCAACATCCTCTGTAATTCCCGTAGTGCTCTGGCTGGTACTGTCACCTCTAGCTGATCAATTCCCCCCAGAGGACGCTCGTTAGTAGTTTCCACCACTGCTAGACGGTGTCCATCAGTAGCGGCAAATTCTATGGTGTCTTGTTTTACTGTTAAATGGACTCCGGTGAGGACTTGCTTTGTTTCATCACCACTAGTAGCAAACAGTGAACCCCTTAATCCTTCAATTAATGCTGCGGTGGTGAGATGAAGTGCTTCCGCATTTTCAATGATTGGTAGTTCGGGAAACTCTTCTGCACCCATGGCTCGCACTTGATAACGGCCACTCTTGGGTGTGAGGGTGACAATTAAGCCTTCCCCGGCGTTTTCAGGGCCGATAGCTGATTCAACTTCTAGAGTGATTTCCCCTTCTGGTAGACGAGAGGTGATGTCTACAAGCAGTTTAGCAGGAAGAGCGATCGCTCCCCCTTCCCATACTTCAGCATTAAAACTGGTACGGATACCCAAGCTCAGATCAAAGGCTGTTAAGCTTACTTGGTTAGTTTGAGCATCCGCTTGCAGCAGCACATTGGCAAGTATTGGATGAGTCGGCCGTGATGGTACTGCACGGCTAACGAGTGAGAGGTTTGTACTGAGATCGCTTTGGGCGCAAACTAATTTCATAAAACAGGTTGAGCTAGTGAAGCATATCCTAGCATTCTTATGGTTTCCACGGGAGTAGCGATCGCCTAGCTTACCAGTGAGAATATCTGAGCTAGGTAACTACCACCAAAGATATATTTTTCCTGTGAAGTACCCCTTTTTGCTTCGCTGAAAAAGGGGCTTCCAATTTCAACTACAACAATGACGGTCTTATTCGTCTTTCGGGTTTCCCGTCTCATCCGCTGTTGCCACGTTAGGGATTCCTATTGCTAGGAGTTCGGGACTAAACCCGATGATGGTCTTACACAGCATCCACAGGCAGCCGCCCATCTTCCATAGGCAGTTTAATTGTTTTACCGTACATTCCTGTGTGGCTTATCTTTTACCGCCTTAGTAGATAGGCGAACCAGTGACCGGAATCTTTCCCCCTTTCTCACGCTCTTATACTTGGTAAGCATATTACTGCTACTGTGACCGTTTGTTATGAGCCATGTGGGCGGGTCATCGACCATTTATATAATCACATAAATGTATCTACAGCAGCGATACATGATGAAAGAAAGCTCCATCAGAATCAGGTTGTCACAGAAACGGAACGACAAACTTAAGGCTTATGCACAAAGCAAAGAAAAAACAGTTACGCAGTTGGTTGAGGATTGGATCGACAGGTTGCCTAGTCCCAAAATCGACGACTTCTCATCTACCCCACTCCCTAATCAACTGAACAGTTGATATTAGTCGGGGATGGAATCGTCGCCGTCCGCTCCCTATCCCCACCCTATGAGTACATTGAGGGTGGGGACTTCCGCGACACGTTAAAACTATTAATAGCTGTGGAAAATGTGGAAAACCTGTGATATGTCTGGTTGACAAATGGTTGAGAATCTAACTAATTTGTGGAAAACTTGTGGAAAAACTGGGGGGTTTTTCCACAGGGTAATTGTACTTAATGGAATTTACTGTGAACTATCTTAAGTTTTCCACAGTCTTTTCCACAAAAGGTCATTTTTTTTCCACAATTAAAGTTTAATTTAATCATTTTTTATACTTAACTTAATATTCTCCCTTAAAGGCTCGGATGTCAAGGTTATAATTAGGATGGTGGCTGTGGAAAACAAGGTTTCAGACAACTCAGGGCTGTTTTTGGGTGCGACAGAGCATCTTAATGCGATCGCTCAATTGACGCAATGTTTGTACTAAAGCTCGTTGACTTTCCGTGCGCCGTAGTCCTTCGCTTTCCTGGAGTTGGGCAATTTTGTCACAACTATAAATCACAGTTGTATGGTCTTTACCACCAAACTCTTCGCCGATCCTCGGTAAACTCAGGCTCGTATGTTGCCGCATTAAATACATTCCTATTTGCCGCGCCCAGCTAATTTCCCGCCGCCGCGAATTACTTTTGAGGTCTTCAATAGGGATATTAAAGGCCTCAGCAATCACCGTCAAAATTACCTCTGCTGTCGCTTCCACCTTCTCATTTTGGGTAACTAAAACTGGTGTGATACTTTCCACCGTCATCGGTAAACCCCAAATGGAGATATAAGCCAGTGCCCGAATTAAGGCTCCTTCTAATTCTCGAATATTATTCGTATAGTTAGAAGCAATATACTCAATGACATCTCTAGTCAGACGAATATTTTCATACTCAGCTTTTTTTTGTAAAATCGCCATTCTAGTTTCTAAATCTGGCGGTTGAATATCGGCAATTAAACCCATAGAAAACCGGGAACAAAGACGTTCTTGCAAGCGTGGAATCTGGTTAGGAGGGCGGTCAGAGGCAATCACAACTTGCTTACCCGCTTCATGTAAACTATTAAAAGTATGAAAAAATTCCTCTTGGGTGTACTCTTTCCCCTCAAGAAATTGAATATCATCGACCAACAACACATCAGCCGCCCGGTAATGTTCCCGGAAACTTTGCATACTATCCTTACGAATTGCTGTAATTAAATCATTAGTAAACTGCTCAGTAGAAACATAAAATATTTTAGATTCAGGACAAATTTCCCAGCGATAATGACCAATAGCTTGCATTAAGTGAGTTTTACCCAAACCCACCCCACCACATAAAAATAACGGATTGAACTCTTTACCTGGAGATTCTGCCACTGCTAAAGAAGCAGCGTGAGCCATGCGATTGTTAGCACCAACTACAAACCGCGAAAAGACATATTTAGAGTTTAATTCTGTGGTTTTTTGTGTTTTCTTAGCAGTACTTTGATTAATCTTATTAGTGGCTGGTAGTTCCCAAGCAACCTCCGTTTCATTAATTTGAGAAACTTCATCACCTTTAGCAACGGTAATATAAATTTCTAGGGGATAACCCAAAATATCTTGCACTACACGAGCAATAGTATTGATGTAATATTTTTGTAACCAATTGCGGGCAAAAGGGTTAGGAGTACGGATTACCAAGCAATTATTTTCTAAGCGTTCTGCACTAGCAGTTTTGATCCAAGTTTCAAAGGTGGGACGAGACAGTTCTAGCTGTAAGCGCTCCAGTACTTGACTCCATAGACTGTCTAGAGGAATTTCCATCATTTACCACCAATGAGCGAATCGTCAAAAATAGAAGAGAAAATAAGAATAAGCACTAATTTAACATTGAGATGCCCTAGACCTGGAACCAGGATTTAAGGTCATCATTCTGGGACACACTCGGTAGCCAAGATCCTAGCATCGACTAACTAACACGGAGAAGTAACGACATATGAAGACACAAGACCATAACTTAGGGCTGAAAAATGTTGATTTAGGGTATTCACTCCGTAGTTGGAGAGGAAGAACTATAGTACAGATGCTACTAAGTGGAGTAGTGTTGGTGTCTCTTGAGAGCTGCACTCTGCAACCTGTTAAGAACTTTGAGAATCAAAGAAACGGTGCACAAGCTGAAAAAACAACTGCCCCCCTTCCGGTAATTGTTCCGACACCCATAATTTCGTCCTCTGGAGATCCTAACTTTGTCGTTGGCGTCGTGCAACAGGTAGGAGGTGCGGTAGTTCGCATTGATGCTTCCAGAACTGTGACTTATAAAGGGCCAGAAGAATTTGCAGATCCGTTTTTTCAGCGGTTCTTTGGTGATAGAGTGCCATCACAGCCAACACAACGGGTAGAAAGAGGTAGTGGTTCAGGATTTATTATTAATGCCTCCGGTCAAATTTTGACTAATTCCCACGTTGTTGATGGTGCTGACAGAGTTACTGTCACCCTCAAAGATGGGCGGACTTTTGATGGTAAAGTGCTGGGTGAAGATCCGGTCACGGATGTAGCGGTGATTAAAATTGACGCCAATAACCTGCCAATCCTGTCTTTGGGTAACTCCGATGCTTTGCAACCGGGAGAAGCGGTAATTGCGATCGGTAATCCTTTAGGTTTGAATAATACTGTTACCTCTGGAATTATCAGTGCGACGGGCCGCTCTAGTAGTGACATTGGTGCTAGTGACAAGCGTGTTGACTATTTGCAAACAGATGCCGCGATTAACCCCGGTAACTCTGGTGGGCCTTTGCTAAATGCTCGCGGTGAGGTGATAGGGATGAACACAGCTATTATTCGCGGTGCTCAAGGTTTGGGATTTGCCATTCCTATTAATACGGTGCAAAGAATTTCTCAGGAATTGATTACTCAAGGAAAAGTAGATCATCCATATTTGGGTGTTCAAATGGTGACGCTGACGCCAGAAATTAAGGAAAGAATCAAGACCAGATTTGGCGATCGCGTGAATATAGCAGCAGATCAAGGCGTTTTGCTACTTAAGATTGTCCCTAACTCCCCAGCCTCTGTTGGCGGAATGCGTCCTGGTGATGTGATTAAAACCATTAATAACCAGCCGATGACTAAAGTCGAAGATGTGCAAAGGTTAGTAGAAAACAGCAAAATTGGTAATCCTCTACAAATCCAAGTAGAACGCAATGGCAAAATTACTCAACTAGCAGTTAAACCAGAACCTTTACCCGTACAACGTGACCAACGTGAGCAACGTGAAGGCTGATTTTTATTTGTCAGTTGTCAGTTGTCTTCCCATTACCAATTACCCATTACCCATTACCCATTCCCTAAAGGAGTTTTTGCGATGGCTGAATTAAACCCAATTATTCAATTAGGAAATCCGATATTGCGCCAAAAAGCCGCTTGGGTGGAGAATATTGACGATGAGTACATTCAACAACTGATTGATGACTTAATCGCCACTGTTGCCAAAGCTAACGGCGTGGGAATTGCGGCAACCCAAGTAGCAGAATCCTATCGTTTATTCATTCTGGCTTCTCATCCTAATGCCAGGTATCCCTACGCCCCTTTGATGGAACCTACAGCGATCATTAATCCCAAAATCATTGCTCATTCAACTGAAGTTGTCAAAGGTTGGGAAGGTTGTTTGAGTGTTCCAGGTATTAGGGGTTTAGTCCCCAGATATCAAGCAATTGAAGTGGAATACATTGACCGCAATGGCGAGTTGCAAACTCAAACATTAACTGATTTTGTGGCGCGGATATTTCAACATGAAAATGATCATCTTGATGGGATTGTTTTTGTAGATCGCCTAGAGAGTAATCTCGATATGATCACTGAGCAGGAATTTCAAAAGCGAGTAGTTAATAAAACCTAATCTAAAATATCTCTTAAGAGTGAGACTTAACACCAATGCTAGAAGTTATATTTAACATAATATTAACCTCTGGCTTGGTGTAGCTATTGAGTACATGATCAGAACTGTCAGTAGTGGCGATAGGTTAAAGTGGAAATCTCTAGATTTTTGGAAAGAACAGTCAATTTCTTTGATTCCCTTAATGACAGGCTTGGCGGTGACGGGAGGATTGGGAATTAAGGGTTTGGTAGGGATTCCTGTGTACATTATTGCCGCCGATGCTACTCGTTGGGTAATTGATTATTTGGCGGTGCAAGTTATACCATCAGCAGTTTCTGCTGAATATCAATGTAGGGAAGTAGCTGCACCGCCTGTAAAGATAGCCTATAGTGTGGTGCATGTGATAGCGGGAAGGGTGAGGTTTCGTGTGCCTCAAATCGCTGAAGATCGGGCCTATGGGCGGCGATTAGAGAGGTTGCTAAAAACAGATACCCAAGTTGTGAGTGTGCGTGTGAATTATGATGCGGCTTCTATTGCGATCGCCTATCAGTCTGGTGAGATTAGCATATCTCATTGGGTGAAGCTGATGGAGTTGGCTCTCTACCATCAGCAAGATGAGATCGACATCCTGAGTAGATTACGTTAGAGAGCTTTCTTATCAGTTTCTCATTTACTGGAGGTCATGGAAAATTATGGCAAAAATTACTGATTTCGTAGAAGATGCAGGTGCTCCAGGAATCATCGTCGGTATTGGGGCTGTACTGCTAGCTCCTGTTTTAATTCCCATTGTGGCAGGCGTTGGTAAACCTATAGCTAAGTCGGTGATCAAGGGCGGACTTGTAGCCTATGAGAGAAGCAAAGGTGCGATCGCCGAATTAGGCGAAACTTGGGATGATATTATCGCTGAGGCTAAGTCGGAAATAGCGGAAGCCAAGCAAACAGCATCTTTTGAACCTGCTGAAGTTACAGCAGATAATGGTGCATAAATCTGCAATTTTTCCTAAGTAGGGTGGGTAGTACCACCCTCTAAATCTTCGTGATCACCGCAGATAAATTGTTTCCATCGGCGTTTATTTATCAGAAAGATGTTTAAACTTATGGATCAAGGAGCTTTAAAGACACCATCCAAACCTATATCTACAAAAATTGTTAGTAATACTCCTGGAAGGCTACGGTTGAGAGTTGCTCAAGGCGATCGCCAATCCCGAAAAATGCATATTATTACCAGTGTCCTAGAAGCACAACCTAGCGTTAGTCAAGTCAGGACTAATATTCACCATGGGAGTATTCTGATCAAACACAGTGGCAAAAAAGGCAGTTTAGAAAATGTGCTAGCCACACTCCACGATATAGGCATAATTTTTGGCGATATTAGTCAGGGTAGCACCGAGGCGGCGGTGAGTTTATCCATTGCAGTTGTGGACTTGAATAGACGAGTCGAATTAGCAACAGACGGTGTGGTTGATTTGCGCTTCTTTTTCCCCTTGGGACTGAGTATGCTAGCTGTTAGGCAGTTACTGGTTCAAGGTCTGCAATTAGAAGTTATTCCCTGGTATCTGTTGGCGTGGTATGCCTTTGATAGCTTTATTAAACTAAACGAGATCCACCAACCACTGCTAAGTAGCGAGTCGAGGTGACATACTCCACACACTCCCCTTCGGGTGAGTGTGGGCTTCTCAACGACTCCTCTATGAGGACATTGATTGAGCTTTGAGGGCGTGTGTCCCACGCGCCTTTATGTTAATA
>NZ_JACJRJ010000056.1 GCF_014697195.1 Cylindrospermum sp. FACHB-282 | reverse complement strand
ACAATAAATATTCCTTACATGTCAAGTGCAGTAAGGCTTATAAAAATAATTTGATACACTTAATTACATTTTTTAATCTTTAAATTTAATAGTTTAGCATAACAGGTACTGAAGAACCATATTTACAAGTCTTTAGCAATGGAGTACCCATAGGTATAGTTAGAGATGCTCTTACTGGACAGTTTGCTGCTCATGCTGTTGGTGCTGTAGTCAATAATAGTCCTTTATCGCCACTGACAGCAGGTGCTAATTTGCTGATGGGAGTGTTGCAAATGTATCAAAACCACAAGAGTTTTACAGCAGTGCGGAATGATTTGCAAATTATACAGACTAGCTTGCTAACTTTACAAAGTAGCGTGGGAGTACTGCAAGCAACAACTGCTGTGATTGGTGTGGGAACAGTTGCAGGTGTAGCATTAACAGCAGTGAACTTACACCAAACGCTGAAATTGAGGAAAGAAGTTGAGCAAATGCGGCTGGAGGTCAAAAATGGCTTTATTGACTTGAAACAAGCCTTAAAAGACCAAGGAGCCGAAATTAGACAATTAATTGAGCAGGTAGCCCAAGATATCAAATTTGAACAACATCGCACGATTTTAGTTAGGGCGTATGGGTTGTTTATCCAAGCTATAAACCGTTTCCGTTCAGCGATGCAATTGCAAGATATCAGCCGGAGAAATGCTGAAATTGACGCTGCTAGGGGAATGTTATTTGAGGCTTTAGCAGATTACACTAACCCGCATTTATTAGAAGAAACTTGTGCGGCTGGACAACTCCGCAGGCTAGAATGCTCTTGGGCTATTGAACAGACGATTATTGCGACTTATCAAGTACAGAAAGAAGTTTCAGCAGTGTGCGATCGCTTGAGCCAACTGCAAGATAAAATCTGTGAAGATGCCATCACCGTGATTAACCGCTGCGAATCAGATGAAGAGCTTGATTTTCTCTTTCCCGAAATTACCCGCATTCGCAACCATGATTTAGTCCTAATCAACTCATGGCAAAATCATGTTGATTGGATAAAATCCCTTCCTGCATCAGAATTAAAACTTTTAAATAGCTCTACTTTCAACACTTCAGAAACTAACCAAACCCTCACAGCTTCAGAAATACCCCCCGAACAATTAATATACGAAAATTTAGCCGAAAAATCTCATTTCTACTCCCTGCGTGACCAACTATTATTTATCTTCGAGCCTGATCTACGTCGAGAGTATGAAATCTATGTTAGTCAACAAGCTGCAAACTCTGGATATAAAACATTAGTCACATCCAACTTACAACAAGCATCGCATTTAACAGTTGCAAACCTTTTCCATTACTTTAACATCAGAAATGAATCACAAAAAACAGCAGAAATACCATCAAATCGATAGTTAGTAACCCGTAAAAAATTACTCTTCTCTTCCTCTCTGCGCCTTTGCGACTTTGCGTGAGACAAAAAATCCAATCATCTAAAATGACGAATCACCTCAGCCACAGACCAAGCTTGAGCGATCGCACCCCTAGCTATATGCGGCGCATCACCATCAAAAATTTCCGAAATAGAACCAATACAACCACTAGATAAAAAATGGTCTAGCAAAGGTTGCCAATCAAAAGGTATTGGTTTCTCTGGGTAAAACCGCTCACAAGCCCGGATATAGGGGCCAATTAGCCAACCCCAAACAGTGCCTTGATGATAAGCGCGATCGCGTTTTTGCGAATTACCCTCATATTTTCCCATATATTCCGAATCACCAGGATCGAGACTGCGAAGACCATAGGGAGTAAGCAAACTAGCAGAAGCCAAATCTAGTATTTGACATCCCTGCTGTAGAGTAAACCCGCAATGGTGCAGAGATAGCGCCAAAACTGCATTCGGGCGAATTTGACAATTTCGGCGATCATCCGGCTCAATAGTGTCGTACAAATAGCCTAGCTGAGGATTCCAAAACTTTTGCAAAGAGACTTTCACCTTTTGTGCCTGCTGGCCATAGCGCTTTGCCTGTTGAGCAAGACGTACTGGTTCCCCCAAATGAAGACAGCTCAACCGTTCTGCCCACTGACTCATCCAACATAAAGCCGAATACCACAAAGCATTGATTTCCACTGGCTTACCCTGACGGGGTGTAACAGGCTGCCCCCCAATCACCACATCCATCCAGGTAAGAGCTACACCGCGAGCATCCCAACCAATTAACCCATCAGTGGCATCAACATGGATATTGTAGCGAGTACCACCGACAAAGGCTTTGTGGATTTGCTGCACTACTGGGAATTGCGCTGCTAAAAACTGCCAGTCTTGGGTAGCTTCTAAGTAAAGTCCTAAAGTTTCAATCCACCACAGCGCCGCATCAATACTATTGTAAAAAGGTTCGCCATCGACATCAGGAAAAGCATTGGGAATCAAACCGTGACGACAATAACGCCCAAAAGTTTGCAACAGCCCTTTTGCCAAATCAAAGCGTTTTGGGACTAGTGCCAATCCTGGTAAAGCAATCAAGGTATCGCGCCCCCAATCATTAAACCAGTGATAGCCAGCAATCACAGTAGGCCCAGCAATTGAGGCTCGATAGACAATAAATTGATCGCTTGCTCTGAGTAGTTTTTGCCAGATTGGGGATTGGGAATTGGTAATTGGCTTTGTACTATCTAAATCCTGCTGCTCAAATCTAAAAATTTGAGAGAGTCTTTCTTCCTCTGTCTCGACAGCTTTAGCAAAGGCTGTGGAGGTGAGAACAGCTTGCTGTGAGTCGGGAAAACCTACCCGTGCTTCTAGAGTTATTGTATCTCCCGGCTGGAGAGGGACTGTTAAATAACCGGGGCTGAAGAGGTCTTCGCGATCGCCTAATCCCCGCTGCGTTTCCTCTGATAACCGATAATTCCAGTACCAAACTGTATCTGGTTGATAGTTTCCTTGAGTCCACCGCAAGTGCCAAGGTATGCCAACCTTGCCACCATGAATCCCTTGCAGACACACTTGTTGTGGCCCAAGCAATTGGGAAAACTGTAATTCCTGATTCCCATTTTCCTGATGATGAAAATCGCGCTCGGCTATCAGCAGTCTCAGCTTTAAAATAGCTAAATGTTTACCCTCGTAGCGATACTGGATCAAAATCCGATGGCAAAAAGATCCTCCTTTCTCCTTATCGGCTAACCCATAGGGCATCGCCAATTGTCTTGTTAATTGCCAGTTATCCTCACCCCAAATCCATTTGGGAACTGGATTAATCTCAAAATAGCGTAGCAGTTCGTAGCCGGTCGGCGAAATCTGACTACTACCCCAGCAATTTGTCCCCAATGCTATCAATTTCTTCTCTACTTCTAGGCTCGCTTCCAAGTGGGAAAACAGCAGGGTACGCCCAGAAGGGGGATTTGTAGCGGCAAATAGCCAACCGTGATAGGTGCGGGTGCGGACATCAGAAACTGTACCACTAGCAAAACTACCCAAGCCATTGGTGAGTAACCATTCTCTTGTATCTAAATCAGCCATTTGCTACTCAAAATCGTTATGAGTATGATATACTTGTAACAGATCGTAATTAAACTGTGACAGCGTAGATGGGTGAGTTTTACTTGACCCGAAATTCAACGCTAAGAGATGTATAGAAGTTGAAGGAGAATTAGGTTAATGTCCCTCACTTACGGAACAGAAGGATGCCTCCGCGTTGGTCAACAGGCTCCCGACTTTACAGCAACGGCTGTGGTAGATCAGGAATTTAAGGATATTAAACTTTCCGACTATCGGGGCAAATACGTTGTCCTGTTTTTCTATCCTTTAGACTTTACCTTTGTTTGTCCCACTGAAATTACAGCATTTAGCGATCGCTACGAAGAATTCAAGAAAATTAACACGGAAGTGCTTGGTGTTTCCGTTGATAGTGAATTCTCGCACCTCGCTTGGATTCAAACTGATCGCAAGTCTGGTGGTGTCGGTGACTTAAATTATCCCCTAGTTTCTGACATCAAGAAAGAGATTAGCGCCGCTTATAACGTCCTTGACCCAGCAGCAGGCATTGCCTTGCGCGGTCTGTTCCTCATCGACAAAGATGGTGTCATCCAGCACGCCACTATCAATAACTTAGCTTTTGGTCGCAGCGTCGATGAAACCCTGCGGACATTACTAGCAATTCAGCACGTTCAATCCCACCCTGATGAAGTTTGCCCTGCTGGTTGGCAACCAGGAGACAAGACAATGACTCCTGACCCAGTGAAGTCCAAAATCTACTTCTCTGCTGTCTAGATTACCCTCCTGGGAAAACTCCAAGGCAGTTTGTTGAAGTTAATAACCAAATCAATCATCACCACAGATGAACCACGAGATTTACACAGATACGGAATAATCAGTGTTTATCTCGTGGTTTTTTTTTGAAAGATTATTTAAATAATCAGGGCTAAAAATATGCTGACTTCAACTGATTTTAGCGGCTTATTCAATGAGCGCTTCTTCCGTAATTTTTTGCCAGTCCCAGCGATAAGTCAGTTAAGAATAGGAGTGGGGACACCAGATTTTAAATTGCCAGATATTACCAACAGCACTGTAGTGAAATTATCTGACTATAAAGGCAAACAACCAGTTTTACTCGCCTTTACACGGATTTTCACAGAAAAACAATATTGCCCTTTTTGCTTTCCCCACATCAAAGCTTTGAATGAAAACTACGAGCAGTTTAAAAATCGCGGAATTGAAGTTTTGCTGATTACTAGTACCGACGAAAGGCAAAGTCAAATAGTGGTCAGAGATTTAGGCTTACAAATGCCATTATTGAGTGACCCTAGCTGTGATGTTTTTCATACATACAAAGTAGGGCAAGCCCTAGGAGCGCCTTTACCAGCACAATTTGTATTAGATAAAGATGGCAAACTTCGCTACAGGCATTTATTTTCATTTTTAGATCACAATGCTGGAATAGAAACATTGTTAGAACAATTCAATCGAGTGTAAAGTTGCCTGAGTAAAGTCCCCGGTCCAAAGACACGGGGATTCTTGGTTCAAAGATTCGCCATTGGACAACAGGTTTACAGCCTATTTCAGAGTTTAAACTGCTCCAAATGACTGCGGGGATTATAGGTACGAATCGCCCGGATTTTTTCGTAGTATTCACGTTCTTGTGGGCTAAGGTCTTTTGGTGGTGCGATCGCCACCTTCACCAACTGATCGCCACGTCCACCCTTAGCTAGGGGCCAGCCTTTGCCACGTAAACGCAGAGATTGACCAGAACGCACCCCCGCAGGTAGCTTGACATTAACTGAACCATCGGGGGTAGGTACATCAATAGAAGCGCCTAATGTGGCTTCATCGGGTGTGATCGGGACTTCACAGACAAGATTATCACCTTCAATTTGGAAGAAAGAGTGGGGCTGAAGTTCCACCTTTAAATATAAATCCCCCCGCTGTTGAGTCATGGGATTGACTTGACCTTTCCCCCGCACCCGCAAGCGAGTACCCGCTTTAGCCCCTGAGGGAATGCGAACATCAATAGTTTCGTTGCCTAAACTGAAGCGTTTTTGCACACCAGCAAAGGCTTCAGCAAAAGTCAAAGTGATCAAGCCTTCCGTATCTTGGGTAGTAGCAGTACCTGAATCTTGAAAACCAAAATCATTAAAACCGCCAAAACCGCTGCCTGGTCTACTTGTGGAAGTGCGAGAAGAGTAGTTTTGTCGCCCACCTCGCTGGCCCGCACCACCAAATAACTCATTAAGAAAGTCATTAAAACTACCGTATTGACTGAAGTCAAAGCCGCCCATGTCAACACCAGGGCCGGCACCTGGCATGCCTTCACCAACCTGTTTCCAGTATTGACCATATTGGTCGTACTTTTTGCGTTTATCTGGGTCTGACAAAACCTCGTAGGCTTCGTTAATTTCTTTGAAGCGTGCCTCTGCCTGTTTGTTGCCAGGATTGACATCAGGGTGAAACTTGCGGGCTAATTTACGAAAAGCTTGTTTAATTTCTTCCGGACTGGCAGTTTTACTAATTTCTAAAATTGAGTAATAGTCTTTGAAGTCGGTTGCAGCCATCTACCAGCCTCCTGTAGAAATTTCCGTTATGTTTTTTTTCTAAGATACGAGATTTAGTGTTTGCCAGGTATAATGCCAGGCAAAGAGATTATGATATTAAATTAACAAACAATCCAAAAAATCAAGTGTGGTTCTCGCTCACCACCTCAGCGAAATATCCGTACTCCCAATATTCAAACAAAATAGGCGCAAGCATGCCAACCCCGTCATCAAGCAAGTGGGGCTTCATTAAAGTTGTCCTTTCATTGGTTAGCCTGATCCAAAATCTACTCGTTAGATGGGTAAATAAAGGACGCGCAGCGCGGCATCACCCAAGATATTCCCAAGATTTTGTGTGAAAACGAGATTGTAAAAGCCGCCTTCGTTGGGTTGGAACCGCCAATTTTGTCCAGGTTTTTCCCAAGGGAGTTTCAATACCATTGTTTTGGTACTGGAATCAATGGCAGGAAAATTTTCCCGATTAAATTCTAGTAAGCTGCAATTCCATTTCTGGCAAGTTTCATCAAATATTTCTGCAACTCTGTCTAAAATGGGTTGATAGATAGGCGAAGCAGACGGGGAAACTAACGTGAGTCCTGGATTTGATTACGATTTAGTCATTATAGGCGCTGGTGTAGGCGGCCATGGCGCAGCCCTACACGCTGTCAGCTGCGGTCTGAAAACAGCGATTATCGAAGCAGCAGATATGGGGGGAACCTGTGTTAACCGGGGCTGCATTCCTTCTAAAGCACTGCTAGCAGCATCTGGACGTGTGCGGGAGTTACGCAATGCCCACCACCTCAAGTCCCTAGGAATTAAAGTTGGTAGTGTAGAGTTTGATCGCCAAGCGATCGCCAATCATGCAGGCAATCTCGTCTCAAAAATTCAAGGTGACTTAACCAACAGCCTCAAACGCTTGGGAGTCGATATTATCCGCGGCTGGGGAAAAGTAGCTGGGTTCCAAAAAGTCACCATCACTACAAATAACGGCGAAACAACCATCACAGCCAAAGACATCATCCTTTCCCCTGGTTCAGTACCCTTCGTTCCTCCAGGAATTGAAGTAGACGGCAAAACCGTCTTTACCAGCGACCAAGGAGTGAAATTGGAATCCCTACCAAACTGGGTGGCAATTATTGGTAGTGGCTACATTGGCTTGGAATTTTCTGATATTTACTCAGCTTTGGGTTGTGAAATCACGATGATTGAAGCCCTAGATCAGTTAATGCCAGGATTTGACCGCGATATCGCCAAACTTGCCGAACGGGTGCTGATTACTCAGCGCGATATTGAAACCAAAGTTGGAATATACGCCAAAAAAGTTATTCCCGGTTCACCAGTGGTGATTGAGTTGGCAAATTTCCAAACCAAAGAAGTTGTAGAAGTTATGGAGGTGGATGCTTGCCTAGTAGCTACAGGACGCATCCCCGTCACCCAAAATCTTGGTTTAGAGTCTGTGGGTGTAGAACTTGACCGTCGGAATTATATCCCCGTTAACGACACCATGGCGGTGCTCTCGGCAGGTGAAATCGTCCCCCATCTCTGGGCAATTGGCGATGCCAATGGCAAAATGATGCTAGCTCACGCTGCCTCTGCCCAAGGCATCGTTGCCGTAGACAATATCATCGGGCGGGAAAGAAAAATAGACTATCGCAGCATCCCCGCCGCCGCCTTTACCCACCCAGAAGTTAGTTATGTGGGCTTAACAGAAACAGCAGCCAAGGAGTTGGGTTTGGACGAGGGATTTGAAATTGCCACAAGCAAGAGTTACTTCAAAGGTAATTCTAAAGCCCTGGCAGAAAATGAAGCCGACGGCATAGCTAAGGTAATTTACCGCAAAGACACAGGGGAAGTTTTGGGCGTCCACATTTTCGGAATGCATGCCTCAGACTTAATTCACGAAGCCTCAGCGGCAATTGCCAACCGTCAAGCTGTTCACATCCTCGCCAATTTGGTTCACGCCCACCCGACACTTTCAGAAGTGTTGGACGAAGCCTATAAACGCGCTTTCGCTAGTTAGTCAATAGTCATTAGTCATTTGTCCTTAGCTAACAAAACCCTGACAAATGACTCTTGACTACTGACTAATGACTAATAACCAATGACTAATAACTAAATTATGCAAATCCGTCGTCGTTCACCCAGCCAAGCTATTGATATCTCTATATTGCGCTATCAGATTGCCATGCCAGATGCAGCACCCAGAAATATTTTGGAAGAAATTGTTTGGCAAAAAGAAATAGAAGATACCCAAATGCGGGAAAAGCTACCTTTGCATGAATTGCAAAAAAAGGTACTCTGTGCACCACCAACCCGTGATTTTGTCGCTGCCCTCCGCCAAGGCAAAACCAAACCAGCGCTGATTGCAGAAGTCAAAAAAGCTTCCCCCAGCAAAGGAATTTTCCGCCCAGATTTTGACCCAGTAGCGATCGCTCTATCCTATCAACAAGGTGGTGCCAGTTGTCTTTCTGTACTGACAGATGTCAAATTCTTTCAAGGCAGCTTTGATAACCTAGCCCTAGTTCGCAAAAGCGTAGATTTACCCCTACTGTGTAAAGATTTTGTCATCTATCCTTACCAGATGTATTTGGCACGCATTCATGGTGCAGATGCGGTTTTATTAATTGCAGCCATCCTCAGCGATCAAGATTTGCAATACTTTGTCAAAATTGCTAACAAACTAAAAATGGCAACCTTGATTGAAGTCCATAGTTTGGCAGAACTTGACCGAGTATTAGCCTTAGATGGTGTTTCCTTAGTGGGAATCAATAATCGGAACTTGGAAGATTTCTCAGTTGACTTGCAAACTACTTGCCAACTACTCGCCGACAGGAATAAACAACTGCAAGAACGCAACATTTTAGTAGTTAGTGAGTCAGGACTGCATCACCCCGACGATCTCAGCTTAGTGGACAAAGCAGGTGCATCCGCTGTACTTATTGGTGAATCCTTGGTAAAACAACCAGACCCCGGCTTAGGTATTACTAATCTCTTTGCCAAATTTTCATCACCAGCTTAATCCAGGCTATAAGCAATAATTTATTTCCTGTGTAACAATTTATTGGGCAGGAGATAAACTTTGACTAAGACAAAATCCCTTTCTTTAAAATCTCAAATTAACTTCATGGAGCAAATCCCTTTACCTTCACCTATCCACTACGAACTTATACTTCAACTCTTAGAAAGACAAACTATGTTAGCGGTCAATCAAAATCCAGATTTAAGGCATCAGGTGACTCAGCTAATTATTACCATGCGAAAAGCTGCGGTACAGCAAAAGCGACTAGAAGAAATTTGCCAAAGTTCTGATATGTCCGTTGATCACCGTTGGTCGATCAATCATCATAATGCACAAAAAGTTGTCGCACCTGATTAATTTTGCACCCTTGTTAAGTTCACTGATGAACTTTTTAGCCTGTTATCCAGTATCTGGGTTCCCGTAAGTGGCAATCAGCAACTCACTCAACCTAGTTGGCTAAAGTTGCTTTGATTGTTTCATTTTTTAGTTAATTTTACTTGTAAACTAGATAATAATTGTGCAAACTGTAAAAAGGAAAATCACAGGGTTATTTGGATATTCTCGTAGAGACTATTACAAGAAAACGTAACCATCAAATGAGAGATAGTGTGAGAGCAAGAATCTCCTTTGGTGCGTCCGCTACCCTTTGGCAAACCTTGTCCCCAGGACTTACCCCTTCAGGCAGGGAGTTAGTCAAAATCGATCTAGTGGGGAAATTTTCCATTTTCAGATAGTGCCAAAAAAAACGGCTCTTGATACAATTTGCTAACTCATTGTACCTGTGCGCCAATTTGTGAGATTCTAGATAAGCACTTTTTCCTGACTTTAAACAAACTGGTTAATAAATTTGATGTCTGCTAATTACTAGCTGAGGATCAACCACTGCTCCAAGATTCAGACCCCCAAAGGTGATCTGTACATCTGGTAAGACTACTGGAAACACGATGCCGATAAGTTTAGCAGAATTAACCATCCCCCCGCAATTTTGACTTTTATTTGAATTTAGGACACAGATAACATGGACGATAAGCTGATGCTAATGATTCCTGGCCCTACCCCGGTGCCAGAAGCGGCCCTACTGGCATTAGCCAAGCACCCAATTGGACACCGCACCAGTGAATTTAGCAACATGATGGCGGAGGTGACAGAAAACCTCAAATGGCTACATCAAACTCAACATGATGTGCAGATGCTGAATGTCAGCGGTACAGGTGCTGTGGAAGCTGGGATGATTAATTTTCTATCTCCAGGCGATCGCATTTTAGTTGGTTCTAACGGTAAGTTCGGCGAACGCTGGGTAGAAGTTGGTGAAGCCTTTGGTTTGAATGTCGAAACAGTTACCGCTGAATGGGGAAAACCCTTAGATCCAGGGCAGTTTGCCGAAAAACTAGCAGCTGATAAAGATAAGCAAATCAAAGCTGTGATTATCACCCACAGCGAAACCTCAACGGGTGTGCTCAATGACCTGGCAGCCATCAACCGCCATGTTAAGGAACACGGTGAAGCCCTGATTATTGTTGACGCTGTCACTAGTTTGGGTGCTTTTAATTTGCCTGTTGATGCCTGGGGTTTGGATGTAGTCGCCTCTGGTTCCCAAAAAGGCTACATGATTCCCCCCGGATTGGGGTTTGTCTCTGTCAGCCCCAAAGCTTGGGAAGCTTACAAAACTGCGAAATTGCCAAAATATTATCTAGATTTAGGCAAATATCGCAAAGCTACACCCAAAAATACCACCCCCTTTACGCCGCCAGTCAACTTAATAGTAGCGCTGCATACCACGTTACGAATGATGAAAGCTGAAGGCTTAGAGTCAATATTTACGCGCCACCAGCGACTTAAGAATGCTACCCGCGCCGGGATTCAAGGGATGAATTTACCATTGTTTGCCGCAGATAATTCCGCCAGTCCGGCAATTACCGCAGTAGCACCCCAAGGAATCGAATCAGATAAAATTCGGTCGCTGATGAAAAAGCGCTTTGATATAGCCCTTGCAGGTGGTCAAGACCATTTATCAAACAAGATTTTCCGCATTGGTCACTTGGGTTTTGTGAGCGATCGCGATATCCTTAGCTGCATAGCATCCCTAGAAGTAGTCCTTTTAGAACTTGGCCATGAAGGCTTCACCCCCGGAGGTGGTGTAGCAGCCGCCGCGAGAGTATTGAGTCAATCCTAACTATTCTTGACACTCCCCTGCCTGAGTAAGTTTTGCTTCGCTCACTTACTTACTCCGAAAGGCAGGGGATTCTAGATTCTTCCTACTAAATGTGGAGAAGGAGAGCAATTAACAGGAGGAGGCTGGAGACTTTCCTTATGTAAAGATTCTGGAGAGCGCTGCCTATTGGAAGCAAGTTATCTCGTTGATGCAACAGATAGACTTAACAACTCGCTCTTTTAATTTGAATGAAAATGCGTAGAATCCACCAGAGTCAATTTGTTTATCTATCAACCTTTGCAGAAGGTAGAGTCGATTTGACATACCTCAATTCTCCTGAATGAGCTACTCATACCTATGCTGTCTCTAGCCAATCATAAATTTGTCCTAACTGATCTAGTGTAATTAACCCATACTGCCAAAGAATTATGGCTAAAGAACCTGGATCTTGCTCGCGATGGCGCAGTGCTACGGCCAAAGAGGCGGCAGAAATTGCCAAATCTTCCTGCAAAAAATGAAGTAATCGAGAATATCTTGATGGTGCCATTTGTTTCTCACCTCCTTGGGTAGAGTGTATTATCATATATCGGTTCACCCTTTCTCAGTAGTCTGTAGCCAGTATTTTATGTGTCACTGTGCTGTTAGCGAATAAACCGAGCAGCACTTTTGTTGGTTATGCCTCTAAAAGAACCTTATATTAGAGGTTCTGGGCAATAGAAGCTTCCTTAATTGCTGGTTTGCTCCTATCTTCAGCAGCACATTTCCCTTGTCAAATTAGCTTCATCCTTGTTTACTTTTAATGCTTTGTTTAATTACACATTTAGTAGCAAAGATTCCATAGCTTATACTCCCTTATCAACGACTATTTACACGTACGCCAAAGGGAGGATTTTTGCAACCAAGCTTAAAAACAGCGATTCTACCCTGGAAACAGTAGAGCTTGATACTTATGAGTGCTATGGCTAAATAGTAGCCTCATAAGTGATTGTTTTACCACAATACGTGATATTTTTATTACAAATAAATCTTTATAAAGATTTTGTCAACTCTTCACAGAGAGATGATTACAGTTTTTAGTTCCGCAAAGCGCCGGAGCCTAACTATTCAATTTTGATACTATCGCCCACCTTCAAACCTAATTCAGCAGCGCGTCCAGACCGCAATTCAATTACCATGTCGATTGGTACGTTGGGGCCATAAGTAGCACAGGGCTGCATAGCGCAGGGAGGTGCCGAAGCCTGAATATACTTCACTACTCCATTCCCAAGAAAGACCATATCTAGGGACACGGGTACATTCATCATCCAGAATCTGACTGGTTGTGGTGAAGGGAACGCAAACAGCATCCCCCGGTCATCGGGTAAAGCTGGGCGATACATCAACCCCATTGCTTGCTGTTCCTGGGTTTGCGCTACTTCTAACTGAATTTTTGTACCGTTGGGAATAGTGGCTGTAGCAGAAATTGGTAGCATTTGACCGGCAGTTACTGGTGCTTGGGTTTGAGAGTTTGGTGTGGCGATGGGAGGTTTAGCTGCGGTTGGTGGAGAACAGCCCATCAGCCAAACACTCAGCAATATTGATAACAAACTTAACAAACTCATCCTAATAGTTTTAAATTTTGTAATTTTAAGTTTTGATTTTAGCTAATTTAAGCACAAAAACCCAGGAAGTGGGCATTAGGGAGATAATGACCAATGACTAAATGATTAAACGTGGCTTCTATGACTCTCTTAAGACGTAACCGACGCCTCGCACCGTTTGAATGAGGCGCTTTTGATTTTCATCTTCAATTTTCAGGCGCAAGTAGCGAATGTACACTTCAATCACATTCGACTCACCCATAAAGTCATAACCCCAAACGTTTTCGAGAATTTGTTCGCGGGTTAATACTTCACGGGGGTGTTCCATTAAGAACTTGAGGAGTTCAAATTCCTTCATTGTTAAATCGATGGCCCGTCCGTTGTGTATGGCGCGGCGGGTGGCGATATCTAAAATCAAATCCCCAAAGCGTAATTGCTCTGTGGTATCGACATCAGGTTTTAAGTAGAGGCGAATTAACTTCAAAAAGTCTTCTGAGCGGTAAGGCTTGAGGATGTAATCATCAGCCCCTGCTTCTAGACAAGCTACACGGTCATCGACTGTATCCCGTGCCATCATCACTAGCATAGGCGATCGCATACCCGCGCTTCGGAGATTTTTGCACAACGAGAGTCCTGATTCTCCTGAGAGCATTCGGTCTACAACAATTAAAGCAGGTTGGCGATCGTGGCAATATTGCAAACCACTTGTCGCATCATGAGCCAAAATCGCATCATAGCCAGCTTCTTGCAAATCAAAAGAAAGCTGATTTGCTAGGTTCTCATCGGTTTCAATCACCAAAACACAGGGACTGTGAGCAACTGTCATATTAATTTGAGATATTGGATTAGGAATTTCAGGTTGTACAGAGGTTCTCGAAAAACTCTGTACATGAGTTAGAGATGCAATTTCTGAGTTTTTCGTGATCGATCATTCCTGATTTAACACCCTGTCTATGGCTGTTTTAACACGTTCAAGCGTCAGCCATCAAAATTCCAGATATGCAATTTCCATAACTACATTCCAAATTCCACCCCTTAGCCAGTAATTCTGGAAGGAAATCACCAAAAAAGGCACGCTACCCAAAAGGCACAAGAAATAGTTATTTCACTAATGACCTGTTTGACTAAGGTAATTCTACCGAAGTCGGCTTGGCAATATGTGGCAGACCCCAACCTAATTTTTCTCGCAAAATGCGGAAAAACTCCGGTGATTGCAGGCGAATGAACCGAGCAGTATATGGCGATCGCTCCAAATATACCCGATCATCAGGAAAGATATAGCACCCTCCATTTCCATCCACCACCATCACCATCCTGGGGACATTGACTGGGTAGATGTTTACTGGTTCACTATCGGGAAATACCAAAGACCGAGAAGCTAGGGAATGGGGACAAATGGGCACCAGCTGCAACACAGGCACACCAGGGGTCACTACTGGGCCACCAGCACTCAAGGAATAAGCTGTAGAACCCGTTGGTGTAGAAATAATTACACCATCCGCAGCAATATCTACTGCGGCATGACGCCCAACAGCAATTTCAAAATGGCACATCGAGGTTAATGGTTCCCGATGTAACACCATTTCATTCAGGCAGAGAGCTTCCCATAGCACTGAATCTCCCCGAAGTACTTTAACGGTGAGCATCACCCGTTCTTCAACTTCATACTTACCCGCCATCACCTGTTCTAGAGCTTGGGGCAATTGGTTAAGATAAGTTTCCGTCAAAAATCCCATGTGACCAGTATTCACTGTCAGCAGTGGAATACCGCAGGGTGCAACCTGACGCGACGCTGCTAAAACAGTGCCGTCTCCCCCTAACACTACAGCAAATTCCATCTCGGAATCAAAATCGGGAGGTGTCAAAGCTTCAATTGGGGTGTGGCATACAGGACTATCGGGATTAGCGTAGCCCAGTATCCCACCAATACTCGTCGTGATAGATACATTCCAACCGACAGCGGTTAGCTTGTCTTTTAACTCGATAGCAACACGACTCGCTATCGGTTTAACGTCATTGTAGATAATGCCTACTTTCGGCACACTCAAATATCCAAATTTAGGCGCTGCTTTTTATTCTGTAATCCTTACACATTTTTGACAATTCTCATCGTCAGTCCAGGATTAATTAACTCTCAGTAACTATGATGACTGTTTGAACGGAGTCTTTTTGCTTTTCTGCTTTTTGGCTTGATTTTTCTGGTAGTCTAACTCCTTCAGCTTTTTCATGATTCGGCTGAAGTACTCTTGCAAGTAAGTTTCTAGGGTGGCGGTTTGTTCTTTCTCTAACCCAAAGACTGTATATACTTCATCCATTGAGGCATTTAATGGCCTACCACTAGCCAGAACTTCTGTAAAAGCCAGTCTGTCGGCGACATTCCACCCCCACTGAAAGAACCGCAGGATACGCTGCATGGTACGCAGTACGTTTATCGGCATTCGCGTGACTCTGGCATCTTTTCCAGACAAGCGTTCGCATAGGCTAATGATTTCTTCTGCACTCCAAGCACGAGTTCCCACTAAGGGGAAGGCTTCCTTGGCGGTTTCTGGCACACTTAAGGCACGGGTAGCAAACTTAGCAACGTCTTGTGTGTCCATGTAGGCTACGGGAGAGGATGCACCCGTTACCCAAACTGGCTGGTTTTCTAATATGGGAATCCCATATTGACCAATTAACCCTTGCATAAAGCCAGCCAGCCGGAAAATGGTGTAGTTCAAGCCGGATTCAGTCAGAAACAGTTCTGTACATCGCTTAATTTCCATTAGCGGTACTTCTGGGTACTTCTCGGCATCGAGAATGGAAAAGAAGATAAACCGCTCTACACCTGCGGCTTTTGCTGCTTGAATTAATGCTACTTTGCCATCCCAGTCTACCTGCTTAATAGTTAGTGAATCTGTAGGGCGAGATGTTGCTGCATCAATGACTGCGGTGACGCCAACTAATGCTCCCGGTAGGGTTTGGGGATAACACAAATCTCCTGATACCAGTTCCGCACCCCATTCTTTGAGAAAAGCCGCTTTTTTGGTACTCCGAACCAGACAACGTACCTTATACCCCTCATCGATAGCGCGACGAGCCACTTGTCTTCCTAAGGTGCCAGTGGCACCGACGATTAATAATGTCATGAGGGTCTTTATAAATCTTAATGTTTTATGAAAAGAATCTTAACAGAATTGCCTGTACAAACAAAACTTTACGTTTATTTTAAGAAACTGGCATGATTTCAGGAAACTGGCGGAAAAAGCTTTGTCCGGCGTCCGGACAAGCTATTTTCCTAGAAAGAGGAATGCCTCTCGCTTTTTGAGTGCTGTGTACCAGGGGGATTATTCTTCTGCGCCCTGAATTTTCAGTAACAAAGCACCCAAGGCCCAACCCACAAAGATTAAACCGAAGGACAACAGACCTGCATTTAATATTTCGCCGCCCATTGGTATGATTCTCCTTAACTAATGGTTTGTGTAAACTAGGTCTACTAGAAGTTTGACAACAGCTACTGTTAGATTAGACCCGTGTGAATAATTCTAAACTAGTTTCAGCTAATTCCCAAAGCAGCCCAACAGTGTACCCGAAGGGGGATGTGGGGAAAAATGTCAAATAATTATTAAGCAAGTATTATATATGTATCAAATAAAGCAAGCTGATCTGAGGAATTTTGGTCAACAAGAACGCCCGCGTTTGGCTTTGACATTGGGTGATCCTGCGGGGATTGGCCCAGAGGTGATTTTGAAGGCTTTAGCAGATTCGGAAGTTAGTCAATATTGTGACGTGGTGGTGGTGGGTAACGGGGATTTGCTGACACAGATTTATCACAAGTTAAATTTAACCGAGAATGTAGCACCTTTGGCCAATCCAGCCCAGTTGTCAGTGATTGATGTGCCTACTGTTGGTGAAATTAGTCTGGGGATGGGAAATGCTGCCAGTGGTGCGGCGAGTTTTGCTTATATGGAATATGCGATCGCTCAAACTCTGGCTGGTAAATTTGATGGTATTGTCACAGGGCCGATCTCTAAATCTACTTGGAAAGCCGCAGGATACAATTATCCTGGACAAACGGAACTTTTAGCCCAAAAATCTGGTGTTGACCGTTTTGGCATGTTGTTTGTGGCGCGATCGCCTTTTACCGGCTGGACAATCCGCGCTTTACTGGCTACCACACATATTCCTTTAAGTCAAGTAGCTGATACATTAACACCGCAGTTGTTGACAAAGAAACTAGATTTGCTGGTGGAGTGTTTAGCCCAAGATTTTGGGATTGAAAATGGCAGAATTGCGATCGCAGGTTTGAATCCCCACAGCGGTGAATTGGGACAACTGGGAACTGAAGAAATAGATTGGCTAATTCCCTGGATAGAGTCAGAAAGGCGTAAGCGTCCAAACATGCAGCTAGAGGGGCCAATACCACCAGATACGATGTGGGTTAAACCAGGTCTTGCTTGGTATGGAAATTCTCGCGTGGATCATCCTGCTGATGCTTATTTGGCACTTTACCACGACCAAGGCTTAATTCCAGTCAAGTTGATGGCTTTTGATCGGGCTGTGAATACTTCTATTGGTTTACCTTTTGTGCGGACTTCACCTGATCACGGAACGGCGTTTGATATTGCTGGTAAGGGGATTGCTGATGCTACGAGTATGAAGGAGGCGATCGCCCTAGCAGCGGAGTTGGTTAATCGTAGGGAGGATATTAATCCTGCCTAATATCGTGTCCGGTTAAAGACTTATCATGAAGACCGCTTTCTTGCTTTCTTGCTTTCTTGCTTTCTTGCAGGGGGAAACCCGGTTTTTGCACAGATGTAGGAATCATAACTAATTAGCCGGACATGATATAACTCATGTTTTGGCAATAGAACTCAATACACTACTGATCTCGTCAGCCAATTTTAAGGGACGAAAGGGTTTAGCAAATACAGCAGCAATACCCAACAGAGCTATGCTCTGTTCTTCTGAAGGTTGAACCTTTGCAGTAACCAGAATAACAGGAATATGCTGAGTTATCGGGTTCGCTTTAAGTTGTTGTAGGGTTGCCCGACCATCCATATCAGGCATCATCATATCTAATAGAATGACATCGGGTTGGTTGCTTGCTGCTACGACTAAAGCTTCTTGTCCAGAACTAGCAGTTAGCACTGTCCAGCCTGCTGCCATTTCTAATCCCATTTGAGTAATCGCCCGCACATCTTCTTCATCATCAACTATTAATACACATTTGCTCATAAATATTTTCTATTTAAATTGCTATTGCCAGTTTTACCTGTTTAAGCTACAAATGGCAAAATCAAATAGAAGATACTACCTTGACCGAGAATGCTCTCAGCCCAAATGTTACCGCCATGTTGCTCAACAATGTTACGGCAAATAGCCAAACCTAAACCTGTACCTCCTTTTTTGCGAGAATCAGAGGCATCTACCTGCTGAAACCGCTCAAAAATTGTCTGTAGTTTATCAGCCGGAATACCCCGTCCCTGGTCTTGAACTGTGATTTGCAGGTAATTAGGCTGAATCTGGGCACGCAGCCAAATAGTAGTACCAGGTTCGGAAAATTTGATGGCATTGCTCAACAAATTAGTCAGAGTTTGCAGTATCCGGTCTGGATCTACCAAGATTTCAGCCGTGATGGGTTCAATAACAAGATTGATTTGGGAGCGTTCTGCCATCGGTTGCATAACTTCTGCCGACTGTGTAAGTAGGTTACCAGCATTACACTTGAGCTTTTGGATGGTCAGCTTACCCGATTTTATCCGTTCCAAGTCTAAAATATCATTGACTAAGCGAATCAAGCGTTCAGTGTTGGTAATAGCAATATTTAGGACTTGTTGACCTCTTGAAGTCAGGGTTCCTAGCTGTCCAGCTGCTAGAAGGTCTAAAGCACCCATCAAAGAGGTGAGGGGGGTACGTAATTCATGGCTAACTAAAGAGATGAATTCGTTTTCTAACCGTCGGCCCTCGGTGATATCGTTGAAAGTGTTGAGGACGCACTCTCTCCCGGATAGCTCAATGAGTTCTGCAGACAGCAAAGCAATTCTAACTTCGCCTGATTTGGTACGAAATTCGATTTCATGATTTTGCAGAGATCCTTTTTCCAAGAGTTGCCCAATGGTGCTAGTGTACCTTTGTGGATTCATGCCCAAATTAAGTTCTGTGAAAGTGTTACCAATAATTTCCTCTAGGGAATAGCCACTCATTCTCAAAAAACTGCTGTTGGCATCAATGAAGCACCCATCCGTCAGGGAGGAAATCATAATGGGACTGGGACTAGAACTAAAAGCTTTGGCAAACTTTTCTTCCACCTCGTGGCGCTCCTGAATCTCCTGTTCTAACATGGCATTTTGCTCTTGCAATGATGCACGCAAATTGCGAATCATCAAATGATTTTCTAAACGTGCCAGCACCTCTTCCACGTTGAAGGGTTTAGTAATGTAGTCTACCCCTCCGACTGAAAAGGCTTTCACCTTATCTAGCACGCTATCCATCGCACTAAGAAAAATTACAGGAATGTCACGGGTGATCTCATTAGCTTTGAGATGTTGACAAACCTCATAACCATTCATCTCTGGCATATTCACGTCCAGCAAAATCAAGTCCGGTGGCGCTGCTTGCGCTCCCCGCAGACCTGCTGTAGCTTTGGTGACGCTACGAACTTTGTAACCTTGTCCTGTCAGCATGGCAGCTAAAAGCTGCAAGTTTTCCGGAGTGTCATCAATTACTAAAATATTGGCTTTAGGTTTGTCTAATGGCTGACTATGCATCTTCTTCTCCTGTAATTAACTGAATAATTTCGTCAAAACAGAAAAGATTTACAAGTGTTGTCAGTTCTTGAGCTAAAGCGTGATGGGTTTCGGGGATTTGTTGAATGAGTTTACAGATCAGTTCAGCATCAACCTGAATGGCTGCCTTATGTAGAGCATTTATCCATGCTTCAGGCATAACAGCTAGGTCTTCTGCGGTTAGTGGATCTGCTTTAGTGGCTCTGTGCTCTGTTGGCTGGCTCTCTTGCTCTTGTGCATAAACATACTCTACTCCCAAATGTTCGGCTATTTTATTGAAGATGACCCCCTCTCGGAATGGCTTGCGGATGAGGTCGTCACAACCTGCGGCTAAAATATCGGAGCGCTGTTCTTCAAAAGCACTGGCTGTGAGGGCAATAATTACTGTCCGAAAATTTTGGTGGGAGTTTTTTGCTTGAAGCTTCTGTTCTTGGGCGCGAATTTGTCGAGTTGCCTGATATCCATCCATCACAGGCATTCGCATATCCATCCAAATTAGGTGGGGATGCCATGCTTGCCACTCTTGTATTGCCTCCTGACCGTTAGTTGCCACACGGGTTTCAAACCCGACGGCGTTGAGTAATTGTATTAATATTTTGTAATTTTCTATGCGGTCATCTACCACCAGCATTCGATACACAGGTTGACCAACAACCAAACTATGTACCCGCTTTTTGGGGGTTGGTGCTGGAACTTGCGATCGCAATGCCTGTTCCACTTTAATATCAAAATAGAAAGTAGACCCGCGATTTACTTCACTGGAGAGACTGATATTGCCTTCCATTAACTGCACAAATTCACGGCTAAGGGTCAACCCCAGTCCCGTCCCTTCTTTAGATTGGAAACCACTGGTAGTTTGCACAAAGGGTTGAAAGAGTTTATCTAATTCCTCAGCAGCAATTCCTTTACCAGTATCGGCAATTTCAAAATGTAGCGAGTAGCTAGGAGTTGAAGAGAGTTCTGTCCTCAAGAGTTCTTCTCCACTAACTCGCAATCTTACTCCTCCAGTATCGGTAAACTTGATAGCATTACCCAAAAGGTTGATCAAGACTTGCCGCAGCTTACCCTCATCTGTAAAGATGTATTGTGGTAAATTTGGAGCCAGTTCAACTGTTAAGTAGAGTTTTTTGGACTGAGCTCTTACTTGGAACATTTCTTGAATAATTTGTAACAGCTGTTGCAGGTCAAAGGGTTCCGGGTTGAAAACCGTGCGACCAGCTTCGATTTTGGACATCTCTAACACATCATTAATTAATTTCAGCAGGTGTTCCCCACTGCGATTGATGGTTGCAAGAGATTCTCTCTGATGCTCAGTGAGGGCGGTATCTCGCTCCATCAACTGGGCAAAACCCAGAATAGCGTTAAGCGGGGTGCGGAGTTCGTGACTCATGTTTGCAAGGAAGGCACTTTTGGCCTGGTTAGCTTCAGCGCTGCGTGCTGCTTCTCGTAGGGCAGATTCTTTTGCTAATCGCAATTCTTCTTCGACCTGATGTCGTGAGCGACCAATAGCAATCAGTTCTCCTATGAGTTGCAAGAGGTTAATCTCTTCCTGGCTCCAAGTTTTCCGGTCATGAATAATATCCACTCCCAAAAACCCTACCACTTTATCAGCATGGATCATAGGTACAGCCACTAGGGACTGAATGACTTCTCTATACAGCAGAGATTTCTTTAGTGTCGCCTCTGGTGGCATATCTGCAATATGGACAACTTGTAAGCCTTGTACAGGTTTGCCACTAAGAATACAGTTGTAGAACCAGGGAAACGGCTCGACAGCACTAGTGATATTGCTAGATAATATTTGCACGCCATCAGTTTGCCATTCATGAACCATGTCAAACTGCTGCTGTTGCTCAGAATACTCAAATATGTAACTACGTTTAGCTTCAAAGAACTCAGCGATCGCTTGCAGGGTAAAATTGATTGCAGTTTCTAGATTCTGGTCGATCAACTGCCGGGAAATACTGCTGAGTAATTTGTCTGCCTGGGCCCAGCGCTGCATGGTTACTTCTGCTTGCTTGCGTTCAGTAATATCTCGGAAACTCCAAACCCGTCCGACAATGCGATCGCCGTGCCATTGAGGATGAGAATAACGCTCAAAAACCCTGCCATCCTTGAGTTCTACTAGATCAAAAGCTGCCTGTTCTGGGTAATCAATTAACAATTCCCTTGCCCTAGCAATAAAGGCTTGGGAATCTCGCGTCTGTTCAGCCATAAACCTTAATCTTTCATGACTCTGAAATGGCGATAGCAATGCCTCTGGCATCGACCACATTTGGACGAACTTGTGATTATAAATACTAACGCTCCCATCGCTGCATAAAACAGCAATTCCATCTGCTGTAGACTCCAGGGTAGATTGGAGAAAAGACAGAGTTTCTACCCGTTGCTGTTCTGCTTGCTGGTGTTGGGCAAGCAAACGCTTTGCTTGGGTGACATCCCGAATCACAAGTACAGCCGACTTTTGGCCTCCTATATGTTCAGCACAGTTTCCTGAAATTTCTAAAATTAAGGAGCAATATTTGCCGACAAGCCGCTCCCCATCTACCTGTCGTTGATATTCATATTCTGTGGTTTCATACTCTCCCCGGAGAACTTGCACATCGGGATAACAATCTGTGGCAACTGCTTCACCCCCTTGTGTCAATGGTAGTATCTCACCTAGCCCCATGTTCAGCACTAGGATATGAGGTAGGTTCACTAATCTATCGAAAGCAGCATTACACCACTGCACCCTGCCATCATTACCTATCCAGGCGATCGCATCAGCAATTGCCCCTAGTGCTACCTCCATCCTCCCTAGAGTTACCCGCAGTTGGCTAACTAAACCTTCTACATTTAAGGTCATAGATAATTTTCCTTATAAGTTCTCAGCCCATTGACTAACGGAAATTCAACATTTTTAAGGAATAAACAAGCCTCAAACGCTGATAAGGTAAGGAAAATATACCGAAAGTCTAAACTAGTAACTACTATTTCTAACTTCTCTAGTCTAGAAAATTACGCCGATTTAAGCGGAATTTCATCAAAATCTTAGCCAGCAGGGTAATACCAATTCAAAATTCTCTCATAGAGCCTACGGCTCCCGTAAGGGATACAAAATTAAGAAAGCTTGATTTGATAGGGTTTCCGGGTTTGTATCTGTCACATTCTTTTTTCAAATTGGGATAAATATAATATATCTTTTTATTAAGTATGAAAATAAAAATGGCAATCTTTTATACAATTAGCCACATAAGCAATTAAAATTCGCAGATCAATTATAAGTTTCTGCAATATAGCGTTTCCTGAGCGAATAATGAGGTAAATCAAGATTTTGTATATATTAAGACTTTCGTTTTTTCAGGTGTACCTCAGATCATAGGGATATGGAAAGCAAATTTAGTTACCAAAGCGGTGAATAAAACGAAAAAAGCCGACCAATGAAATATTGGTATGTGCCAGTTAACTGCAACCCTCCAGCAGTGGTGTAAATTTTATATATGCAAAATTTGTTAATTTTTTTGGTTTTCAAAAAATTTGTAGCTATGAAGACACAATCCATGATGTGGATCTTGCCAATTACCCTGATTTTGGGTAGTGCTATTCAAGATTCAGCATTGCTAAAAGCCCAAACTACTAAAACTGTATTTTCTCAACAATCAACACCACCTGCTAGCAAACCAGCTTCATCTCAAAAAAATAAATCTCAACCTGTTTTTCGGTGGACGAAACCTCCAGTAGGACTCAGTACGATACCGGGACGTCCCATCGGTATGGGAAGTCGAGATTTGTGTCCAGCAGTAGAGAATCCACTAAGAGCGTTAGTACCTTTTCAAGAACGTAATTTAACAAGTCAATCTGGCAAAGGATCAATCTCTAAATCCTCTATGGATGTGTGGGGATTAACGACAAATAAATATCCAACATTTTGGTTTTACCTCCCTTACACAACAGAGCTTGCAGATGCAAGTGTAGAGTTTATTTTACAAGATAGTGAAGAAAATGAAGTTTATAAAAATGCTGTATCGCTCAGAGCAAAACCAGGAATTATCAGCGTTACGCTTCCATCTACAGCCCGCCCTCTAGAAATAAACAAAAATTATCGTTGGTTTTTTAAAGTTAGTTGTAGCGGAGAGCAAAGCGTGCCGTATCATGTCGAAGGCGATATTCAACGAGTCGAGTTAAACACCAGCTTAGAAAAACAATTAGCAGCAGCACAAGAACGAGACAAAATTTTTATCTATGCTGAAAATGGCATTTGGTTTGACGCACTGACTTTGCTAGCACAACTTCGGAAAGATAGGCCTAATGATGTGTCTTTAGTTAGTGATTGGCGAAGTCTTTTATACTCAGTTAAATTAGATAAAAATTATGTTGATGCTCCCTTTATTGACTAGAAAATGTGGCTCTACCGCTACCTTATCTAAAATTTAAGGAAAAAACCTGTCCAAAATTAGTCAGCCAATGCTAAGTAAGTAGGCGAAAAGAAATCAAACTATGTTAAGCAAAGTAAAAACTATTGAAATTTGCTCGTAGTCAGGGCTTTAGCCCTACGAAAGAGGGCTGAAGCCCTCACTACCAACCTTGAATTATTTACGCCAACTAACTAGGTTGGCGGCTTATATAATCTCGTTAATGCAATGCGAATTTTGTTAATTGAAGATGACGAAGTTTTATTGCCATTACTGCTGCAATCTTTTAAAAGTCAACAATACGTGGTAGATACGGCATGGGATGGTCAAACTGGTTGGGAATATGCCCAAAACACCAACTACGACCTCATCGTCATGGATGTGGGACTCCCCAAAATTGATGGCATTACTTTATGTCAGCGTTTACGTGCAGACAGCTGCTCGATTCCCATCCTGCTAATCACTGCCAGAGATGCTAGTACTGATATCATTCGCGGGCTAGACGCTGGTGCAGATGATTATCTAATTAAACCTCTAAAATTGGAAGAACTCAAAGCAAGGTCACGAGCCTTACTGCGCCGTGGCCGGGTTTCTCCCACAACGGTGCTACAGGTAGGCAATCTGCGTTTAGATCCTCAAAGTTGTTTGGTGACCTATGACGAGAAACCTCTGGCATTAACTCCCAAAGAATACAGTTTGTTGGAAATTTTTTTGCGGAATCCATCACGGGTATTTAGTCGGGGGCAACTGGTGGAGCTTCTCTGGACTTATGATGACCCTCCTTTAGAGGAGAGTGTCAAGGCACATATTAAAGGTTTGCGGCAAAAACTCAAGGCTGTGGGAGCCGCAGACTCGATTGAGAATGTTTACGGTTTGGGGTATCGGTTGAAGGTGGGTGTTGGTGAGCAAGGAAGCAGGGCAGCAGAGGGAGAAATTAGGGTTATTTCCTCATCTCCCTCACCCCCAACACCAGCTCTAGAGCAGCAATTCCAGATGGGAATGAATCACCTGTGGCAGCAGTATCAAGGATTAATGGCTCAACGTTTAGCAGCTGTGCAAGCAGCAGCCACGGCGGTGCAGACAGGGACGCTATCAGAAGAATTGCGCCAAGATGCTGGGCAAGCAGCACATAAGTTGGCTGGTGTTTTGGGGATGTTTGAGCGGGAAGCAGGAACCTTATGGGCACGAGAAATTGAACAGATTTTGTTAGAAAATCAAGGTTTGCGACCAAATCAGGAGCGCCAATTTTTAGATTTAGTCAGAAAATTGACTGAACTACTCGAACTAACTGAGTCCAAGATTTCTCCACCGTCAGAAACGCCTCGATTGTTGTTGATTGACACTGAGGAAAATCTTAGTCGAGAATTACAAGAACAAGCGCTTGCAGTTAACCTAAGTTGGCAACAGGTGACAACGTTAGAGCTAGCCAAAACCTGGCTTCAGTCTCACTTGCCAGATTTGGTGGTGTTGGCTGTGGATGCGGTGGGAGAACAGGAAGATAGTCTGGCATTACTATCTGAACTGGCGGCTCGGACTCCGCCAGTACCCGTAGTAGTGCTGGACTCGGCAGATGGGTTGTTGGATCGGCTGATGGTAGCTCGTGCTGGCGGACAAGGGTTTTTAGTTAGACCTGTGACAGCCGAGCAAGTTTGGGCTATGACAAGACAGTTATTGCAACGCAGCCATTCCCAAACAGTGAAAGTATTGGTAGTGGATGACGATCCTATTTTTTTGGCAGGATTGCGTTCCATGCTGGAACCTTGGGGTATGCGAATGATCGCGTTAGATAATCCTTTAGGTTTCTGGGAAGTGTTGCGGTCTGTAGCTCCGGATTTATTAATTTTGGATGTGAATATGCCCCAACTGAGTGGGATTGAATTGTGTCAAGCAGTCCGTACCGATCCTCAGTGGCAGGGGTTGCCGATTGTATTTCTGACTGCTAGTAGCGATCGCCAAATTATTCAGCAGGTGTTTGCTATGGGGGCAGATGACTATGTAACTAAGCCAGTGGTTGGGCCAGAATTGTTAACTCGCATCACCAATCGTTTGCAGCGTAGCCGTATGCTTCAAACACTCTCTACTAAAGACCTACTGACTGGATTACCAAATCAACTGCAATCTAGTCGGGATTTAGAGGAACTGATTGAAACTACATCTTGTTTTTGTGTAGCAGTATTTAGTGTCGTGGAGTTGCGATCGCTCAATATTAAGTATGGTCATGTCACAGGTAACCAAATTCTACAACGGTGGGGTCGCCTGTTCCAAGCTATTTTTCGCGGTGGAGAGGTGTTGGGCTACTGGGGAAATGGCGAGTTTGTTGTCGGCATACCTGGGTTAATCAAAAAACAGGTAAGCGATCGCCTCAATGAATTTTTGACTACCCTGCGGCAGCAAGTCTTCACTGCACCGGGTGGCGATCGCTTTGATGTAAAATTTCATTTTGGCATAGCTGACTATCCCAAGGATGGCAAGACTCTACAATCACTGTATCAATTGGTTGTGCTGGAAAATTTCCAGTAAACAAATTGTGTTATTTAACAGCACAAGATGGAGAGGTAAGGGAAGGGCTATGAGGTGTCACTATTGGAGCTTGAGCGACTAGAACCACATTACCATTAGTATCAAACACCCATCCTTGGGCTTGGATAATTTCGGTAGGATTATTGACAATATCTACTTTTTGTGTATTGTCTTCTGTGTAGCGCTGCTGCTGAATAACTGCTCTGTTCTGGACACCACCTGCTCGGTTCTTAGGCTCTGACCCTAGCTTGAGCCAATCTGTCCGTAGAGCATCATTACTCATCAATGGCTGTCTAGGGCTGGGTGCTATACCTCCACGGCCAGTAACAATAAATGAACCCCTTCCGAGTTTCCCACCAGGTTTGCAGTCAGTAGCGATTTGCTGTGAAACATCAACCAGATTAACGGGTAGTTCTATCAATCCTTTACTAGGGTCAACCTCTGGTGTGTTGATTTGTATACTGCCGCTTAATGAACGATTTTGCTGAGAAAATGCTGTGACGTCACTTGTTGGTAGCTCACTTGAGTCTAGTTTTGTTAGGTCATCAGGTTTTAACAGTCTCTCTAACTCTTCAGCAGTACGGGGGACAAACCCAAAAATGCTCTTAGTTTGGATTTTGATATTACCGCCAGAACCAGAGTAAGCATTGGCTGTGATATCGTTATTTTCTAAAGGGCCAGCGCCAATGAAGCCATTAGGTGCATTGATGGTAATATTCCCCCCATCTCCAGGAGCCTGTGTTGTGCCTGCACTAGCAGATATTTTACTTTGGCGGCGCATCTGTAATAAATCTTGCACTTGTAGCGTGATATTTCCGCCCCGGCCGGATTCACTTTGAGCCGTAATTTTTCCTTCATTATTCAAAAGTATGGAGCGAGCCGTTATATTTATTTCCCCTGGAGTTGCTAGATCAGTTGTATCTTTTGGAGTGGTAGCGTAGACGCTCACATTTATTTCAGCCCCATCGCGGACAATCAATTTTCCTGTAGTGATATTTACTATTCCTGCCTTTGTGCTATTTACAGTGGAAGCAGAAAATCTACTAGGTACATTGCTTGTTGACTTTCCAGCTATTTCTACCATCTCCAAGGCATTTACTGTTATATTCCCTGCGTTTCCTTCAGCTTGTATTCTTTTGTCGCCTTCAAAAAAACTACTAGACTCTGTTGTTAAACTTGCCCCAGATAGGATATATAGCTTCTTAGTATAGATGGAAATGTTGCCCGCATTTCCTTTACCAGTAGTTGTAGTAAATAATCCAGTAGCGCTGGTGTTTTCGGTGTCCAAGCTATCAATTAGTTCTACAGATTCAGAAGCATTTATAGTCAAATGTCCCCCATCTTTATCGCTTCTAGATGAAGTTCTTACTTGTGCTCCGTTTTCAACAATAAATTTTTGAGCCGTAATTGTTATATCTTGACCATTTGTGTCGCCTGTCGTCGTACTAAATAAGCCTACCTGAGCTCCACTTATTGTTACTATTTTGCCTTGCACCTGGATGCTACCCCCGCCATCACCAGTGGCATTGACAACCGAGGGAATATCAGCACCGTCACTAGTTTCAGTTCGACGAGAGATGAGTTGAATGTCTTGAAAATTTTCTACACCATCATATCCCAAAGCCCAGCCTTGCTCAATTGGTTTCAGACTCACCACACTATTACTAGCAACACTGCCTAGTTCAATTCTTCCTGATTCTGCTCTTAAACGTCCCCCCTTCAAAATGATCTCACCACCTACTAGTGCCAATGTTTTACCAGGTTTCACTTGTAGACCAACACTAAGATTGGTATTTGGATCTTTTGCCTGAGATTCATTGCTAATTGAAGCCGCATTTGTACCAAATTGCAAACCAATAGGAACACTTACTGTGAGCAGGGGTGTGTTTTGAGGATGTGTAGCACTAAACTTTGTCCCATCCTTAAAGTTGACACTACTCGCCGTACTCGCTACAAATGAACCACCAATTTGCAAAGAAGCATTGGGTCCAAAACTAATCCCGTTGGGATTAATCAGAAATAGATTAGCTGTATAGTCTGCTTTTAGAGTACCTTCAATATTAGAATTAGATTTGCCTGTTACTCTGGTAATAATATTCTGAACATTTTCAGGATTTTTGAAGTTAGCTATCTTGCCATCAAGAACGGAAAATTGTTCAAAACTGTGGAACAAATTGCTGTCAACTTTGGTTCCACCTTCAATATTTATGACATTGTTCACCTCTGGATTCACTTGAGAATTAGTAGGTAGAGTCCCATCTGGAATTATTTGAGCAATAGCAGAGTTTGTAGAAAAAATTATTGCGCCACTTATTACCAGTCCTAACCCTTTAACCTGACCCATGTAATTAGTCATACTACTTATTGGTCAATTGACAGCAATTATCCTGATAATATAATATACTGTAGAGACATTGTATGCAACGACTCTACAGTACTAGGCAATAAATTAATTTTGTGATTGGTACTAAAATCCAGCGAGACCCTTTGTAATTGCCAATGCTTCTATTGCTGATTGAGAATCAAGAACAATTTTTGTAAGACTAATTAGATGATACCCTAGGATTTCCATGAGAGCTTTACTTACTTGATTCTCAATCATTGAAGTTCATAAAATTAAGTAAACAATCCTGAGTAGGATTAAGGGCAAGGGCAATTGTACGTAAGATAGTCACCATTACTATTCATTATTTCGTAAGTAGTGCCGCAAGGGCAAGTTCCTGGTGGTGGAGTAAAGGTCTTGAGAAATTCAACTACAATAGTCAGCTGAAAACCATTCTCATCTGTGGCGCTAATACTGCTAGAAATTGCCAGGTATTTTTCTCCAGATTCTTTAATACTTTTACTGAAGCCAGAATCTTTGAAATTCTCAATAATTTCTTTTCTGGCTCTTTTTAGTAGCAGTTCATGATCCTCACGAATCTCTTCTTGCTTGCTGTTGTCTGTTGTAGAAGTCATAATTATTGTTGTCTCCTTAGTATTGAGCTTGGTGCTACCAAGTTTTGTCTGGGCTGTGTTGCCATTTCTTGGCTCGATAGTTTTAAGATTAGAGAACAATCGGGAAGAACTAGGGAAGATTGACCTCAGGAATCAGATTTGAATCTTGCTAGGTATACTGAAACCCTAACCCATATCGGCTCAAGTTTTGCACGAATGGCACACTCGATAAGTGTCATTGTTTGAGTTCAAGGCTTTTACAGCTTTTAGCAGCGAGAGTTCAGGAAGTAGCGACATCTAAATTTCTGTTATATATTTAAATTACTTATGCGTCCTCGCCAGGAAATTGTTGCAACTTTCTCTACCTTTGCCAAATTAGAGAATGATAAGTTTAGCAAATGGTTGACAGACGTTAGGTTGCGCCGCCGCATGGAGAATTGTTTGCAAAATTCTCCAGACACTGAACATTGGGCAGAGGATGGCGTTGCAGAATATTTTTGGTCACTCTATTGGTATAAGCTATGGCGGTTGAATTCTCAATTAAGCAACCTCGCCAAACAACATTTATCAGCCTATTTACAGGAAACTTGTTATTGGGCTGCCGGAAAAATACTGGCTCGATTCACTATCAACCAGTATGGTTTGGCTGATTATTTTCAAATGGGTATTGCAGAAGTTGAAAAAATTCTAGAAGGATATAACCCTGAGAAAAACTCTAGTTTAAAAACCTATGCCAGCATGGCATTTCCCAGCCGATTAAAAGATATTCTCCGCCAAGGCAAGGAAGCTGATGTTTGTACAAACTGGGGCTTGTTACGCAAGGTAAGTAAAAAATTAGTTTTGGAAGCGCTGGATAATGCAGGCTTATCTCCCACGCAGATATTACAGTATCGCCTAGCTTGGACTTGTTTTAGGGTGCTGTACCTGCAAAGCCAACCAGATGGAGAGCAAAAGCAGCCAGAACCGAATGGGCAACTTTGGGCAGCTGTTGCCAATCTTTACAATAGTGAACGACACAGTCAACTAAATCCTCCAGGTTCAGAGTGCAGTCCAGAAGTAATAGAGGAACGGCTGACCAAAACTGCTATTTACCTGCGTACTTATCTTTATCCAAGTGTTGCTTCTATAAATATATACAACCAAGAGGAAGATACCAGCCAAGAGTTTGAGATTAAAGACCCGTTATCTGAATCATTAATAGGGCAAATTATCGCCCAAGAAGAAGCTGAAGAGCGAAAAAATAAACTTTCTCAGATAAATGAAGTATTGGAGTCAGCTTTTAGGCAGCTTGAGACTCAATCTCAAACAATTTTTGAGCTTTATTACCAAGGGGGAATGACTCAGCAGCAAATTATCCAAGAGTTGAAGATTAGCCAACCTACTGTTTCTCGTCGGTTACTCAAAGGAAGAGACTTATTGCTGGCAGCCTTACTAAATTGGAGTAGACAAACAGAGAATATTTCCGTAAATGCCAACCAAATAAAAGATATGAGTGCAGCTTTAGAAGAATGGTTGAAAATTAATTATGCTCAATCTGGCTTTAGAGTTGAATCAATTTGAGGTATTATAAATGACATTAATTTTTACAGAACCAACGGAATTGTTGTTAGAGGTAATGGCTGGAGTGCGATCGCAGTCTTGGCAAAATAGCCAGATTTATGGAACTCCTCACAGTCGCTGGTGTGCCTATATCAATCAAATCTGCCTTGATGTTTTTTTAACCTGGGTCAAAAATGAATATGTTGCCGAGGCCGCAGTTTGGTTCAGCAGTGCTGGTATACCTAGTTTTTGGGAGTTCCTCAATGGAGTAGGCATTTGTTTTGGTGAGCAAAAAGTCGTGCTAGTTCCTAGCGAGGCCATTGACCATAAGGAATTAGAAGTACCCCAGGAATGGGTGGATATTCCCAGTTGGGCAGCAGATTATTATTTAGCAGTACAAATTACAAATAATCAAGAGTGGGTGCGAGTGTGGGGTTACACGACCCATCAGGAATTAAAATTGTCAGGTAACTATGACCCAGTTGACCGTACCTACTGTTTAGATGCACGGCACATCACAAAAGATATTAGCGCTTTCTTTTTAACTTACCAGTATTGTCGAGAAGCACAAACCAAAAAAGCGATCGCCTCATTACCAGAATTACCACAAACTCAAGCAGAAAATCTTGTGCAACGCTTGGGTAACCCATCCGTCACTTTTCCCAGACAGTCGGCGCCCTTTGCCGTTTGGGGAGCACTTTTAGGAATCGAACAGTCACGACAAAAGCTATATCAACAGCGACAAGCAATGACCCAAATTAATCTCTCTCAATGGCTAAAGGGCATTTTTGCCCCAGGTTGGCAGACTTTAGAGGCAGTTTTTGAGTTAAAAAGTAACAACAATGTTTTAGGACTGAGAAATTACCTTGGAGTGCAGGAGCCGGCTATCAAGCAAGCTAAACTCATCGACTTAGGAATGCAACTGGAATCAACTTCTATAGTCTTACTAATTGCACTTGTACCTGATATAGATAGGCAATTTATTAGTGTACGAGTACAGTTGCATCCGGCTGGTCAAGAATTTTATTTACCGGCAAATATTAAGCTGGTTTTGCGCTCAGAGTCTGGAGAGGTGCTACAAGAAGTGCAGGCGAGAAGTCAGGATAATTTTGTGCAACTGCTGCGCTTTGACGTGGAGACAGGAGTAACTTTTAATATTCAAGTCCAACTATATAATTTTCAAATTACAGAAAATTTTATAGTTTAAGGTACTTATTCCTTTATCCCTCTTGTGTCACTTTGGCATAATGCAATAGCTGAAAGGTTAACGGGGCTTTAGTTTTCTCCTTTTGGCTATGAATTTTCTTTTCTAACAAAAAATAAAGCTCCAAACCTTGATTAAATCAGAGTTGCAAAATCTGGCGTCGATTATTCTTTTCCGAGAGTGACAAAAGAGGGATATCTGGGTTTCGGGTATTTTTGGATATTTCCTATATTTTCCTTGCACCGCAAAGGTTTGAGGGTTTTTTATTTGCCAAAAATGATTAAATGCTGATACTATATAATATTTAACAAAAGGCAACCAACTACCAACAACTAATACCATTTTGGATTTTGGTCTTTGTCGTGAGCGCTCAGTCGAAGGATTTTAGATTTTGGATTAGGAATCCCCTTCTGTGTCAGAGTTCTACAGAACCATCTGTCGCCACCATTTTTCTTTCTTGGTATAACAAATGCAGTAATGGATAAACTAGTCGTATTTAGCTTGTTGGCAGGTGATTTAAATCAAGGGTTTCCCACAGTTACTGCCCAAGTTTCTGATAGTAGTAGACTGTACCCGATGAAATTTACCAGTAGTCTGCCACCAGTGCCAGAACTCGCCGAATTATATCGTCGATGGCAGCTGCTTTATCTGGCTCTTCATCAGCGTTTGGGTTTGCCTCGGCGAATTAAAATTTATCCGCAAGATATTACCAATGTCTCTGTGAGTGAATTTAGCGAAATATGTCAACAACTACAACAACATATCAATAAATGGTTAAATTCAGAACCATTCCAAAATGTAGTGCAACAGTTACGGACGCTACTTAACAGAGATGATGCAATTCGAGTAATTTTTGAAACTAATATTCCTTTACTTCAGCGACTTCCTTGGCATCTGTGGAATTTTTTTGAAGATTATCGCTATGCAGAAGTCGCATTAGCTCCTCATGAGTATGGATTTTCTCCAACCCAACCTAAATTGCATACAGGTAAAGTGAAAATCCTCGCTATCTTGGGTAATAGCAGCAGTATTGATGTTGAGAAAGACCGGACTTTGCTACAAGGGTTAAAAGATGCCGAAACAAAGTTTTTAGTAGAACCAACACGCAGAGAAGTTGACCAATATTTGTGGAATCAGGATTGGGATATCTTATTTTTTGCTGGACATAGTTCCAGTCAAGCCGATGGTGAGACTGGAAAAATTTATATTAATGAAACTGAGAGTTTAGCAATTCCTCAATTAAAAAATGCCCTGCAACAGGCAATTTCACGAGGTTTAAAAATTGCTATTTTCAATTCCTGTGATGGTATAGGTTTAGCACGAAATCTAGCAGATTTAAATATTCCTCAAGTTATTGTCATGCGTGAACCAGTACCAGATTTGGTGGCGCAAGAATTCTTAAAAAACTTTCTTGTTGCCTTTGCTGGTGGCAAACTTTTTTATTCAGCAGTCAGAGAAGCAAGGGAAAGACTTCAAGGATGGGAAAACGATTTCCTCTGCGCTAGTTGGTTGCCACTTATCTGTCAAAATCCCACAGTAATACCTGTAACTTGGCAAGAACTATGTGGTAATTATAATTCTCCTGACAATAAAAAATATAATCTTTTACAGAAAATTGGGGCTATATTTTTTATTGCTAGTATTGCATCGGCATTAATGATTAGTTTGAGATGCTTTGGAGTTTTCCAGATACAAGAGTTACAAGCTTTTGATCATTTATTAAGACTGCGCCCTCAAGAAGAACAAGATTCTAGATTGTTGGTTGTGGAAGTGAATGAAAAAGATATTCAAACTTTCTTAGAGCCGACACGGGGACTCAAATCAATATCTGATGCTTCCTTAGCTAAATTAATTCAAAAAATCCAACAATATCAGCCACGAATTATTGGCATAGATATCTATAGAGATATTCTAGACTTACCCAATAAATCAAAGCAGTTAGATTTGACAAAACAGTTAAACCAAGAGAATGTAGTTATTGTTTGTAAAGGTAAAGATAGTGAACACGACCCTCAAGGTATTAAACCTCCTGCGGGAGTTCCTGTTGACCGTCAAGGCTTTACTGATGGAGTGCGCGACCCAGACGGGATAGTTCGCCGTCAAGTTTTAATGATGAAGCAAGAGCCTGCTTCTGTTTGCACTACCCCTTTCTCTCTAAACCTACAACTAGCTGCACGCTATTTATTTTTAGAAGGTATTCAACATGACTTTACAGATGAGGCTTTAATTTTTAAATCTACCAGGGATGCAACAAGATTTCAACGGTTAAAATTAGGCAATAGTGGAGCTTACCAACAAGAAATAAGTCTAGGTGGTATTCAAATACTAATGAATTATCGCAACGCTAACTTTGAGAAAGTTAGTATGGAGGATGTGTTGAGCAATCGAGTTAAACCTGAGACTATTAAAGATAAAGTAATTTTAATTGGAGTAACAGCCAACAGCTTGAGAGATACTTTTCCTACTCCCTATAGTGTGTTAAAGCAACCTTATCAAGAAACACCTGGGGTATTAATTCAAGCCCAAATGACTAGTCAGATTATTAGTGCTGTTTTAGATAAACGTCCGATACTTTGGGTGCTACCTTATTGGGGTGATATTTTTTGGATCTGGGGTTGGACTTTAGTGAGTAGTTTGGTTGTTTGGCAGGTGCGATCGCATATAGAAAAAATATGTACAATAGGCATCATAATCATAGTTTTATATGGAGTTTGTACTGGTGTTTTCTTCATTCAAGGAGCATGGCTGCCTTTAGTGCCATCGGCATTTGCCGTCATCCTTGGGAGTGCAACAGTGTTAGCGTTGAGACGAAAAATCTAGTTATTTTGAAAGCGATGGCCCTAGAGACCATCCCCTATCTACGGACTAGAAATTTCTTTGTCTTTAGACGAATGAGTGCTATTAGACTCAGAAAGTACAGGACTCATTTTTTGGTAGTAGATGCTAGAATATTACGGGTAGTCTATTATTGACGGCAAAACATACCTTTATAAATATAGAATGATGAGTAATTTATTTAAAGTGATAAAAAAATATTTTTATCCTCCAAAATCACGTTATCGAAAATGGATTACCAGAAGTTTTATATTCTTATTTATTTTTGTATTTTACATAATTTTTCTTCCTATCACCTTCGCTAAACAAGCAGCAACAAATATTTCTACTATCGAATCTGCTGTTGCAAGACCAGGACAGTTAATTGAGCAAGGAGAGAGTTTTTATCGTGCAGGAAATTTTCAGGAAGCAGTAACAGTTCTGCAACAAGCTGTCCGTGAATATGAATCACAGAAAGACTATATTTATCAAGCAGTAGCTTTAAGCAATCTGGCGCTGGTATATCAGCAAAATGGTTCATTTAAAGATGCCGAAAATGCTATCGATACCAGCTTAAATTTGTTGGGTTGGGATGCAAAAAAGCAAAAATTAAAAGTTAAAAGCCAAACCTCAAAAATGCTGGAAGTTTTGGCACAAACTTTAGATATTCAAGCGGGACTGCAACTAGAATTAGGCAGGACAGAAATATCTTTGGCAACCTCCCAACAAGTAGAGAAATTTTGGCAGCAACTCGGAAATAACATTGGAGTAACTCGCAGCAAAATTAATCAAGCTCAAGCTTTACGGGTTTCTGGTTTCTACCGTCGTGCATTGGATACATTGCTGGCAGCGAATCAACACTTGCAAAACCAACCTGACTCCTTGATGAAAGTTGCGGCTTTACGTTCTCTAGGTAATGCACTGCAACTGTCCGGTGATTTGGAAAAATCTCAAGAAACCCTGGAAGCAAGTATTAATATCGCTCAAAAACTGCAATTATCTCAAGATATTAGCACTGGAGAGTTTAGCTTAGGTAATACTCTCGGTTCTTCAGTACCTGTTATGCTAAACTATTAAATTTAAAGATTAAAAAATGTAATTAAGTGTATCAAATTATTTTTATAAGCCTTACTGCACTTGACATGTAAGGAATATTTATTGT
>NZ_JACJRJ010000055.1 GCF_014697195.1 Cylindrospermum sp. FACHB-282 | reverse complement strand
CATGCTCCCTTCTCTGGTGCTACGCACATTAGTCAGGGAACTGTCGTCAACTCACGCGCCATTCATCCCACGCTCCTAAGAGTGAGGCGTGGGGCTTCTGTCGGATAAGCTAAAACTTATGTTTAAAAGCTTTTTACCTGCCGCAGTTAAGCAACTGACAGAACCAACCTCAATTACCCTGGCCCAGAGTATTCAAAGTCGAGAGATCGTGACTCCCCTGACTACGGAACCAATCACCACAACCTATGTACATCAGGGAAGTGGTGGAACACCTATCTTATTAATTCATGGTTTTGACAGTTCTGTTTTTGAATTCCGACGTCTGTTGCCACTGCTGAGGGGCGATAATCAAACTTGGGCTGTGGATTTACTGGGTTTTGGCTTTACAGATAGACTTTCCGGAATTCCCTATAGCCCAAATGCCATTAAAACCCATCTTTATTATTTTTGGAAAACCTTAATTAACCAACCTGTTATTTTGGTGGGAACTTCAATGGGGGGTGCGACGGCGATTGATTTCACTCTCACTTACCCGTCCGTGGTGGAAAAGCTGGTGTTAATTGACAGTGCGGGTTTGAAGGGTGGTTCACAGTTAAGCAAATTGATGTTTCCGCCGTTGGATTCTTTAGCAACTGGGATTTTGCGTAATCTCAAAATTCGCGATCGCATTTCCCGCACTGCTTACAAAAACCCCAGCCTTGCCTCTATGGATGCTTTATATTGTGGAGCATTACACCTGCAAATGCCCAGTTGGGATCAAGCATTGATCGCTTTCACTAAAAGTGGTGGTTATAATGCTTTTAAACTTGAGCAACTTTCAGAAATTGGGCAATCTACACTTATTTTGTGGGGCGATGCTGATCAGATTTTGGGTATTGGGGATGCCCAGAAATTTCAAAAGGCAATTCCCCAAAGTCAGCTTATCTGGATTAAAGATTGTGGTCATGTGCCTCACTTAGAACAACCACAAATTACTGCCCAACACATTTTAGAATTTCGGCTTTAAATTCTAATCATACAACCAAGTATTATTGGCAAAATCATCATTGGCTTGCGTTGGCTTTTCTTGTAGCCTTTCAGGTGATCTGTGGGATTTTCTGTAGTTAAGAGGATTGTAACTTTCCTTAATCGGTTGTTTTACCAGTGCCTTTACTGTTTCCTTTGCTTGTTTTAACCCATTAATTTCTTCTATTAATTGAGAATTAGCCTCTGCTAGTTGTAGGGCTGTTTTCTTAGTTTCATCAAGCTCTTGTGTCAAATTTTCTGTTGCTACTTTTTGTGCAGATAAAGCTGATTGTAAATCAGTAATTTTATTCTGGAAAGTAGCTTCTTTTTTATTTGCTTTTTCTAGGCTATCACGCAACTCTTTAACAGTTGCTTCTAAAGCAGCAGTTGATTCAGATATTTGTATTGGTGGTTCCTCAGTTGGAAAATTACTTGCTTCGGTAACGACCTCAGCAGCAATTTCGATAGCAGATTCACCTTCGGGAGGTGTAAATTTTTGCGTTTCTTCTTGTAGTAAGTCGGCGAGACGTTTTTTAACCATTATTTCCTCCAATCATACTGTAATTCTTCAGCCACACGACGGTAGTCAGACTCCGCTTCTCGTGCGTTTTTCCCTCTCCATTGAGTAATCGCCACACCCTCAAGGGCTGCTCGTTCATGAGCTTTATAGATCCGGATTAAGGCATTAAAAGCCGGAATTCCTAGCCGCGTGAGAGTGTTTTTAGCTTCTAATGCTTCTCCCAAACTCCGCGTATCGACTTTAGTTAGCAGTACCCGATAGGGGGTGCCTACAGGGATAACGGCTTCCCTGACTGTCTCGACTAAGACAGCTAAATCCATCGGTGCTGGGGGTGTAGGCAAAACTAGATAATCTGCGATCGCCACTACCGTTGCTAATGCTTCAGAGCGCAGCGCCGGAGGCGTATCCACCACTACTAAATCGTAACCTGTGATCCTTCGTAATTCTCCTAAAAGTTGCGGTTCGCTTTCTTGGGCTAGATCAAATCCCATTCCCTGCTGATTGCGTCGAAACCACCAACTGGCTGAACCTTGAATATCTGCATCAATCAGAATTACCTTTTTGTCCCTCGCAAAGTTTGCGGCCAGATTGACTGCGGTAGTCGTTTTACCGACTCCTCCTTTACCGTTGAGGATAGCGATGATTTTTGGCACTGCTTACTTCCGATGCTGCCATACATGAATATACAGCTTTATGTGGCCCACCAGAGCAGAAAAAATCGCCCCAGATTGACACTCCCCGTGTCTTTAGACCGGGGATGTTAGGCGATCGCTACTTTGCCTGAATAGGTGTTAGAGCTACGCCTTGGTAATAATGCCCTAAAATTTGCAAATAGCTCGCTCCTCGTTTAGCCAAACTATAAGCGCCCCACTGACTCATACCTACAGCATGACCATAGCCCAGCCCTTGCAAGACAAAACTACCATTTGTCCCTTTGCTGACGCTAAAACGTGTACTTTTAAGTCTGAGGGCAGTCCGCACTTCCTCGCCTCTTAATACTTTCGTACCCCTGTCGCCGATAATTTTCAACACTTTCACACTGCGAAAAGGTGACAAAGACTCTGGAATCATACTTTTCACATTGCCCACACCAGAAATTCTGGCGCTAATTTCCCCAGGGGTGAAGGTTTTTACCCAATTACACGCGCTGATATTTTGATCGTAGTCTTCCACAGCACGCAGGTAAGGCTCCTTGCTTGTCCAAACATCTTCCACGTTTTCGGTATGTCCGCCAGAACAAGCATGAAACACCGAGAGAATAATCTTGTTGTTGTAAGTGAGTATCTTTCCGGCTGTGGCATCCACAGGGTCATAAGTGTTACGAGATTCACTAATCACACCTTTGTAAATTTGCCAGCGATCCGGGCTATCGCCTAAATCATAAACGGGATTATTGCGCTGTCTTTCCCGTTCGTAGAGGGCATAGGTACGGGCAGCGATCGCTTGGGCTTTCAGGGCTTCTTGGGGCCAGCTAGTATTCATTTCTCCACCGATGACGCTGTAGAGATATTCTTCCAAATCAACCCAGTTAACAGCGGTTAAGCCTTTTTCTGTGGGAACAACGAGAGTTCTACCCCGATACCAGCGATCGCCAATATAAACGAATCCCTTACCAGTCGGCTCAATCCAAAATAAACCAGACTGCCACCTATCCAAAGCTACACCGCCGGGAACTGCTTGGGCCGAAAACGCACTCATCGCCGGCAATTGTCCGAGAGTACGACCAGCACTATCTTTGACCATTGCAGTCGTGGAAGCGCCGATTTTTACCTGATTTACACCCCTCTCAATTGCCACACGCAGAATTACAGATGCTTGAGATGGAGCAATCAAAGCCATCCAGAAGAGGATACCTATCCACCAATGACGTCCTTTAATTTGGGAAAATAAAGCGCTTAATAAGAATTGGAATTTCATGCTGATCGTCTAATCACGTTACTATCTGATTTGACGCTCTGAACCATAGCGTCTACAACATAAGTGAGACGGTTCTCCAAGACAGGAAGTTGCCACCTTCTACTAATTATGCATTTGGTTCGGCTTTACGGTAGAAATTAGCTCATCTTCATTCATTGTTTTGGCTGAAATTCTGCCTGGATAAGCTTTATCGCCTCATTAGGTGGCATAATGAACTCTAACCAGCCTGAAACTAAGCTTATTTAAGCTTTCTCCGAGATAACGAGGTTAACACAGAATTAGCGTTGTCAGTTTCTGCATCTTCATCAATCTGCTCAGTCCTGATGTTCTGCTTGTAATACTGCTGATAGTAGTTATAAGAAGCAGGCATAGCATCTTTCGACTTATTCGCTATCATCCCTAAGATAGGTGTATTAGATATTTGAATTTCCTCCAATGTTTGATGTAGCTCAGTACGTTTTAGCTTACCCAAACCAGCCACTAGCACTATGCCATTAGTATTAGCAGCTAATAGATAGGCATCAGCAAAACCTAATAGAGGCGGTGTGTCATAAATCACTAGATCAAAAGTTGTTTGTAAGCTGTCCATCAAATCCTGCATTTTTTGAGACGCCAGCAATCTCACTGAGTCTGGTGGAATCGGCCCCGCACTCATCACAAACAGATTTTCCTCTTGAGGCGATCGCTCAATCACATTATTCCAATCTAAATCTTGTGAAATGACATCAGTCAATCCCTGAATGTTCATTAGCCCCACTCGATTATGTAAGATAGGAGCACGTAGATTCGCATCCACCAGCAATACTCGTTGCCCCATTGCTGCTGCTGCCTGTGCTAGTTGTATAGCAATAGTAGACTTCCCATCTCCCTGTCCCACCGAACTGATAACAAGGGAGCGAATTGGAGCATCCGAACCCAAAAGCAGAATATTAGTGTAAAGAGAGCGAAACACTTCAAAAAAAGAGGTGCTACTTACTTGTTGCAATCCTCCAGCTAGATTTTCTGACGTTGCTCCTCCCAGTTCTTTTCTTAAGGGAACAATCCCTAATAGCGGTACTCTAGTAGCATCTTTAAGCTCTTGAGAAGAATAGAGTATGTTGCTGAGTTTATCCACAACTACAGCCGCTCCTGCACCCAACAGCAAGCCGACAATACCACCAACCAACAGCATTTTTATTCCACTACCTGAGACAGCTTCAGGATTATTCACTAGAGCTAGTTTTGGATCAAGTAACTGCCAAGGTTGCTGCTTCTGAGCTTTCTCAATCTGCAACGCTTGTTGTTTGACTGTAAATTGAGTCAGGGCTTCAGTGGCAATTTGTAATTCCCGTAGAACATTATTATAATTCCGGCTAATATTTGCCAAATTTCTCACTTCATTATTGAAACCTCTTATTTTTTCATCCAGGGATTGAACACGCACTAACAATTCCCGAATGCGACTTTGAAATTCTCTCTGAACCCGTTCTTCTTCTTGAACAAGCAAAGGCAATAAATTGGCTTTTTTTTCTCTTAAGGTCACCATTTTTGGATTGTCATTCGTAATTAAGGCTGACTGTTGTTGAATTTCAACCTCCACGGACTGAACCAAATCCAGTATTTTTTGGTAGCGAGAATTTTCACTGAGCAAAGAATTACCAGCACTCTCGACTGGATGTTGCGCTAACTCCCTTTGTAAGTCTTGATACTTAGCTGCCATTTGATCTAGCTGCAACCGAGCCTCTATCCGCTGTCGCTGTAAAAGAGCAATCTGACTAGACAACTCTTGCGCTTTTTCTCCTGGATCAATCAAGTTATTTTCAACTCGCAGATCTCGCAGTTTGTCTTGCCAAAGCTTTAACCGCTCATCCAGTGGCTTTCTTTGTTTATTAACAAAGTCTATAGCCTGAGCTACATCTGCTTGACGATCTGCCAAACTATAGTTCAGATAAGCAATAGTAAGTAGCCTTAAAACCTCACTAACTTGCTTTTTGTCTGGATGGACATATGCAACTTCTAAGATATTCGATTCTTTGGATTGAATAGTTAAATGCTTATAAATTTCCTCGTAAGAAAGTTGTGGATATTGAGTTTGAAGTTTTTCGACAATAGGATCTAAGACTCGATGACTTCCTAAGACTTTGATCGTCGTTTCAACTTCTTTGACTGATTCAGGAGCTGTTAAACCATCTTGGGAATTGATTGTTTGAGGAAGATTAGCTATAACCTTATTTTCGCCGGTCACTGGCTTAGTTAAAATCTCGAATGACCCTTGATACACCGGAGGCTCCATTTCTGCCCTCAACACCGCTGCTGTTGCTACCACAGCTGTTATTCCAGCAATTAACAATAATCGGCGACGCAGAGTTGCTCCAATTTGAGCTAAATTCAATTCATCTTCATCAGTATTTAACTGGGTGGAGTTAGCTGGTGACAAAGAGTGGGGATATTTGTGTGACTTTTGCATGGCATCTGTAGATTAGGTAGTTTGAGTTATTTAAGTAGGTTAATAACTCGATTCCATACTGGCATAGGTAGTTGAATTGCTCTGTAATTGCTTTTTCATTTGCCGAACCCTCGATAAATGGCTGAATTCTTTGACCAATAACATAATCCCAACAATCTCAAGGGTTGCTTGAGTGTCGTCAAAGACCTATCTGATAGACCTACCGCGCTGGCTACAGTATTTAAAAAATGGGCTGGTTGTCGGTAATGCAATATAATTACAGTAACATTACGCAAGATAAATTTACAGGCTAATTTACACCTTGCATCAAAGTTATAGATATTTTTATTTTTTATGCCGTGCCAACGTTCTTCGATCTAGGCTAATCAGTTACAAAAAAGCCTAGCAACAGTTTTTCAATCCAGACAGTTGCACATCGGCTAGGTTTAGAGGCATATCAAACACTTTTATATATATCAACATAAAAGGACAAGCTAAAGAGCTTGTCCTTCTATCTACTGGGGCGCTAGGATTCGAACCTAGGGATGGCGGGACCAAAACCCGCTGCCTTACCACTTGGCTACGCCCCAATGAACTAACTTTAGATAATATAGCAGTCAGCCCTGGGGTAATGTCAAGTACTTTCTGAAAATATTTGCCCTGCACTACAGCCAGATAGCGATTTTCCCCTTGGAAAAACCTTTCCTTTCATTGGCGGTTCCAACCCTAGTTGGCGGCTTATATAATCTCGTTTTCACACACAATCTTGGGTGATGCCGCGCTGCACACCAAATTGACGCATCTAACGAGTAGATTTTGGATAAGGAACCGCCAAGGAAAGGATAACTTTCATGAAACCCATAAATCTCCGTGATTGGATGAAATTTTGGAATTAAGACACTTACAATTTACTTAAACCGTTAAAAACACTAACTTTAAAACAATATGAGAAAAACGATCAGGAATGATCAAAGAGGCACTACTACTATTTTGGGAATCTTCTCCCTGATACTCGCCCTAAGTGGATGTTTTACGCCAGCTGCCGCTAGTGTCTACTACGTAGAGGCCAAAGGGTCAGATCAAGGTCAAGGCACACAATCTTCACCCTGGCGTACCGTGAACAAAGCCTTAAGGTCTGTTCCTCCTGACCAGGGACACACCATTCGAGTGGGACATGGAAGTTTTGATTTAGGCGGAAAAGTTTCAGTACCCTCAGGCATCAACTTAATTGGTTCAGGAGTTGGTTTGACCATTATCAGAGGAGAAATTCAGCTTATTGGAGTCAAAAACCTCACAATTAGTGACATTAAATTTAATGGCAAAAATCATACCTATGAATTGGGTATGTATATTCGAGATGCAAATAGCTTACTGATTCACAATTTAGCGTTTAATGCCTACACAAAGACAGCCATCAATATTGAACGGGTCGCTGATAGTAAAATAAACAACATTGACATTACAGATAGTACGTATAACAACCGCATTGTAGGTGGAGGTGGTAAACAATCTTATGCTATTGGTTTGGGAAATCTCACAAATGTTGATTTCCATGACATTAATATTGATACTACAAACCGTGGTGGTCAAGGCATCCATACAATTAACGATGCTTGGCCAAAAGATAAACCCTGGAGTGGAAAACCTACTGTTTTAAAGAATATTAAACTTTATAACTTAGATATTAAGGTAGATAAATGGAACGCTTGGGGAAATGGTTGGACTCCACAAATGGCTTTGGAACTTTGGCATTACAACTGTTACAACTGCGAGATTTTCAATTCTACCTTTAACAGTACAGTGTCCTTATCTTCTTTCCCCACTGAGCAGCCAACTACTATCCGCGTACATCATAATCTCTGGTATGGGCCAAAGAATTCCTTTTATGCATGTGAAGTAGCTAGCAATAACATTGAGTTTGACCATAATTATATTCGTGGTGGCTCATATCCGATTGCTCTATTTGGGTCGAACTATCAGAATATAAATGTCCATCACAACATCTTTGAGAATACCAAGAGCCCGACTTTAGTGGGACATTTTAAGGGTCAGATAAATAATTTTCAGTTCGTTAACAACACAGTTTATATTAACGAGTCAAAAGACCCACTTTTTCGTTTCATAAAAGGGGAAAGGGCTAATCAGCGTATTCGTAATAATATTTTCTATAATTCATCTGGTAAGATGAACAATCTACTGGGAGCGTCAGTTGGGATAGAGAATAACCTCTTCGTAAATATAAGGCCAGTGGGATCTCATGCAATGAGCTTTAACCCAAAGTTTAGGTTTGAAGGAAGTTTACCTTCACCATACTATATGCCGAAACAGGATAGTCGAGTAGTTAATTTGGGAGCAATATTATCAGGTACTACAGTTTGGAGTGTAGGCAAAAACAGTACTAGATAAACAAATATTGAAATAATTCATTTGAGTTATCAAAGGGGTATATCTCAACTCTTAACGCTGACAATCTTAGTTTTTATCACCTTAAGCAAAGGTTTTTCTATGTAAGAATGAACAAGACAGCCTCCTATGAGAGCCATTACTACAATAAATAGACTGGATAAATCATTCTGAAATAAATTCTGTAGATTCATCTTAGCAATTAGATTTGTTGAAATATTAATTACAGAACCATGTACTAAATATATTGAATAGGATGCATCTCCTAAATATACCAATATATTTGGCACTCTGATATCTTTGTTTAGGTCTAAAGCAGCGATACCAATCAGGATTAACATAGAAGGAATACCGTAATAAACTACGGAGATATCTTTGAATGGTGATTTAATTTCCATAGCCCTGTCATAAAGGGAAGCTGATACCCTATCAGCTATTGTATTCAGAATATGTACGTCTGCTATAGATGACAATACAAATAAGACTACACCCAAAGTTAAAATAAATATGCCCTGTCTAATTTTATATTTAGTGACAATATAAGCTGCTAAACAACCAAAACAAAATTCTAAATGACTATAGCTAAAAATAAAGTTCAGAAATAAGTTATCAGAAGGAAAAGAGAATATTCCTGCTGAATGAAAAGACCAATAAGCTGATATTAAAATTAACCAAACAATAATTAATGGTCGTAAATACTTTAAGCCAAATAATATTAGTAAACTAAAAATAAAATAAAAAAATATCTCATAACTTAGTGTCCAACTAACATTAACGATAGGTGGACTAGGGTAGGGGAAGAGAGTAATAGAGGTAAGACAAGTTAAAAAACTTATATCCTTACCAGGAGTCAGCAATCTTGGTATTAATACCATCCAATATATAGGGTAGACTCTGATCAAACGTTTTAAAATAAAATCCTTAAATTTAACTTTGTTACCAATGTCTTTTTTATGAATATAAAATATAATAAAACCACTAAGTACAAAAAAGAAATCTACACCAGAATAACCAAATTTCATTGTATTAGATAATAATGAATAATTTAGATTACTAGCAATCAGACCATTAGCATGAAAAAGTAACACTATGATTGATGCCAATGCTCTACTTACTTGTAAAAGATTAAGCTTTTTTTTGTTTTCTTGATTTGGTGACATATAAGTTTAACCTGGATGTAAGTGTATATTGATTTATTACTTTTAATTAATTCTAGAATTGCTATTGATTATCTAATAAAATTTATTTTTAAATTTTTTTCATAAATTTCCATCAATTTTTTATAATTACTTTCAGGATCATATTTTATTTCATATTGAGAACGAGCCTTATGACTCATAGCAGTAATATTTTCAGGATGATTTATTGCCCAGTTTATTTTGGCTGCGAGATCTGCCGAATTTCCTGCAATAAAATGTAACCCTGTTAATCCATCCTCGACAATTTCTGACATTCCACCTAATTTAGGAGCTATGACAGGTAGCCCACAAGCAAAAGCTTCAGCGATGGTCAAGGGAAAACCTTCATACCAGATAGAAGGGAATATCAAACACTTAGCGTTATACATGAGTTGTAAAACAGTTTGTTTGTTTTGAAACCCTAAAAATTCGATAGTATTGTTAAGTTTCCTATCTATAACTTTTTGCTCCAGTGTTTGGTGCAGAGGACCATCACCAACTATTTTTAGTGGTATATTTAAATCTGACTGTATATAAGCATCAATTAAAACCGAAACTCCCTTTTCTTCTGATAACCTGCCAACAAAAAGTAAGTATTCACTGCGTTTATCAGTTTGGGTTAGACAGTCAGGAGCAAAAACAAAATTAGGTTTTATATATATCTTGTCTGCTGGTAATCCAGCTTGAACCATCTTATCTTTTTGAAACTGCGTAAAGACAATATAAGCGTCTACCCGTTCCTGCCATGTACCTCGCAGCCGATGCCAAGTGTTCATTGCTGCGACCACTGAGCTTTCTATGCGGGAGTTACGATAGCAGCCATGCACAACACTAGACCACTGTAGAGTTTTGCCAAAGCAATCCTCGCAAACTTTGCCATCTCGAAAAGGCATAGCTTTGGGACAAGCCAGTCTATAGTTATGGAGAGTTTGAACGATGGGCGTATTGTTCTGTTGACAAGCATCATAGATGGAAGGAGACAGCAGGGGAAAAAAGTTATGTACATGCACAATATCCGGGCGAAATTGGGCTATTTCTCTGCTGACTCTTTCTCTGGCTGAATATGAGTAAATAGCACTTACAGCAGCAGTAACTTTATCCCAGGAATTTTTGATGTCATGATTGCTAACTTCCAGTAAAGATACCTCATTACCATTTGCTGATAATAAGGATTTCTCTGCTCGTACTACGCCGTCTTCACCACCTGCCAGCTGATATTGGTTATGTATTAATAGCACTTTCATAGAATCTTCTCTACTACCATCCCATCTTTATTGCCTGCGATCTTAGAAAAAGCACATCAATCAAAAGAATGTATTAACTCCTCTATCTTAGTATTCTAAGACATCAGTTAGAAATAGTAAATTTACATAAATTTTTATAGTAAATTTCATGTTTGATAATTATTAACTTGAATACTACTTGGCATTAGTGCTGATTTACGGGCAAGTTTTAACTCTTTTTTACGTTTGCTTCCACTACCAACAGAAGCACCCACTAATGTACCTAAAGGAAACATGACAAAAGGATAGACCACGACATTATCGCTAATCATCCCTAATGCCGCAGCGATTAAAGCCAGGAAACTAGCAAGGTGAATATGGGCATTTTCTTGATCATATTTATCTGCCCATTGCCAATTCTGCCAGCTTTTGCCAATTAAGCCAAAATATCCTAGCATCCAGAATACTAAACCGATCAAACCGCAATCATGGAAGAATCGTAAATAGTCGTTATGTGGGTGAAGAAAATGGACACTCACACGTTTCACCAAAACAATTCCTACAGAAGTAGGTCCTTTACCAATCCAGGGTGATTCCATCGCTGAGGCATATGCAACTGGCCAAGCTGTGCTTCGTCCAGATGTGTTAACTTGAACACCTCCAACAGAGGCATTATCTCCTTGATCTGTAAAACGAGAACGTATAGGTTCTACGTAAGTGAAAGCTAGGTATGAAACCGTAACTATCAGGAAGATAATGAAACTCATACGCATCAATCCTTTGATACTTGTGAAGGATATTTGTGATAGAGGAAACAGGAGTAAAGCGATGACTAATGCTGTGCGGGAAAAGCTAAAAGCAAGAGTTAGGATGGCAAAACTTGTCCAAAATAGGCTTTTGGGAATGCGATAGCGCCATGAGGCTAAAAACCAGGCAACTCCTATGATGGCAAATAAGGCAAATGAGCGAGCACCCATTATCATACGTGAGCCAGGTCCATCCAAAAGAAGTCCTAACCCATACAAAGTTACTGATATCTGAATTGATCTTGGTAGATATTTGCTGATGTATTCAGGCAACTCGAAGGAGTGATAAGTTTGGATTGTACTCAGTAATATAAATCCTACGAACCCTAAGTATACTGAGACATTCTGAATGACAGTTATGGGAGCCAACGAGTCGAAGTGTAATAGCCAACTGATTATTATTACTATCAGGAAAAACACTAATGAAGATGCTGATAACACTGCGTTGGGCATACGCGAGCGACTAAATACCAGAATCCAAGTGCCGAACCCGAAAATAATGGTAATCATACCTAAGCCAGAAATTCCGCCAGCGCCTACTTTCCGTACCGCATCTGTTAATCCACTCAGTATAAGGGCTACAGTCAAGAACTTATCGTATATATTCATTCTGGGTCTAACTCAATTTCCAGTAGGGTTTATCCTGAGTAGAAATTACTTCGTAAAGTTGGGCCAGGTGCTTACCTCTAATTTCCCAACTGAAATTTTCTCTGACCCGCTTCTGCCCTGCTTGACCCATAGATAATATTAGCTCTGGGTTGCTAGCTAAGTAGCTCATAGCTTTGGCTATATCGGTTACTGCTTGCTCAGGCGTTTCTGGTTTGATTTTAAAGCCAGTTTCTTCTGTCACCTGAACACCTGGCCCTCCTAAATCTAGGCAAATTACTGGACGTCCTGCTGCCATAGCTTCCATGCACACCCATCCCCCAGAGTCATGGAGGCTGGGATGAACTAGGATATGGCTCTCTCCGAGCTTGACTAAAGTCTCTTCACGAGGTAGTCTCCCCCAGAATTTGACCTGTTGAGCAATTCCTAAATCTTGAGTGAGACTATAAAGTTGGTTTCTTTCTGCTCCGTCCCCTAAAATCCAATATTCTGCATCTGCTAAACCCGCTTGTGCAAAGGCACGTAATCCTAGGTGAAGGCCTTTCCAGTGTATAAGTCTGGCCATACTGATAAACCTGAGTGGCAAACTATCAGGTATTTTAAAATTCTCAAGTCTTGCTATTTCTGCCTCTGCTAAACCTGACTCAGGAATAATTTGTACACGATTTGCACCCAGTTTATAAAGTCTTTTAGCTGTGTCCTCAGTAGTTGCTCGGACTACAGCGCTTCTTTTAGCAGTCATCTGTACGAAGGGATCGAATTCCCCTAGGGAGCGAAGCAAGTGTCTTGCCGTTTCGTAAACTTTGGCACGCAAACTAAAATCTTTCTGAAACTCCTTTGGTGCAGATTCCCCACCACCAACGGGACCCCAAATAAAAGGAACTGGCAGCATTGAAAGGAAGCTAGGACTTGAATACCTCACATAGGTTACATGATGTACGATGTCAAGGCTAATCTGTTTGTGAAGTGAGCGACTAACGAAATACGCCCAAAGTTGCCAAAGGTAATAATGCAAATGGACAAAGAGTTGTGTGCCCTTTCCCTTTTGACTCCAGTTTAAACTCCAACCAAAGGGATCTAAGTAAACAAATCGTAGGTTGGGTAGGAAATTCTTTTCCAGTTCCGCTTCAATGTATGAGCGATGACAATTTGATGTCATGACCCATACCTGGTGAGACTTACTCACCTCGCAAACAGTATTCCAGCCTACACCGGGTTCCGAACCTTGGTTTGGTTCACAAGCGTATGCGGAGATCAGAATTTTCATATGAATAAGTGGGTAGACATAAAAATTGATCGATCTATGGAGGTAATGAAATTAGGGTTATTAACTCTGAATTTTTTGGCTCAAATAGATAAATGCTAATGCTACCAGTTATTTCAGCAGATGGACGAAATTAATTCTTCAAAGCAAAGGATTGAACATCATTCAGAAACTGTGCAGCTGCTAACGGGGTATGTTGAGCTATCAGTTCCTGTGATTTATTTCCCATAGACATAATATCTTTCGGGTTATTGATCAAAGACTGCATAAAGCTAGCTATTTCTGTTGGATTATATGGGTCGAAAATATAACCATTTTCTTGATGATCAATCATTTCTGATACGCCTGCATACTTAGAACACATCACAGGCTTACCAAATAGCATAGATTCTAGTACTACCATACCCCAGATATCTTCTAAAGTAGGAAATATAAAAATGTCTGCCTTCTCAAAATATGCGCCTAATTTGCCATAGGTTACCCATCCTTCAAATCTAACTTTATCTTCCAATCCATTATCCCTAATCCAGCTTTCAAGTTCTTGGCGTTGCTCACCGTCACCAATCACAACCAGGGTATAATTATTGCAGCCTTGATTTTTTAGTAGTAAGCAAGCTTCTAAGAGCAAGTCTATGCCTTTACGATGAATTGTCTGGCCAATGAAGAGGAAGACAGGATGTTGAGTGTTAGATAAATCTAAATCATTGACTTCTGTAGATTGCAGCAGTGCCTGCTTGTCTGGGATTTGGTAGGGTCTGGCAAATACCTTGGCTTCTTCCCCCTTTAAGACATTAGTCAAATATGCCTTTCCAGCTTGAGAGTTGGTAACAAATGCGTCAGTGTTTTGAGCAATGAAACGTCTCATGAGGATTCGTAGAAATGAATCGCTCATATCTATATTGGGTGAACTGCCACTGTATATAATGATGACTCGCCATTTTGTCACTGGTTTAAGCAGGATTACTAAAAGAGTCCAGAGAGAAAAACCTGTTGCAAAGATAACTTGAGGCTTAAATCGCAAAAGCTGAGGAACAATTTCTAAAGGCAACAATTGAATCATACGGTTGTAACCTTTATTGTTTTTACTAAAAGTAATATATCTATATTTGCCGACAATATTTACTTTAAAAGTGTTTTCACATCCCGGTACAAATCCAGGCCACTTGGAAGTAAATATTTCTATATCTGGAAGTATCTGCTTAAAATGCCGGAGAACAGGCTGTATGTAAAAGCCTAGTTCCATGGTAGGACTAACCCATGCTATGCGAATGCTTTTTGATTCTTTTTTTGTATCACTCATATCAATTCAACCCCACTTAAATATTATTTCTTTAAATCGGATGTACTTTTTGTTTTATCAATTTGGATTTTTTGTATTTGTAAAACATTAATAAATATGCGGAAGAAGGCTGCCAAAATACTGGAAATTCCAGCACCAAATGCACCCATTTGGACAATTAAAGGTATGCCAATCAACAATGAAGAAGTGACGCTACCCATCTGACCGATAAAAGCAGACTTAGTTTTTTCTAAGCCACCTAATATACCTGATGGTATTTGTGATAGATACAGTAGTGTATAGGCTAATACGAATAGACGCAAAACATTGTCTAAGTTCAGGTATGGAGAATTTGAACCATACATTAACTCAAGTACTTGTCTAGGGAATAAACCTAATAACCCGAAGAATGGAAACAAGAGCAGTCCACCTTGAATAGTGTATTTTAAAGCAACCTGCTTGACTGCTTTCATCCCGCCATCTAGATTGGCCTTGGCTACTGATGGTACCACTAGATTGTTGGTGCTGACGATAACTGGGTTACTAGCACCTAAGATATTGATTACTGCCTGAACTGCGGCTGTTTCTCCAGTCCCGTGATATATTGCCAGAATCCAAGGTGTAGCATGAATATTGGCGATCGCCGTTATGCTACCTAATAAGTTCCATTTTCCTAGATTCCAAGATACTCTTGCAGTATTCCACAAGCTTTGACTGTCTATACTTTTCAGTTGCAATTGCAAACTTTGGACTAATGCTGCTAGTGCTGATGTCAAAGCAATGACAAAAAATGTACTCTCTATTGAGAGCCATCCTTTTTGTGCCAGAAACAAAACTAACATTGCCTGCCCGACGTAACTCAACCCATCTCCCCATACTGCTTCGGAGTATCGCAGATGTGACATCAGAGCCCGACGAACAGTTTCTTGCATCTGCCAAAATAAAAGGGCAGCAACAGCTAAGGGAACAACATGAGATTTGCCTATTGCCAAGGCTGAACCCAATACTCCAATACTACAAATTAATGCTAATAAACTTGTAAATACTAAATAATTTGCACTTAATTTACGTAGTTCGGCTATATCAGCTACAGACCCTTTCACAGAAAGGGGATAGACAATTATGCTTGTATGGATACTATTTAGGAAGATGATGACTCCATAAATCAGCAGGTAATTACCGTAATCAACCTGAGGCAAATTACGAGCAAGTAAAATGTTGGTGAAAAAGTTACCTAAACTCACAATACCTTGGTCAGTTAAGCTCCAAATAGCTTTACTTTGCCTCAGAGTACGAGCGCGCCCTACTATTCCTTTTAGGGAAGGAATCACTTATGCCTCCATCTGAGATTTACGGCATGGCTCTCACATAGCATGTGTCTTAAGCCTTTAATGCTCTTGCATTTTCCCACAATTCCAGATTTCCTATGCTTTTAAAAGAGGTTATGAGCTCCCCCTCTGAAGATAGCTACCAGACAAATGCTTTAATCTCCACTCTCATTAAGGAAGACCTCTCCAAGACGACTTGATGACAGTAGCTGTTTAGTCGCTAGCCAAATAAAAGGTGGTATTGTTTTGATATAACGACCCCAAAGTCGCCGCGGTTCTTGAATCCAACGATAGAGCCATTCTAGTCCTATGTCTCTAATTATACGAGGTGCTCGCTTCTGAATTCCTGCATAGACTGGGAAAACTCCGCCCAAGCCAATCATTACTGCCTGAATTTTACCGTTATGCTGATCCATCCATTTTTCTTGTTTGGGACACCCCAAAGATACCAACACTATACCAGCGCCACTAGAGTTAATTTTTTGAATCAGAGCTTCATCTTCGGATTCTGTCAGGGGACGAAAGGGTAAGGGTTCCATTGCCGCAATTTGCAACTGAGGAAATTCTTCCTCTAACCTTTTTCTCATTTGAGAGAGAATCTCTATTTGAGAACCCAAACAGAAAACGCTGACGTTTTTTGTTTGAGCTAGCTGGCACAATGCTAAGAAAATATCCATTCCGGCAACACGATCTTGGTAACGTGCTCCCATTTGCCGCATCATCCAAACTAGGGGCATACCGTCAGGAGTTACTATATCTGCATTTCTTAATACGTTGGCGAAGTCTGGATTCCAATGAGCCTCCATGAGCATATGTACGTTCGCTACACATACCGTTTTACTCTCACGTATGCTTGCCCAATTCAATATTGTTTGAATCTGATCGTCAAAGCGCAAAGCAGTGATAGGAAAATCCAGCACTTTTTGAGTAGGTAGAAGCACCCTTCCCCGCATAACCGACTCCTTGTGTCCAACAAAAAAATCTATAGACTATCTAGAAAGTGTCAAAATACTGCAACAGCAAGGGTGGATTGCTCCTGAATTTCTTCGTTAGACTTGTGTCTTTGTCGGAAGTTAATACAAGAGATACAATATTTGCCTCAGTATTTTTAAACTTTTTAGCGACGTAAGAATTATTTGCTACTTTACATTAGTTTAGTAATTTCACCAAGAGATTCTCTAGGGTGACATCAAAATTCATACTTACTTCATAATTTATTTTTATTTGTTCATATAATCATTACAATTATGATAGTATCTCTACCTAATTAAGTGTTAATTATTACATTTATTTGAACTTCTACTTAGGCAAAATGAAATTCCAGAAATTGCAATCTGGTAATTTTTGATGCGTATGCATCAGTAGGCAATCAAAAAGTTGATTTGTTTGAAAGTTCTATAGATTTACAACTTTGCAGATAATGATTTACTTAAAAGCTATTAATCAAGGTAACAAATACTACGTATTTTTAATGCGTTACTCTAAAACATCCAAGTTTGGTTTTTGCCCTCAGCGAAAAGCCAAAAAATAGGGGGAAGATGAAAGTTTCTTCCCCCTGTCTATTGTTTTTATTGTTATCGGGTTTTCGGATGTCCTTAAGTCTTTGCCGCAGCATCTGCTTTTGCTTTTTGAGTTGTCGCTTTCTTGCAGAGCCACTTCTGCCTTTATCATTTCTGCCTTCTCGTCGGGGAGATTCCCATCTTTTGAGTCTCATGGTTTTCCATCTTCCTTAAATTGGAAGTTCCTCTTGTGTAAGACTTACGAAATCAAGATTTGATTATTACTATCTTACTAAACAATGATTGTTATTTTACAAGTATAAAATGAATCATAGCCGATATTTATATAATTGTCAACTGGAGCTAACTTGAGTTCAGACTGGGTTAAAAAAGCTTCAAAAACAGGCTAAACCAGAATCCAAGGAAACTTAAAAGGGTGCATCAGGAATGGAAACTATTGAATCTCGCCTGAATTTTAGGACTGCTGCAAATATCGAGGAACCTCTTGGGAAAATTTCTGCTTCCAGAGGAGAGGAAGTGAGTATGAAGGGTGGAAGACGATTTGAAGCGGACTTTTATTTATCTTAATGACATAGAGGATTTCTACGGCTGATGGGAACGGTGGTGGCAACAAGTAACACAGCTACAGATCATGACTGGAACTCGTCGCTGCCAATCTATGATTTATATGAGCGAGTTAATCACTTCTACTAGCTATATTTGGCTATTATTAAAGATGTTAATAGTGGGCAGGAGGAGAATCGAACTCCTATGACCGCAAGGTCGCCACATTTTGAGTGTGGTGCGTCTACCAATTTCGCCACCCGCCCTTGGGTGCAACTTTTCTATTATACGCTATTTTTTGATTTTGCAACAAGTATTTATAAAAAAATATTTGCAATACAAATGTATTATGGAGTTGAGCTTTTAGGCTTTCTCGGTTAGTTGTGTCTGCCAAATTTAGAGATGGAGAGAGTTGACTAAGCTAGGGTCAATATCTTGTAGTTGGGCATAGCCACTGAGTGCCATTGCCACATTTAACTCATTTTGCAGCAGGGAGATGAGATGAGATACCCCTGGTTGTCCGGCTACTGCTAGTCCCCACAAAACAGGTCGCCCAATCAATACGGCTTTTGCGCCTAGTGCTAAGGCTTTGAGAATATCTGTACCCCGGCGAATACCTCCATCTAATAATACTTCTGCTGTTCCATCTACTGCTGCTACTATTTCTGGTAGGGCATCTAGAGAGGCGATCGCACTATCTAGTTGTCTGCCACCATGATTGGAAACTACAATTGCTTTAGCACCGTATTCCACCGCACGCACAGCGTCATCTCCCCGTAAAATCCCTTTAAGTACCAAAGGTAATGGAGATAAAGACTGCAACCATTCCAAATCGCGCCATGTTACTGCTGAGTTTAGCTGCTGGGCAAAATAGGTAAATAACCCAGATTCGCCTTTTTCATGGGGAATATCTAGCTCTGAGATATTGATCAGATTCGCGGGATGCAGCCCCGGTGGTAGGGTAAACTCATTGCGCTGATCTCGCTCCCGTTGTCCGAGGACAGGGGCATCTACGGTTAAACAAAGTGCTTTGTAGCCTGCGGTATAAGCTCTTTCGACTAGAGAACGAGTTAATCCCCGGTCTTTGTGGATATAAAGTTGAAACCATTGCAAGGCATTTGGCAATTTTTCGCGGACTACTGCGACTTGTTCAATGCTTTTGGTGGATAATGTACTTAACACCATGCCTACACCTGCTAAGGCCGCAGCTTGGGCGGTGGCAATTTCTCCCTCTGGATGAGCGAGACATTGAAAAGCCATTGGTGCAATTAATAAGGGTAGTTGTAGGGGTTGCCCTAAAATTTCGGTAGTCAAATTGCGATCGCTCACATCCACTAGCATACGTGGTCGGAGTTTAATTCGCCCAAAGGCTGCACGATTGTCCTGTAATGTGACTTCATCCCCTGCACCACTGCTGTAGTAATCAAAGGACATTTGAGACAGATGCTCTTTTGCTAGCTGTTCGTACTCAAATAAGTTAATGGGTTGAATGTGGCTGTTGTAGGATGCATCTGTCATGGTCTACCAATTTCGCCATCCGCCTTTGGGTGCAACTTGACTAGTATATTTCTGTCCGTGAGTTTGCAACAAGGTTTGATATTCTTGACTGCTAGACCAACGGTCAATTTCTCTTGCTCGTAGTACTGGCACTGGGTGGGTTAATTGGGCTGTGCGGGCGGTTTTGACCATTTCACCCAGTTCGGTTTTGCTAATATCGTCGTAAGCGCGAGCTTGGTCAATAAAGGCATCAAGGTTTAGTTGTGGTGCTAAGGTGGGGGAACCTCCTGCAAGCTTCATTAACACTGACATTACAGCTTTGGGGTTTTGGGTGGCTAGCAATGCGGCGCGATCGCAGGTAAACTCAGCACAACGTACCCATTCTAAAAGTTGTGCCTGTATCGTTTGGGCAAGTATAGCGCCAATATTGGGCACAATTCCCGCAGCTAAGACTAGTAAATTTACAGGTGTTAAGTAAACGCTGTGATCACACTTGAGATGCCCCAATTCATGAGCAATAACTGCCTGTATTTCCTCATGTGTGAGGATTTCAATTAGGGAAGTATGTATCACCACAAAAGGCTGCTTACCCCGCATCGCAAAGGTGTAAGCGTTGGGGGCTGGATGTTGTCGAACGTATAACTGGGGCGGTTCAATATCGAGAATTTTGCAAGCGTCTAACAGCAGTTGGTGTAAATCGGGAAGTTGTTTTTCCCCTACCAAAATGCTGGAGGCGATATTTTCTACATAAAAAACCTGTTCAGCCATTGGCCCTAGCCAATTTCGCACCATCATGTCTAAGCCTGGTATCTGCTTGAGTGTTTTGGTTGCTTCTAAGTCTAGAGGATGGCGAAATGAGTCTGCTTTTAAACCAATTAACGGGCTTTTGAATAAAGACATGATATGGCAAGCTCTGAAAAATTCAACTCCCACAGCTAGTATAGCGATTATGTAGGGTTGGTAATGGCTAATTGGTAATTGGTAATTGGTAATTACTTTTTACCATTAGCCAGGGCAAATGAAATTCGCGGCTACTAGGCAAAAACTAAGAAGCTCTTGCGGTGTGAAAGCTGAAACTGCCTGATAATCAAGGTTAGAGGTGCTAATGCTATCGAACTATCTGCATTTTTGTGATCGCAGTTACTAGCTGTGTTTTGCCGCAGGGTTCGATACTTTGGCAATCATTAAATTTTTCTTTTTTATAAGTTAACCGTACTTTTTTATTTAAGAAAGTTTTTTCTTTTTCGCAAATTTCAAATATTGCGTATACAGATTGATATTTTTTGCCTTTAGTATCTACTAAATCGACATAGCAAGCGAGATCGCCATTTGTCATACTTGTGACTTTGGCAATGGTAGGTAATTTTGATCTCTGTGCTTGAACGACAGTAGGGTTAGTAATAAAACCAATAGTTGCTGAGGTCAGAACTGAGACGGATAAGCCCCAGATTGACAAGTGGGGGATTTTTTGAAACTGCATATTTTGTTAATAAGAATTTAAAATTTACATCTAGTCTACCACAGCTTTTATTTTGTGAATTTATGAAGTTTTTTAAACTAAATTTCAGTTAGATCAATTTTTGTTTTTTGCATTAACTCAAATTTGTTTAAATATCAAGTAAGTTAATGGCGAAAGTTACAAATCAGCTTTTTAATCAGCAGGTGAAAGCGATCGCCATTAAGAAACTAAATACCACCATAGAAGGAGGTCGATAAAATCCTCTAACTCTATAATGAAACCGATGCTGGGGGAGTTCTTGCAAGTAATTCTGCATCTGTTGATGCTTCAGTCACGCGCAGAATTTTAGCTCCCAATTGCTGTAACTTCATATCCAGGCGATCATAGCCACGATCTAAGTGGTTCAATCCTTGAATTGTGGTTTTTCCTTCTGCTGCTAGTCCTGCTAAAACTAACGCGGCTGATGCCCGTAAGTCTGTGCCTAAAACTGGCGCTCCTGACAACATTGGTACTCCTCGAACAAAAGCAGCATTGCCTTTGACGCGAATATCTGCCCCCAAGCGATTTAACTCAGAAGCATGACGCAAGCGATTTTCAAAGACTGACTCGTTAATCAGACTATCCCCTTCTGCCAATGTCAGCAAAGCCATGAATGGTGCTTGCATATCCGTGGGGAAACCTGGATGGGGCAAGGTTTCTATATCCGTAGCTCTGAGAACTTTTGCTGGCAGGACGCGTAAACAATCAGTCCCTTCTTCGATGATTGATACGCCAATATCTCGCAACTTGGCAATCACGGGGATTAAATGGTCTGGAACTACTGGGGACAGGGTAATTTCTGAGCGGGTGATGGCTCCAGCGACTAAAAAAGTTCCCGTCTCAATGCGATCAGGAATAATTGAGTAGTCGATAGAATGCAACTTAGGAACGCCAACGATGGTAATCGTACTTGTCCCTGCACCTTGAATTTTGGCTCCCATCGCGTTACAGAAATTCGCCAAATCGGTTACTTCTGGTTCCCGTGCGGCATTTTCGAGGATGGTTTCCCCATCTGCTAGGGTAGCAGCCATCATCAAGGTTTCTGTTGCTCCCACGCTGGGGCTGTCCAAGTAAATCTTGGCTCCTTTTAACCGACCAGTGACGCCAGGAACATAGGCATTACAAATACCATGTTCAATCTGCACTTCCGCTCCCATTGCTTGCAGTCCCCTGACATGCAAATCAACCGGTCTGGCGCCGATAGCACAACCGCCTGGTAACGGCATTTGCGCTACTCCTAGTCTGGCCAGAATTGGGCCAATAGCAAAAAAGCTGGCCCGCAATTGGGTAACTAGTTCGTAGGGTGCTTTTGATGTGGTAATTTCACTGGCATTGATATCTAAAATATCGCTGTGTCGTGTTAGGCGCACACCCAAAGCCAATAGAACCTGGCTCATGCGCTCTACATCCGCTAATAGGGGAACATTGCGGATGCGACAATCTCCCGAACAAAGCAAAGCTCCAGCCATGATTACCAGTGCTGAATTTTTTGCCCCGCTAATTCTTACATGACCTCGCAAAGGATGCCCACCCCATATTTGCAAGACTGAGGAGTCTGCTTCGGGTGATGACTTGGCATCTGGTAAGCTGCTAGAAGAATTAATAAGCCTACCTCCAAAAAAAAGTACGTAATATTAAAGGTTTGAAGTTGGTTTTGATTCTACAGTAAAGAATCCGTTTGTCTACATTTTGCTGCTATAGATTGGAGCAATAAATTTTCTGTTCGCCGATAATTGATGGCTGAAAATAAATACTAGCAACCTTTTTGGACATTTGTAATTTCTCACCAAGAAGAACACCCCAATATAAACTTTGAGCAAAACTCAATACTCAGTGACAGTACAGCTATGTTTCCTGAATACTGGGGATTGGCGACTCTTGACTGGGCATTGGGAAATCCAGCTGATCTCCAACTAAATTACTAGCTCGTGAAACAACTATAGCTATGGACTTGACAAAATGAAATTATTACGCAATAATTAGAAATTGTCGATAAGAAATAAATGCCAGCGGAACTGGCGGAATTGGCAGACGCGCTAGATTCAGGTTCTAGTGCCGCAAGGCTTCCGGGTTCAAGTCCCGGGTTCCGCATATCAATTTTGGATTTTGGATTGATCTAAAATCCAAAATCTAAAATATAAAATTGTGTTGACAAGTTTACAAAATACCCTAGTTAAGCAAATTCGCAAACTGCACTCCACCAAGGAGCGCCACAAGCAAGAGCTATTTTTGTTGGAAGGAACGCACCTGTTAGAGGAAGCTTTGGCGGTGAATTACCCGCTGGCTGTGGTGTGTTGTACCTCCCAATGGCAAGCAGATCACCCGGTGTTATGGCAGGAAGCCTGTAGTCGGTGCGATCGCACAGAAATTGTCAGTGAGGAAGTTTTAGCGGCGATGGCGACGACTGTGCAACCAGATGGTGTGGTGGCGGCGGCAAAAAGAAGCGATCGCCAAACACAAGTACCTTTTACTGGTTTAGTCCTAGCTTTGGAAACTGTCCAAGATCCGGGCAACTTGGGGACGATAATTCGCACTGCTGTAGCTGCTGGCGCATCGGGGTTATGGCTGAAGGATGGTGTAGATTTAGATAATCCGAAGGTGTTACGTGCCTCTGCGGGGCAGTGGTTCCGCTTAGGGATGGCGGTGACTGAAGATTTAAAAGCTACAGTCGAACAAAGTCAGCAGGCGGGAATGCAGGTAGTGGCAACTTTGGCGAGTGCAAATTTAACTTATTGGCAAGTAGACTGGCGAAAACCAAGTTTGATTTTACTGGGGAATGAAGGTGCTGGTTTGTCGGCAGATTTAGTCAGAATGGCTGATAAGCAAGTCAAAATTCCCCTCAGTCCCGGCGTAGAGTCCTTGAATGTGGCGATCGCAGCGGCTTTAATGTTATATGAAGCGCAGCGGCAAATGATTGATCAGTGATAAATTAAAATTTATCTTTTGACGCTTATTTTTTTTTTGTTTTTTCTTCTAGATATTTTTCGATATCAGCAGCTGCATCCTCAAAAGCTGCTAGATCAATCAGCCCCAAGTTTTCACACAATTCTTGATCACTGGCATTACCACTGTGCAAGCCTGGTGTTACTTCATCCTCAGCCGGATTCTCTTGTAAAATACTCTCCAACTCATCCAGAGCTTTCTGAAACTCTTGAGCAGCGGCGCGGCGCTGATGATCCTGATTTTGCTCCATAATCTTGACTAGAGAACTCTGATGTAGTTGCATAACCTTAATTGCAGTTGCTAACGCTGGAAATTTTATTTCTTGAGCAGAATAGCTGTAGCTACCTGCCCCGAAAGGGTTACTGCTGTCTCAACTTTACACACTAACAAGCCTGACTGCAAAGTCAACCAATGTGACAGTGAAACTTAGCTGCTGTCTAGAGGCGATAAAGCAGACGAAGACTTCACAAGCTACAGCGACTGCTACAATTACCAAGTTGCGCCCTAGGAGATAGTCGCAGACATCATCATTGCTAAGTGACGGTAAGCGATCAATTTGGTTCCAGATAATCTCAGCATAATGTAAAGTTAAACCAATCACGCTGCTATCGACTAGGACAGCTTCACATTCTAGGTAATGGCGCGTAGCTCATCCCACCATTGGCATTTACCTAATACTTGTCCTCGCTTGATTGGCTGGGTAGCTTGGTTTAACTAGGAGCAGCCTCCGATGAATCCGCAGCAGCATTCATGGACAAGTAATACCAGGCATTGAACTGCTTCATTATTTTCTGCCAATTTTTTATTTGCATAAAAACCTCATCAACAGCTGATAAGTCCTTAGGAAGGGCTATTTGTTGCTACCTTACCAAGGGTCTGATAAACCAAAGCGACCAACCTAAGCAAACTCACTCTTGACTGCTACCTTAGTTCAATATTTTTTTTAATCTCAAACCGCTCAATTGCCAGTGGTTAATTTCACATACTAAAAATAAAAATTTATCATGTTGAAAAATAATTAATATGCCTCCATCTTTGGGACTTTGCTGATGATATGGATAAGTTTTATACTTTATAAATTAAAGATTTAATAACATTTCAGTAGAGAATATTGGCTCAGATTACCACCAGACAAGGGTTTTAGCAGACAGCAAAGCAATTTAACAACATAATAGTTGAAACTGAAGACTTAAATTATAAAAGGATCAACTATAAATTTTTCTTTTAAAGAAGAATATTTAAATCATAAGTTTTAAACAAATAAATAGCCCATTTATTCGCTAAAAATATATCTATTAAGACTTAATAAATCCAGTTAAGTAGCTTTTACGCTTTGTGCCTTTGCAAACAAAATATTGTCTGCTACAATCGTAATTGTACAGGGACATAAGAACAATTAAAAACCATGAAGTTAAATACAAAGGTAGTCATTGCCTTAATTGCTGCTTCTGCCAGCGTTATTGGCTTTAGTTCTGTAGCCTCTGCTGGTGAGGGTGGTGTTGCAGCGTCTTCATCATTCACACTTAATGGCTATGGCGGAGTGACTGGTGGCGCTACTGCCGCAGCTGTGGGTAAAAACGATGCAGCCGCTACAGCCAGTAATTACCAGGGACTCAACACAGCTTCTGCTCTAGGAAGTGCTGGAGCTATCTATCTTAATACTAGTACCAGCACTGGCTACAACTACTACGACCCCTACTACGGCTACTACGACCCCTACTACGGCTCCAACGCATCTACCTATACCAGTATTAGTGGTAGTGTAGATTACAATCCCTACCAATCGCAAAATAATGGTATTTCAAGCTACAGCAGCAGCCCTGTTGGAAGTTTTGGTACTTACGGATACTAAGCTTAGTAACCGTTTCTTAGTTCAGAGTACTGAGCTACACTTATCTACTTGAGCGCAAGTAGAAAAATAAAAAGTGATTAGGAGGTAAAGAATGCGGCCCATTTATCATCATTTGTCATAACTGATAATGGTTTAGCATAATTACCAACCTAACCCCAGTCTGTTTATCTGTTAGAGACACAGTTAGTGTTGTGTCTCTAACTTACTATAGCAATAAATAATATAGTATTTCAACAACTAAATATTATCAACGGAGTTATAGAAAAACAGTATCAGTAATCACTATTTTTCTACGTTAGCCGTGAATTACTGCTTACAAGCAAATTTAGCCAAAAATAGCCTTAGAATCTGACTTTTTACAGTGAATCTTGAAGTTGTATTCCTGATGGTTCTGTTGCGAGAACTACTAAAGATTTAATTTTATCAGTTGCTATATTCCAGAATCAATGGCAGGAACTGTGCTTGTACTATGATTCTGGCTGTAAAACGCTTTGTTTGAGTTTATACATAATGATGTAACTTAGCATTGATCAAAGTAATTTTGCAACTATTACACTATTATTATAATTCATGATTCATGCCAGCAGAAATTTGAAGGTTGTATTTGGATTATTTGTTAGTTTCACAGAAATCTATTTTGCTAAAACCGCTGATGCTCAAATAAAGGTAGTGGATTTAGAGCAAAAAAATACTATAAATTCAAATATATGTACTTCTACGGAAAATAGCCAACCTGAATTTATCAAGGTAGCGAATTTAGAAGAAAATAATATAACATTATCAAATGTTTGCACTCTTGCCAACATAGAAGGAGAAGATCCTAATTCCCAACAGCTAGAACCACAACTTGGCGTCGAAGAACTGGAACGAAACCAGATATCCCCTCCTAATTCTCAGCAGCTAGAACCACAACTTGGCGTCGAAGAACTGGAACCAAAAGACACATCTCCTATCAAAAAACATTCTTCAGTCAATCCAAATTACTTTATTCCCCCTAGAATTGTTCCCGATAGAATGATTCGTCCGTTAACAACTACTATACCACTGAATGGCATAGTGATTAACCACTTAACCAAAGGGCAAATTGTTGAAGGGGGGAGCTTTAGTGATAATCAAAATACTAATCTTGATGTTAATGCACTTGTCAAGTTCAACAGTCAAATTGAGGAAAGTTTGACAAAAACTAATATTATCACTATCAATCAAACAGGAGATTACTTACAATTGCAAACAGTGAGAAAATCTAGAGGAACTATTGTTACTACTAAAGAACCACGGACTTTATTAGGTACACATCTACAAATTAGCCTGACTGCATCCTGTCTTAATTCTCAGAACCCAGGAGATATATGTACATATACACCTGGTTTAAAAATTGATCGTTATGACCCTGATACACTACTAGCAACCCGCTTTTCCCAAACTTCAAATTTTGGGGATCTGGTAACACCAGAATCACTAGCAGCAATGAGCGAACCGGGTTTTCAAAGTGGAGCAAATGGGCAAGAAATTGGTATAGATCAATTCTACCCCAACATAGGTTCGTTAAGTGGTAATAGTTATGGGGTTAAAACCTCTATCTCTAGAAAAGAGGAAATTGAAAATACACCTGCAGTAATTTATTCTCAAGTTAGACAAGTTTTGAGAGTTAATGACCGTGAAGCTGTTATTGGCCGTACTGTGCGCGGGTCTGCATTTATCTTAAATGACGAGAATACTTTAATTAATACAGCCTTGCAACTGGGGTCTAAATTGTTGCCAGATGCCGTTCCTAGTATTGCGGAGTCACCTCTTCGAGTGCAATCAAAGGTGAACAATAATTTATTCTTTGCTGCTAATAATGTACGGCTACCTGCTAATAGTTTTACTTTTTATCATGCAGGGATTGGACGATCTCGAAATCTACCTCCAAGAGCCACCAATCTGAACCAAGTTCCTCCTGCTAATTTTAATGGTATCTGGCTGGGTGCGTCCCCTATAATCAAACGCACTTCCAGTGTTATTAAGACTCGTTATGAACAGATTGGTTCTCGGATAGATATAGGCTCAGGTAGTGGAGAAGGGGGAAGGGGATCTAATGTAAGTTATCTTTCAATTGTCAACGGTCAAGCTTTTTCTACAGCAACTTTGGAAAATTTTTACACTCAAGTTTATCTAAATAATTTTTCCCAAGACGCTAACTATGTAACCACGAGCAAAGCTCAAGAAGAAACAAATTATGTGCCGCATATTAGCTTCACTGGCAATATTACAGGTACACAAGATGTTTTCAGATATTATGCTGGTGTCTTAGGGGTAGAAGAAATAAAAGCTTATGGTGGTGCAGATTTTACCAAAAATTCTTTAAATGGGTGGACTTTTTCTGGAGGTTTTATCGCCTATACTAACCCGGATGTCGACTACCGTACTACAGTAACAGGTAGTGTCAGCAAACAAATTCCCTTTAATACTAATGCCAATTTGGTTCTATCCACTGGGGTTAATTATGCGTTTGGTATAAAAACCTCCAGAAATGATTTTATAAATTCATTTAAAGTAGGTGCACAAGTAAATTTAGGAAATTTATGGTTTGGTATAAATAATACTTTTGGTGATGTTTTACCGGATTCAATTGATAATACTCTGACCACAAATTTTGGTATTATATTCAACAAAAATTTTACATTTACAGCATATTATTCTCCAATAAATGATAATTCTACTCTCTCCCGATATGGAAGTGGAGTTACTTTTAAACTAGGGAGAAATCAGAATAGTTCAATATTAACTCTGTCTTGGAGTAATAATGAGTATAACTATGGTCTAGATAGTTCTGGAAATGAATTAGGGACAAATGAGAATGTGTTTTCGGTATTTTTGAGAACTAATTTGTGAAGTAGGGGCACTCCCCTAAAACAAGCTCTTGTATTTATTCAAATTTAATGAGAAGACAAGAAGACTGTTAGTATATTTATTTAAAAAATTTGCTCTAATCGCTGGAAATCGCGCTGTACTTCTTGCCACAGAGTCTTGTTATTGGGGTCTGTCTTCAGGGCTTTTTTGAGATAAATTCTAGCTTTGGGCAGCTGGTTGTCGCCGATTAGCGCCCTTCCCCAGATTTGATAGGCGATCGCTTGCCACTGGCGTACTTCTGCGTCTATTGGTAAACGTGCCGCTAGAGCTTCGACTAGAGCGATCGCTTGGGGAAACTGTTTGTCTTGCAAAAACCGCTGCAACTGTTCATAAGTCTTCCACTTGAGCCGCTCTTCTATTTCCAATAGATTTGGCGGCTGTGGTATGACTGTTGTTGGTGCTGGTGGCTCCGGGGGGGTGACTTTAATTTCATCAGATATTGAGGATTTACCTGAATGCCGGGCTTTCTTGTCTGGCAATACTACCGTCTGCAAGAGTTTGTAAGCCTCTGTCAAGGCAATAAATTTTTCTTTAGCTTTTATATCATCTGGGTTGAGATCGGGATGATATTGTTGCACCAGTCGTCGATAAGACGCTTTGATTTCGACAAAAGAGGCCCCCGACCTTAAGCCCAATAAACGGTAGCAATCTCCGAGATCCATCTTCAGCTATCAAAAGCACGAATATTCAGTTAGTCAGATATCAGCTTAACCTTAAACTCTTAATGATAAAGAATAATTTCATGATTGCAAGTTCACACTTGAGAGTTTATCTTGAGAGCGATGGATGAGAGGGAGATGGGAGTTTCATTAAAGTTATCCTATTCTCCCTCCCAGTTGACAGCTAAAATGTTACGGGCGTTCTTCAATCACACGGTCAATCAAACCGTATTCTTTAGCCTCTTGGGCAGACATGAAAAAGTCGCGATCCATGTCTTTTTCAATCTTGGCTATAACTTGACCAGTGTTGTCAGCATAAATCTGATTGAGCTGGTGACGAATTCGTAAAATCTCTCTAGCTTCAATTTCAATATCACTTGCTTGCCCACGGGTGCCACCAGAAGGTTGGTGAATCATAATCCGCGAGTGGGGCAAAGCCATGCGTTTGCCTTTGGTGCCAGCTGATAGCAGGAAAGATCCCATGGAAGCAGCTAAACCGACACAAATTGTTACCACATCAGATTTGATGTGTTGCATGGTGTCATAAATTGCCAAGCCAGAGGTGACCATCCCACCGGGGGAGTTGATGTATAAAAAGATATCTTTACCTGGATCATCTGAATCCAGATACAGCAAGACAGCAATAATTTGGTTGGCAATTTCGTCATCAATATCTCTACCCAGGAAAATAATTCTCTCCCGGTAAAGGCGATCGTAGATGCTAATCCAATCTGTATACTGACCACCGGGCATCCGGTAAGGGACTTTAGGAACGCCTATAGGCATTTTTGCTACTCCGTTTGTAATTAATTGGGGATGGGAGCAATTTCTGAACTCAGCACCCAGAACTCAGGACTCATTAGAGTACGCTGGCAGGGAGTGGGGGATTGGCGAGTTCTTCTTTTTCAAAGACTCGATCAATCAAACCGTACTCCTTAGCTTGGTAGGGAGTCATGTATAACAGACGATCCATGTCTTTGATAATTTTTTCTCTTGCCTGTCCGGTGGTACGAGACAAAATATCAACTATTGACGCTTTGTTTACCAAAACTTCCTTCGCCCGAATTTGAATATCCGTTGCTTGTCCTTGGGCGTAGCTCTTGGGCTGGTGCAGGATAATGGAGGAGTTGGGCAAACTGGCGCGGCAGCCTGGTGTACCTGCACTTAGAAGCATCGCTGCCATACCCATCGCCGAACCGACACAAATGGTGTGGATGGGGGGCTTAATGTATTTCATTGTGTCAAAGATGGCAAAGGCTTCAGTTTCAAAGCCTATAGGTTCGCCACTGTAACCGGAGGTGCCGGTGGAGTTGATATAGATTTTAATGGGTTTTTCGGGATCGTCGGATTGTAAATATAGCAATTCGGCGACGATCAATTCCGTGACAGCAGGTACCAGTGGCATCCCAAGATAGACGATTCTCTCCTTCAACAATAGGGAAGGTAAATCTGGCGGCGGTGTCCGGTAAAAGTTATCGCCGTAGTAGGGGGCTTGAACAGCCTTGATGGGGGAAATGTCCATAGCAACTGATCGCCTGAAAATATGCCGTTAACTGTAATACATCCTAGCGCGATGGTAGCCCTCTTTAAGGTGTGGATTTCTCCCTAATGGTCAAGAGGGCTGGATATCTACCAATGGTTGGCTACTAAGATATTCTGAATATGTTAGAGGATCTCTGTGGGCTAGGTTTTCCGTAGCGCTGAGGTGACGTTTTGAAGTTATGAATAAATATGTATTTCCTAGATAGGAACTTTGGGTTATGAAGGTCAACTTGCAGCCTGCCCTGAATGATGCTAATTTGGACGCGCAGCAACAGAACAGTCAACGTCAGTTAGCAATTTCGATTTCGGCAGTTGGCGAAAATCAGGATCGCCATGTTCCCCTGAATTTATGTTTAATTCTTGATCATAGTGGCTCTATGGGGGGGCGACCGCTAGAAACTGTCAAAAAAGCGGCAACTCTCTTGGTTGACCGACTCAATCCTGAAGATCGTCTCAGTATTGTAGTTTTTGATCACCGTGCTAAAGTCTTAGTTCCCAATCAATTGATCGAAAATCCAGAACACATCAAACAGCAAATTAACCGTTTGGCTGCTGATGGTGGGACGGCGATTGATGAAGGTTTGCGTTTGGGCATTGAGGAGTTAGCAAAGGGGAAAAAAGAAAGAATTTCTCAAGCTTTTTTGTTAACTGATGGAGAAAATGAACATGGTGATAATGATCGCTGTTTGAAATTTGCCCAATTGGCTGCTAGCTATAATTTGACTTTGAATACTTTAGGTTTTGGTGACAATTGGAACCAAGATATTTTAGAAAAAATAGCTGATGCTGGTCTGGGTACATTGTCTTATATTCAAAAACCTGATCAGGCGGTGGTGGAATTTAGCCGTCTGTTTAACCGAATGCAAACGGTGGCATTGACTAATGCTTATCTGCTATTTTCCCTGATGCCGAATGTGCGGCTAGCGGAACTCAAACCGATTGCCCAAGTGTCCCCCGACACAATTGAGTTACCAGTCCAATCAGAAGCTGATGGGCGCTTGGCGGTGCGCTTGGGAGATTTGATGAAGGATGCAGAACGGGTGATTTTAGCTAATATTTATTTGGGACAGTTGCCAAAAGGTAAACAAGCGATCGCCAATCTGCAAGTCCGCTACGATGACCCTACCCTCAACCAATTCGGGTTATTTACCCCCAACATCCCAATTTATGCGAATGTGGCGGAGGTTTACCAACCCGCACTTGATCGCCAGGTGCAACAGTCTATTTTGGCCTTAGCCAAGTATCGCCAAACTCAGTTAGCTGAGGCGAAATTGCAACAAGGCGATCGCGCTGGTGCAGCGACAATGCTGCAAACTGCGGCTAAAACTGCTTTGCAAATGGGAGATACGAGTGCAGCAACGGTGTTGCAAACGAACGCCACCCAGTTGCAATCTGGTGGAGAACTTTCCGAAGCAGACCGCAAGAAAACCAGGATTGTCTCCAAAACTGTGTTGCAAGATACTCCTCCTAAATGAAAGTTCAATTGTTATCGGCACTAAATGACACTAATGTTGACGTGGGACAATTGAGTAGCCAACGTCAACTAGCAATTTCAATTTCGGCGATTGCCGGTGAATTTGACCAAAATTTGCCGCTGAATTTATGCTTGATTCTCGATCAGAGTGGTTCCATGCATGGGACAGCAATCAAAACCGTAATTCAGGCAGTTGAGCAATTATTCGATCAGTTGAAAGCCGGCGATCGCCTCTCAGTTGTTGCTTTTGCTGCTAAGGCTGAAGTCATTATCCCCAACCAAATCGTCCAAGACCCCGAAAGCATCAAATCCCAACTGCACAATAAGCTGAAAGCTGCCGGCGGTACGGTAATTGCCGAAGGTTTGTCTTTGGGAATTACAGAACTGCTCAAAGGTACAAAAGGCGCTGTTTCTCAAGGGTTTCTCCTCACCGATGGTCATGGTGATGGCGGTTTGCGGATTTGGAAGTGGGAAATCGGGCCAGATGACAATAAGCGCTGTCTGGAACTTGCCCAAAAGGCTACTAAGGTTAACCTCACCATCAACACTCTGGGATTTGGTAATGACTGGAATCAGGATTTGCTAGAAAAAATTGCTGATGCTGGTGGGGGTACTCTCGCCCATATTGAACGCCCAGAACAAGCTGTAGAGCAATTTAGCCGTCTGTTTCGGCGCATTCAGTCTGTGGGGTTAACCAATGCCTACCTGCTGTTGTCTCTGGTGCCGAATGTCCGGCTAGCGGAACTGAAACCCATTGCCCAAGTATCCCCAGATACAATTGAGTTGCCTGTGGAAGCAGAAGCTAATGGTGGCTTTGCTGTGCGCTTGGGAGATTTGATGAAAGATGTAGAACGGGTAGTTTTAGCGAATATTTATTTGGGAAATCTGCCATTTGGCAAACAGGTAATTGGGCATTTGCAAATCCGCTACGATGATCCGGGGGTGAATCAACAAGGCTTACTTTCTCCGATGATTCCGGTCTATGCCAATGTTACTAAGGTTTACCAACCTGCTGTTAATCCCCAGGTGCAACAGTCTATTTTGGTATTAGCTAAGTATCGCCAAACTCAGTTAGCTGAGGCGAAATTGCAACAAGGCGATCGCGCAGGTGCAGCAACAATGTTGCAAACTGCTGCCAAAACTGCTTTGCAAATCGGTGATACGGGTGCTGCGACGGTGTTACAAACGAACGCCACCCGGTTGCAAGCTGGTGAAGAGTTATCGGCAAGCGATCGTAAAAAAACTCGAATTGCATCAAAAACAGTGTTACACCAATAACCGTAGGGTAGGCCGAAAAGCCTGCCCTTCAGAATGTAAAACAATGAGGGGTTTTGATGGTATTCTAAATATAGAATAGTATGTAGTTTATAAAAAGTAATCTCTTTGCCTGTACTTATTTATCGAGGTAAGTATGCTCCTTGGTATAATCTACAATATCTATTGTATGTAATTTATTTGTTATCAGCTTTGAAATATTAAGCAAAAATGAGAAAAACTTGTTTAATTTGTTAATTTGCAAGAACCAAGATATTAACTTTAACGGAAATGAAGAAGCTAACAATTCCACAACAATACCAATTAGGTATTACTTCTTTCATAAAAATTGATGAAAATCTATTTAATAAATTACTCAATTCCTTAACAGAAGCCTATCCCTTTATAAGCTTAGATAGCTTAGTATTGGAAATTTCTCCCAAAGTAGAAGAAATTGATATTAATGATTTACAAGAAATTTTAAGAGCTATTCGTTCGATTTACTCTCTACTTACTGAAGAAAATCTTAAAAAAAGCGAAATAGTTGAAGGTTTCAGTGATGCTATATCAAATGATGATGCATTTTTATCTTTGTCAGATGAAGAATTATCAAATTTTAAACATAGGCTGAATAAATTATTAGCAATTGATGGCTCAATTACTATTTCTTCTAAAGCTAGAGGCTTGCTGCAAGAGTATGATCATATATTTTTAAAATCACGCATTGTTACAGACGTAAGACCTATTTTCAAATCAGAAATAAAAGAAGGAATAGCTGGAGCCTTAGTAGTTCATACATTAAAAATTGAATATCAAGATGCAAGTGGTTTGAGAGAATTTTATGTGACCTTAGATTCAAATGATGTACAAAACTTACAATCACAAATTTCTGAATCTCTAGTAGAGTCAGATGTTATTCAATCTATGCTAAATAAAGCAAATGTTCTGTATCTAGATCCTAATTTCAATTCAAAGTAAGGAAGAAAAATGATCGCTGAAGAATCAAAAATTCTAAATTTAGAAAAGCACAACAAAAAACTGCCAGATGTTAATTTCTTTAGTCAACGACAAGTTAGTCAACCACAAGAGTTTTCTACAGATAGGTTTATAGAACATAAAAAAAAATCTCTCATAAAAGAGCAGATAGAAGATATCAGACCATCTGATATCTTACGCAAAATTTCCCAAATCTACACAATAGAAGACACTTTTGTTGTAGGAAGGTTTTTGCACAAGCATTCAACCCTCATAGATGTGCTGCTAGAGGCTCATCCACAAATTAGAAAGTATTTTCCATTAGAGAAGTTAAGATTAAAATTGTATGTTGACCCTGAATCTCCTCAATGGGAGAAATTAGTGCTTTCTATTTGTGCTACTCCAGAATCTGTGGATGAAGCTTTAAATAAGCTAGATGAGTTTGATCAGGAATGGTGGATAGATGCTTCACTGGGAGTTGCTGTAAATCTTTGTATTAATTTGGATTTTGAATGAAATTCGACTGGTCAAGTTATTTAGAGGTGGCACAAACTCTATATGATGAAGTAATTAGTCCCTCAAGTCAAGCAAGTGCATCGATTAATGAAGCAAAAATACGCTCTTGTATCAGTAGAGCGTATTATTCAGCTTTTTGTTTAACTAGAAATTACTTACGAGATATTGAGGGATATAATAATTTAAGAACTCTTAAGGTTGCTGTACATGACTATGTAATTCAAGAATTCTTAAACAAGACAGAACGTGATCTTAGAAATTTAGGGGAAACTTTAGAGCGTTTGCGACTATTGAGAGTTGAAGTTGACTATAAAGATCATATAGCTCCTAATCTTCTCATTTCTAAGGCAAAACTAGCTATTAAGGATGCTAAAAACGTCGTGCAGTTATTAGATAAGCTTACCAGTAGTCAAAAATCATAGGAATTTTTATGAAAATTTCTGGTATTCATCATGTAGCTATTATTTGTTCTGACTATGAACACTCAAAAAAGTTTTATGTGGAAGTTTTAGGTTTTGATATTATTCATGAGACATTTCGCGCCGAGAGAAATTCTTATAAATTAGATTTAAGAGTGGGAGACAATACCCAAATTGAGTTATTTTCTTTCCCCAATCCTCCCAAGAGAGTCAATAATCCAGAAGCTTGTGGTTTAAGGCATTTGGCTTTTGCAGTGGATGATATCGAGCAAACTGTTGTTTATTTAAACTCGCACAATATCGAAGTAGAAAGTATCAGAATTGATGAAATAACAGGTAAGAAATTTACTTTTTTTAAAGACCCAGATAATTTGCCCTTAGAAATTTATGAATACTAACTAAATCATTATTTTTCATTATTTTGCTCCATAAAACAATGGGTACAAGGTTTTTTCCTCCTCATCCTCCGAATCATTATTTCTTTCTAGCACATAACGTCTATAGCAATGACGACATTCGACAAAATTCCAAACGTAACGTACTGCTTCTTCTCGTACTCCTAATTCAATAACTTCTATTAAATTTCCTTCTTCATCAAAAATAGGGTCTTGATCACTATCCGAATAAGTTCTTTCATGTTTTATCGAGTCTTTTCCATGATTAACTTTGAATTCAACAGAAGTATCTGGAGTTAAGGAAGTCAACATACGACGCATATTATCATTTTTTTGGCAAGAAGGATGTTGACATCTATGCTTTAGTTTAGTTATTTGACTTCCATCTGATACTAAATCAAATTGGCTCTTCAGTACTTGTTATGCCAAAATAATAAGCTAAACCCAATTTAATAAACATCTAACTCTAAAGTTTTCAAAATTTCTAAATCCATAACCAGAACGTTTAATCAGCTTA
>NZ_JACJRJ010000054.1 GCF_014697195.1 Cylindrospermum sp. FACHB-282 | reverse complement strand
ATCAGGATTTAAGGATAAAAGGATGAGCACTCCTTAATCTTGATCAGGATTTAAGGATAAAAGGATGAGCACTCCTTAATCTTGATCAGGATTTAAGGATAAAAGGATGAGCAGGATTAATTTAAATCATCCTCAAAACAATCATGTTAATCCTTTAATCTGATAATCTTGCTCCCAATTACCCATTACCCATTACCAAATCAAAACCCCAACCCCTATTGGGGTTGAGGTGATTGGTTGTTTGGGAAAAAAACTAAATTCCCAGTGCAGTTAAAACATCGCTAGCGTGGGTAGCTGTGCTGACAGCAGTGTCAACAAGAACGATTTTGCCGTTAGGATCGATGACGTAGGTAACGCGCTTGGCATAACCACCGCCATCCACATCGAAAGCTTTGATGAGGGCTTTGTCAGTGTCAGCCAATAGAGGAAAATTCAGATTATATTTGGCGGTGAATGCTTGATGGGCGGCTTGATCATCAGCACTAACGCCCAGAACTACCACATTTTTACCTTGATAGTTAGGTTGGGCATCTCGGAAACTACAAGCTTGTTTGGTGCAGCCTGGCGTATCATCTTTGGGGTAAAAATACAAGACCACCGTTTTACCTGCAAAATCAGATAATGAGATGGTGTTGCCGTTAGTGTCTTTAGCGGTAAATGCAGGTGCATCCGTACCAACTGCTAGGGGCATAATTAACCTTTCCTGTTTCAGATTGTTGATGCACTTGAAATTTTACATTAATTTACAATGATTTAAGAAATTACTAGAAAAATAAGCAAAATTTACACCCAAAGAATATGCCTGCTGTTGATTCCCCAAACCCGAAAACGTTTTTCTATACTCGTAAAACAGTAGAACGAGCCAAGCGATCGCTTTTGTGTTCGCCCTTCAAGCTCAGTTTATTTGCCCTGATGCGTCACCAGACTGTGTCCTTAGGTGCGATCGCTTTAGAAAATGGTCTCAAGCAAGGCTACACCCAAAGGCCATTATCAGAATTGCTCTGTGACAACGCTTTAGGCTGGCTGATCCAAGTAGGTGTACTGCGGCGAGAAGTCGATGGACAGGGAATTACAGATGGTTTTCGCCTCACTCCCCTAGGTCACCAGTTAGTAGAACAATTACAGGCAGAAAATTGGACTACACCCTCATGGGGCGATCGCCTATCCGATGGTGTAATTCGTTGGGTTCGACTACCATTTTAGGCTCGAAAATTCAACACTTAATATAAGGTAGTCAAAATCTAGGACTACCTTGTCAACCTGTGGACTGAAAAGAGAGAGAAAATGTCAGCCATAGATCATATTTTTAGAACGGATACAGCAGAGAGATAGAGTAGCATAGGATGCGGGGAGCTAAGAAATATCCCTTAGTTGCTTGACGTTGTAAATTCTGACGATCAGGTTGTTCTATTAATGTCTACCCCTGCAATTAGAGTGGCTAGCTTAAAAAACTCATCATAAAATATGAAAGCAATTATGGTAGTGGGGACAACATCCCACGCTGGGAAATCACTCTTAACTACAGCTATTTGTCGCATTCTGTCGCGCCGCGGCTGGCGAGTGGCTCCCTTTAAAGGGCAAAATATGGCTTTAAATGCTTATGTTACTGCCAGTGGTGGAGAAATGGGCTATGCTCAAGCAGTGCAAGCTTGGGCCGCAGGAGTCGCCCCTTGGGTAGAAATGAACCCCATTTTACTCAAGCCCCAAGGAGATATGACATCCCAAGTAATAATCAAAGGTAGGGCTGTTGGTAAAGTCAGCGCTAGCGATTATTACGAGGAATATTTTGAACTAGGTTGGAAAGCAATTGAAGAATGCCTACAGCATTTAGCAACAGAATTTGATTTATTGATTTGCGAAGGTGCCGGTAGTCCAGCAGAGATTAACCTCAAGCACCGCGACTTGACGAATATGCGGGTGGCAAAATATTTGAATGCGCCAACTATATTAGTAGTTGATATTGACCGGGGTGGTGCTTTTGCCCACGTGGTAGGAACTCTAGAGTTATTGGAACCAGATGAACGAGCCTTAATTAAAGGTGTAGTGATTAACAAGTTCCGGGGACAACGCTCCATCCTTGAACCGGGCATAAAATGGTTAGAAGAACGCACAGGTATTCCCGTTGTTGGTGTTATCCCCTACTTAGAAGAAGTATTTCCGGCAGAAGACTCTCTTGACCTGCTAGAACGTAAACCGCACAAACACCAAGCTGAACTCAACATCGCCGTTATCCGCTTACCAAGAATTGCCAATTTTACCGACTTTGACCCACTGGAATCAGAACCTACAGTTTCTGTAAAATACCTCAGCCCTAAGCAAGATTTGGGGCATCCGGATGCCGTGATTATCCCCGGTACAAAGACCACAATTTCTGACTTAATAGCCCTCCAAAAAAGCGGCATGGCAGAAGCAATTCAACATTATGCTGCCTCTGGTGGCACAGTTTTGGGTATCTGCGGCGGCTTCCAAATGCTGGGACAGATGATAGCCGACCCAGAAGGGTTAGAGGGACAATCTGGCAGATTTCAGGCGTTAAATCTATTACCCATCAGAACTGTAATTACAGGACAGAAAATCGCCCGTCAGCGCCAAGTTAGCTCGAATTTTCCCCAAATAGGCTTGCCGGTCAATGGGTTTGAAATCCACCAAGGGCGATCGCGCATCGAACAGCAAGGGATAGATTCCCAAGCCTACCATCCCCTATTTGATGATGTTAATTTAGGACTAGTTGATAGCGGTCAATCAGTTTGGGGTACTTATCTCCACGGGCTTTTTGACAATGGCCCTTGGCGTCGTGCTTGGTTAAATCGCCTCCGTCAACAGCGGGGTTTAAAGTCTTTACCTACAGGTGTTGCTAACTACCGGGAACAGCGAGAACAGATTTTGGACTCCTTAGCCACCGAAATTGAAAAACATTTAGATATAGCCCCATTTTTGCCTTAGAAATTTGGATCACATGATAATTTTTCTTGTATAACAAGCGTCTCCTCTGTTCTAGAATCTCGTGACGCTCACCCTACAAGAAAAGCTCCGATTTTATGCATCATTTTAAACTGCTCGCGTCTTTAGAGTGCGTTAGGCTGTTAATCCAAAATCTAAAATCCAAAATTGGTATGACTATTCGCATCCACTTTTTACCAGATAATGTCACCGCTGATGCCGAAGTGGGAGAAGCCCTGTTAGATGTAGCAGAACGGGCTGGGGTGTTAATTCCCACTGGTTGTTTAATGGGTTCATGTCACGCTTGCACCGTGGAACTGGAAGATGGCGAAATCATCCGCGCTTGTCTTACCTCAGTTCCACCAGGAAAAGATGAATTAACAATTAATGTGTTTAGCGATCCAACTTGGTAATCTCAACATGAAAATGAATTTGACGCCTGTCGCTTCCAGGGAAATTTACAGGCGTCAGTCATTCTTAACTACTCTGCATCAGTTAAATATTGATGCTTTGAGGAATCTTGGTAGGTAGTAAAAACTCGTAAGGTATTATTCTATCACCCTTACTATTACTATTTCTCAGGTTAATCTGTTGCTCAATGTCTTTGAGGTTTGTTTGGAATTTCTCCAAAGCGGATGTTACATTTGGGTCTGTAAAAGCTGATGCGGAATAATTGCCTAGATTTGTGTAGTAAACAGAGCCAAGCAAATAAAGTAAATTTATCTGTTCTAAAGCTTGTTCTAACGGTGGTAGCCCCTTGATGAAATTCTCTGGCTGCTGAGGATCTGTAGGTACAGGTAAATAACGGGCTAAAGGAAATGCTGGTGTGTACATCATCAGTTCCTTTTGGGGAAAATTAACAGCAGCATGTTGAGCACTAGCCGTAAAAATAATTGTTGAAACAGCTTTCACTAGATAATCTATGGTTGTGATGCCTCCTTTTCCATCGTTACCAAAATTTTGTAGACGGCCTCCTTGATCGGAACTCAATGTAGATCCCCAAGTCTGTAAAGCGTTATCCTGGGAAACTGATAAATCGCTCTTGTAGTAGACGCTGAAATATTCCCTAACCCAACTTTCAATAGCTCCCCAAATTAGTAAACCGTCATCTCTGTAGGGATAATTAGGTAGTTTGCTAGCATCATCAACACCCCGAATTTTTAAAGTGCTAGGAAAATCAATGTCATTAAAGTTAAACAGGTAGCTTTGCGCGGCTTTAACAGCTACAGTTTGGGAACTTTTAATCTCACCAGCTAGTAGCTCGTCTACACCACCTTCTGGAGCTATTAAAAAGGCATGAGCGCCATAATTAATTAGTACAGTACCCTCAAGATGAGGTTTGAGCAAGTTTTTGAGAGGGTGGTTTTTAGGCAATTTATTAGTCGCAACCACAAAAGGCTCAACAACTAAGTGAGTACGTCCTAAATGGCTGACTAACTCGTGATAGTTGCTATCTGCCATTTGAACAATGTTCTTAGCAGTCATCCACGTATCTGCGTTAGTATCAGTCGCTGCTGCATGATTTTTAATCGCTGCTGCATGATTTTTAATCGCTGCTGTGTTATTTTTAATCGCTTCTAGGTTATATTTAATCGCTGCTGTGTTATTTTCAATCGCTGCTACGTTATTTTCAATCGCTGCTGCATTATTTTTAATCGCTGCTGCGTTATTTTCAATCGCTGCTGCGTTATTTTTAGCCGCTAAGGGTGTAAATAGTTTCCACTCTTCACTTATTGTAGTTTCCCGAAGACTAATTGCTACTGGAAATAAAGAGCGATCTCGATAGTTATTTGGTGGTACGGCAAATAGCGCCAAAGGAGGAGAAATATACTTTTGTTGACGGAAAGAGCCATCTACCAATGTATCTAACAATAGAGTATAGTCTGCTAAATAAATCCGTCCTTCAGCTAGTGCTGTATTTAGAGTATCTGAGACTCCGTAGAATTTGGCTACATCAGAGTATGTGTTTTCGGTAATTTGTAAGCGGGAATCTAGTTGTGCTATTTGCTGAAGCATAAGTGGGTTGGGCCCAGCCACCTGCATATAAGCAAAATATTTATCTTCTTGAAAGTGGTAAGAAATATCCGGCTTGGCTATAGCTTGAAATTGTTTGTTGTAATCATCAAGACTAGGAGAAACAGCAGCAGTCTTTAAACTGGGGGTTTGATATTTAGCTATTTCTGCTAACTTAGCCGTGTCTTTGACTATTTGTTGAAGATTTATTATTGTACCTTCTTCAATAGATTCAAGATTATCTACAACTTTTTCTACTGCTTCTACTGCTTCTACTTCTGGATTTAGAATTAACGATTGAGCTATTTGGTTTTCAATTTCTTGAAATTCTTCTTCAGTTGAAACTTTAATCTTGCTTTCTTGGTGTGTATCCAAACTAGTAAGTTTCTCATTAGCTGTTAGACTTTCAAAGATTTGTTCTAAGATTGATTTCAGCTTAGGAATAATATTGTTTACGTCTTCTTGATTTTCTGGATTGTCTATTTCGTGACCAATTGCGTTTAAGGAAGCAGCAAGACTTGATTTTAAAAAATGAGGTTGCTTAATTAGAAATTCATTTAGCTGAATAACAAGGATTCTAATTACTACTGCAATTATCCATTTGATGGTTGGATATTCTCCTTCAGGAAAAATAGGTATAGGAATGTTCTCGATTGTAATAAGTCGTGCATTTGTTATAGCTAAAGGGGTTATAAATTCGTAGTTATAGTTATACCTAACAAGTTTGGAGCTTAATTTAATAAATACCAAAGCTGCGTATATTGCTTTCAGCACATCTTTCAAATCTGAGATTTTACTTTTTTGATTTGATATAGTTGGGGAATTTTCGGCGTTAATCTGAGACATAATTTTCCTGTTTGTTGATTTGCTAAACTTTGTGGCTATTTTGGTCTTGAAAAGAATGAACTTGACACGAAAATCTAAACACTCAACAGTATGTAGTAAAGTCTTGAATAACTTATTGAGCATTTAAGTGTAACTTCTACTACGGTTTTATCTATCATGTCTAATTTGATTTTTTATTGTTTTTTAGAATAATTTAACAATCATCATTATTTTCTGTAAAACCCAAATATGTTGTTGGCTGTAGCTGATGATATGCCTACTATTAACCTTAAACTTTTCTCTGGAGAGAGAATAATAGGTCAGACTTTTGAACCCATTTTCAGGTGTTGACTTTCGATATTTTCTCAAGAAAGGTTAAGGTTTTTTCACTTAAAGGTTAATCGCAGGTTATTTTAGGTTGAAATATAGCAATCCTAATTTGATTTGCTTTTCATCGAGAGACTCAGATCCCCGACTTCTTGAAGAAGTCGGGGATCTTTTTGTTTTTGTATATTTACGTGTTATTACAGTTTTTTTTGTAGCTAGAAAATTTGTATGTTTATTCACTATTGTGCATCTGAAGTACAAAATTAGCGATCGCGCTTAATAAAATAGCTACAGCACACCTGCAAAATTATTTGGAGAATTTATCATGGTTCAACACCAGAAATTCCAGACGTTTAATGATACAGAGAACCTAGTGAAAAATTATAATTTCCAGGTTGGTGAAATTATCGCAGGAGAAATAGTGTTTCCTGAGATCATGCCTCTCGTGTCTCGAGGAATACCTGATAAATTTTTAGGAAATAACCCTGGAGTTAGTTTTAAGGGAAAAGTTCATGAAGTTAATGATATAGGTGAGGTTGTTTCATTTATATTATTAACAGAAATTAATCCCCCTTCAGATAATCCGAATGCGGTGAGACCACCTACTATAATTAGTTTTCATGACATAAAATCTTACTCTATTTTTCTAGTGGAATAGTTTCGTAGGGTGTGTTAGCGACAGCGTGAAGCCTTAGACTCTCTAATTATTGCTTATGAAGCTACGGGTGATGCGCTTCCACAGCCAACAGTTTGTAACGCAGCATAGTGGCGTGACAAGGCTAAATTTGTGCATTATGAGCTGTAGAACAGGCGTCTCGCCTGTTCCGGGCGGGCGAGACGCCCACCCCACAAGAGCTTATATTGCATCATTTTATTTAAATCACAATCCTTAGCAAATTCAGATTTTCTCATCAGACAGCAAGAAACTTTTACACCTTGTTTCTTACTGCCTGATATTTGCTATCTATATCAATTAGCTTTGACATTCAAAGCGTATACCTTAAACCGCTCCAAATCTGCTTGGATGGTGGACTCCACCACCTTTCCCAAAAACAAATTATCCATGATTTTGCCAAGAATTCCTGGGATAGCATAGGAAACAGTCATTTTCACAATACTACTAGCTTGGCGATCGTAAAAGCGAATTGCGCCTTGATTTGGCAAACCGTCAACCGATTCCCATTGGATAATTTGGTTAGGGATAACCTTGAGCATCCGTGATTTCCAAGTAAAATCCCAACCGCTACTACTCAACTTCCAAAGAGATATATCTGGATCATCCGGCAAAATCTTCACCGACTCAATCCATTTCATCCACTTAGGCATTTGCTCCAAGTCAGACCATAGACTCCATACTAAATCTATGGGCGCTTCCACTTCCACCTGCACACTATGCTCTAGCAAATCTGACATTCTGGCTTCTTCCTTCGCGGTTAGTTTCTTATTTCTTCACGCTCTCCAAAATCACCTTCGCAGCCTGTCTTCCAGAAATGGTTGCCCCTTCCATGCTGTCGATGTAATCTTGTTGAGTATAACTCCCTGCCAAGAAGAAATTATTCACAGGCGTCTTTTGGTTAGGACGATAGGCATCCATCCCTGGTGCTTCCCGGTAGAGAGACTGAGCAAGCTTGACAACACTGTACCAAGTCATGTTTAACTCACGGGAAGAGGGGAACAGTTCATGAACTTGATTGAGGACGTGTTGCGCGATCGCTTCGTTACTTTGCTTAATAAACGGATCTCCCGGTGTTAGCACCAGTTGTAACAGCGATCCCTCCCCTGGACGATAATAATCACTAGGGCTAGTCAAAGCCAAATCAGCAAAGCAAGAAAAGTCAGCATCGGCAGTATACAACAAATTATCTAGCCCCGCCGCATGATTTAACTGTTTCCGCTTTTCCTCATCTTCGAGTTCTGTCACCCAACCATCAAACCGTAGCTGCACTGTAGCGACTGGTACAGCATCCAGTTTGTAAATGTTGTCAAACTCTGACCACTTGCGCCACTCTGGGGGTAATACGCGCTGAATTCCTGGCACATCGCAGGCGCAAACATAAGCATCTGCGGTAATAATTTCTTCTGTATCGCCTTGAGCCACTAATATGCCAGTGACGCGAGTTTGTGCGTCTGACTCAGCAAATTGAATTTCCCGCACTTGGCGACGGGTGTATATTTTAGTGCCTCTAGCTTCTAAATATTCCAGAATTGGCTTGTGTAAGTATTCGTGGGGGGAACCTTCCAGCATTCGCAGAATTGAAGCTTCAGTTCTGACTGCAAAAAACTGGAAAATTGTCAACATACAACGAGCGGAAATATTGTCACAATCGATAAAGCCGAGGGCGTAGGCGATGGGGTTCCATAAGCGTTTGATGCTGCCTTCACTGCCGCCGTGACTGCGGAACCAGTCAGAAAAGCTGATTTTATCTAACTTGCGGATGGTTTTCATCGCGCCGTCAAAGTCTACTAAACCTTGAACTATGGGACTAGTTCCGAGTGCGATCGCATTTTGCAATTTATCCAGCAACGAAAGTTGGGAAGTCGTGAAAAATGCCTTTAATCCATTGAAAGGCGCACCTGTAAAGAAGCGAAAATCCAGAGCACCAATACGCCCACCTTTATTGATAAAAGTGTGGCTATGTTCTTTGAGGCGTAAGTGAGATAACGCCCCTACTTTTTCCATCAAGTCAAATAACTCGTAGTAGCAGCCAAAAAATACGTGCAACCCCATTTCAACATGATTGCCATCGCCATCAACCCAGCTGCCAACTTTACCACCAACAAACGGACGAGACTCAAAAATCTGGACTTCACAACCAGCATCTGCTAAATCTACAGCGGTTGCTAGCCCCGCCAGTCCCGCACCTACGATTGCAACACGCATTCCCTCGTTCCTTTTCAGTTTCTTTACAAATTGTAACTGGGTTGGTGTCAAAATTTGCCCCTCTTACGTGAAAAGGATTAGGGATTAGGGATTGGGTATCAGGGATTGGGATTGGGGATTAGAAGGATTACCCATTACCCATTACCCATTACCCATTACCCAGTCCTGTGACTACCTACTTACATCCTTAGTATCCTCAGAGAAGGGTAATCCTCTAATCAGTTCCCGAATCACATCGGTAGCAGGTCTACCTGTCTGCTGGCAATATTTTTCCAGTTTTTCTGCTTCCTGGGTTGCTAGGTTAACAGTTATACGTTTAACGGCCCATTTTTTATTTGTCATTTCTGTTTTGCCCAAGTTCACCAAACACCTGTATAGAGAACATATACAACAACACCTAAAATCAAGCTGAGAATTGTTATTATATTTCCAAGTAGCATAACCCTCTTCTATCACTCTGGGAAGAGAAAAATCACTACAATTTTTGAAATCCTTTCCACGTAAGGGTTTTGGGCGATAAATTAAAAATGAATTTCATTCTTAAAAGAGTGAGTTACAGTTTTTTCAATCCAGGGGAAAATAACAACAAAGAGATTACCTTTTGTATTATTTTGTGAATGATTACTCAAGGGAGGGTGGGGAGTGCTGGCTGTTCGGGATGGCAAAAAACCACAGATAAACGCTAATTAGCTGAGATTAGGATAATTTTTGGGTTTATCTGTGGTAGTTGCATAGATGATCATTCAAATTGAAGTTGGGGCATAAGCTGGAGAGTACCGAGACCCAAATCTTTTGGTGAAAGCGCTCGCGCTTCAAATAGAGCCATCATATCTCGCAACTGGGGATTACCACGGGTTGCTCCCGTTAGTCCCTTAGCAATGATCAAGCCGCAGTAGCCCTGGGTATTTTTACACCGCTGATTCCATTTTTTTCTAGCTTCTACATGAATTGGGTCGTCATCTAAAAATTCACCGAAAAGGTACAAGTCACCATTTTGGGTTTGTAACAACCCGAGGTCATAGCGATCGCCATCAAAGGGATCAGCACCTGGGTTAAAGCAAATTGCTTGCAATCCACCAGCAGCCTCAATATTTTCAATTACAGTTTTAGCTTTGGGGCGGGAAGTTTGAACTAAAATCACAGGCAACCCGTCACCTACTTGTTTGATTTCGCCGACTGTATGGTAATTAACCCCCTGACGTAAGTGCTCTAACATCTCCCAAGACACCACACCCAGGCTAAGGAAAGAGTCTTCTGGTATCAAGTCATCTCGCAATGAGCGGAACACTGGATCGCCAGACTCATCGTCCTCTTCGATACCAAGGCCAGCCATTTCCTCTAATTCTGCTGCCAACTCTGGCATAGTAGAGACAGTAACATTCACCGATTTAGTCGCTTCTTCTGACTCTGGCACAGAAATGCGGTAGCGACGACTCAGGGGAGGGAAGATTTCCCCCTGCAACTGGCGACGGTGATCGCGGATAAAGCGACTGAGACTTTCGAGAGCCACAAAAACTACAAGTGCCTCTTCCTCATACAAAACAGACCGCAGTCCTTCTAAGGGGTGAATATTACCAAAGGTGGGTTGAATTTCTGATAGCGGCAGATCCGCTAAATCATCCTCATCATCTTCATCTTCATCTTCGTCTGTGTCGTCCTCTGGCTCAAAGGTGAGAAACAAGCAATCTTGCTTGAGGAAAGCTTCTTCTAAGCCTTGGGTTGATTCGTCATCGCTTAAAACCGCTGCCCGAAACCGCTTCAAAGAATCTTCTGAGCGGTAGAACAAAATCCCATACTCCATCCCCAGCATTCCCATGACGGAGGCATAGAGTGTACCAACATCCCACTTATTGATCTCTATTGACAGTATTTGCTGTTCTTCCAAAAATTTCCAAGGGGCTGCTTGCCAAATTGAAAATGCCTTCTCTTCCAGAATTTGTGCATACTGTGGGGGTAAATCAGGGATTTGGCTATCGAGGATATCAGCAAACCCACGAAACAGTTCGTCAATCAAAGGCAATTCTGGTGCGTAATCAATGGCAATGTCCAAATCTTGCAACACTCCGCGCAAATAAAATTGGATTTGGCGATCGCGCACGACAATTCTTTGGGGTCTGGCGGGTTTAGCTGGACTGTGAGGATGCTCCATTGCTCGCATTAAGGTGCGGACAATTGCTTCTGGGCCAAGGTCTGCGGCTACTACATCCATCCCACGGACAATACCTTGAGAGCCATCCACCCACAGAATGCATTCCCCCTTAGACTCAGAATCTCTGGGTGGGTTTGGCGTTGGTGACAACGGACGGCGATCGCCCTCCCAAACAGAAGGAATTTGGGTTAATTTTTTCAACCGACGACTGGTAGAGCGATTAAAACTTGTCATAGAGTAAGTTAATCAAAAAAAGCTATTTAGAAGTAAAGTTTGGGAAATGGCTAGCCTCGGATGAAATTTTCCTAGCTGCACCTGAAGGGTAGTTGCTGCTCAGACTGCTACAAGGCTTAAACTCCAAAAGCACCGAATCTCTAAACACACCGAATCTCTCAATTCTAGGATAAAAATCTGTAGCTGCTTTTAACGGAGTGTTGACAATTTGGTATCTAGAGGCGCTAATGTCGCTAGAATAGATCCAAAAACTGAAGGGTAACCCAGGGACACTAAAAAGCCTCTACAGGGTATATAGTCAGACCAATTAAGGAGTTGAAACAGCAGATGACACAAGCGACTCAGCCTCAACAACGGGGAATTCAGTTGAGCGAATCAGCATTGCGCCAGGTAAAATCCCTCCGAGACAAGCAAGGCACAGATTTCTGTTTACGGGTAGGAGTACGTCAAGGCGGCTGCTCTGGGATGTCTTACATGATGGACTTTGAAGACACCAGCAAGATCACCCCTCAGGATGAAGTTTTTGACTATGAGGGTTTCAAAATTGTGAGCGATCGCAAAAGTCTGTTGTATCTCTATGGTTTGATGCTCGATTTTAGCGATGCGATGATCGGCGGCGGTTTCCAATTCACTAATCCTAACGCCTCTCAAACCTGCGGTTGTGGTAAGTCTTTTGGCGTATAGTGTAAGATTTTGGTTTGTCCTTAGTCATTTGTATTTGCCTAATGACTAATGACTAACAACTAATGCCTAATGACTAATGACTAATACAAATACAGTTGAATCCCTGTTTGATACAGGATTAGAACGCTATAAAGCCGGAGAAGCAGCAGATTCTTTAATCCCTGTATTTAAAGAAGTTTGCGATCGCGCTCCCAAAATCGGCTCGGCTTGGATTTGTTTGGCGTGGTTGTATCTACTCGACAACAAGCCCAACCTAGCTTATAAAGCTGCACTAAAGGCAGTCAAGATCAACCCACAAGACCCACAGGCCAGGGTTAACCTCGCCGTAGCCATGCTGGAAACAGGACAAAAAGGTTTGCGGCAACACATCGACTTTGCACAACAGTTGATGTTTGTCAACGAAGAATGGCAGGATGAAATTAAAAACAGCATTGAAGATGGTTTAAGCCGAAAACCAGATTGGCAGAGTTTGCTAAAAGTCAAAGCCTGGCTATTTGAAAAATAATTGGGAATGGGTAATGGGTAATAGGTAATGGGTAATGGGTAATGGTTTTTTATCTTCCCTAATTACCTTTTTCCCAACTACCTATTACAGATGACCTACTCTAGAAGTTCACAAGATGAAAGATAAATTGTTAAACTGGCTAAACCTAATTTTAGTTGCGGATGTATTCCTGGTTCTGTTGGGCTTTGGGTGGTTAGCGATCGCAGCTATTGGTGATGCCGCCGGCATAAACCTGGGTTTGGATTTGTGGCATCAACTCTGGCAACCTCTATTTAACCCAGCCATAGGTATCTTGATGGGAGGCGCCATTGTCAGCGGCATTTCCAGTTGGATTTCCAAAAAATTTCTCACTGATTAGTAATTAGTTTCGCCGTCAGTCGTCAGTGGCAAAAAACAAAAAACTGACAACTGACAACTCAACATTATTGAATAATTTGTGTCAGAGCTGATGGCAAATTAGGATATTGGTATTTAAAGCCTGATTCTAAAGTGCGCTTGGGAAGGACTTGTTGACCTTCTAAGACAACTATTGCCCCATCTCCCAAAAGAACTTCGAGTGCTACAGCCGGAACAGGCAACCAGCTCGGGCGATGCATCACTTTTCCCATAGTTTGACTCAATTCTGTCATCCGGACGGGGTTAGGGGCAGTGGCATTATATACCCCTGCCATTTCTGGTTTAGTTAAAGCTTCCAGAATCAGATTAACCATATCATCTAAATGAATCCACGAAAACCACTGGCGGCCACTGCCAATAGGCCCACCAGCAAAGAGTTTGAAAGGAGTAATCATTTTTTCCAAAGCACCACCATTGCCCAAAACAATACCAAAGCGCAGAATCACCAAGCGCACACCAGCATCTTTCACCAGTTGCGCTTCTGCTTCCCAAGCTTGGCAGACTTGGGCGAGAAAATCCTTACCATTCGGGCTAATTTCATCAAAGGTAGCAGTTTCACTGGTGCCGTAGTAGCCAATAGCCGAAGCATTGACTAACACACTAGGGACGCAGCCCGTTGCGGGGGTTTCTAGGGTTGTAGCGACTGCCGTTTTGGGACTAGCCTTAGCTATAGCTTCCACTATTTTTTGTGTACCTAGCTGGCGGCTATTGAGGATTGCTTGCTTGCGTTCTGGTGTCCAGCGTCCCTCAGCTATGGGTTCTCCTGCCAAATTAACTACACCATCACAACCAGCAATTGCATCTTGCCAAGAACCCGATACACCAGGGGTATAGGCAATTATTTCTAGATTGGGGAAGGAAGAAGAGGGAAAAACCTTTTGAGCAAAGGCAGCGTTTCGGGTTAACACCAATACTCTATTACCTTCCCCGTGGAGTCGTTCTACCAAACGACTACCCACAAATCCTGTTGCTCCAGTAACTGCTACTTTCATTTTCCACCTCTAACAAACCCTTATTTTAAAGTTTTTTACCAATTTTTGAGCTATATACGCCACCTATAATTGCAGGTCACTACAGCTATCAATTGCTTTTAGTAAAGATTTTATAGCAGTCCTAAATCATTTGTGAACACAAAGATACCCGACTTCTCTAAGAAGTCGGGTATCTGACTAACTTTATGTTCACAAATCAAATAGGATTGCTATAGGTAGCCAATGCTGTTAAATTTCCTTGGGCGGCATCAGATGTACTTGGCATTAGTTTAACTCGATGAAACTTTAGATTTGTTCTTTGCCTGTTTCTGAAATGATTTTCGCTTTAAGAAACTACCAAAGCCTAAAACTATGGCTGAACCCACAATAGTAGAAGGTTCTGGGACAGTGGGAGCGTTAGATTGGTTGGCAGCAAAATATAGTGCATTACCAAAAACGTTATTGTAATCTCCCGAAGCTCCCGAAATTATTGGAGAAAAATTCTTTGGAAAAAGTGTAATTCCCACAACTTTTGACCCACGATCCACAGCTATAAACGGGCTGCCATCACTCCACGAAGCAACCAATTCCGCATCTAGTGTGAGATCGACTTTATCATGGTAATAGCCACCTACTGACTTAATTGAAAGTGGGCCTTGCATGATGGGATGATTGGGGTTAAAACGGCCTAAAGTAACATTGTAGTAGTTACCCTGATAATTTTGGAAAGGCAAGTATCCGTCTGTAACAAGCCTCCCAAGATTATGAAAATAACTAGTTTGATAGGCAAATGTTGAGACCACCAGTTTACCTCCAGCGTCTACGTAGTCTGCCAATTTATTCCCAAAATAACTTAGGTCGGCGCCACCGTTAGTGTAAAATAAAATGGCATCATATCGTGCCAGTGTAGCTGCATTTTCATTGCCGTTGAGTACTTTAACAGCGTCAAAAAGTCCTAAATTTGCAAGTTGATTAGCTACATATCCAGAGCCATTAACTGTACTGGTACCATCCGTACTGCCAAACACACCTATTGTCGCTGCATCTGCCTGTTTCTGTACCATCAGAAGACTTCCAGCAACAAAAATTGCAGATCCAACAGCAGCTACTGAGAACTGCTTCATCATATTTAAAGTGGCCATAAACTTTGTTATTCCAAATTAGTTTTAATAGATTCTCGACAACAAGACTATTAATGCTTCCCATGCCTAAGTTTTAATAGTGTCTACGCCAAGCCATCAATAAATTTTGGTTCTTCAATATCTGTTATGCCAAACCATTAGTTAAACAACCAAGTTTATTTTTATACAATTGCCAAAATACTCAAGTACTATAAAAGTCAAATACTGCTGAAAATAAAGCAGATTTTCCTTACATAGTATGCACTACAAGGTTTTAATGAGTATTTTTAGCATAATACTTACTGAAGAACCTAAATTTTTTTTGATGGCAGATAAAGTGGTGGTAGAACTGGTTTTTTCCATCTCAAATTGGTTAAAAGCCGGGAAAATACGTAGCTTATTGTGTAACCTATTCTTTACATATACTAGATTTCCGCCAATGCCGGTGGGGAGTTTACATAAAATTCTCTAAGAATTTGTACTAAGTTTACAATTTAGCTTGATACTGCGAGGGAGTAGTAATGGAACCAAAATGTGCTCTAGCGATTGATTTGTGTGATCATAACAATAAAGTTTCTACCTTCTTTAAGGTTTCATGATCACGGTTTATTAAGGCTTTGAGAGCATCTTCCCTGTAATAAAGATTCTTATAGCGGTATGTATTTGGATGAGATCCGAACGTATGTACTGCAATCTTTATGTACTGAAGTAAAAAGTGATTTGCCTGTGGATGGTATCGGATTGCGGACCGTGGGAAGCAGGAAGAGAACACCAAAACTATTTCATGTCTGGTTTATCGAGATTTATCTGGTTATAGAAAAGTTTTTCAGAGCAGCATATCGGCATCTTTGCACTTGACTTCGGCGTGAGCGCTCAGTCGAACGATGCAAGCAACCCTTGGAGAGATAAAACCTGATGAAGCAAGTTATGTCTTAGATTCAAGAATCCCCGTCGATTGAACGCGAGGAGTGCCAATTCTAATCATTACTTACCGAATCCATGCTTCAGTGTTATAGGATGGACGGAGTGTTGCAAGGCGTGGGGCTATTATGGCTCGCTATACCTGTTCATTTATTGTTTCTATCCCCAGTGATCATCTTCAGCCACTACTTATAGAATTGCTACAAGACTGTCAGTTGGATGTTCAATACTACACAGCCGACTACATTATGGCTTGTGAGGTTCCTGGTAATGTTTCCTTTTCTAAGTTAGTCGCCGTGGAAGTTTTGATTGATCAATCAACAGCCACCGCAACAGAAACCCGAATAAGTATTGTAGTTAAAAACGAGGAACTACCACTTCAGCTTGATAATCACTGCCGACAACTGTTTGAATTGATCAAGCAGGCCATTGAACATAGTCGTCATTGGCATCTGATTGAAAATTTTGCGGGATAGCTGTCTTGAAGTCGGGGGATTATTATGAGAAGGCAGCCCGCAGGAGGGAAACCCCATAAATAAATTCAGGGTTTTCAAACCTTTGATGTCGAACCCCAGGGCTACGGGTCTCGGATTATATCTATTTTCGGCTTTTTATCAATAAATTTACTGGCTTTAAAAGAGTTTGGCAGAGGGTAAAACATCTATTTTCTGTCTTCTGCCCTCTACCTTTTTTGGTAAGTTGATAGTCGAAACAAACCTAAATTGGTATATTGTCAGTCCTCCATATCTTCAGTCATGCCAGGGTTTATTAATGTAATGTCATACTCACTAGAATCAGTTTGCCCTGCACGCTGAGAATTTTTTAGTAGGTAATAAATAGCGCGTACCTGAGGGCCGAAAACGATTTCGTCTTCATTTTTCAGGTCATAGGCTGGGATCTTGCGTCCGTTAATCATCAGACCGTTGGAACTAGGCCGCCCTTTAGCATCGCCATCTACAATCCGGTAATAATAGCTAAGACTATTATGCCTTCGTGGCAATCTGACTAATGTGGCATGGCGACGGGAGACAAACTGCGACATCAAACGGATGTCACAGTCGCGGTCTCTACCAATAGAATAGACGGAGTTTTCCAGAGGAAACTCTTTGCGACCTTGATCATCTTCAATAATCAGTAGGTGGTTCTCATCATTGTCTGCTGCCATTGACAGATAGTTACTATGGTTGTGGGAACTTTGATGAATTAAGATTTTTTGAGTTTCTTTGCCTGCCATTCTCGCGCACTAAAATCTGTGGTACTGAATCGAATAAGCATTGAAATTGCATATTGCCAAGGCATGAGTAGAACATTGTTGTACTACTCTTGTGGTTATCTTTGCTCCGAGAGGAGTCTAAATAGATTTTGTGAGATGGGTAACACCTAACTAATCACTCAGTTTAACCTGATATGGAATCTTAGGTTTTTGCCTGGAAATATTACCTCCAATGGAGGATATTATGGGCGATAAACAAACCGCCGTAATAAAACTGAGTTGGTAACGACACTAACCGAGCTAAAAGCCATTAATGCAGCAGCACTAGATGGACTAAGAACAAAACCTAGACTGGGTAAAAATATACCGGCTGCTAGGGGAATACCAATTGTATTATATGCAAAAGCCCAAAATAAATTCTGGCGAATTTTGTTGAATGTAGCACCACTAAGCTGAATTACTTGGACAACGTCACTTAAGCGATCCCGCATCAGGATAATTTCTGCGGTTTCCATTGCCACATCCGTCCCAGAGTGTAAAGCAATTCCGACATCTGCTTGGGATAAAGCTGGAGCATCATTGATCCCATCTCCTACCATGGCGACAACGGATTGTGGATTTTGCCCAAAGTTAAGCCAGCCCCTTGGATTTTTTCCCAAGGCAGCCCCTTGGGTATTTTCTTCCTGTTGTGCGGACTGCTGCCCCGTTGTCGGAACTTGCGTGTCAGGAGGGTTGCCCAGGGAAGTAAACTTTCCCAGACGGATTTGGGATTTGGGATTGGGTATTCTCCCCATCTCCCCAGCCTGAAGAGCTTGAATGGCACTAGCTTTTTTTGCTGGGGGGACACCAGCCATAACATCGGCGCTATCTAGTCCCAGTTGTTTAGCGATCGCACTAGCTGCTTCTAATCTATCGCCACTCAGCAGCATTACCCGCAAACCCATCTGCTGCAACTGATTTACAGCTGCTTGAGCATCTGGTCTCAGGGTATCAAAAATGGCAATTAATCCGGCTAAAGTCCCGCCAACTGCCACATAAACGACTGTTTTACCTTCTGCTGCCAATCTCTGAGCTTCCTGTTGTCCAGTTTCACTAATAGCAACTCCGTGCCAACTCAGCCAGTCCCAGTTCCCTAACAGGATACTTATGCCTTCTACAACAGCAGATACCCCTAGTCCTGGTTCGGTGTGAAAGTCCACAGCATCGGGGATTGATAACTTTTGCCGTTGCGCTTCGGCTCTAATCGCTTTTGCTAATGGATGATAAGTGCCGCTTTCTACCGCTGCTGCTAGTTGGAGAAGGGATTGGGAATTAGGGATTGGGAGAAGACTAGGGAGAATTTCCCGATTATGCTCCTTGTCCTCAGTCAAAAGTCCCTCAAATACCAGGCAATCTGTAACTGTGGGATTACCTGTGGTAAGAGTGCCGGTTTTATCAAAAACTATAGTGTCTAGCTGGTGTACTCTTTCCAAGACGTCGCCGCCTTTGATTAGCAAACCGCGTTCTGCACCCATACCAGTTCCTACAAGAATAGCCGTTGGGGTGGCAAGTCCTAAAGCACAGGGACAAGCGACTACCATGACTGCGATCGCTAATTTTAAGCTAACTAGTAGTGGGGAGTGCTGAGTGGGGAGATATGAGTGTCCCATCATTTCCATACCACCTGACATGGTGAGATTAGGCCAGTGATGGACGCCGAAAAAATACCAAAAAGCAAATGTTAATAAAGCAGCCGTTAACACACCATAAGTAAAGTAACCAGCTACTATATCTACTAATTTTTGTACCGGGGCTTTACGGGTTTGGGCAGCTTCTACCAAAGCGACAATTTGCGCCAGAGTTGTCTCATCTCCGGTACGTGTTGCCTGAATAGCGATCGCACCCGACTGGTTGAGGGTTCCCGCTGTCACTATATCTCCTGGGTGCTTAATTGCTGGTACAGATTCCCCAGTCAACATCGATTCATCAACCGTTGTTTGCCCAAAACGAACTTCACCATCAACGGGTATTTTATCTCCTGGGAGCACCTGTAACCATTCACCAACACGCACCTGCTCCGCGGGAACCTCGACGATAGTTGCCCCTGCGCCTATTTTCTCGGCGTCTGGGTTGACAATCAATCGTGCTACCTGTGGCTGGAGTGCCAGCAATTGTCTAAATGCGGTGGCGGCGCGACCTCTGGCTTGTTGTTCTAATGTCCGTCCTAAAAGAATAAAACCCAGCATCATTACTGGTTCGTCAAAAAAGCAGTCCCAACCCATTCGGGGAAACAACAGCGCCACCAAACTAGCAGTATAGGCTGTCAGGGTTCCCAAGCCCACCAGGGTATTCATATTGGGCATATTCCGCCGCCAGCCCCTAAAGCCATCTACTAAAATCGGGCGACCGGGAAATAGCAGCGCCACAGTTGCCAGTCCACAGTGGAACCAGATATTATTCAGTATCGGTAACACGGAGCTACCCATGTTACCAAAATGTCCAATTCCCGATAACCCCAGCAATACCCCAGCAATCACCAATTGCCTAATTGCCGCCAAGGTTTCTCGGCGTCCTCGTGCTGCTGGGTCTTCTAGGGCGGATGTCTCCCCTGCTACTTTGTTAGCAGATTTCCGGGGTTGAGTTGGGAAACCCGCTGTTGTCAATTGCTTGGAGAGTGCATCTGCATCTACTGCGCCATCTTCCAATTCCACCACCGCTACCTCTGTTACGAGGTTCACACAGGCACTCTTGACTCCTGGATATTGGGTTAGCTGTCGTTCTACTGCCGTCACGCACCCAGCACACTTCATGCCCCCAACATCTAGAATAATTTTTTCTGTGATCGGGGCAGATTCTGGGGCAAGCTTAGTTTTTGGGACAAGTTGCATGGCAAGTGTTTAGGTTCGCTAGAAAAATTTAACGCCCGACAAAAAGTGTCTCTACTTCGAGCGTAGGCGAAATTCGCAGCTATGACTAAATGTAAATTATATTAAGTTTATTAAGTTATCGACGGCGCCAATTTATATAAGTCACATAAATCAGAGCTAACCCCTGGATTGGCATGATAGCAATCATGCTTTTCAAAATATAGTGTATTTCTAAATTAGACATAGCACTGAAATACCCAAAGCCCATTAACACAAAGAGGCCCCAGGTCAGTTGTTTACGTTTCATAGTTAACATGGCAGTCTAAATTAGAGTTTTTCATCAAAAATAGTTTTCTGAATTTTCACCAATTCATAAATAAGCCTAGCAACCGGGAGTTATGCAGGACTTAGGCAAAAATCGCCAAAAACCTTAATTTATCTAACCGCTAAGACGCCCCTGTTCGCCAAGAATTCGTAGAGTGTGCGTAATTCCTATTATGGTCAAGATTGTGTCATAGTCAGGCAGCTAGGATATTTTTGATGATTTAAATATTGCAGTAGACAGGCTAACAAGCTTTAAGAATAGCCGTTGCAACTATATATTTAGAATATTTAGCCCCAAATAAGAATTGCTAAAACCATCCCTGTTTATTCACAAAGTAGGTATCAACAAATTCTTCATGGTTCTTGTTCAAGTAAATCATGCCTTCAATCAAACCTACCAGTTGCATAACCAGCAAGCTAACGCCATAGGTGAAAGTACCCCCAACTATGGAAATCGATAGCATGATAAAACCTTCTGAGGTGTAACCGAGAATAAATTTGTGCACCCCAAAACCACCAAAAATAATGCCACAATAACCAGCTAGAAGTTGTTTAGTAGCGTGAGAGGGGTTAATATTCGCCATATTAAGTGCTGCTCCTTGTATAGTTATGAAGTATAAAATTAAGGTCTTTATTCTAGTAATAAAATCAGCAAATATATTTAGTTGCTAAATATATTTTTACCAAAGAAAGGCAGAGGCTAGGAGGTAGTCCGCAGAAGGAAGAAAATATATTTTTTGCCCTCTGCTACTCTCTTTTAGAGTGAGTAAATTTATTGATGAAAAGCCGAAAAAAATGTATTTCGAGAGCCGTAGCGCTTCCTTTTCGGCCTCAAAAGTTTAAAAACCCTGAATTTATGGAGTTTCCCTCCTACGGACTGCCTTTTCATGCTTCTGTTAATCAAAGCATATTCCCAGAATAAATAGCCAAAATTAATGTGCCACAATTCCAGAGGTAAGACTGGAAGCAGAGGATGAAGGAGGTCTTGGGATATCACCTGAAACTATCACGCTCCTCAATAATTGTTGGTAGGTTTGGTTACAAATACCAACACAGCAGGAGACTGGCAGATTTCTCAACTAGACATTGTCTTGAAGAGAATTGACCCCAATAATCGGCAAAAACTGCCATATCGTAATACTTTCTACAAGTACATCATTATGTCCGGATTTTTTTTATTTCATAGCAATGATGAGGATACACTTTGTTGGCATCTCAGGGCAGACCTATACAGGAAATCTTCCCGATTTTTGTAACTCCTGGCAAGTTGTGCCCTGCCATTCGAGAAAGTGGAAGGGTAGGGTTGCGGCTTGTTGTCAGACATCAGAACTTTGGTTACTTTAAATTGGAGCGCAGCCACAGTTAGTTGCTGATCCCCATTACCATAGGTGCAAACTAGATTTTTAACCTCCTCTTTTAGCCACTGATGGCTAAAATAATGCAGATGCAATTAAGTACTTAGCCTAATACGTTGTTATTTGTTTAACAGCACTGTTTAAGTTACTTTTGCCATTGGTCTATTTGGCCCGAAGCTAGAATTTATTCCTGCTGATTGCTAATTATAACCAGTAAATTGATGTTACATATGCAGATATAAGCAAGTATTTCTATTTTTTGCAACTGTACTGAAATAGTATTAATTATTGCCGCTACCTAAAATGAACAAACTGAGTAATGTGCCGCTATTCCAAAGACTGTGGAGGAGCATAGGAGCAAAGAGGTTGCGCGTAGATCCGGAGGGGCTTGTAGTCAGACATCGCGTGTAAACTACGCCCAAAACAATGCCCAGGGCCGTTAGGGGTAAAATTTCTGACAAGCTGAGGTGAGCAGCGGCAAATAACAAACTACTGACAAGAATCGATCCCCACACGGGTAAATAACGAGTTAGGGAAGGTAACAAAAAGCCGCGAAACAGAAGTTCTTCAAATAATGGGGCGGCGATCGCAGCTGTAAAGAAAAATATCCCCAAGGCTACACCATCTCGGCTTTCTAGGGCCAGTTGCAACAGCGGATTACTACCACCTTGTCCTTGCCATAGTTGTTGATTAATCAACGACACCAACACCACTATCGGTAAAGCTGTGCAATAGCCCCCCAGTCCCCACAAAAACCAATTACCTTGGAGACTAAAGGCAAACCAGGATTTTGGTAGCGGAAAAAAGCGCTTAATCGAGTAATACAGGACTAACAGCGCCCCTGAAGCCACCATCAAGTAACTAATCAACACGTAAATAGCCTGAACTCGCACATCAGCAGAACGCGGGATCGGGAGAAGCGCTAACAATGTGGGGACAAAGAGTTGCCCCATCAATAAAAAGCCGAGGACGAAAACCTGTAAAACTGTTTCCCAATCCCAAGGAGTTGTCCAAGCTAAATCGCCATTTTGAGCTAATAAAGCCTCTCTTCCCTTTACCAAGCGCTCTCCAACTAGAAAAACTAGTAGGATCATGCCGATTACAGCTGACAAGGTGGGAATTGTGGCAATCAGCGCTAATTTCACCACCGATTGGGCAGCAGCTTCTTGCTGTGCAGCTTTCACCATTGCTAAAGCTTCTTGGCGTTGCTGGAGTTGATATAGCTGAATCAAAGCTGTAGAGCGAAACCAACCTTCTAAATTCTTTTGAATCAGCTGTTGAGCATTTGGTAAAAGACGGGGGGGATTGCTCCAAAGTCCGCTTAATGCGATCGCCGTTTGCCCAAATTCTGGATTGACATCTGAGCGCTTTTCTAATTCGCTCCAAGTACTGATGGCGCTAGCTGTCTCTCCCTGCTTTGCTTGCAAAATTCCCAAACGCAATTCTAATACATCCAGCAATTTTTGCAGTTGCTTAACAGACTGCTGTAACTGTTGTTGCTGTCCCTGTCCAGAAATTTTGGTAGCACGAGGGATTTCCGGTAGGGGGTTAGTTTGTGTGGGAGCAGAAACTTCTTGAGATGGCAGTTCTGCTAGTTGTTTTTTAGCTTTGTCTAAATTAGTTTGAACAGATTGCAGCGCTTCCTGATACTGCTTGGTAGCATTTTCCAGAGGTTTCTCGTCTACTATAAATTTCCGAATTGCCTGGAAATTCTCGTCATTACTATCTTCTGGTTGCCAGGACTGCGCTTGCAGCACAATGTTTGTTTGGTAAAATTCCAAGTTACTTTGGAACTGAGGTTTTTGCCAACTGCTGAATAAAGAAATACTGGAAATCCAGAGTGCTAGCAGCGTCAGCGCAATTAAAAGCAACCGCTTAAGTGTCATCTATCCCCCTTTCACTAACCAATGGGCCACGCGTGCCCCTTGGAAATTATCGCAAGAAAAAGCAGTTATGTGGATAGATATGATCAATATTGTAAGTTTACTATAAGTCTGCGTTTGTTTCTGGCATTCCCACCATGTTAAATTACAACCCATTGCACTGCTTACCCTCCGCCGAGGATCTACCTGACTCCGACTATACACCTGTGGATAATGAACTACAAGATTTAATTCCCAGTTTACTCAAAGCCATCCTAGCTTGGATCTGGTCAAGTCGCATGGATTGGTTTTTTGGCATTGATATGGGTATTTACTACGTTCCCGAACAGCCACCAATTGTACCCGATGGTTTTTTGAGTTTAGGAGTTGAGCGAGTTTTTGATGAGAATTTACGTTTAAGTTATGTATTGTGGGAAGAAAAGGTAATGCCAATTATGGCGTTAGAAATTGTTTCTCACAGACGACGCGGTGAATATACCGACAAAAAGAAAATATATGCTGAGATGGAGGTTTTATATTATGTGATCTATAATCCTCAACGTCGCAGAAAATCACCTTTAGAAGTTTATCGCTTGGTAAATGGCGCATATATATTACAGCCAGGAAATCCTGTTTGGTTACCAGAGATAGGTTTAGCAATTGGTTATGAACGGGGAACCTATCAAGGAATTACGCGGGATTGGTTATATTGGTACGACGAGCAAGGTGTGAGATATTTGTCACCTGAAGAACGGGCAATATCTGCTGAACAACGCGCCGAAAGGTTAGCAGAAGAGTTGCGAAAGTTAGGGATAAATCCTGATAATTTGGCGTGATTAAACTTCCCAGCCATTACTGTAAAAGGTACAAGTCTCCGATACCATCAAATCTAATGTATGTAGTTGTTTTAAGTCTTTAACTGATAGATGTTGTTGAGTATAAAAGGTGATGAAAAAAATAGAAACAGTTGTGAATGTTACCCCAGATGGTCAAATCACAGTGCAATTACCTCCAGATATCCCCGCAGGTGGATATCAAGTAGTCATAGTTCTTAATGAAAATGTTGCTTCAGAACAATTAGTAGCAAAAGATAAATCAAAAACGTTAAAATTTTCAGCCTATCCTGTCGGTTTAGTTGCTGATAATTTCTCGTTCCGTAGGGAAGATTTATATGATAGATAAAGCGATTTTTATTAACAAGCCACGGAACTGATTAAATCTATACTTGTTTGAGCAGCTTGTCTCACATCAGGATGAGGGTCTTTTTCAATTAAACTGTTTAAAAAAGGAATTGCTTCTACAGAGTCTAATTCTCCTAATTCATCAGCCGCACTTTCACGCACTATATAATCAGGATCTTTCAGGCTTTCTATTAATAAAGGTAAGGCTTTTTCTGGATATAAAGTCCGCATAAACCGCAAAACGCTACTTCTGACATAAGGTGAAGAATGTTCTCGCAAACCTAATACAGACTTGACGCTTCCTATTACTCCTAACCTACTTAAACTATCTATTGCTTCCATAATAATTAATGGACGTTCATCATGGAGATAACGAACAAGCAGCTTACATAATTCAGGTTGAACAAAAGGATGTTGAAGTGGCGTTTCTGTCAGTGCAAACAGAATAGCTTGCAACTTTTCTGTATTTGCTTTATCACTTTCTTGCCATAAGAATTTTACCCCATCTTCTCCGTTTGTAGCGATGAGATGTGCTATTTCTTGAAAGTAAAGTACAGCATCTTCGCGTTCAGGTGGAGGAAGACGAAAATGCTTGATTAGCTGTTCTAGGCTCAGATGATCGAGTTCTGGGTAAAAACTCATTCTCTATCTCCTAATAATTCACTAAATATTACTCCTCGTAAGCTCTGATTTCATTAAGATTCATATCACGAAACTCACCGGGAAACTCTCTACCTAACTTGGCAGGAAGATTAGATATTTTAATTAATCCATTATCGCGTAAAAGATTAAGTTCTTGGATTTTTTCATCTGATAGCCTTAAACGATATTTATTTGCTAACCGTTCATATTGTGTCAAAATTTTAATTGCCTTTTTCGCTTGTTGACTTGCCATTTATAACTCCGTTGGGTGTGGCTATTTTTGCCACAACTGGAGGTAATCGTGAGAAGAGTGAAGAATTACAGCAACTCCAAAGCGGTAGTAGCTTTGCTAACAAGCGATTAGCAGCTAAAGCTAGTAGATTCTGGCGTTAAACCATAGGAATTTTAGCTTTCAGTTATTGAAAACTATAATATGCATGATGGAGTTGTGCAGTATCAACCACTCTACACAGCGTATAACCCGCAGATGTAGCAGTAGCTTTTAACTGTTTTTGCCAGAACACACCAACTTCAGCGAAATAGCAAGACTTTATCTACAGAGTTTCAGAAATCCAGCTTGTTTCCCTAGCTTTTCCTCTTTATATGTGCTGAGAAACTCTTCTAAAGGCTTTGCCGCTGTAATGATTAGTTCTACTAGGGAACTGAATCGCCAATAATATTTTAACATATAAATAGAAACAAACAAATGTTGGGTTTCGTTCCTCTACCCAACCTACGTAGACGTTGAGTTTTAGGCTTAACTAACCTGTATCGTTCTATACCTAATCTACCAATAAGCAAACTACCCTATCTTCCCCCGCACCCAAGCGCGAAAAGATTTCAGCAAAGCGATTTCTCCAATACTTTTACTTTGCTGAATAAATCTGCTGATATCACTTACTGAAACTAGAGGAAAGGCAGTACTAAACTCACATTCAATATATTGCCCTTCTACCAATCGATAAAATTTTAAAACTTCACCGTCATATCTCCAAAGTTCAGCTACACCTAAGGCTGAATATATATTAAATTTATTAACTGAACTGCTGGTAATATCAATTTCAATTGCTAAATCAGGAGGGGGATCAGTTTTTAAATCAAGTTCTAGCTTCCCTCTAATAGCTGGTTCATTCTGGATATAATAGCAATTATCTGGTTCTATTCCCCGCTTAGATACTTTTCGCTTCAAGGTTGTGGAACCAGCACTTCTAACTTCAATGCCTAGTTCTTCGGCTAAAGAAAATATCAAGCGGTCAAATTGAATTTTCGGGTTTTCGTGTTCAAAAAGTGGAGTCATGATTTCTAAAGTACCGCAGTCATAAGCAAACCGAGAACCTCTATCCTCACCTGTATCTCTCAGTAAGGCTTCAAAGGTATCCCAGCTAACGTTATGTAGTACTGTTCTTTGTTCAGCAGGGGTTGACTTGACAAGCATATTACAATACTTCTTCTGTCAGGATACTAGATAAAATTGCGATGATTTTACCTATATCATTAATATAATATTCGCTCAAGTCAATTTCAACCACCTGCCCAATCAGTTTTAAAAATTTCCAGTTAGTTCCTGTGGTGACAGTTCCATAAATTGTCTGAATGTTATTACCCTCGCGTTCATTAAACAATTTAGCTGCTAACATTTCAGTTAGTTAAATTGTGCCAAATATGGTTAATAATAAGTGGCACAATTAGCATAGGAACATTATCAAAACTAATCAAGGAAACCAGCAAAAAAGTCAAGGGTTTCTTTCAGTGCTTTGATGAAAACATCAATTTCTTCACGGGTGTTGTAAAAAGATAAACTTGCCCGTGCGGTTGCGGGAAGACCTAAATAACGGTGTAATGGGTGAGTGCAATGGTGTCCAGAACGGATGGCAATGCCTTCTTGATCTAATAATGTAGATAAGTCGTTAGCGTGGACACCTTCTGCGGTGAATGCTGCTAAAGCGGCTCTACCTTCACCTTTTGCATTTGGCTTAGGCCCGTAAATTCTAATTTGGGGAATTTGTTCTAATTGTTGGAACAAATAAGCGGTTAATTCTGCTTCGTAGGCGTGGATTTTATCCATACCAATACTACTAAGATAGTCTACCGCTGCCCCAAGTGCGATCGCTTCCCCAATTGCAGGTGTACCCGCTTCAAACTTATGGGGTAATTCTGCGTAGGTGGAATGGTCTAAATACACCTCTGCAATCATCTCACCACCACCCATAAACGGCGGCATAGATTCCAGTACTTCTAATTTACCGTATAAAAAGCCTATGCCTGTGGGAGCTAACATTTTATGTCCCGAAGCTACCAACCAATCACAGCCTATTTGCTGTACATCGATAGGCATATGGGGGACACTTTGACAAGCATCGATGAGAACTTTCGCACCGTATCTGTGAGCAACTTCGACAATTTCCTCCACTGGGCTAATACAACCCAAAGTGTTAGAAACATGAACTACAGACACCAATTTTGTTTTTTCAGAAATCAGTTGTTTAAACTGTTCCAAATTAAAAGTTTCTGCTGGTGTCAGTTCGACAAATTTCAGAACTGCACCCGTTTTTTGCGCCACAAACTGCCAGGGAACTAGATTACTGTGGTGTTCCATCACCGAGACAATAATCTCATCTCCAGGCTGTAAATTGCTCATTCCCCAACTGTAGGCTACTAGGTTAATTGCCTCACTAGCGTTGCGGGTGTAAATAATTTCTTGACGGGATGCAGCATTGATAAATTTAGCAACTTTATCTCTAGCACCTTCATAAGCATCAGTAGCTTTAGCGCTGAGGGTATGGGCACCCCGATGCACGTTAGAGTTGTACTGTTCGTAATAATCCCGCAGGGCATTTAATACGAATAAAGGCTTTTGTGATGTTGCCGCATTATCCAGATAAACTAAAGTTTTGCCGTTAACTTCCTGACGTAATATTGGGAAGTCAGCGCGAACTTTATCGGCTAGGGTTTTGGTAGGTGTGAAAGTCATTGTAAGTAGTCATTAGTTATTAGTCATTAGTCATTAGTCATTAGATATAGACTTAAGACTATTGACTGTGTTTAACAGGATTGTTTGCAGAGAGGGAACTGGTATTTGGTTGATGATTTCGGCAGCGAAGGCATTAACTAAAAGCTTGCGGGCATCATTTTCATCAATGCCGCGACTTTGCAGGTAGAATATTTCATCATCTTCCAACTGACTAACGGTAGCACCGTGAGCGCATTTCACATTATCCGCAGTAATTTCCAATTGGGGTTTGGTATCAATTCTCGCTTTGGGTGATAGTAGCAAATTGCGATTTAACTGAGCCGCATCGGTTAACTGAGCCGGTTTGGGGACAAAAACCTTGCCGTTGAACACTGCATGAGCGCGATCGCCTACAATACACTTATGCAATTGCTTGCTCACACCGTAGGGATAATTGAGAGCGATCGCACTGTGAGTATCCGCCAACTGCTTAGAACCTATCATCGTCAACCCATTGAGAGTAGTTTGGGTTTGCTCACCAGCTTGCAAAATCTCCAAATTGTGCCGCGTCAACTTGCCACCAAAAGCGATCGCATAACAAGTATATCGACTATCACGAGCTTGAGTAACCGCAGTCTTGCCCACATGAATAGCCCCTGCGCCCTCCATCTCAACCCTAGTGTGACTCACCTGGGCATTTTCAGCCAGCCAAATTTCCGTAACCGCATTAGTGAAGTAAACCCCCTCTTTCTCTTGTGGGGTAGGCAAGATGCCTGCCCTAAACTCCTCAACCAAAGTCACCTGGGAACCACTTTCGGCCACAACCAAACAACGAGGCTGAGAAAAAGTCGGCGTTTCACCCACAACCGAAACAAACAGCAGATGAATAGGTGTTTCAACCACCACATTTTTACCCACCAACACCACCGCCGCATCAGTCAACCCTGCGGTATTGAGAGCAGTAAACACCTCCCTAGCACCCTCAGATTGGGCTAAAAAAGGCTGTACAACTTGATAATCATCCAAAAGAGCCAAATTACTTACCACAATTCCCGGTGGTAAATCTGCAACAGCCGATAACTCCGGCGCATAAACGCCATTTACAAACACCAAACGGCTATTAGCAGCTTCAGGGAGAATATCAGGCTGTAGAGAAGTTGTATCTAACCTCCCTAAATTAAATTGCACCTTTCGCAATTCTGACAAATCAGTAAAACGCCATTCTTCCTCACGGGTAGTGGGGATAGTCGAGTGACGTACCCAATTAGCGGCGTCTTGGCGTAACTCCTGCAACCAACCCTCAGATTTAGTTGCAATTACATCATTTAACAAACTAGTCAGATAAGCATCTCTATCTACTAAAGCAGATGTTAAACCGACGGCATCCGAGTTAGAAACAGCGCTGGGAGAAACTTGAATAGACATTACACACCCACCCCAACCGCAGCATCTTCTACAATCCAGTCATAACCACGAGCTTCTAACTCCAGCGCCAAATCCTTACCGCCGCACATCAGAATTTGCCCATTAGCCATTACATGAACATAGTCAGGAATAATATAGTCAAGTAAACGCTGATAGTGAGTAATCATAATTGTGGCATTATCTGAATTTGCCAACTGATTTACCCCATTCGCCACAATTCTCAGAGCATCAATATCCAAACCCGAATCAGTCTCATCAAGAATTGCCAACTTTGGTTCTAGCAGAGCCATTTGCAGAATTTCATTTCGCTTCTTCTCACCACCAGAAAACCCTTCATTCAAACTACGACTAAGAAAAGAGGGATTCATCTTCACCACATCCAACTTTTGCTCAATCAAATCATCAAAATCAAAAGCATCCACCTCATCCAAACCCAGCCCCTTGCGACGGGAATTATAAGCCACCCGCAAGAAATCCAAATTACTCACACCCGGAATTTCCAGAGGATATTGAAACGCCAAAAACACACCCGCTCTAGCCCTTTGTGCCGGTTCCATTTCCAGCAAATTTTGCCCCTGAAAAATCACCTCACCACCAGTCACCTTATAAGCCGGATGTCCAGTTAACACCTTAGAAAAAGTACTCTTACCAGAACCATTCGGCCCCATAATCGCGTGTACTTCGCCAGAGCGAACTTCCAAATTCACACCCTTCAGAATCGGCGTCCCATCAACCTCAGCCGTCAAATCCCTGACTGACAGCACAACTTCACTATTTTCAATAATCATGTTCTCTCTCTTCTCTTCTCTTCTCTTCTCTTCTCTTCTTACTTCGCGCTCTACAGCCCTTTGGGCATCGCTGCGCGCGTGCGCCCTTTGCGGTAGCCTGCGGCACGCCGCTACGCGTCTACGTTAATACCCACCGCAACTAAACACCGAAATTACCCAACAGAACCTTCCAACTTCAGACTCAACAACTTATCAGCTTCCACAGCAAACTCCATCGGCAGCTGATTAAAAACATCCTTACAGAAACCGCTAATCATCATCGAAATAGCATCTTCAGGAGAAATACCTCGTTGAGCGAAGTAAAAAAGCTGATCTTCCCCAATCTTAGAAGTAGAAGCCTCATGCTCCACCTTTGCAGTATGATTTTGCACCTGAATATAAGGGAAAGTATTCGCATGGGCATTATCCCCAATCAACATCGAGTCGCATTGAGAATAGTTTCTAGCCCCTTTAGCCGTCGGATTAACCTTCACCAAACCCCGGTAACTATTACTAGATTTACCGGCAGAGATTCCTTTAGAAATAATTGTGCTGCGAGTATTCTTACCGATATGAACCATCTTAGTACCGGTATCAGCTTGCTGCATATTATTTGTCAGCGCCACCGAATAGAATTCACCCACAGAGTTATCACCAACCAAAACGCAGCTAGGATACTTCCAAGTAATTGCCGAACCAGTTTCCACCTGAGTCCAGGAAATCTTAGAATTTACACCCTGACACAAACCGCGCTTAGTGACAAAGTTATAAATACCGCCTTTACCGTTGACATCTCCCGCGTACCAATTTTGGACAGTGGAGTATTTAATTTCGGCATTGTCGAAGGCCACCAGTTCCACAACAGCAGCGTGTAGCTGGTTGCTGTCGTACATTGGCGCAGTGCAACCTTCTAGATAAGAAACATAGCTACCTTCTTCAGCGACAATCAAAGTCCGCTCAAATTGTCCGGTATCGCCGGAATTGATGCGGAAGTAGGTAGAGAGTTCCATCGGACATTTGACGCCTTTAGGAATGTAGACAAAGGAACCATCAGAGAAGACAGCAGCGTTGAGGGCGGCAAAATAGTTGTCAGCCACGGGGACGACGCTACCCAGATATTTTTTGATCAGTTCTGGGTGTTCTTGGAGTGCTTCGGAAATCGAGCAGAAGATCACCCCGTCTTTGGCTAGTTTGTCCTTAAATGTAGTGGCGATGGAAACGCTATCAAAAATCGCATCAACGGCGACATTTGCCAAGCGCTTCTGTTCTGTGATGGGAATGCCTAGCTTTTCAAAGGTTTCTAGGAGGGTGGGATCAACTTCCTCCAAACTGTTCAGCTTTTGTTTCTTTTGTTTCGGTGCTGAATAGTAGATGATATTCTGGTAGTCAATTGCTGGATACTTGACGCTGGGCCAAGTCGGTTCCGTCATTTTTTGCCACTGACGGTAAGCTCTGAGGCGAAATTCCAGCATGAATTCCGGCTCATTCTTTTTGGCGGAAATCACGCGGATCACGTCCTCGTTTAGTCCACGCGGAATCGTGTCGGCTTCAATGTCAGTGACAAAGCCGTACTTGTAGGGTTGGTTGACTAAGGTTTTGACAGTGGCAGTCATCGGTAGTTGTCTCTTGTGTTCGGTTCTAAATCTCTTTAAGGATGGGAGACGGGCTGTAGCTAGCCGATTCTCCTTTCGTGTTACCGAGTGGTCACACGGCTGTTAATATAGATGTGGAGAGTAAAACAACGGGGCTGTTGTTTAAACTATCTTCATTTTACGCTAGATTAACAACAACAATGTTGTTAAAGTCAAATTTTCTCAGAAATTTTTTAGGACGAAGATGGCGACTACCCACCAGTCCTCAACGAAGCAAGATATCCTAGAGTATCTGCTGAAACACTCACAAGCAACGGCTTTTGAGCTAGCGGCCATTTTAGAAGTTAGTCCCCAAGCGATTCGTCGCCATCTCAAGGATTTGGAGACGGAGGATCTAGTTTTGTTCTCAACGCCAGAACAGGCGGGGATGGGGCGTCCGCAGCATATTTATCAATTGAGTCATCAGGGACGCGATCGCCTACGTCGCAATGAAAGTGAACGCCTACGCCGTGCTGGAGGTGATAGCTTTGGTAATGGCTATGGCGGATTTGCCGTTTCCCTGCTGGATACCTTAGCGGAAACCGTTGGCCGTGACCAAGTTAAATCGATTTTACAAAAACAGTGGGAGCGCAAAGCCCAAGAATATCGGGAACGTTTGGGTAATGGTTCCCTGGAAGAACGTGTGGCAAATTTAGTAGAACTAAGAAAAGCTGAAGGCTTCATGGCGGAGTGTCACTCTGTAAAGGAGAATGACTCCCCACCAGGGAAATGCTTTATTTTAATGGAGCATAACTGCGCGATTTCCAACGTTGCTGAATCTTTCCCCAGCGTCTGCGGTCATGAACTAGAAATGTTTGCCGCAGTTCTCCCCGATTGTACAGTGGAGCGCACCCACTGGATTATCAACGGCGAACATCGCTGCGGCTATTTGGTACAAACGCAAAAGTAAAAGTTCCCTAAATAACCTGATTTTAAGATTAAGTTGTAGGTAAAATGGATATTGTCAAGTTTTGCCTACAGTCAGCAGCCAAGTTACTTTTAATTGGGATTTTTTAATTATTTAATATGGATATAGCACCACATCAATCGCCAACACAATTTTTAACCCTGGAAGAGTCAGCAAAGGTAGATGCTGCTTTGTTGTCTTCCCCAGAAAAGTTTTTAACCAGACTAACAATTTCATCCTTGAGGATTTTGCAGCATATCGCCCAAGATTACGGTATTGCTATTGAAGATTTGACAACAAAGCAAATAATTTCCTGGTTTGAGAAAGATGCCAAAATTAGGCGAGAGCAAGGAATTGAAGCTGCATATTTAAAGTGGTGAGCCTAATGAGTATATTAGGCATTGATGACCGTAAATAATATATGATACCCAATTGGGAATTGTTAGCCTAACCATCAGTATTCCCAACCCCAAATCTAAAATCCCAAATTGGTATGAGTGGACGGCGATTTTTTATCAGTCAAAGCTTCGCTATATTTGGATTAGTAGAATTATCTCTAGTTAGTTGTAGTTCTGCTGGCAATAACAGTCTCTTAAAAAAGGAGGCGAAAAGCATGAAATTGGCAAGCAGCGCCTTTGAAAATAATGGGTTAATTCCTGCACAATACACCTGTGATGGTGCAGATATTTCTCCACCCCTGATCTGGGATGAAGTCCCCAGAGAAACACAAAGCCTCGCATTAATTGTGGATGATCCAGATGCACCTGGAAAGATATTTGTTCATTGGGTGGTTTATGACATTCCCCCTACAGCTGGCCAACTACCAGAGCAAATTTCCTCGATCAAAACTCTACCTAATGGCGGCGTCCAGGGAAAAAATGATTTTGGCAAATTTGGTTATGGTGGCCCTTGTCCACCCAGTGGCATCCATCGGTACTTTTTTCGACTTTATGCCCTAGATCAAAAGTTGCGTTTAGCAGCAGGTGCTAGCAAAAACCAAATTTTGGCAGCAATGGAGGGTCATGTTTTGGCTTCGTCAGAATTAATTGGACGCTACAAACGCCAGCGTTAAAGAATAAAAAGCACCTTTTTCCACAAGGTGCTTTCAAAATTGAATATGTTAACCCCCTTTGGGGAAATTCAAATCTTTTTTTTGAATTTTGCATTTTGAATGGGAGGAAAGGGATGGTTACGGATTATAACTGTTAGTACGAGGAGTGCGAGCACCGACGACTGCACCCATCAGCGCTGAGGCTAAACCCAACAAGGAACCAAATACAAACCACAATAAAGCTCTAGAGGTTGCAGCAGCAATATCGCGGGCTTGTTCAGCAGTGAGTCTCGGTAGGTTTTGTTGTGGTACCTGGTTGATCACTACCGCAGTATTGGGAGCAGCAACACCAAAAGCACCCCACACTCCATTTGCTAACAGGAAAGAGCTAACTGCTAAAGTAGTTGCCCAGAGAATTGCGCCGTTGAGGAGAGCGGTATTGCGGTTCATTGGCCCACAAGCACGGGTTGTCACCCAACCGCCAATAAATAGGGAAATCAACAACGCGACAGTTGACCACAGCCCCACGTTAGTTGCAATTTCAGGTGTAATTGTTCTTGGTGCGCCTGATTGGGCGATTGTGCCTGCACCAATTGCGCCAAACAAGGAACTCAAAATAAATTGAGTGGCTAAAGCAACTAAAACGCCGGAAATTATCGGCCCCCAGCGAACGCGATCGCGGTATTCACTAACTCGAGATGCGATCGCTGGCTCAGGAGGAATAAGATCATCACCTACCCGATTTATGTATGACATACTTTATTTTCTCCCTTGCTATTTCAGCAAAGTTGTTCAGGTATATTCATGCTTATATTTAAAATTAAATTGCTGGTGATGAGATTTATTATCTATCAATAGAAAGAGTTAGTTGCTCTGTCTGTAGTCATAACAGATTACAGAGAGCAATAATATTCAATCTAACTTAGTCAATCTTGATATTTTATCGATGATCATCTCCTAAAAAATATCAATAAAAATTCAAATTTCAATGAGACTTTAGGAGGAATTTATCAAAATTTTTATTTTGGCTGCAACGAGCATAAACGCTCTTATTTAACGAACTTTTACAGCTGTGCCTGTAGCAGTAATCAGCAACAAAACTCCGGACTGGTCAACATTGATTGTACCAGTATCAATTTGAATACCGATTACAGCATCTGCGCCTAAACGCAGGGCCCGTTGTTCTAATTCTTCAAGTGCCTTTCGTTGTCCTTGCTCAAATAAACGCTCGTAGCTACCGGTGCGTCCACCAACAATATCTCGAATGCTAGCCAAAAAATCCCGCAGGAAATTACTACCATAGACGACTTCAGCAGTTACAATACCTAAGTATGACTGAATCACAGCCCCTTGAATTACATCAGTGGTAGTTAAAAGCATAAATTAGCCTCACAAATTGCATTCTAGATTTAGAATACAACCAGGCGCTCAGTTTTGGTATCCCTGAGCATTAGGCAGGAACTCAAGGGAAACTTCACGTTTACAGTTGATCCTCAGTTGAAAATTCCCTGGCTAATTTCAAAAAAAAGTCCCATCAGCCGCCAGATATCTCTAAATTATTGATAATTGACGACCATTGATTTTTACGTAGATACTCGGAGTAATGATTCTAACTAGAGAAAACAAATTTTCCAGGCTGATTAATATTTCGTAAATGTGAGTAAATACAGTTTTCAAAACTCAATATTTTTGTTTTAATGTACAAGAAAAAAGCTCCTGATAATAATCGAAACTTGACTATGTACAAACAAGCATCATTTGTAGTTAGTGTCCTATTATTAGGATGTATCGCTACCACAATACCCTCGGTTGCTCAGGCTGAGGTATTGATGGCGCAAGCCAGCGACTCTGAATTAAAGCAACTGTTGGAAGAAGGACGGAGGCTAGTAAATGCTGGTGATTATAATGGAGCGATCGCTATTTATCAGCAAGCCGCAAGTCTAGCTCCCAGGAATGCCAAAATTTATTCTGGGATTGGCTACTCCTATGCCCAACAAAATAATTTTCCTCAGGCTTTAGCTGCTTACCGTCGGGCGATCGCCATCGATCCCAACAATGGCGATTTTTACTACGCTGTGGGTTATATCAAAGGTAATCTGGGAGACACCCCAGGAGCTAAAGAAGCTTACCGTCGCTCCATCCAGCTGAACCGCAACAATGTTAATGCCTATTTGGGATTAGGTGTGACGCAATCCACTCTGGGTGACTATGAATCAGCTATGTGGGCTTATGAGCAAGCAATTAACCTGGATAAGAACAATGCCCGCACTTATGAGTTGATGGGTTCAATGTTTAAAAAGCGCCGGCAAGCCAAACAAGCAAACAGCGTGCTTCAAAAAGCTCGTGATTTATACCAGCGGGGCAATGATTCAGATAGCGTAGATAGAGTAGAAGCCATGCTGCGAGAGTTAGGTGTGTGAGGTTAATCTAACTCGCATCCCGTTAATTCCATGAAAATATCTTCTAGGTTAGAGGGACGCACCATCATGTCGGTTTTATGGTTGTTGATCTAGAGGGTAATGAGTTTTACCCATTACCCATTACCCATTACAAGAAACAGACGGGAGTTTGAAAGCCCCGGAGGAACAGGCGCACAGCGCCATACTCCGTACTTCAGACCGGGGATGAAAAACGACTCGGTAGGCTTTAGCCTACCTGTAATATATCTGTAATTTCAGGTAGAGTATCAAGCAATTCCTCTACAACTTGGGTAATAGTTGTATCTTTTTTTGCAGCATACAACCGCAGTTTATTCATTCTGCGTTCGGTAATTCTAATGTGTAATTCTTTTTTTGTCATATATGACACAATGACGACACACTTATGTTAGCATACAGGTAAGGAGGCAAAACAAATGTATGGATGCCAGCAAAATTTAATTAATCCAAATGAAGAGTTAAA
>NZ_JACJRJ010000053.1 GCF_014697195.1 Cylindrospermum sp. FACHB-282 | reverse complement strand
ACAATAAATATTCCTTACATGTCAAGTGCAGTAAGGCTTATAAAAATAATTTGATACACTTAATTACATTTTTTAATCTTTAAATTTAATAGTTTAGCATAACAGGTACTGAAGAACCAGCTTTATTGATTAATTCTATTCTTGAAGTTCCGATACTTCAGTTTAATATTACTAACTTTTTGGTTAAAAAAACGTTTAGTATAATTTTGTAGCAGCGTTAGCTGGCTTGGGCGTGTAAACCTTTGAGGGCGGTTTGCTGGGGATTTTAAGTAGCGATAATATAGAAAAACGTCACGATAAGGAATATTAACATCTTCACCCCCACAAAGGCGCGCAAAGTCTGATGAAGATATACTCATATAGTGAATATAGGTTATGGGTTCCCCTTGGTCGTAAAGAATATTATCTACAACATCAAATTTTGAAGCCCAATGGCAACCAGTCGATTCACCGTTATAGGCGTAGTTATAATAAGAAATTCCGCTTCGTAAAACCAAATAGTTGATAACCGTTTGATCAGAATCTGCCCACGCCAAGACATCAGCTTCACCTGCTTCTAATTTTTCTAATAAGTTTGCTAATGTAGCATCATCGAAAATATGCTTTTTAGAAGCAAACCAACCAGAACAAAAAATACTATTGCCGATGTTTTTTTCAGTAAAAATTTCCCCTAGTTTGTCTTCTGACCAGTCAAAAATATAATTCAAATCCGATTTATATTGAAAGTCATTCGTGACCCAATCATATTTTTCCAACTTCTGATAAACATCATCTAGTGATTTCATCAATAGCGTATCTCCGTCAAAGAAGATAAACTTGTCAAAGGGACCATCCAGACAGCAAAGTTTGCGATGTCTTTCTATACGATAATTCGCTGGTAAGCCATATTCTTGCCACAGTTTTAATGCTCTTGGGTGAGCGTTCCAGATACGAGAGCCAAACTCCTCCCAGCGAGCTATGGAAGTAGCGTCTTCAAATAAGGTGACATTCTTTCTAGTTGCAATCTCTGCCTTTACTTTATCTAGCCGGTCATTATATGGAATTATACAAACAGGAATTTTTCTACCAGCATTAGCTTCTATACTGTTGAGCAACGCAACTAGTTGGTCATAGACAACATCATTAGCTAGGGTGTAAATACCATCAATCATGGGAATACTCCTGATATTAATTGCGGGCCACAACAAAGGGAAATAAACGACGAGTAAGTTTTGGGATGATGGCGAATTTACCCTGATGGAGATAGCGATAGTGTTCCCATAATTGCCAATAGGGGCTACCAATTTTCATTTTTGTCCCCGCCCAGTGGAGATATTTTAGTGGCTGCCCTCGGTCATAGAGAGTGTACCCTTGCTGTTGGAAATTGCGCGAACCTGCCCAACTACCAGGGCCTCCCCCAGGAATTTTGACGAGATTACCACGTTTGGCAATTAACTTGAGAACGAGATAATTAAGAATCGGTTGGTCTGTAACTCCTTCAGAAAAATCAAAGTATTCACGATGGGTAGCACATTCGCGCAAAGCTTCATCCATCTGTTGTTCGGTAATAGTTCCTTTTCTGGAAGCCCAAAAGCCACTATTAAAAACGTCTTCTAGTTGGGCATCTGTAAAAATTTGCTGCTCTCTTACCAAGGGTGAAAAGATATTTCTTAGCTTGTCATTGGCATGATGATAATCACAACAGAAAAAATCAACTTCTGTAAGTTTGTCTAAATTGTCGGCGATTTTTTCAAAAACGACAATATCAGTATCAATATAAATAAATTCATCTAAAGGCCCAAACCATGCTACCAGTTTACGCATTTTGTTGGGTAAGGCGAGGAAATCTCGATCAAAAATTTCGCCTATGGAAAGAGTGAATTTCTCAATCAGTTCTAAATCTGGGAAAATTTGTACGTTGTGTAAGGTAGTAATTTTATCAGCAACTTTGTGATAATTTTCATTAAAAGGGATGAGATAAATCAGAACTTCTTGGTCATAGTAACGAATACTATTTAGTAAGGCGATCGCATTCTCGATGACGCGATCATTGGCTACAATATAAATTCCCCGAATCATAAATTATCCTTGTTTAATTAATTTTAATTTACGCAAAGCTCTTGTGAGTAAATTCGCTGTCGGTGGTGGAGCGTCATAAGGCTGAGGAGGATTTTTAAAAACTGGACGCTTATCTGGTTCATGCAGGTAACGATAGTAAAGAAATAAATCCCGATAGGGAAACTCAATATTCTCTCCAGCACACACTGCTTGATTGATGTTAGGAGGAATGCCAATATAATGGATATAAGTTAGGCGATTACCCTTGTCATAAAGAATGTGATCTCGTTCTTCAAAATGCTTTGAGGTGGCAGAACATCCCGTTATTTCTGTATCTGGCAGTTGCTGGGCAAAGTTATAACTAGCAAGATTAGACCTCATTACCATGTAGTTGAGCAGCGGTTGTTCTCCAGCGCCGCCATACAAAATTTCTGTTTCACCAGTTTGTAAATGAGATATCAGTAAATCTCTTTGATTTGGGTTAAAAAGCCCCCGTTTTGCGCCATAAAATCCTGAACAAAATATTTCTGAATTAATGCGTTGTTGAGGGAAAACTTCTAGTAATTTTAGCGAATTAACATTATAGATTTTACTAACATCTTTAAATTGGAAATCGTAGACAATGAAATCATAAGATTCTAGCTTTTCAAACACTGCTGCTAGTGAGTTCATCACCAGGGTGTCTGCATCTAAATAGATAAACTTATCAAAAGGCCCGTCAAAGGCACAAAAACGGCGGTGAGCACCATAAAGGCGGGATTTGCTGCGATTCAATCTATCTGGTGCTGCTGCCAGCATAAATTGATCCCAGCGATTGATGGATTCTTGATCATCGTAAAAAAATACATTAGGGCGCGTAGCTATTTCCTCAGCAATCCGCTGTGTCTGGTCATCAAAAGGATAAATACAGACTGGGGTTTCAGCACCTAAGATCACATCAATACTGTTGAGCAAAGCCACCAATTGATCGAAAACATAATCGTTGGCAAGGGTACAAATACCATTCATAAATTTATGAGTTTTGAGCAACAAAGTCTGATAACCAGTTAAGCAGATTTAGCTTATGTAAGATGATTTGCCGGGCTTCGGCGATCGCATCCTTAGCAGCATACCAAGCATCAGGTGTTGCAGTCACTTCTTGAATGTAAGCAATACCTTTCTCATCCAAACTAGGCAACCGCAAAAAACTACCTGGTGGCAATAGTTTATCAGCTGCTGGGCCACCATAGTAAATTGGCAAACACCAGGCAAGTAAGCTATCCCAAAGTTTCTCACTCACATACCAATTGTTCTCAGCATAGTTTTCGATAGCCAAATTATAATAATACGGTGCCATGCCGTACCATTTATTACCTAATTCTCCGGAAGGTTTTGCCCATTCGGGTAAGTTACGCCCATATAAATCAAACTTAAAGCCACTAGATTGCAAAGACTGCAAAAAGTCTAAACGCTGGCGATGGTTGGCTGTACGGTTAATTCCCGAAGTCACCCAACTACAGGTAGCAACCTTTTGGGTACATGGCATTTCATTTAAATCCCGAAAGGAATTTGAGTGATACCAAATCGCTGACATATAGTTGGGAGTGGGGGCCAAATCATCAGGGCCGGAAACATAACCACAATACTTTTGAGCTTCTTGATAATTATGCTTATTGATTTCAACAATTTCATCTAATGGCGGTTCTCTGAGTAAATAAATAATTCGCTCTTTGCTAAGGCCACGCAGTCGAGAATTGATATCTACTGCTGGTTTTTTCTGCTGTTTACGAAAACTATCTAACCAAGATTTTTGTCGTGCTGGTTGGGGGAAATCAAACTGATACATTACCAGAAAATCTGGTTTTTCCTCTAGGGCGTGCATTTGTATATTATCCCAAATTCCAAAGTGATTTGGGGTTTGTTGCCACAGCCAAGCTGCACTTTTAGCTAGAGCCGAATAGCTGCTAATCATCCCAACGGTTTTGATGGTCATAATTAAGTATTTATTAGTTGTTAGTTTTTATTAATTTATCATTGTTTTCGATGATAGTTTTTCCAATATTTTGATCAAAAGACCTTTGTTAATTGGATTAACTAGAAGTAAACTCTATGCTCAAAAAGCTTTAATGTATCTAGCAGGTAAATAGCAGAGTGATAAGCTTCTGCAATTAATTGATTTTGTTCTTGGGGTCTGGATTCTAATTTATCGGCTAACAAGCGCAGAGAGTTAAGGAGAGGATCGAGACGTAGGCGAAACTCATCAGAAATTTGACTAAAGTTTTGATGCTGGCTAGTTCCATTGTGATTTTGGTCTATATCTGAGGATAATTGCCAGGTCATTCTCAGGTTAACTACATCGTCCAAGACATCAATGGCGTTGAGAACTTTTAAGGCTGAATTGTATGATTCGTCAATTAATTCCTGCCGCTCTTGGGAATTGTCTACCATATCATCAACTAATAATCCGAGGAAACCAATCATTGAGTTAAGCCGTGTCCGTAGTTCGTGAGAAATCCGGTTAAAGTTGGGATTTCGTCTGGTGGAAACTTCAGAATGGTCAGCAAATTGCATGGAGTAAAGGCGTGAGTAGTAACCACCCTTTTGTAAAAGTTGATGATGGGTGCCAATCTCTACTACACTTCCTTGATCTAAGACGGCGATTTGATCGGCTTTTTGGACTGTAGATAGACGGTGAGCAATGATTAGGGTTGTGCGATCGCGACTTAGGTCATCAAGTGCAGCTTGTACTAAGCGTTCGGAAACCGTATCTAAAGCGCTGGTAGCTTCATCTAAAATCAGAATTTCCGGATTTTGGAGCAGTGCCCGGGCGATCGCAATTCTTTGCCTTTGTCCACCAGATAACATGACACCGCGATCGCCAATGATGGTGTCAAATCCCTGGGGTAATTTGCTAATAAACTCATAGGCGTTTGCTCGCTTGGCTGCTGTAAGAATTTGATCATCAGTGGAATCTGGTCTCCCATAGCCAATATTGTTGGCTACCGAGTCATTAAAGAGAAACGTATCTTGACTGACAATTCCCATCGCCTGACGTAGGGATTTTAAATCGAACTCCCGCAAATCTATTCCATCTATGGTAATACAGCCAGATGTGGGGTCATAAAATCTGGGCAAAAGGTCTGCCATTGTCGATTTACCAGCACCAGAACTACCCACCAAAGCCAGTGTAGTACCCCGTGGTAAATATAAATCTACATCCCGAAGTACTATGTTTTGATGATTAGGATAGGAAAAAGAAAGGTGATTAAAATGTACTCCCTGCTGTAATTTCTGATAAGGAATCATACCGCTTCCCATGAACGGCTTATTATCCTTTCGTAAAAATTCAGCAACAATATTCACACTAGAAGAAGTATTGGCAAAGCTACTGCGAATACTATTTAACTGAGAAATAAACGGTAGTAGTCGCAGTAACAACAATAAATATGTAATCAAAACGGCTGAGACTGAAGCAATCTGGTCGGCAAATAAGGCGCGACCCAAAAATACAATTAGTATTAAGGCTATAACCCCCGTCACTTCGCTGAGTGGTGTAATCACCTCAGAATTCATCTGAGATTGAAAATCTGCTCTCTCTCTGTCGCGAATTAGTTTTGTAATCCGTTGATATTCTCTGTCTTCATTCCCATTTGACTTGACTAGGCGAATTCCATTGAGCATTTCTAACACAGAAATGGAATAAGCTTTAGACATCTCCGAAAGCTGTACACCAAAATCTCTTGAACGGTAAATTGCATACTGATTTACTAAGGTGACCAAAGATAACAAAGCTGTAGTCACAATGGTCAACTGCCAGGAAATTGACAGCAACAAAGCCACAAAAACTAAAATCGTAATTGCTAGGATAATTAGTTTGATCAAACCACCTATGGCACTAGCAGCACGACTAATTTCGCCACCAAGGCTGTTGATTAGATCACCAACTTTCATCTTGGTGTAATAATCTATGTCAATTTCTAGTAACAACTTCAAGCCTGCTTCTCGCATATCTGATGTCAGCGTTCGCGTTAAAGAACTTGACACCAAGGTACCGACATAGCTAGCTAAATTCTTTAAAAGAATTGTAAATACAATTGATGCAGCCATCACCGCTAGGCGGTAACTTTCTGGAACATGATCAAAGGGAGATACAAGAGCTTTAATAATTGGCGGAGCGCCTGTTAAATCTACAGGTTGACCCACAATTTGCAGAATTATTGGCACAATCAGGGTTGTACCCACACCGTTAAACAAAGCACCAGAAAATCCAAACAAGATTGTGAAGAATATCCTGCATGGATAAGGTTTAGCAAATTTAAGTAGTAGTTTGCTGTTAGACATTGGAGATTGAGATTATAATTAGCTAATTTTTAACATGATTCATAATTTTATAGTGGCAGGAAAAAGTCAGATTAATTAGGCCTACCTATTTAATAATAGATTGAAAATAATGCACCACTAAAACTCACAAACTGGAAATTAACTCAGATAGGGTAGATGCCATAGCCTCTAAGCTATATTTTTCTACACATCTTTTTCTAGCCTTTTTACCTCGCTCCTCTGCTTGCTCTAAATCTGCAAAAATTAGTTGAATTTGTGCAGCAATTTGTTCGGGACAACCAGGATCAACTAGATAACCAGTTTCTGCTAAAATTTCGGGAATATCTCCCACTCGCGTTGATAAAACAGGTTTAGCCATTGCCATCCCATCTGTCAACTTTAGAGGAAATTGGGCGCGAGCAATTACGTTATCTCGCTGGGGAACAACCACAATGTGAGCAGCTGCTACAACCTCAGGCATAACCTCTACAGGACACTTTGGTAATTTGATGATCCAACGCCCCCATTTTTCAATTAACCGATCATCATAATCATCGTAAGGACTACCACCCACAATTACTAGTCTTAAATCTTGCTGATTCAACTGATCTAAGGCTATTAAAACATCTTCAACCCCTTTGTGAGGTCTTGGTGCTCCAGGAAACATCAGAATTCGATAGTTCGCCAGACCATAATCCTCTCTGCTGACATTAGGATTATATTTGTCAGGGTCGAACATCGCAGTATCTTTGCCATTAGGCACATAAACACCGCCAAAGCGGTCTTGAAGAAACTGAGTATCTATCGTAATCCCATTGGCACGAGATACTAAACTTTCTATCCATTGGAGATAAAGTGGATGATCGGGAAATCTCAATACACCATCCTGCTTAAGAATGTCCCTGGCAAACTGCTTTAGACTGGGACGATACTTCCATTCAAAACCTCCGTGCCAGCTAAGTTCCCAGTCGTCCATATCTAAAAGCAAAGGACGACGGGTGGTTAATTTATGTAGTAGAGATACACCAAAACTTGTTGGTTTAGGTTTTATCGCATAAATAATATCGCCATCTAGTTTTTGCCAAAGATTTTTAGCTGATCTAAAAAACTCAGGATAGTTTTTGCCATCAATAGCTACTACTGGTATACCTACAGGAGGAATGGCATACAATTCCTGACCAAATAAAAAGCCTACAACCTCTACGTCATAATCGATTTTTTTTAGGACTTGAGCCAGTAAATAGGCTCGAACTGAGCCTCCTCCAGACAAGTCACTCACAACTAACGAAACTTTTCCTTTCATATATTAGTTGCTTTAGTCACTACTGATATAACTGTTATTTGGTCTTTTGAAAAAATTGATGAAGTAGGAAAAAATAGATATGATTTTTTGAGAGCGGGGGCCTCGATATTTTTCATAGAGTACAAAGCTGGGAATAATTAACCTAGTTTGATAAATCAACTTGAGTATAGAGCTATGATTAATTTTGATTTTTTTATTTAACAAATACAAAGGAGGGGAAAAAATTTTAATTAGCCGAGCAAAATTTTCTGGCTCTTTTTCTCTAATTGCCTCTTTAATTAAAAAATCTATCCCTACTTGGCATAAAGGGATCAAATCATGATGCTTACTGGACACCGTCTCGTAGAGCAAAATGTAATAAGCTTTCATGTAAGGCCAGTTATTAGTTCTATTAGACTGATGTTTTGTATAATATGCTCCGATTAACGAGGTGTATACAAAATTCGCCCCTAAAAGTAAAATGTCTACTGTAAAATCTCTATCTTGCAGAGCTTTCAAATTCTCATCAAATAACTTTTTATTAAGAATATCTCTACTCATCAATAGACATTGCTGAAGTAAGGGAAATGGAGAATCAGCTAAAAAATCAGGGATGAGTAATCGCTCTATCAATTGGTCTGTTGACAAAGAACCAACTATATTCTCCTGTCTGTTGATGATTTGTTGTTCTCTGTCTATGAATACCCGTTCATAATCTGTATAAAAAACAGTATTGTTTTCGTCATGCAAGTCACTTAGATGATCTAATTGAAATTTTATTTTATTTTCGTGAATCCAATCATCTCCATCTAGAAACTGAATCCATTTGCCTTGTGCCTGTTTAATGCCAAAATTACGACTTGAAGACACTCCGCCATTTTCTTTATAGAAGTAGCTTACTCTTGAATCTAGATTCATTAATTGCTTGACAACTTCTTGAGTGTTATCAGTAGAACCATCATCTACCATAATACATTCAAGGTCAGTAAATGTTTGTGATAGTACGCTTTTAACCGAGCGTTCTAAGTAGCTAGCTTGATTAAAACAGGTAACAATTATCGTAACAAGTGGAGTCATTGATTAAATACTCTTCTTGTTGAGAAGGTAGGGATAAGCAATTGAAAATTCAGGCATGAGAATTTCAAGTACTAGGAAAACAAAGTCAGTGTTATTATTTAAGTAACTAAGGTTTTATAAAACACGAAATGGTTTTAAGATATGCTCTTTCTTATCTTGAAAATTGCAACTGAATGTCAATAATGAATCAACATCGAATTTGTCATGAAATATGGTAAAGCGAAGATTTTCGCTTACCCTTAGATCAAAAGCTGCAATAAAAGCCTAAATAAAGTTAACGCCATATTGGCTAGTTCGTCTAGCGAAATTTCACGTAGAAAGCATATTTATTAATACCAAATATCTACTTATAAGGGAGACAAATGTAATGCAGGTAATCCGTCTTGAGGCACTCTCAGACAACTATATATTTTTGCTGTACGATGCCAAGCAAAATATTGCTGCTGTTGTCGATCCAGCGGTGGCTGAACCAGTCTTACAACAACTTGCACAACTCAAAGCTGAGTTGGTAGCAATTTTTAACACGCACCATCATCATGACCATGTGGGTGGTAATCAGCAGCTAATGGAACATTTTCCCCAAGTGACAGTTTATGGTGGTGTCGAGGATCGGGGAAGAATTCCCGGACAGCAGGTATTTTTGCAACAAGGCGATCGCATTGAGTTTGGCGATCGCCCAGGGGAAATTGTTTTCGTTCCCGGACATACCCGCGCTCACATCGCTTACTACTTTCCTCCAGAACAAGCCAGGGAGACAGGGGAGTTATTCTGCGGTGATACTCTGTTTGCAGGCGGTTGCGGTCGTTTATTTGAAGGAACGCCAACACAAATGGTAGACTCCCTCGCTAAACTCCGCGCTTTCCCCGATGATACCCGCGTTTGGTGCGCCCATGAATACACTTTAAAAAATCTGCAATTTGCCCTCACCGTGGATGGTGACAACGCAGATTTACAAAAACGCTACGATCAAGTTAAGGCTTGTCGCGATCGCCAAGAAGCTACGGTTCCCTCTCTGTTGGGTGTGGAAAAGCGCACGAATCCATTTTTAAGGTGGGAGCAACCATCATTACAATTAGCTGCCAACAGTAACGATCCAGTACAAACCTTTGCTAGGATTCGGGGAATGAAAGACAGATTTTAGCCGGTGGTGATAATTCCCCAGAGGATGAGATGATTTTTCTGCCGCTAATAGTTGCGATCGCCCCCACCTTTTCGCTAAAATCTTAGCTTTGGGATATAGTCGCAGTCCAGGCAAGCTATCCTGCTGACCACCCAAGTTAATGAGATTTTACAGGAAAAACGAAAAAAGATGGTGAAGCGCGTACAGTTAGTTTTAAATCAGGATATCGGCAAGCTGGGCAAATCTGGCGACTTAGTGGAAGTAGCTCCCGGCTATGCTCGTAATTATCTGATTCCCCAAAAATTGGCAACTCATGCCACTCCCGGTATTCTTAAGCAAGTAGAACGCCGCCGTGAGCAAGAGCGTCTGCGGCAATTAGAACTCAGAAAACAAGCTGAAGAACAAAAAGCAGCTCTGGAAAAAGTTGGCAGCTTGAAAATTGCCAAGCAAGTTGGTGAAAATGAAGCTATTTTTGGTACAGTCACTACCCAAGATATTGCCGAGGCAATTCAGGCAGCTACCGGTCAAGAAGTTGATCGCCGTGGCATTACTATCCCCGATATCAACCACCTGGGTACATACAAAGCCGAAATTAAGCTGTATTCTGACGTAGTGGCACAAATCGATATTGAAGTCGTCCCTAGCTAACTACTGCTTAGTCTGCCACCACAGATGAATCATTGCTGTTTATCTGTGGTGCTTGCTCTTTTTGGGGAAATTGTGACTAAGAAAATACCCTAGATAGCATCTTCAAGTCGATTTTGGACTATAAGAGTGAAGTACCCCAAGGGCTAATCCAAAATCGCAAATTTAAAATCGCTTATGGCTGAAGAACTGAGTTTTAAAGGCAATGGTAGCGATCGCCTCCCACCCCAAAACATTGAGGCAGAAGAAGCGATTTTGGGGGGAATTTTACTAGATCCAGAAGCAGTAGGTCGAATTAGCGATCGCCTAGTTCCAGAAGCTTTTTACATTAGCGCTCACAAACAAATCTATCAAGCAGCCCTACGCCTTCACACCCAAGGTAAACCCACAGACTTACTCGCAGTCACCAGTTGGCTAGCTGACAACGATAAGCTTACCCTCATTGGCGGCATAAATAAATTAGCAACTCTAGTAGAAAGAACCGTTTCAGCAGTTAACATCGACGCCTTAGCAGGGTTAGTGATGGAAAAATACCTGCGAAGGCGGTTAATTAAAGCCGGTGGCGAAATTGTCCATCTCGGTTACGAAACAGAAACCGAGTTACCAATTGTCCTCGACCAAGCAGAACAGAAAGTTTTTGGCGTCACCCAAGAACGTCCCCAATCAGGCTTAGTTCACATCGCCGATACCCTGATTAATAATTTCCAAGATATTGAAGCTCGAAATCAAGGTATCGCCCTACCAGGTATTCCCTGCGGCTTTTATGATTTAGATGCTATGACCGGCGGCTTTCAGCGTTCTGATTTGATTATCGTTGCTGCTAGGCCATCAATGGGGAAAACGGCCTTCTGCTTGAACGTCGCTCATAATATTGCTGCAGGTTATAAATTCCCAGTTGCTATTTTTAGTTTAGAAATGTCAAAAGAGCAATTAGTGCAACGTTTATTAGCTAGCGAGGCGCAAATTGAAAGTAGTTATCTGCGGAGTGGACGCCTTAGCCAAACTCAATGGGAACCGTTAAGTCGTGCTATTGGTATGCTCTCAGAGATGCCAATTTATATTGATGACACAGCGAATATTACAGTTAACCAAATGCGTAGTCAAGCACGGCGACTGCAAGCAGAACAGGGAATGGAATTGGGATTAATTGTCATAGATTACTTGCAATTAATGGAAGGAGCCGGTGATAATCGCGTTCAAGAATTATCAAAAATTACGCGTCAACTCAAAGGTTTAGCCCGTGAATTATCTGTTCCCATTATTGCTCTATCTCAGTTAAGTCGAGGAGTGGAAGCACGCACCAATAAACGCCCGATCTTATCTGATTTGCGCGAATCTGGTTGTTTAACAGGTGATAGTTTAGTAACAATTGCAAGTAGTGGAAAGCGAGTTCCAATTAAAGAGTTGGTAGGTAAATCTGGTTTTGAAGTCTGGGCATTGAATGAAGAAACATTAAAGCTTGAACCTGCTACTGTAAATCATGCTTTTTCAACTGGTAAAAAACCTGTCTTTAAGCTTAAAACTCGTCTAGGTCGCTCTATTAGAGCCACTGGAAATCATAAATTCTTAACTATCAAAGGATGGAAACGACTAGATGAATTAAAAGAAGGTAACAGGTTAGCAATTCCTCGCCATATTGGCAGTTCTGCTTGTCAAACAATGACTCATCCCCAATTAGCACTTCTTGGACATTTGATTGGAGATGGATGTACTTTACCTCGTCATGCCATCCAATACACAACGAGAGAAGAGGATTTGGCTAACATAGTTACCTGTCTTTCTCTAGAAGTATTTGGTAACGCTATCTCCCCACGGGTTAACAAAGAAAGAAATTGGTATCAGGTTTATCTTGCTTCCAGTCTACCTCTGGGTCGTAATACTAGAAATCCAGTTGCTCAATGGCTAGATTCTATGGACGCATTTGGCTTGAGGTCTTACGAAAAATTTATCCCAGTCCAAGTTTTTGAACAACCCCAAGAAGCAATTGCTCTTTTCCTGCGCCATTTATGGAGTACTGATGGTTCTATTAAGCTAGTTTCAGGTAAAAGGTTACGTCCTATTGCCTACTATGCCAGCAGTAGTGAGAAGTTAGCAGCAGATGTACAATCGCTTCTGTTAAGGCTTGGCATTAACGCTCGGTTAAAAATGGTTCCACAATCCGGCAAAGGTCGAAATCAATACCACGTAGTCATAACAGGTAAATCTGATATCGAATTATTTGCTCAACAAATTGGTGCTATAGGAAGCTACAAGTGCCAGTCGATGGGAGAAATTGTGGAGCATATTAAAACTTGTGTTGCTAATACTAATAGAGATGTAATACCAACAGAAGTTTGGAAGATGTACGCTATTCCCGCAATGCAGTTAGCTGGTATTACAACACGACAAATGCAAGCAGCTATTGGAACAGCATATTGTGGAACAACTCTTTATAAGTGCAACTTAAGTCGAGAACGTGCTTTAAGAGTAGCAGAAGCTGTCCAATCAAATGATATGGCTATCTTGTCCAACAGCGATATTTACTGGGATGAAATTATCTCAATCGAGCCTGATGGTCAAGAAGAAGTTTACGATTTAACAGTTCCTAGCTTGCATAATTTTATTGCGAATAACATCATAGTCCATAACTCAATAGAACAAGATGCGGATTTGGTAATCATGTTATACCGCGATGAATATTACACACCAGATACACCCGAACGCGGAATTGCAGAAGTAAATGTGGTTAAACACCGTAACGGCCCGACGGGAACCATTAAACTTTTATTCGATCCACAGTTTACAAAGTTCAAAAATCTAGCCCGACCAAATAATTATTAAAGCAATAACGGGTAATTGGATAAAACTATTACCTATTACCAATTACCCATTACCGAAATTTATTTGATCTCTAGCAATTCGACATCAAACACCAAGGTAGCGTTGGGTGGAATTACGCCACCAGCACCACGAGGGCCATAACCTAAATCTGGGGGGATAATTAACTGACGGCGATCGCCTATTTTCATCGTGCTCAGACCTTCATCCCAGCCCTTGATCACCTGTCCGATACCAATTTTAAACTCGAAGGGTTGGCGGCGATCGCGTGAACTATCAAACTTAGTACCATCTTCTAGAGTACCAACGTAGTGAACCACAACCGTTTGTCCTTTTTGAGGAGTCGCTCCCGTCCCCTTTGCTAACTCAATATACTTCAATCCAGAAGGGGTAGTTACGACATTCACATCAGACATAATATTGCTCGCTATCAGGGTATTGTTTTCAATGACAGTAGTGACTGCTGGTGGAGTTTGAGTCAACTTAGCAGCAATAGCAGTATCCTGTTTACCGCCTACTTGCGCCAACACCAAAGCCACAACACAAACCAGCATGAACGCCACGCTGAGTAAAATTGATTTCAAAATCAGCCCTCTCTACTTAGGTAGTATGGTAATACTATTACCAACAGGACACATTTTAGTTTAAATCACAAACAACATTTCAACGCCAAAGCTTATTCTCTAAATCCCGCACTTGACGCTCTAAACGGTCAATTCTACCCCGCAGCTCATCCACTTCAGACTGGCGAGCCACCCCCAAATCCTGCATCATATTCCGCATTTGCCGTTGCATTTGCTCTTCCCAGGCTCCTTGCTCCAACTTTAACTGCTGTGCAATATCATCCATTACCGCCTTGGCTTGCTCAGGATTAAGCTTACCATCCTTAACCAATTCATCACCCACTTGGCGCAGTTTGTCTGCAACCAAAGACGTTGTACCAATACCCAGCATCATTATCTGCTGCAACCAGTTGTTGCTGTCCATACTCCCTTCCTCTTACTTGTGGCCAACCAGCGGATCTTTACTGATCAATCTACCCAATCAGGGTATGCTGGAAGCGTGGTTATTCTAGCCTACAGCTCTATTCTGGCAAATTTGGGAAAACAGGGTATCCAAGCAAGTACCAATCGAACTACTCAAATTTAAACTTACCCCCAAACAGCAGGAAAAGTTTATCCAGAAGAATACACAGATTTGGACAAAAGCGCCGGCTCACTATCCGGGACTCCTGGGTAAAGTAGCTACCAACCTTCAAACAGGAAAAAAATGATCATGAACCAGCCTGAGATCATCCTCATTGCTGCTCTAGCTGCGTCAAATCGAGTCATGGGAAAAGATGGCAAGTTACCTTGGAGCATTCCCGCAGATTCTCAGAGATTTGTGAATTTAATCATCGGTCACGCCGTAATCATGGGGCGAAAAACTTGGGAATATGACCTTGAAAAGCGCCCCATACATCAGTGCTTCAATGTGGTTGTTTCTGCTTCCACCCCTGAAGATGAAATTGCCGAATTACAGCTTCAATACTCATCTAATTTGCTATTTGTAACTTCCATTTCAGAAGCCTTGCAGAAAGTTAGCCATCATCCACAGGCTTTTATTGTAGGCGGTGCTTCTATTTATAGCCAGACATTGACTTTAGCACATACCTGGGAACTCACTTTAGTAGACGGAGATTTTGAAGGCGATACCTTTTTCCCTGAATACGAATTCCTGATTGGTAATCAGTTTGAAATGGTAAACCTAGAACCTCAACCAGGCTTTAGATATGAAACTTACAAACGAATTCTTTAGAACCTTAGACAAGCGGAAACTTCCCCATACCTGATGTAAAAGGCTATGTCCAGATTACGAAAAATATCCCACATTCAACCCCAGAACAGGCGTCTCGCCTGTTTAATGGCAGGCAAGATGCCCGCCCTACATGATCATTTAATAACTCTAAAAAAAGAATAATCAACTAAACCAAGTAGTTAGTTATACTCGTAGTTACAAAGTTAGCAGACACGAGTATTATGGTTGACTGGTTATTCGTTTGGGGAGTTACTCAGGCTGTCGGATTTGTTTTTAAGCCCATTTTAGAAGACTTAGCCAAAGATACCGCTAAAGATTGGGCTAAAGATTTATTAAAAGGCTCACTCAACAATGTTTTACTACCCAAAAAGAAACCTATAGAAATTGCTGCGGGTAAAGCACTGAAAGAATTTTTGCAACTAGTACAGCAGCAGTTAGAAGTTGCAGATGTTCCCGAAGCAGAATTAAAAAACTACACCAAACCGTTAAAGCAATTTCTCAAAGATAAATCTGTTCAAGAGGTATTGGGAAGCGCCTTTAAAGAAGATTACCAAAACATAGATTATGGCAAATTAGCAACTATCTGGAATCAGCTTAAATTATTATCACTGCCAGAAGATTTTAACTGGAAACAAGTTTCTAAGCCATATCTCAGTAAAGTTAAAGCCATTATCCGCGAATCTGAGGATTTACGCGCTATACTAGATTCCCAAAACTTAGAAGTAATTCAGCAAAACACTAAGGCAATTGCCGGAATAATACCTAATTTTGACTTAGAGAAATATCAAGAAGGAATTAAAGAGTGCTACAGCAACATCAAATTAGATAGTTTAGATACAAATGGTTCTGCATATAACGAATTGAAACTATGGCGAATATTCGTCGCTCAAAATGTGCGAGAAATCCGTGAATTATTGCCACAAGTCCACGAAATACCCAAAGAACACCAAAAACGCCTGCGAGAAAGTGACCAATTAGAAGCAGAAATTAAGTTAGAAGAGTTAGAACGCCACAAACGAGTTTATTTTGAACAGCCAATCCGCCTAGTTTTAGATATTATTAATGATAAGCGAAGTTATAAATATATAGTGATTTTGGGAGATCCCGGTTCAGGCAAATCTACCTTGTTGCAATTCCTGGCTTTGAATTGGGCAGAATCACCTCTCAACAATGTAATTTCTCAGCCAATACCCTTATTAATCGAATTACGAACTTATATGCGAAATCGAGAAGAGGGACATTGTAAAAACTTCCTAGAATTTTTCCATCAATGCAGTGGTGCAATTCATCATCTCAATCAACATCAATTACATGAACAGCTAAAAGTTGGTAACGCTTTGGTGATGTTTGACGGCTTAGATGAAGTTTTTGATCCAGGGAAGCGAGAAGATGTAATTACAGCTATTCATCGCTTTACTAACGAGTACCCTAATGCGCGGGTAATTGTGACTTCTCGCGTCATTGGCTACAAACCACAACGGTTGCGAGATGCCGAGTTTAGTCACTTCATGCTGCAAGATTTAGAGACAGAACAAATTCAAGATTTTATCACCCGCTGGCATGATTTAACCTTCAGTGATGAGGCAGATAAATTTAAAAAACAGGAGCGATTGCAAAGGGCAATTAATACCTCAAAATCTATTAAGGAACTTGCAGGAAATCCCCTGTTATTAACAATGATGGCAATTCTAAACCGTCACCAAGAATTACCAAGAGATAGACCAGAACTTTATAACCAAGCATCGCGGGTACTGCTACATCAATGGGATGTGGAACGCGCTTTAGTGGAAGATGCTAGAATAGACTCAAAAATTATTGATTACAAAGATAAACAAGCGATCCTGCGTCAGGTAGCCTACAAAATGCAGGCAAATGATCAAGGGTTATCTGGCAACTTAATTAGTAGAAGTGATTTAGAAAAAGTTCTGATTGATTCTCTCAAAAAATCAGAAGTTGATAAACCCAGAGAAGTTGCAAAAGTAATGATTAATCAATTACGGACTCGCAACTTTATCTTGTGTTTTGTAGGTGCAGATTGCTATGCTTTTGTTCATCGGACATTTTTAGAATATTTCTGTGCTTGTGAGTTTATTTGGCAATTTAAAGAAACGCAAACGCTTTCAATTGAAAAACTCAAGCAAGAAGTTTTTGGCAAACATTGGCAAGATGAATCTTGGCATGAAGTTTTGCGATTAATTGCGGGAATGGTTGAACCAATATTTGCTGGAGAGATTATAGATTATTTAATATCTCAAAATGGAGAAGAGGAAAAGTTCATCAACCTCTTTTTAGCGGCTGAATGTCTTCTAGAAGTGAGAAATAGCCAGGCAATTAAGTCAACATCTGATAAGTTACTTGATGCGCTAAAAGATTTAACTAAATATGACATCAATTACTATTATGACTTTTATCGAGATGAAGAAAAAAAATTAGTCCAGAAGATTCGCACTCAAGCAATCACCACAGTTGCAACCACTTGGAAAGATGACCCAAAGACAAAATCTTGGCTAAAACAACGCGCTACCTCTGATGATAATGAGTTTGTGCGAAGTACAGCAGTCCAAGAATTAGCACGGGGTTTCAAAGATGACGCTGACACTTTACCCATCCTCAAACAACGCGCTACCTCCGATGATTCTGGGATTGTGCGACTTACAGCAGTGCAAGAATTAGCGCGGGGTTTCAAAGATGACGCTGACACTTTACCCATCCTCAAACAACGCGCTACCTCCGATGATTCTGGGATTGTGCGACTTACAGCAGTGCGAGAGTTAGCGCGGGGTTTCAAAGATGACGCTGACATTTTACCCTTCCTTAAACAACGCGCTACCTCCGATGATTCTGGGATTGTGCGACTTACAGCAGTGCGAGAGTTAGCGCGGGGTTTCAAAGATGACGCTGACATTTTACCCTTCCTCAAACAACTTGCCACCTCTGGTGATAATTGGATTGTGCGAGGTACAGCAGTGCAAGAATTAGCGCGGGGTTTCAAAGATGACCCTGACACTTTACCCATCCTTAAACAATGCGCTACCTCTGATGATTCTGGGATTGTGCGAGGTACAGCAGTGGAAGAATTAGCGCGGGGTTTCAAAGATGACCCTGACACTTTACCCATCCTTAAACAATGCGCTACCTCTGATGATAGCGATGTGCGAAGTAGAGCAGTCCAAGAATTAGCGCGGGGTTTTAAAGATGAGCCGGAAATGTTTGAATTGTTCTACAATTGTGCTGTCAATGACCCCTTTGAGGATAGTCATAGTCCTTTGAACAACAATCCTCGGCGAGTTGCACTTGAGATAATCATCAAGCAATATCCCAAGCATTCCCAAACTCTACCACTGTTGCGCAATAGGGTAGAAAATGACCCAGATGAGATAGTGCGCGATTTTGCTAACAAGAAATTAGCAGAATTAGAAAAGCAAGAAAAATAGCATCCAAAATTATCCCGGTTTGGTTAGCTTGTTTACTTCTCGAAGATGCCTCCAACCCGCTTAAAAAGGGGGGCTAATTTCATTGATTTATTTGCGCCATTTTCAATGGGGTAGGACTTAACTGACAGGAAATAGCAAATATGGGGTATGGTTTGTGTCATTAAACATCCTCATTCGTGGGTTAGGGAACCCACCCTACTAGTAAGATGGGTAAAAAGGTGCTTCAAAAAATTATCAAAAAAGCCTAAAAAGAGGCTAAATTTTTGCGGTGCATAAGTCCTAGTAGGTTAACTCGTGGGGGATAAGCTGACAATCCTATAATGTGCATACCATCATTTAATCTAACTCTTGTGGGGTGGGCATCCTGCCCGCCCTTGATGTTCAAATTAAAAGCCCAACAGCTTATTATCTGAACTGTATTGAAGCTTGTCGGATTTTTCAACCTATGTAGAGAATTTTGGGGAGAAAACCTTCGACTTGATGAAGCTTTGATTCAACCGCTGACAGATATTGCAGAGGTGACAGCATCCATTCTAGATTTTAATAATGATGAGCGAATTCTGGAACGGGAATTATTGAAAAAAGTTGCAACGAATGAGCAAATCTCGCTAACTAACGTCCCAGTATCCAGGTAACTGCTAAAAAAGCAACGCTAAATGTGACGCTAAATAACCAATTATCGAGGCGTTGTTGGTTTTTTAGTTGTGTTTGCAGCCTACATCCTAGTTCTCTGCAATTATAATCAATGTGTTCCCGCAGGTGTTCAATTTCTCCGCGTAGCTCCCATAGAGAATTATCTGCTGTAACACTAATACTATCTACATTTGTTTTTATTCTTTGCAGCGCTTCTTTATCGGCTTTAACTTCTTTTACCAAATTAAATAATTCTAAATTGATGGTTTCTAAGTGAGATTGTGTGTTCAGCAGTTGTTTCATATCTGATTGTAGCTGCATAACTTGGTTGACTCTAATTTCTAGCTGTTGAGCTAATTCAGTTACTTCTTTTTTGTCTATTTCTACTTGAGATGCTAATTGTTGAACTGAGTTTATATCTTGATTCCATTGGGTGTCAAATATTGGTAATTTTTTATCTATATCTGCTAGCTTCTCTTGAAAATCACTGATTTTTTCAATGGCAGATTGTAATTCTTGATGTAAATTAGCTATATTTTCTGCATTAGTGATTTCTGATAATGTTTTGACGATATGATTATGAATATTTTGAATTTCAAAATACCAGTGCTGAATATCTTTCTCAACATCTTGAGTATGAGCAGCAATGCCTGCGATTTCTAATTTAATTAGATCAGCCTTATCTACTTGAACTTCTACTGCTGAATTTACTTGCTGGGTTTTCTTTAAAACCTGTTCGGCAGCAAGAATGCCCATATTGATTTTATCAAATAATGTATTTAATTGATATACTATTTCTTTGTCTGTGTATTTAATCATTTATAAATCCCCTAATTTTAAAATGCATATTTAATAAATTAAAGTTTAGTGCCAGGATAATCAATATAACTAGAGACTGATATTGATTAGCTACATCACTACAGCACTGATTTTTAGCTAAAGATATGGTGATGGGGTTCAACAAAATCTCCTATAGCTTTTATTGCTACTTTAGGCAAGGGATTGAGCAAAAAAAAGCAAAATTTGCTCAACTTTCTGAAAAGTAGCCGAAAGTAGTTTTTGCGTCTCACAAAAGGCTGACACAATAATTTTGATATTTGATTTGTCATAAACTATTAAGCACCCTTAATATTTGAGAGTGTTTGTTAAAGCCTAATTATTCACTTGAGAGTTTTCAATAATCTCAAGTCGCAAACAGAGAGGCGATGCCTTCAACTAAGTTGCGAATATGCTGATCAATATTTCACCTATATGTCTAGGAATTATGCACCAAATTTTAGAAATCCTCTGTTTTTCCGAGTTATCTGGTATTCAACGCCGTAAATTTTTCATTTTGAGAGAAATCTGAGGGTTGGTGGATGCTGTTAGCGTTATACCAAGAAAGAAAAATGATGGCGACAGATAGACAGAGAAAACCCAGATACACCAAGCGGTTTCCAATCCAAAATCTAAAATCCAAAATCCGAAATGGTATTAGCTCCTAGCTCCGCGAGACTCTGAATTTTGGTGATTTTGAATTCGGCGAATCTTTTTTTGCTTGTAAATGGCTAGAATAAAATAGTTACTTACCTATAACCTTCAGGTTTTGGCTACTGTATCTTGTTCCCGTTGCCATCAACTCATTGACAGTCAGGCTATTACTTGCCCTAATTGCCGTATAACTCTCAAAGCTTATGGACATCCCGGAATTCCCTTGCATCGCGCCACTAAGGACGGGTATCTGTGTAACTCCTGCACTTATCACTTTGATGATACCTGTAACTTTCCCCAACGCCCCTACGCCAAAGACTGTACTCTCTACCAAAATATAGAAGAGACCAAATTAGAGTTGCAACAGCAGCGACATGCCAGCAGCTTTGGTGCGACTGTGAAAACCTGGCTCAAGCACCATCAGGCCTTATTACTGCTACTAGCTTTATTATTAGTTTGTTTGCTGATTGCGCTGTCAACATCTTGACAAAATGTGAGTTTGATAATTATTTTACCAACCAGCAGCAAGTATGTTTGTCAACTCTTTGGAGCGGATATCTACAAATGGCTTGCTTTGTTTGTCAGAGTTAGCAACCAAAGCTGTTAAACAATTACAAATTAAGAATTAAAAAATCTCTCTTTAAACCCTTTCCCAGTAGGGGATGGAGCAGGTAACTAAAGAGAGATTGTCGTGCCGCAGGCTACCGCAAAGGAAGCAAAGGACAGGTGGGAAGAAGGGTTTGAGAGAGTTCTGGCGTAAGTCCTGTGATGGTATGCAAATTATAGGATTGTCGGGTGATCGCGGCTCTCAGTTGGGTGCAGCCAAGATATCAGCGCTATATTAGGTTACCCAAATAGGCGGGAGATATTTTTACACTGCGGGTATTTTCGGTGTTTCCGCAGTAAATTCAACCGTCTTTGGGATTACTTGTTCATTAAACACGTCTAAGTCGAACCAAAAAGTGGTGCCGATGCCGACTTCACTCACCAAATTGACTTTACTGTGATGTCTGTCGATGATATTTCTGACAATGGATAGACCCAAACCAGTGCCTTCCAGGGTATGAACTCGGTTTTCTACACGGAAGAAGCGGTCAAAAATTGACTGTTGGTCTTCTGGAGCAATGCCAATTCCCGTATCAGCGATTTCAATCCGCACAATCGAGGGTTGATTATGAGCCTTGGGTTTGGGATCTAGTTGGTAAGCGCGAATCGCTACTTTGCCCCCTGCCTGAGTGAATTTTAGAGAATTCCCAATCAGATTGCCAAATACTTGTACCAATAAATCATAATTACCGACGACTAGGGGCAAGTTAGGGGCAAGTTCCTGAATCAGTTCAATGCCTTTATCCTTAGCATTGAGTTGGTAAGTACGGAGTGTTTGCTCGATCGCTTGGGACAAATCCACCCCATCGAAGTTGTAGTTGCGACCAGATTCGAGTTTTGATAAATCCAAAACATCGTTAACTAAGCGGGTTAGGCGATCAGTTTCATGGTTGACAGTTTGGAGAAATTCCTGCCGTTCTTCTACACGCAAGTCTTCGCCGTAATCGTGCAGGGTTTCGATATAGGTTTTGATGTTAAATAGAGGCGTTCGTAGTTCGTGAGAAACGTTGCTGATAAATTGGCTTTTTGCCTCGTTGAGTTCGACCTCACGGGTGATATCTTGGACGGTGATGGCAATGCCTTTGATGCTCTCCCGTTGCAGGTTGAGTACTGTAGTCAAGAGAATGCGGAGTGTGCGCTGGGCTGGTTGGTTAATTGGGATGCGAAACTCGGCACTTTCGCGATCGCCTGCGGCCATTTCATATAAAGGGCGGGTGATTTCCATTTGCACTGAGGAAGGCAAGTGATGCAACACATTGCTACCTACCACATCCACCCCTTCCCAGCCAAAAATTCGCCGCGCTGTCGGGTTGACTAAAATCACCTGCATATTGTTGTCGATCAGTACAGCACCGTCGGCGATGGTGGAAACGAGAGTTTCTAACTTGGCTTTTTCTGCTGTAATTTCCTCAATATTTTGCTCGTCATAACTTTCTAAGCGCTGTGCCATGTCATTAAAGCTTAAAATCAACTCTCCCAGTTCGCCTCCTAGGGGTAAGTCAATTCGCTGCTGAAAATTCCCTGCGGCAATTTGTTTAACTCCCACCAGTAGCTCTTTAATTGGTTTGGTGATCGTTAAAGCGTTAATTACTCCTGCCAAAATCACCATTACCCAGATCGTGATGAAAACGGCGATGGTGACATCACGGGTGAAATTGGTGGAGATAACTGATGTCTGGTTGGGGTTGATGCCGATCGCCAACACACCTAAATATTTTTTATCGACGATCAGGGGAACAAACACATCGGTGACTACCCCATCTGGGGTTAGATGTTGCCGCACCATCGGCTTTTCCCCATCACCAGGGTAATCTTCTGGTAGTTGTATTCGCCGCTGAATAGTCAGGGAGTTTTCAACTTCCGCTTCCCAAAAAGGAATACCAAAAAATATTTTCCCTGTTTGATCAGCATAGAGCATATAACGCACGCTTGAGGTGCTGCTGTAGAAGCGTTGGGAAAATTGGGCTACCTCAGTGAGATTATTCTCAGCAATTAGCGGAGCTACATTAGCAGCTAGCAACAGTCCTAGGTCACGACCGAAGCGGGTGTCATTCAGACGTGCATCTTGCTGAATTGTATTCACCGCCCAGAAAGTGAGACCGCTCATCACCAACGAAACTACTAAAGTTGCCACAGCCAAAAGCTTGGTTTGGAGAGTGAACTCCGACCACCAATTGGCGAGTGTTTTCGACACGCCGTAGGCAAACGCTTCTCTGATTGTTGTTAAAAAAGCCAGCATTTTCAATACAGTTGTTAGTAGTTTTTTTTGTCAACCCCAACAACTAAAAAATTAACAGTTAATTTGATAAATATGTTAGGGGGGAAATCGGGAGTTGGGGAGTTGGGATAACTCAGGACGGGCTAAACGCCCCGCTACCGCTAACAGAACTCAGGACTGAGGACTCAGGACTCTGTGACCGATATCTCTACGGTAATACATCCCTTCAAACTGAATATATTTGATTCCAGCATAAGCTTGAGCGATCGCTTGCTCAAAATTGGCACCAGTTCCCGTGACATTTAAAACTCTGCCCCCATCTGTCACCGCTTGGTTTTGCTGGTTCAACTTCGTGCCAGCATGAAATACAGTTGCTCCTGCTGCCTCTGCATCCTCAACGCCAGTAATCACCTTGCCTTTCTCGTATTCCCCAGGATAACCACCGGAGGCAGCAACCACAGTGGCAGCAGCCCCCCCTTTCCAAGTAATAGGGGGCATTTCTCCTAACCGCTGCTGTACACAGGCCAAGATTAAATCTTCTAGAGGTGTTGCCAATAGCGGCAGAATCACTTGGGTTTCCGGATCGCCAAAACGACAGTTAAATTCTAAAACTTTAAAATCGCCATCGGGTGCAATCATCAACCCAGCATACAAAACACCCCGGTAGTCAATGCCCCTAGTTCTTAAAGTGGCGATCGCTCTTTCTAATACTTCTGTTTGCACACGTGCCATCAACTCAGGTGTCGCAATAGGCGCTGGGGCATAGACTCCCATCCCCCCAGTATTTTCTCCCGTATCCCCCTCACCAATCCGCTTATGATCCTGAGCAGGCAACAAAGGTCGAATTGTTAACCCATCAGTCAAGGCTAAAACCGAAACCTCTTGTCCAATCAAACATTCTTCAATAACCACAAAATTTCCCGCACTGCCAAACTGCCCCTGGAAAATGGCATCAATAGCAATCTCTGCCTGTGCCAGGGTTTCAGCAACTGTCACACCCTTACCAGCCGCCAACCCATCAGCCTTGACAACAATTGGCGCTCCCTGGGTTTTCACATAGGACTTTGCTGCTGCTGCCTCCGTAAATACCGCCGCCCGTGCTGTGGGAATTCCTGCTTCCTGCATCAAGGCTTTGGCCCAAGCCTTACTCGCTTCAATTTGCGCTCCCACCCTGACTGGGCCAAACACCATCAGTCCCAGGACTTGGAGATAGTCTGTAATTCCCTTTGCTAAGGGCACCTCTGGCCCAACTATCACCAGAGAGATGCCATATTCCAGAGCAACTTGGCTTATGCCCTCAAAGTCATCTACCGCTAGGGGCAAGTTTTGGCAACGTTCCATGGTTGCCGTACCCCCATTTCCTGGCACACAAATAACCTGCTCAATTTCCTTGGATTGTAGCAGTTTCCATGCCAGAGCGTGTTCGCGCCCTCCATTACCTACAACTAAAACTTTCACTTATTTCCTCTTGCGTCCCTTGCGAAGCGAGAATGCTGTGACTCGCAGATCAATTTTTTCACTAATCCTCCTGCTTATGCAAGCCCATCACCAGATTTCTAAGTTTAATTACAGCTGCTCCGCTGGCTACCAGCTTTTGCTACTATGTTTAGGCTGAATTTGCTTTTAGCATTGACCTCAGTAATTTAGTACATTTATAGTTGACATTAATAAAAAACTGAACTTTCCGCTAATTAATTCCAATTTTCCAGTAGTTACTATGTTTTTTTAGCCTTAAACTGGTTAAGTTAAAAATCACTATGAAGTAATAGCAATTATTGGTATCTAGTATTAGCCTATGAATATTCAAATGCATAAAATATCAAAAACATCGGAGAAATGGCTAAAATTATAGTTACCGGAGCCGCAGGGTTCATTGGTTCTCATCTTGTGGAAAAACTATTAGAACAGGGAGAAGAAGTAATCGGCATTGATGAATTTAACGATTACTACGATCCTATATTTAAGCGAAAAAATATTGCCTATTTAAACTGTTTACCAGGATTTACATTAATTGAGGGAAATATTCAATTTTTAGATTGGCAAACACTCCTAAAAGATGTTGAGGTAGTTTATCATCAGGCAGCACAAGCGGGAGTAAGAGCGAGTTGGGGTCAAGGATTTCGCACCTATACCGAACAGAACATTAACGCTACACAAGTTTTGTTAGAAGCAGCCAAAGATGCTCAACACCTGAAAAGTTTAGTATTTGCCTCTTCATCTAGTGTATATGGGGATGCGGAAACATTACCCACCCACGAAGGAATTACCCCCATACCAGTTTCTCCTTACGGTATTACTAAGCTAGCAGCTGAAGGTTTGTGTGGACTTTATCATAAAAACTTTGGTGTGCCCTGTGTGTCATTGCGTTATTTCACAGTTTATGGCCCCCGACAACGTCCAGATATGGCGTTTCATAAATTTTTTCGCGCTGTTTTGGACGATGAAGCGATTCCTATTTATGGTGATGGACTGCAAACGCGGGATTTTACATTTGTTAGTGATCTGATCGCTGCCAATTTAGCCGCCACCACACCCGCAGCAGTGGGGCAAATCTTCAATATTGGCGGTGGTAGCAGGGTGGTTTTAGCAGAAGTTCTGGATACAATGGCAGAAATCGTTGGCAAACCCATTAAAAGAAATTATATAGAAAAGGCGATGGGAGATGCTCGTCACACCGCTGCTGATATCTCTAAAGCGGGGCAAATTCTGGGATATCAACCGCAAGTATCGCTGAGAGATGGTTTGATGCAGGAATGGCAGTGGGTGAAGAAGTTCTATGCTTGATCAATGGTTTAGAGCGGCTGTGTGAGGTGAACAGCCAAAATTGGCAATACTCAGTGAATCAAATTAGGCAATAGATTATAGAAGATGTGCGATGGCTACGCCCAACCCAGGCATCGCATATTGGCGAACACAATGTTTATGATGATATCACCTTGCTGGTGTTGAAACAGAAATAATAAACATAATCATCCTGCCCTATAGTCTCTCCATATAACAATCTCCTCTTGATCTGGGTTAAAAATTAGTAATTTTAGTTGATAGTCGCCAATAATTCTTTGAATAAACTTCCGATTAAAAAACTCATCATAAACATCTACCGGAACTGTTAATAGCGAAAGTATTCACAAAAACCGTCACGACTTTCGCTGTTGTTTTTCGATATTGTTAATTAGACATATAGCAATCCTATTTGATTTGTGAACCTAAAGTGAGTCAGATACCCGACTTCTTAGAGAAGTCGGGTATCTTTGTGTTCACAAATGATTTAGGACTGCTATAGCCCTCTTTTGTCACTTTCCAGGAGGGCAATTTCTGAAAGCCTTATCAACCAATCAATCCAACCTATCCTATTAGAAAAAAATGGGTGTTGTATTTATTCTTAGAAAGAAATTGTGCAATCGCTTGGTAGATAAAAGCTCTAGAATTCAGAAATGGCAAATGTTTTCGGAGAGTGACAGAAGAGCTATAGTTTAAATTCGGCCTTTCTCATCACGAATAGCTAATCTGTTGCCATCAAAATCGTTAAAAAATGCTAACCGCACTTTTTTACCAGGTTCTTGAATTTCGCTTACAGAAATTCCGCTAGATTCCAAATACGCTTTAGCATTGTTTACATCGTCGACAACTATTGTTATTACTGCCTTCCCCGTTCCTGTAGTAGAGCTGATTTGGGTTGCAATCCTCACATCTTCCTTGTTAGGGGCAAAGAACTCCAGCCAACAATACTCTGGAGAACAGACGCTCTTCTCAGTATCCTTGGTCATACCCAGGATATCATGGTAAAAGTTGATGGCTCTCTGCTCAGTGGAGACATTGATCCTGAATAGATAACCTGCGGGTGCTAGTGGGTTTTGTGATTGCGCGTATACTGGTGTGCTGAAACCAATAGCTAAGAAAACAGTTAACAGCAGTCCAATAATTACTCTTTGCAATTTTTGCATTATCTTCGTACCTTGAGTTTTATACAAATTGTTTTGATCTAGCAAATTACTACCTTCAATCAGTGGGATTTAGCCCAATCCACTATCATGGGAGTGGGAACAAAAATTAAAAGTTTTTCTGCCCACATCTTTATAAATAGACGGTTCCCCACCCCAATTTGTGAATTTTTCGAGTTACAGGCATTTTTTCTCCCCAAAAATCCACCCTCAACCCCCAGAACCCTTTTTCTCCTTACCTTTCAGCCGCTGCAAAATCTTATGGACTTCCCCACAAGCCGGATACAACAACTGCTGACTCAAAGCACTTTCATAAGCCTGTATCACCCCCAACCTATAAACTGGGCGGGCTAGAAGCCCACCCCACAAACAAGAAAATTTGGGATGTTTTATTATTGGGAAGTTCCTTAATTAGTTATAATTCCTGCGTCTGTGCAAAAACCAGAAAACCCTCTTTCCTCCTGCAAAGTGCGGTCTTAATGATCAGTCTTTAACCGGACTTGATATAATGTTTAGTCTGCCCATCTATCTATTGCCATTGCTGAAATTCCTCACTGGCGTTGCGGAGTAGGATACTTATTTGGGCGCGACGGGTTTCAAAGTTGGCGGCGATGTAAATTAGTAGGATGCCGACTAGCAAGCCAACAATCCATTTTAGAAAGGAATATTGGAAGCTGAATAACACCATTTGATAAATACTGGTGATGAAGAAGGTGGCTGTGCCAACGTAGAGAAAAGCCCGTACTCGCAAGGCTAATCCGGCAAAAATGGCGATGAGGCTGAAAATTCCGGGTATCCAAGCTGCGTTTTGATGAAATAATATTGCCCAGGCACAAATTAAGCCGCTACTAAACATTCTCAGACTATGGCGACTGTCTTTAGATTCTCGTGGTGTCAATTGGGGATCTACTTGGGCAATATATAGCAGTGATAAGCCGATGGGTGTGATGTACCACAAAGGATCAGTCAAGCGTAAAAAATTATAAAACCAGGAAAATAATGCCCAATTAATCAAGGCTACGCTGAGATAGGTAAACCGGAATTGTGCTGCTCCCTTGGCGAGAAAGATGTAATATACTGCTGTGATGATTAAGGCGATGGGGTTAATTTGTAGTGCGGTTTGCCATAATATGATTAGTGGCAGGATGTATGCGGCTCTTTGCCAAGGTGTTTTTGACCAACCTAAACGTTGCCAAGGTAGGATGTAGAGGAAGTAGGCGACTAAGCAGGCGATCGCAGCATTCCAAGGTAGTAACTGTTGAGCAAACACACGCCCTATAGGCAAACCCTGCAAATAAATACCGAGAACACCTGCTTCTATCAAACCTAGGTAAACCCAGATTTCATCGATTGTTAATTCCCAAACTCTTTCTTCTGGGGCATTAGTTGTATTTTGTCTTCCCTGCCATAAAGCATAACGAATCAAAAATACTCCAGTTGTCAACCCTACATAATGGCTGCTTTGGATGTTTACTGTAATGGCGGCGATGAATAAGCTACTACTCCAAGCCCAGTGTAGATGGGCGATGCTTTTGAGTTCTTGGGGTGTGAGACGGAAATAGCTGATTAGCCAAGGGGACAAGATGCGGTAGGCATACATGATACTAGTTCCCAAAGCCGACATGGCAATCAATCCATCGCCGATTGCGCCGCCTGTGGCTTGGGACATTTGATAAAATAGAAGTTCATAGGCGGAAATTGAGACGCCAATCATTCCCAGGTAAAGCAGGGGTTTGAAGCTTTCGCGGCGTCGCCCTACGCCAATGATAATTAAAGCTACGCCTAGGGTGCAAAAACCTGTCCAGTCGGTAAAGGTGGTAAACCGCAGTAAGACACTGAAGGCACCATAGATCAGCGGTAAAATGTGGAAGCTATTGGGCAGGCTTTCTAGTTGGTATCGTCGTCGCCACCATTCTCCAAAAAACTGCGTTGTTAAACCTAGGGCAATATTGGCGATCGCTATTCTAATAATTGAGTATTCCCCAAATCCTAACCCTTGGGCAACTAACAACTCTAAACACCAACCAATGCTGTAAAATGCTCGGTTTGTCGATTTTCGCCAACTGCGATAGATAATCGCCCCCAAGGTGATTGCTGTGGCGATTAAGTAGACAATTCCGGTAGTAGCAAACCCTTGGTAAAGTAGGACTGAGTGCAGTGTCAGGGTTAATAACTCTAAGCTACATAATGCGATCGCCCATTTATCACTAGCTGCTGCATAAATTACGGCTAATTCACTACCTTGCCTGATTAATGCAGTAGCCCCTAACCATAAACTTAAAATAGCCAAAGCAAGGACAACAAACCAACCCGCTAACCCTAACTGTGGCACCAACATCCACAGCAGCGCCCCGATGAAACTCAAAGAGTAACCGATGGTAATTACCGCAGATGTTTGGTTCCTTAAATAGCGCGTATTCAAGAACATCACCACCACAGCTACACCCAAACCAATTAATCTGGTTCCTGGGGAAAATAAAGTTAGTAACTGGGCAACTCCCACAGCCAAAAGACTCAAATAACTATTGGTAGTGCGTTGGAATGTTGTGCGACTAGCTAAACCGGTGAGGGCTAAAGGTGTAATCAGCCAAATAATTGCCCAATAGTTTTGGATATAAATAACGCGATTCCAGGTTATTTCTGTATTTCCCAGCAAGAGAGCAAAATTAACGGTAGCAAGTGCTAAACCGATATACCAAGCACTACGCCGCCATAGTCCTTCCCCAAGGCTAAATCCCCATTCTGCCAACATGACGACTAACAAAATACTCGCCCAAATTTCTCTACTTAGGGTTGGTAACAGCCAATTGATCATCGCACCAAGTGTCAATACTCCTGTGATGTGAGTCAGGTATACCAGAGGAGGAGGTGAAGCGGGACGGCGTTGCGTAACGATCGCTAAAGTGATGGTAGAAAATAGCAGATTAAGCGATCGCAATGTGGGATTAATTAAAGCGATGCTTGTTAAACAAACCCCCAACAACAGCGTTAACTGTTCGCCAAAAATAGCTAATTCTCGTTTTTGGGTGCGATGTAGGCGATCTGTTAGCGCCACCATCAATATTATGTAGGGAAATAAAGCGATACCCAACAACGCCCAAGGTGCATTTTGCGAATTAGTGAGATTGGTGCCAATGGCAATCCCAGCTTGCTGTAATTCAGCAGGTACTAACCGCCAACCCAGCCAAATCGTCTGTAGGCCAATAAAGAAAATTGCCGCTAAATCATTCTGTAAACTATCCCGCTGTAAGCGACGACTGCAAACCCACAAACCCAACCCACTTACAACTATTGCTTGCAAAGGTTGAGTTATCACCGAAACCACCCAACCCAAAAAAAGCAAAATTCCGCCGAGTCTTTCCCCGATTAAATCAGGGGTGGGTGAAGAATTTGAACTAATTCCATTTTCTACCCCGCTCCCTGCTTGGGTGGAGGCGCTAGAGGTGAGGTTCTTCTGGGCTAACCAAGTCACCAACCAACCACAAATACCAACAGCTAAACCTAACTGAGTAACATCTACCCCCGCCACAAAAATCGCCCGTACCAGCAGCACTAGCAGAGCATAAATAATTACTGTAGCGGATAAACTTATATTTAATCGATTCCGCTGTGTACCTTGATTTTCTTGGGAGTTGGGTAAATTTTGATTTTGATAAACAGTGATGATGGTTGTCCCTATCATTGCCAAATAAACAGCAATCAAGGGAAATCCTGATAAATTCCAACCCCATTGCAGATAACTCAGCCCTAGAATATTTACCAGCGGTAATTTACCAACAGGGGAATTAGTTCTCACTGTGCGGTTGTTGCAGAGTGAAATTGTCATCCAGGAGAGGATAAGAGTTGCGATCGCCATGACAATCCAATTCACAGGATTTTGCCACAACCGGAAGCTATCCATCGCCCAAAAATTGATTGGTACCAACAACAGTGCCACAATCAACAATGTCTGCGCCGTCAACCTCAGATTATTTTGCCTATCCGCCCAAAAGCTGAAACCCCAAAAACTCAAAGAATAAGCCAGTAAAACCCCATATTGTCCAGCCGGGGGGAACCTTTCCCACTGACTCGCCGCCAGCACCCCAGAAGACAGCACCACCAAAAATAAACCTAAAAACAGCAACCAGCGCACACTCAATTCCGCCACCAACGACTGCAACATCGAGGAGACGAAACTGGGTGACCCTGGCTTTACTGGCGTCTCAGAAGGTCGTTTAGCTGGCGCAACAGCTGCAACAGGCAACGCCTCTACAGGGTCAGAAGTGGCAACCATTGCCTGGGGTTTAGGTGCAGCCAGAGATTTAAACGCCACGTGACAAGTGAGATGCTCCCGACATATTTTCCTAACTTGGGCATCAGATATCAAACCCAAGCGCAGTAACCTATCCAGTCCTTCTAATAACTGAGGATGGGAAGATGGCAGCTTAATTTGAAGTGTCAGCGGACGGTCAAGGGGTGATGACATAAGCCGCAGCAGTATAAGTAGATACTTAAATAATGGGTTTAATTAAGGTATATTTTGGCGTAAAATGTGCCACTTATTCGGCTGACTGATGTTAATTTTTAGCCGACATGATCAATACTCAACTGGCACAATTGACTTTATTCAAGTTTTGGTAAAAATATGAAAAACTTTATATCGCAATCCTATTTTATTCAAAAAAGCTTAGATTCCCGACTTCTCTAAGAAGTCGAGAATCTGATTGATTGTACACGAATGATTTAATTTTGAATTTTTAATTGTTTAAGAATCCTGATGTTTACCAATTAGTACAGGAGAGCCAACAGGTTGAGGAGGAGAAGGTACTGGTTCTTTTGTCACCACTAGGGTTGCTTTATCTAAGCTGCAAACATTACTAGGAATAGGAAAGCTGTCAAAAACTGTTCTTGTCAAACTAGCATTAAACTGTCCACAAGCAATTTTTTTGTCACCAACTACTGCCCAAAGCCGATAAATTTCATTCTCAGGTAACCGAGAGAGATTTTCCGCAACAATTACGAACTTCTGTTTATTGGGAGCAAGGATAATACTTCCCGAAGCAGTGTTCGCATCCACGCCTTTGAGAGCAACCAGTCGAGAATTAGGCTGCTGTAATAGAGCAATAATTTCTGCTTGATGAGCAAGTTGAGCTTGGGTAAGTTGCAACTCTTGCCGCAAACGATAGCCGTCTAGCCCCAGACCTAAAGCCACTAGAGCGGCGATAATCTGTCCCCAAGGCAAGGAAAAGCGCTTTTTTGAAGCAACAGGGATTTCATTGGCTTGAGCCACAGCCAGAATTTTCGAGCGCAGTTGAGGCGAAGGCTGTACTTCAGGAATCTCGTATGGTAAGAGTGCCATGACTTCCTGTAATTGAGCAATTTCCTTGATAATTGCTGGGTTTTGTGCAATCAGCCTTTCTAACTCTTCAGCTTCTTCTGAGTCGAGTTCGTCGAGGACATAACCCGCAATTAATTCTTCTAGGTATTCAGATGAAAAGGAATCAGTCATGACATCATCATCAGCTAATTAATCCAGTCTTGCAAAATTCTTTTCAGCTTGATTAAGCCTTGTCTTGCCCGCGTTTTGACAGTTCCCAAAGGTGCCTCTAAGCGTTGTGCAATCTCCGTTTGACTTAGCCCTTCGTAATAAGCCATAGCTAATACTTGACGCTGATTTTCTGGTAGTTGAGCCAATGCGCTACGCACTTTCTGGGAACGTTCTTCTATAGAGACTTGCTCAAAAGGGTTATTAGTAGGAGGTTGACTAGACATCTGTTGAGACCAGCGGTCTAAAAACTTTAAAGAAGCACCACGAGAGCGGAGTTTATCAATCGCCCGCGAACGTGTCAGAGTGATCAAAAAGCTACTCAAAGAACCACGGGCAGGATTGTAGTTAGGATGCCGCCATAATGCCAGAAAGACTTCTTGAGTCAGGTCTTCAGCCGCTTGAGGATCGCGCAATATCTTCAAAGCTAACCCATAGACCAAATTGGCATAGCGATCGTAAAGGGTTGCCAAAGCGGAGGCATCTCTGGCTGTGAGAGCTTGAAACAGCGCTGCATCAGTTGATTCTTTTAAGTCAGGTTTGTTGTTAGGAGAGTCAGGATGCATTTTGCTCAGTCAGAGAGGGGCAGAAGCAACTTGATTTTTTGTGTCATAGCATTTTGGGCGTTTGGCAAATGGCAAAGTCTGACTCATCTTCACTTAAAGAATACGGCTGACATTGTCAATTGGATGTTTTGGGATAATGTTATCTCATTATGCAATCCAAATTAACTCCTAATCCGTACTTAAGTAAGGAGAATAGTTAATTATGTGTTTGCCAAGGAAAAAATTTATGTCCAATACGGAAAATTCACAAATCATCTTCCCACAGAGTGGGAGCAACTATTCTCCCCGTAGAGGCTTCCCACGCAGCGGTTTTCCGCACTGTATTATTAGTCCTGCTAAAAGAAAAGGGACTACCGGGTGATGATCAGCTTGTGCCCTATGCATTCCTTGACAAGCAGCCTACACCACCATTACCAAAGGCTGGTAGTTGATTAATCAACTTAAAACTAAAAATTAAAAACATCTGGCATCAATGAAATAAAAGTAGTCAGCAACATGAATTGAAAAGAGAGCATAGGTAAAGAAAATTTTCTAGCGTGTTCGCCTACGTAATTCATGGCGACTGTTGGCGACTATCCTGCAAGATTTTTAAAGCCTGATACTGCCGTTATTAAAAAGCCTAAAATTCACAAATTTTCTACCATGTCAACTCTTTATCTTTGTGACCAATTATTTGCGGATATCAAATTTAATGAGATTGGAAGTGTCAACGATATTCCAGTGGAAGAGTACCTTGCTCAATGGAATCAAGATGATGATAAAAAATATCCAGCCTTCACGGGAGAGGAGTTTTTAACCACACATGACACCATCGATGAGCATCCTTATGCTGTAGCATTCGGTGAATTCTTGGATAACGGTATCGACCCGGACACTGCCAATTTGTTGGCATTCGGTGAAAACAGATTTGATTTGATTTCAGATGATTTAAATGATCCACTTAGGCAAACAGCTTTTAAGATTTTTGACCTCTTTGCAAAAGCTGGATATTGGAGTGAATCAGGCGAGTCTGAGCAATAGCCATTAGGCTGGATTTTCTACGGTTTGGAGTAAGTCCTATTAAGACAACTAAGCTTAGTTTAACTCCCTAGAAAATCCCAAATCAAAAACTCTGGCGCTAGAAAATTTAGGTCTTTGGTAACAGCCATAGCCTTTTAAAAAGTACACAAATCAACTGGCTATTTCCGCGTTCAACAGTAGGGAAAAAACACCTCAATAAGGGCAAATATGAGGATAACTGAGGAGAAGTATCACCTCTTTTCTATCAGTTGAAAGTTTGCGGTAGCCTGCGGCACGCCCTCCGGTCTACGTTTCTTTATCCGTCAAAATTTATTTGACAGACTACTAGTCCCTTCGACCCAAATGTTTTTTATCAGTTCAAGATTGATAACACGGGTGATAGTGTTGAAGATGTCGTACTTCAATAATATCTTCTAAATTCTGACTCCTTCGTTTATATTTTCGTGCTTCATTTGATAACTGTCATAAATTACCTTTATTGAATATAAGACAGCAATAGCGAGATTTAGCACTGTACCCAAAAACGAAAAGGGAGCTAACAGCTATCCCATACCTAGACTTTTTGTTAAACAAGTTTTATTAAGCACATTTTAACCGTTCTACTGGTTTCCCATCAATTCCTTTTTTGAATTGTTGAAATTGTTTCCACAGAGCCTTAACTTCTTTGTAAGCCTCGTCAGGAGAGATTAACCCAGATGCTTCTAAGCCACTGATGTAAGCAATTTCTGCGGCTAATTTTTGTAATTGGGTGTTAAAAGCAATATTTTCTGGTGTGGGATTATTGCAATAGAGACTAGGAGGATAAATAAAGGTGTCGATATCTTTTTTTATTAAATGTGTCACTTGCTTGCCCTTTAAAAATTTATTTTACTTTTAAGGTATCAGCCAGTTGCTGAGAAATTATGCAATTATCTGCCCAAAGACAGATTAAATTAGGTAAGTGATGTTGGAATCATGACTAGAAATCAGGGTATAAACACTGCTAGACAAGCAACAGGGAGACACTGCGTTGCCAGGGTTCCCCCGTTGAAGTTAGTGTCATCGGCTCTGCCGACTTGTTAGCGAGAGCTCATCTGCAAAGTCGTCAAGGCAAATTAACACCCTTTTGCTGTTGATAAATCTCCTTAAACAAAGCTTGCTTTATTTTATGATCCACAATGGGTTGAGGATAACCAATAGCATGAAGCTCTAACGGGGGAATTTTACCAGTTACTAAATATTCTGTATCCACAGAGCGCAATTCTGAGACCCATTGCCGGATATATTCCCCATCTGGATCGAACTTTTGGGCTTGACTGGCTGGGTTAAAAATTCGCAATGGTTTAGGATCCATGCCACTGGAAGCACTCCATTGCCAACCGCCATTATTAGCAGATAAGTCTCCGTCAATTAACTTCTGCATAAAATATTTTTCTCCCCACTGGGGATTTATCTGCAAGTCTTTGGTGAGGAAACTGGCGACAATCATTCGACAACGATTGTGCATCCAGCCGATTTCATTTAACTGGCGCATGGCTGCATCAACGATGGGAAAGCCGGTTCTACCTTCGCACCAAGCTTGAAAATGTTCTTGATTGTTTTCCCAAGGGAAGCTTTTAAACGTTTCCCGATAAGCACCTTCGGCTAATTCTGGGAAGTGATACATTGCGTGTTGATAAAACTCCCGCCAAGCTAATTCCTGTTGCCATGTGCGGATACTGGCTTCTGTTTCTTGACTGCGGCTGTTGTCTAATGCCTCTATTGTGGCTTGCCAAACGGTACGAATGCCAATAACCCCAAATTTTAAAGCTGCACTCAGTTCTGATGTGCCGTCTACTGCTGGAAAATTGCGCTGTTCTTGGTATTCAGTAATGGCATTATTGGTAAATGCCTGTAAACGTTCTTGCGCTGCTGCCTCTCCTGGGGGAATAATCAATTCTCCATCCCAGATAAATCCTAAATCTTTGGCGGAGGGTAATTTTATTGCTCCTGCTTGTTTGGCGATTTCCTGTTCATCTGCGGTTAATCCCTCAGCATTTTCCAGTGTTTTTACTGGTTTTGCCTTTGGTTTACTACTCCAATTTTTCCAGAAGGGGGTATAAACGGTGTAAGGAGTTTTCGCACCACTAAAAATTTCTTCTGGTGAGTGGAGGATTTGATCCCAGTTTTGGTTCAGAAACTGGATGCCTTTTTCCGTTAGAGAATTAATTATAATGCGATCGCGTTTTTGGGCGTAAGGCTCCACATCCCAATTCCAAAATACAGCCTTAGCTTTCAATGCCTCGGCTAAATCTGGAATCGCTACCACCGGCGGCCCATGAAGAATTAACAATTGGCTACCAGCTTGAATATATCGCTCTTCTAGCCCCTGCAAACAGCCCAGCATATAAGTTACTCTCGCTGGCGCTATATCATCCCGCTCCAGAATATCAGGATCAAGGCAAAACACACCTACCACTTTTGGACTCTGGCGTTGTGCCGCAGCTAGTCCGGTATTGTCAGCAATGCGTAAATCGCGGCGATGCCAAAACAGAATTAAATCAGACATTCTCTATTGATGGTGGTTCACCTGTACTAGATTAAAGTCTAACGGTACCCTTGAGCATCACTCTACTGATAAATTTAGATCTGACTTTAGGTGAATGCCTCAATATGATATTGGAGTACCCTTGGAGTACCCAAATAGACGATTACGGCTCAGGTTACACAACGACACAAATCACTGATGCAGAAATGCGATCGCCGAAGGCGGGTCTTCTCTTCGAGACGCTACGCGAACGACCATCGCATCACCAAGAACCTAAAAGGTCTGTAAGACTAGAGGTTTACGAAATTAGCAGCAGTCAGGGTCGTAGTATTAACACCAGTCAGCGTTGCCAAAATTTCATTCGTAGAAGTCACCAGAATATTGCTACCTGAGAAACTTAATTGCCCAAAGCTTAAACCACCATACAGTCCAATCAAATCGTGACCCTTGTCGAAATCAGTAATGGTATCAGTACCTTCCCCGGCAGCAAAGGCAAATGTATCGTTACCATTGTCACCAGTGAGGGTATCGCTGCCAATACCGCCATACAACAGGTCTTTACCATTACCACCGTAGAGGCGATCGCTGCCGGCACCCCCGTAGAGGCGATCGCTGCCGGCACCCCCGTAGAGGGTATCGTTACCCGCGCCGCCATCCATGAAGCCGTCTCCATACAAGGTGTCGTTACCATTACCACCGTAAAGGTTATCGTCACCAGCGCCGCCGGTGATGGTATCGTTGCCATTACCACCGTTGATGATGTCGTTACCGCTAGTGCCAAACAGGTTATCAGCAAAATTAGTGCCAGAAAGGTTCACACCGACAGCCACAGTCACCGTAGCAGTATCAGTCAGGCTACCATCGCTGAGGGTGTAGTTAAAGCTGGCATTACCAGAAAACAGAAGATTTGGCGTAAAGGAAACAAAATCATCTGCGGTGTTGCTGGCTGTGCCGTTATTATTCAGGACGGCAGTACCGTGAGTAGCACCGCTGACACCAGTAATGCTCAACGAGGTGCTATCGATATCGGTATCATTAGCTAGTAGGCTACTAACTGCGATGTTGACGGTAGTACCAAAGAATGTGGAAGCACTGTCATCAACAGCAACAGGCGCATCATTAACGGGGGTGACGGAGAAAGTCTGAGTTTGTCCAGTTAAGGTTGCTGTGCCATCAGTGACATCGTAGGTGAGATTAACTGCACCATTAAAGTTGGCAGTTGGGTTAAAGGTATAAGTCCCATTGTTGTTATTTACCAATGCACCGTTAGTCGCAGTTAAGTTGGTAACTGAGAGGATATCACCCGCATCCACATCACTGAAACCTGTTAATAAGTCAGCCGCAGTAATATTGATGGCAGTATCTTCTGGTGTGTTGCTTAAGGTTGCAGTGGGTGAACCTGTTGGCGCATCGTTAACGGGGGTGACAGAGAAAGTCTGAGTTTGTCCAGTTAAGGTTGCCGTGCCATCAGTGACATCGTAGGTGAGATTAACTGCACCATTAAAGTTGGCAGTTGGGTTAAAGGTATAAGTCCCATTGTTGTTATTTACCAATGCACCGTTAGTCGCAGTTAAGTTGGTAACTGAAAGGATATCACCCGCATCCACATCACTGAAACCTGTTAATAAGTCAGCCGCAGTAATATTGATGGCAATATCTTCGGCTGTGTTGCTTAAAATGCCAGTTGGTGAACCTGTTGGCGCATCGTTAACGGGGGTGACAGAGAAAGTCTGAGTTTGTCCAGCTAGGGTTGCTGTGCCATCGGTGACATCGTAGGTGAGATTAACTGCACCATTAAAGTTGGCAGTTGGGGTGAAGGTATAAGTCCCATTGTTGTTATTTACCAATGCACCGTTAGTCGCAGTTAAGTTGGTAACTGAGAGGATATCACCCGCATCCACATCACTGAAACCTGTTAATAAGTCAGC
>NZ_JACJRJ010000052.1 GCF_014697195.1 Cylindrospermum sp. FACHB-282 | reverse complement strand
AGCATTGCTTAAGTCTGTTGTAGGGTGCGTCAGACCCAATAATTTGGCAATAATGAACAGATTTTGGACATCTGACGCACCCTACAAAGCCATGTTCAAAAGCCGAAAATGACCAACTATCGTTGCTCCATATCGTGTTCAATTTGTATAGTGCGTAAGTTCTATAATATATTCCTCATGAACATCAACCGCCGCCAATTTCTCACCACATTGGGACTAACTACCCTAGCCACCCAAATTTTTCCAGTTACCGCCCAAATTAAACTATCACCAAACACAATTATCAAACCACCACGGCTACAAATTGGAGATACGGTAGGATTAGTTGCTCCTGCGGGTATAGTTGACCCCAAAGACATCGCCGAAACACAACAAAGTTTAGGAAAACTAGGATTAAAAATAAAAATTGGTACTCATCTTTTAGACCGTTATGGCTATTTAGCAGGTAAAGATATAGACCGCGCTCAAGATATTAATACCATGTTTGCAGATAAATCGGTAAAAGCAATTATTGCCATGCGCGGCGGTTGGGGTTGTAATCGCATTTTACCCCTAATTAACTACCCGCTAATTCGCACCCATCCCAAAGTCATTATAGGGTATAGCGATATTACTTCTTTATTATTAGCAATTAATGCTCGCAGCCGGATAATTACTTTTCATGGGCCAGTTGCTACTTCTACCTGGAATCAATTTACAGTAGATTACTTCCAGCGCATTTTATTTAATGCTGAAGCAGCAACCATGGAAAACCTCAACAGTACAGAAGGACGAATAGAGAGGATTTCACCAGGAAAAGGTCAGGGTAAACTGATTGGTGGAAACTTGTCTGTTTTAGCTGCGATGGTGGGTTCAAATTACCTACCATCCTGGAGAAAAAGTATTTTATTTGTAGAAGATATAGGTGAAGATATTTATCGCATAGACCGAATGCTAACCCAGTTAAAAACCGCTGGAATTCTTAACCAAATTGCTGGCTTTATTTTTGGACAATGTACTAATTGTAAACTGGGAGATGAACCATCATTTACATTAAAACAAGTACTGCAAGACCACATTCAGCCTTTAGGAGTTCCCGCTTGGTATGGTTCAATGATTGGTCACATTAAAGATAAATTTACATTACCGATGGGTGTGGAAGTAGAGATAGATGCTGATGCAGGAACAATAAAGTTATTAGAATCTGCTGTAAGTTAATCAGCTTTTATCCCACCTTTCTAAAATCAATCATTGTTTGAAGATAAGCATCAGCCATTCCCGTATCAAAACACTTACCTTTGACCATATATCCAGTCATTCCCTCAGCCTGACGTAATTTGTCTAGACAGGAGGTTAACTGAAACTCACCCCTTTCTCGAAAGTTTTGATTAATGTGTTCTGCCAAAAAATCAAAAATTTGTGGTGTTAGTAAATATAAGCCAAATATACATAAAAATTCATCGATTGCCATTCCTTGTACCCGTAAATTTTGGCGGGCATATTCAAGAGTGGGTTTTTCATATATTTGAGTGAGGGTAAGCTGTGAGTTAAATTCTTGCCAAACTCCGGTGACACACCCAGCTTTATAAATATTTTCTGCTGACATTGTCGTTAAGCCAATGACGCTGTGATTAACTTGTTCATATATATCTAAAATTTGCTTAGTACAGGATTTTTCTGTATTTGATGCATAAACATGATCGCCCAGCATAAGTAAAAATGGTTCATCTTTTACCCAATCTTTAGCACAAAATACCGCGTGTCCATAACCTTCTTGTTCTACTTGGGTTAAGATTGTAATCTTGCTACCTAACTCTTGGAGATATTGACTATATTTTTGATTTTCTGAGGATAGTTTGGCAAAAAGTTCTGGTTTTGGTGGATTTTTAAACAAATCTATAAAGATTTCTTGGTCATCTGGTTGCACCACAATTCCAACTTCAGCGATTCCTGCCCTGATTGCTTCTTCCACAATTGCTAAAATCACAGGTTTTGCCCTGCCATCTTGATCAATAATTGGGAAAAGTTCTTTTTTGACAACTTTGGTGGCTGGAAACAAGCGTGTCCCAAAACCAGCAGATGGAATTACAGCTTTTCTAACTTTATTTAGATGCATAAATTGTCAGTTTTAAACATTGCATTTTGGGAAAATCTCTAGTAATTATTTCTATAATTTGTTGCTGATATTCCTCATTTTGAACAATAAATTGTGCAGTTCCATCCCCTTGGGAACCCACACCTTTACCACCTAAAATCAACCCTTGAATTGGTGGATAATTTAGCAGTTGGTGAAGCAGTGGTGCGGTTAACTGCCTAGGACAGGCGGGAATTAGATATTTATCAAATGCTGCTTGGGCTTGTTTCATTAGCATACCAATTTTTACTGCATCGCCTGTTTGCAGGGCATCAATTGCTGCTTGGGTAATTTGATAACTAATGACACCGAGAAATTTTTGCACATTTGCTTGTAGTTCTTTGGTAGCAAAGGGATAACAAGCGTGGAGATGGCTGAGAATTTCTTGGGTATTTTTTCCAGCTGCGAGATCCACAATCACAAAAAATAAATCCTGTGGTGCTTGTAACTCGATGACATCAGTGCGATTGCCATCGAATATCATAGCGATGGGGCGATCGCCATAAGCACAAGCCTGATCCATCCGTCCACAACGGGAAGGCGTGGTAATTTCCCCCAGATAGGCAAACTCCATCTCCTCTGGTCGGCTCATCTTTAAGTCATACACCTGGTTAAATGCCCTCGCTACCAACACACAGAGGGCTGCACTGGAAGACAGTCCTTTTTGAATTGGCAAATCTGTCAGGTAATTGTCAAGTTCTAACCCGCCTACGTCATAGTGGGTGAGAATTTGGTAAGCCACACCAGCCGCATAACTGAAAAAATCCCCCTTTTTTGCTTCAGTCAGTAAAACCTGTTTAGCCGTCGGTAAAGTTAGGGTTTTATTGCTACCGTCAGTCAAAGAAGCCTTTAGCACCAAATGGGTAGGATGAGATTTTACCTCAGCATACAGTCCTTGATTAGTGCCCACAAGCAAGGTGTAGCCCTTTTTTAGTTCGCTATTGTAGCGACGATAACCTCCCGCCCAATCGCTATGCTCACCAAATAGGCACAAGCGCCCCGGAACAAAAATTTTCATATATTTGTGGGGCTAAGGATAGACCAAACCATTGATAAAGTTTTGATAGCTTCGGGTTCAGATCGCCTAGAAGTCAATGTCCAAGTACTCCTGCATATTATTGTTGGTAGCGTGTTTGCCGATGAAACTAAGAAATTTATGCTAGCACTTTCATCTCTTTGCTCAACCTCCCTAACCGCGATGTCTGATCATATCGTCAAAGATCCTTGAGTTTTTATACCACCTTAACAAAGTGTCTACTGTTTTACTTTGTCTTGTTCGCTACCATCAGGGGTGAAACTTTATTAACTAGTGTCAGTTAATAAAGTGTCACTCACAAGATGCCCTTTTTTACTCTAAAAGAGATATTCTTAATTAGTGCAAGGAGTGATATCTGTTCACAACGTGTTGGTCACAAGTTATCCAAGCAGTACTTCTCCCTATAGGAGTGTTGCGGGTTTCAAATGTTGGTCAAATTAGTGAGTTGGTATTAAGTTATACGAAAAAGCGTTTGGGAAAGCAAAAAACCAGGCGCTTTTTCGTGTATAAAAGAATACTTAAGCATTTTCTAACTGCAAATATAGTTGTGTTTATTCGCACAAGTTAAGCTAGGAAACTACTGCTTTGGGCTTTAGGTGTTGAGTATTGGGTATTGGTAATTGCTTTCAAGAATTTTGCAGAAATGGCATATTACAGCTATTTTCAGGTAAATGAACTACACAACAGAAACTCTTTCCCCGTGTAGAGATGTTGCATATAACCAGGACTTAGGCAACTGGCATGGCTTTGTCGGGTGCGTCAGATTGGATAATTTGGTAACAATAATCAGTTGGGCAAAAATATCTGGCAAAGAATCCGAAAAGCAATAACTTTAGTGTGAAGATTAGCCTATACCTAGACAATACCAGATAGAGCTATGACGCAGCGACTGACTCAAAAGCAATTAACACAAATAATCGCTGAGGTACAAGGGCTGCAAATTCGTCGGGAAGGGGAACTTGACCAAGAACAGGTTAAGGAAATTTTACAAGAGTTGAATTTACCGCCAGAGTTACTAGATGAAGCGCTGATACAATTACGTCGTCGCCAAGGGTTGGAAGTTAAGCAACGCCGGAGTATCTGGCTAATATCTGTAGTAGTTGCAGGTTTAGTGGTGGCGATCGCATCGACAATATATTTCAATCAGCAGCGAACCGCTGTACTCTCCCGCGTTTCTACCCAACGAGACCGCATTAGCCTAATATCTGATGATGGCAGTAGCTTAAAAGCTATCTCCCGTCAAACCAATCCAGAGGTTTTTTACCGTGTGACTTTGAAAGATGCACCTATAGGTCAGAAACTATCTCTCTCTTGTATGTGGATTGACCCAACTGGTCAAATTGTCAAGGAAAATACTTATCAAACCCGCGAAATTAATACGAATGTTTGGGATACTCATTGTCGCTACAGGATTAACTCTGCTGCACCTGTTGGTGATTGGACGGTGAAGATGTTTCTAGAAGGTCGGATGATTAGCGATGAAACATTTGAGGTGAAGTAGTGTGACATGGCTATCAACACCGCACCCTATCATTTTATTGGGTATTGGGGTTACGGTTCTGAACGTGAATTAACGGCGTTGTTAACTAATTTAGAGAGAAAGTCTCTAAATTCCCCAGGACTTACGCAAAATTATCAAGAAACAAACCGCAAAGGACGCAAAGTACACAAAGGAATAAGAGTTTTAGAGAGTTCTTGCATAAGTCCTGATTCCCCAGAAGGAAGTTATCATCACCCCATCTGGAATGTTGCTTATATCGGACTGGGGAGCAAGTCTGCGTTGCCTCCAGTATTCCCAAAAAATATAATTGCTGCTATCTCTGCATCAGGATTCCCTAGTTCACCCGATGCTTGGGTAAGATTACAAGAAAATAACTATCTAATTTTGGGTAGAGAAGCTTTTGGTAGAGTGCCTTTGTACTGGACTCAGAAGGGAGAGGTAATCTGGTTTGCATCTCAACTGCAACTATTATTACCAATTTTGGAACGGCCAGAGGTAAGCGTTCCTGGCTTATACGGTTATAGCTGTTTTTCTTATGTCCCCACTCCTCTGTCACCTGTTAATCAGGTGTTTGCTGTACCTGCGGGAACTGAGTTGGTTTGGCGGTGGGAATCAGGTAGGCTGTTTTCACCACAATCTCAAAGTATTTACTCGTGGGGTGAATCAGCACAACAGCTAAATGATGAAGCAACGGCTGTTACTCAATTGCAAATTCTCCTTCAAGATGCGATTGGTAGGCAAATTGCTGATTTAAAAGATGAACCTGTGGGGGTGCTGCTTTCTGGTGGGTTAGATTCTTCTGTTGTGGCGGCGTTGTTGGTGCAAGCGGGGGTAAAAGTTCGCGCCTATACTCTAGATTTTGGTGGGTTGGCGATGCCTGAATATCCTTATGCTGAAAAGGTTGCCGAGTTTCTGAAAATTCCCCTGGTTAAAGTGGCGGCTACTCCAGGTTATATCAAAAAGGCGCTGATTCCTACGGTGCGATCGCTTGATTTACCTTTTGGCGATGGGGTGACTGTTCCCTTATATCTCCTAGCTGAAGCGGCTTGTCAGGAAACTCAAGTGATTTTTAATGGCGAAGGTGGAGATCAATTATTTGCCGGTTGGACGAATAAACCTTTAATTGCCGCCGGTCTTTATCAGGGGGAAAATCCCGCAGGACAAGAAACTTTTAGCCAGCAATATCTTCGCACTTTTCATCGTCTTTGGGGTTATGAAGCTCAAGTTTTCCAGCCGGAGATAACCGCGGGGATACAGAATTTATCTCCTGAAGATTGGCTGTTGGCGGCAATAGAAGCTGGTGATTGTCCATCTTTGCTGCATCGCTTGCGCCGTGCCAGCCTGATGTTAAAAGGGGCACAAAATATCCACCCTCGTGCGACTGCTTTGGGGTTTGCTCACAAATTGTGGGTGCGATCGCCTTTTTGTGACTTACCTTTAGCGGAGTGGACTTTTCAACTATCCGGCGAACTCTTGCTAAATGGCGCTTGTGAGAAATATATCCTCAAAAAAGCTGTAGAAAATTGGCTACCACCAGAAATTGTTTGGCGGGAAAAACGGGGTATGGGGGTTCCCTTAACCTCTTGGTGCTTAAATGATTTTTGGCATCAAATTGGCATCTGGCTAAATCCGGGTACACTGCGTGCCAACAACCACTTTTACCCTCACATAGCCGTGCAAATTGTGACAGGTGAATTGGGAGGTGCTATTCAAGGGCGTCGTGTTGGTGAGAGTCTGTGGTTACTGATTATGTGGCAACTTTGGCACTCGCAGGTTTTCGGTGCAGAAGTTGGTAGAAAGTCTTGGAATCATCCTTTTTGGTTACCTAGTAGGTTATGGAAAAATTACAAGCGATGGCAAGCTTAGAAAAGAGTCGTGCGACTCCCCCATTCTCTTGGGAACTCGCACAGGAGTTATTGACTACCTACGGCTCTCCGCTTTATGTTTATGAAGGCGATCGCTTACGCCAAACTATTGAAGACATTACCAAAGCTATCAGTTATCCCCGCACGCAATTTCGTTTTGCTAGCGTTACCAATGGCAATATTGCCCTATTAAAAATTTTTCAGGCTGCTGGTTGGGGACTTCACGCTAATACACCAGGAGATGTTTATTTAGGACTGTATGCAGGTTTTAACCCCAGTGATATTGTCTACAGCGGTAGTAATTTGCATTGGGTGGAGATGGAACAAGTCTTGAATTGGGGAGTTACAACCCTCAATCTCGATAGTCTGACTCAGTTGCAGTTGTGCTGTGAAATATCTCAATCTTTACATCCGGGGGTTTCGCTACGCCTTGGTTTACGGTTAAATTTGCCAGAAATTACGGGAGATAGTCGCATTGGTGTGCCTCCAGAAGAATTTGCGGATGCGATCGCCATTACCCGGAAAGCAGGATTGAAACTCAGTGGTTTACACTTCTACCGGGGGACTGGAACCAACGCCACAACAGCCTTTACCGATGTCATTGACACAGTTTTAGCCACAGCGCAACAATTACCAGATTGGGAATATTTGGATTTTGGCGGTGGTTTTGGCTATCCCTATCACCATAATGGTGCAGCCTTTAATTGGCAAGCATTTGGAGCTAAATTGACCGACAAAGTGACCAATTTAGGACGGGAGATTGATTTGGTGATTGAACCGGGACGAGCTGCGATCGCTGGATGTGCAACTTTACTCGCTCAAGTTGTATCTGTGAAATGGCAAGCTAAAAAACAAATTATCGGTGTTGATACCACCATTGCTAATCTTTCAGTCCTCTCTGTACATGGTGGCTATCGGGAAATCGTTACTTGGAATAATTCCCCAACCTACACAACAGATATTTGTGGAAATACCACCTATTCACGAGATTATCTAGGGAAAAATTGCCAACTTCCAGCCCTAGAAATTGGTGACATCATCGCCATTTTAGACGTTGGTGCTTATGGCTATGCTATGTCTTCACACTTTTTACATCGTCCCAAACCAGCGGAAGTGCTGTTAGAAAATCGCACACATCGCCTAATTCGTAAACGGGAAGATTACAGCGTTTTACTGGCAAATCAAATACTAGATAAATAACAACCATTATGAAGTGTATTAACTGTGGAACTGACAATAATTTACAAGAGCGGACAGCTAATCAAGGACGATGCAAACGATGTCAGCACTCCTTCGTCTTTGAACCCACCGCTATGGGTAATATTAAGATTACTGACCCCATGTTTGCCAAAGTTATAGCTGACATCTCCGCCAAAAATACCTTATTTTTTACATCCAAACAACTGCTTTATTTGTTAGATATTCGTGTCAAAGCTAAATCATTTTCTTTAGTAGGATTTGGGTGTCTTTATCTTTTTTCAAATTTCTGGGTTACATTGTTTTCTGGTGGAATTCTGAACAGTATCATCTCGGCTAACTTATTGTTGATTACCAATTTAGCATATAACTTATTGTTGATTACCAATTTAGCATATCAAGCCTGTGTAATTATTTATTTGTACAATCAGATAAAATCAACAAAATTAAACTATCCTAGCCGTCAGAAAAGTGCTCAGGCTTTACGGGGGATAGGAATTTTAATTTTAGTCATAGGAACATTCACTACTCTGTTTGTATTGAGTTCATTCAGTGGATTTACCATCGTTGTTATATTAGGAATGCTATCCTTATTTTTAGGAACTAGACAGATCAGCAAAAATCAATCAACGCAGGACTTTTTGATTTCTCAATCACAATTTCAAGAATGGCTAAATAAATGGCAACAAATCAACGGTGTTCCTGCCAAAATTCTGCCTTCACCGCGAGAAGAAGTTGCACCTGCAACAATCAATTCTGATGTGACAGCTTATAGTTTTGATCGGTTAGTTGTTTGCAATAGTTCTACTATTGCTCAACTATTAATTGCTAATAATTTCCACTTTGAAAATAACTGTGCAATTCTCAGCATTACAGGCTATCCACAAAGCATTTTTGCAACTACTATGGAAATGCTACGCCGCAACCCCGATTTGCAAGTTTATGCCCTGCACGATTGCACTCCCAGAGGGATAAATTTAGTTAATCATCTCCGCAGCAGTGATGCTTGGTTTCTTAACAGCAACGTGGCAATTATTGATGTAGGGCTTCTACCACGCCAAATTATTGCTACTCAACAGGGAATGTTTATTCAAGATTCTCCAGCGTCAGCACAAGAAGCTAAAAAATTAGCTGTGGATGTTCGTCTGACTTTAACTACTGAAGAGTTAGCTTGGTTGGATTCTGGCAAATTTGTGGAATTAGAATCGTTTACTCCCCAAAGATTAATTCAAATTCTGCAACGTGGTATTGCTGGAAGTCGCAATTTAGAAGCTGACGATAGCAGCTTAATTATTATAGGCGATTCAGGAAGTGATATCTATGCCGTTGAAAGTTTTGGTTAATTCAGATCCCCGACTTCTCTAAGAAGTCGGGGATCTTGTTTTATAATCAGGACTTACGCAACTGGTATGTTAGTAGGGTGCGTCAGATGCTGAAAATCTGTTGCATGTTACCGAATTATCGAGTCTGACGCACCCTACAAGAGACATTGAGTGTGACACTTTTATAAGTCCTAATAATTGGAATTTATATATTATTTTCGATTCACCTGTAACCAAATTTCTAAACTTACCAATAGCCACAGCTTAACGCCATAACGTCCCCAAATATCCCCTTCAAAATCTAGCCAGTTACTCAATAGTGATTGATTGATATATGGGGAAATAGCACTTTTTTTATTTAGCAATAATTTTCTAGCTTCTCGTTGCCAATATTTACGAAATCCTAATTGTACAGGAACCATCATGCCGCTTTTAGGACGCTGAATAATGCTATCTGGTAAAATATCAGCAACAGCTTTTTTTAATACAGCTTTTTCTTCTACTCCCGAAAGTTTATATTCAGGAGGGATTTGCATACTAAATTCAACCACTCGCTGATCAAAAAGTGGTGATAAACCATGTAAATCTGCTGCTTGAGTTAAGTTGCTTACCTTGGTGAGAATTTGGTCTGCTCCCTTAAATTTGATATTCAATGCCATTAACCGATTCAAATAACTGGCATCTGAATCTAAATCAGCCGAAAATACAGATGGTTCTGTTTTTAGAGTTTGCCAAATTTCCGGTTTTAAAAGTTGTGGTAAATCTACTGCACATTTCTGAAAAGAAATTAGATATGCTTGCAGCGAATCTTGATTAGTGATAGAATTATACAAATTATTAATTAACATCGGCTGATTTTTGGGGCCACCAAAGCAAGGATCACCACCTTCTCCATTGAGGATAACCTGTACATTCTCCCGCGCCATTTTTCCCAGCAACAGGTTTGGTACTGTCAAAGGATCACCGATAGGATCATCTAAATACGCCATTGTTTCTGGTAGACGTTCCCACATATCCCGAAAGGTAATTTCTAAAATGTGGTGTTGAGTTTGGCAATGTTGGGCAACTAAGCTAGAAAATTCTAATTCATTGGGAGTTTCGGCACCAAAATGAATTGAATAGGTGTGAACTGGTGCATTATGGAAGTTTGCGGCTAAAGCTGTGATGCTGCTAGAGTCTAAACCACCTGATAAGAAAACTCCCACAGCTTGATTTTTGGGTAAATATTCCTGTACAACTTGATCAAGTAGAGAACGCAAGCGATCGCCATACCATGCTAAATTTTGATTCGCTGCTGTGATCTCCTCTTGCAGTTGCCAGTAACTATAAATTTGCTCAGAAGGCATCTGCATCAAGGTTCCTGGGCGCATTTCCCGCACCTCTTCCCAAAGTGTTCTCTCTCCGGGAACAAAGGCACAACAGAGGTAATCTCGCAGCGCTACCAAATCCAAATCATCTGAGCGATAGGGTGTGAGCGATCGCATCTTTGGGGCAATCCAGCGAGTTAAACCAGTGGTAGTATAATAGAGAGTCCGGCTACCGATGCGATCGCGCCCTAGCCATAAAACCTGTTGATGGCGATCGTAAACCACCAACCCAAACATCCCCACCAACATCGTCAGGCATTCAGAACCCCATTTTTCCCAAAGTAGCGCAATCAATTGGCGATCGCCAATGGCGGGGCGTAGCCCATCGCTTCCCCAAAAATCGCCAAGATCAACTCCCAATTTTTGCCGCAACTCCACCTGGTTACTCAGCCATACATCTCCAACTACCACAAATCGCCCTGTAGGACTAAGGGCAAATTGCTCTGGAGAAAGGGCAGAAATCACCGCCAACTGGTCATCTCGCCAAATTATATCGCCGCCGAGGGAATCTACCTTTCCCCATGCTACAAGCCAACTAGGAGTAATCTCGATAGATGCGATCGGAGATTTAGGACTGCTAAAAAGATTAAATAGCATTGGGTATTCTGCAAAATCCTTCACTAGCACAATTGTATGCAAACATCGGTCAGCATCTATAAACTGTCACTTAACAGCAAATAGCCCAGGGTGGTATCTTCAAGATGACCAATGACTAATGACCAATGTGGAAACTTCCCCGCATCTTTTCGACCGGGTTGATGTTCTTGCCCAAGATTTTGCCACCCGTGCCGCCGAACATGACAAAGACGCCTCCTTTCCCTTCGAGAATTTTACAAAGCTGCACAAAGCGGGACTCCTCAGCCTCACCATTCCCCGTGAATTGGGAGGACAGGGCTTGGGTTTAGCTAGTATCTGCCGGGTAATTGAGGGCATAGCCCGTGGCGATGCTTCCACCGCCCTAGTACTGACAATGCACTATCTCCAACACGCCCAAGTTGCTCGCCATCGTCGTTGGCCTCCAGAACTTTACAAGCGGCTATGTCGTGAATCAATTGCAGGCGTTACCCTGCTCAATGCTGCCCGTGTTGAGCCTGAATTAGGTACGCCAGCCAGAGGTGGATTACCAGCAACAATTGCTGAACCCATAACGGATGGCTGGCGGTTAACAGGTCACAAACAATACACCACAGGTAGTCCCATCCTGGGTTACTTTATTGTCTGGGCTAAAACAACTGAAGATCAACCGCAAGTTGGGAATTTTCTTGTGCCCCGTAATCTTCCTGGCTTGCAAATTGTTGAAACCTGGGATCATTTGGGAATGCGAGCAACAGGCAGCCACGATCTAATTTTGGAAAATGTATTAATTCCCCAAGAGTACGCCCTTGATATCCACCCGATCTCAGTTTCACCAACTGTTGATCCATTGGTTGCGACTTGGAATAGTTTGACGTTAAGTGCTTTGTATCTGGGAGTTGCCAGCAGTGCTAGGGATTGGCTGACTAACTACCTCCAGGAGCGCACACCTTCTAATTTAGGGGAACCATTAGCCAACCTGCCACGCTTCCAAGTTGCTGTGGGTGAGATAGAAGCCTTGCTGTTTGCTAACAAAAGATTGATTTACAGCTTGGCTCAAGATATCGACAAGGGCGAATACGAACTGAATGTAGGATTACTTGCACAAGCTGTTAAATACCTCACCACAACTAACTCAATTCGTGCCGTGGGGATGGGCTTAGAACTAACGGGAAATCCTGGGCTGTTAAAAAAGAATCCTCTAGAGCGACATTACCGAGACGTTTTGTGCAGCCGTATCCATACACCGCAAAATGATGTTATCTGTCAGTCTTTAGGCAAGTCGGTACTCAAAATCAAATAATTAGGGCTTTATTGCCTTGGGCTACATTCATGCAGCTAGAATATGTAACGATCCAATTAGAAAGATGCGATCGCCTCAATGCCTGAATCTCCTGATCGGTTTCTCACTATCCCACCTGATGCCTATGCACCAACCTTAAAGCGTCTACGTCAACTCAGTGGGTTGTTGGAAAATATGATTACTATTCCTGGAACACAGGTTGGTATTGGGTTAGATCCCATTATTGGCTTGATACCTATTGGTGGTGATGTTTTGGGAGTGATCCTTTCCGGCTACATCATCATCGAATCGGCGCGGCTGGGTGTGTCTAGAGCCACTTTGGGCAGAATGCTTTTGAATGTGCTCATTGATGGCTTAGTGGGCGTAATTCCCGTGCTGGGGGATTTTTTCGATATTGCCTGGAGGGCAAATACTTATAACATCAAGCTATTGGAAGAATCTTTAAAGTTTCCCAGCCAGAAAAAAAAGGCAGACAGATGGTTCATCTTGGGTGTGTTGCTTGGTTTGTTGCTGCTTGCCATTGTCTTAGTAGCATTCCCCATGATACTAATTAGTATGTTGTGGAAAGCCTTAACTGGCGCTTAAATTGGTTGTTGATAAAGGAATGAAAGATTGGTGGCAAGTTAATTTTCCCCAAGGGCGGCAAAGTCTAACTATTACTGATGCTAAGGGATATCCTGTACAAATCGCTTATGGCGAAAAGGGTATAGGTAAGCCGCTAATTTTATTACATGGATTAGGCAGTTGGAGCTACAATTGGCGTAATAGCATTGAGCCATTATCCAAATATTTTCGGGTAATTTGTTTTGATGCCAAAGGCTATGGCTTTTCAGAAAAACCCCTATCTCGTCGAGAACAGAGCGGTCATCAAGTTATTGAGCTAGAGCGCATCATTCAGGCATTATGTGATGAACCTGCTGTCATTGTGGCAGAATCATTAGGGGCATTAGTTGCCCTAGCCCTTGCTGAAAAAAATGCTCAGTTAATCGGGCGGTTAGTAGTAATCAATGCGCCTATTTTCGCTGAACGTCTACCTCATTGGGCAATGGGGTTACTTGCCCAAGCACCACTAGAATTAGTTCACACAGTAGACTCTTTACGTCTAGCATATTTGTTAGCTCCTTTAGTGCGAGAAATTGTGGCAATAGAAAGACGCAAGGTGTTATTCGATCCATCAATTTTGACACAGGAAGATGTCTACTGGATAACTTACCCATTTATTGAACTTCCTGGAACTCTGGTGAAAGTCGCGGAAGAATTACAAATAGCCGTGCGGGAAATTGAGAATTCCCAAGCCAAGAAGCCAAATATGCTCAGTAATATTCAAAGTAATCTAGGTGCTATTGAGTGTCCCACACTAATTTTGTGGGGTGAACAAGATAGTTGGTTTCCTGCTAGTCATGGTGAGAAGTTGCATCAACATCTCCCCAATTCAATCTTACAAATTCTGCCTAACTGTTATCATGATGCTTCAACTGGTTCTTTTAAGGTGGTGAATGCAGCGATTCTGAAATTTTTGCAGGATACAAATTTCTGAATCAGGATTTAAGGATTTACAGGATGAGCAGGATTAATCTTGATCATCTTCAAATTAATCATGTTAATCCTTTTATTCTAGAATCTTGATCCCAATTAATCATTACTATCCCATAAAAAGAGAGTGGGAGTAGGCATACCAAGCGCCATTAATCTCCCACTCTATCATTTGCTGCTGGAGCGTCAGGAATATGTACAGGCGCTGTCCGTAATTTAGGGGGCTAATGTATACGTCAACAACAACGCCCGTAGGTACTTGCTATTCCTGTTGCAGCAAATGAAAAACCTAGTTATTAATATTTAGTTGCTGAAAAGTTATCAGCAAATTAGTGGTAGATATGCTTTTTCTGTCCTGATAATCAATTAGTAGACAGTGTTTTCAAGAGTAATTTTGTAATATAATAGACCCTGAACACAACACCCTTGAAGTTGTTTAACTTCTATAAATGTAACTTAGTTAAATATATGTTGGTTGCCAAGTTGGCAATTATTTTTAATTTCTCTTTTTGCTCATTCCTAACTCTGGAAAATTAAGAATACTGCTTAGTTATCGGGATTATGGAGGAAATGGGTTGTATATAGCAGTCCTAAATCATTTGTGAACACAAAAATACCCGACTTCTTAGAGAAGTCGGGTATCTGACTCACTTTATGTTCACAAATCAAATAGGATTGCTATATAAGTAGGTAGATATAATTAAATGTAAAATAAAAATTTTGTTTGTAGTGAGCGATTTATCGCTCTGGGCAAGCAGTTCAAGGACTAAAGTCCTTACTACGAGCCTTTCCCTAGTTGTTACGGTTCACACCCTCTGTTTGATGACATTTTACCAACAGGGAAATGAGTGAATAACTAAATTTATAAATTGCCGGAGGAAGCTAGAAAATTTACCTCTGCTGAGATTTGCAGTTTTTGACTTCTCTTTTCGATACATAAATTGAGTTTGCTTAATTACCGAGAGCGAGGCAATAATGAGTTAACCCATGATTTAGAGCTAAGTGGTGAGTAGTAATTCTGTCAAAAACATTCTCATTCTCGCGGCAAATCCCCTAAATACTGATCGCTTACGTTTAGATAAGGAAGTAGAAGAAATCCGCACAACTCTCAGGTTATCTTCAAACCGCAATCGCTTCGAGATTGAGTCTAGGGGAGCAGTACGTCCTCAAGATTTACAGCCACATCTCTACAATCTCAAGCCTCAAATTGTGCATTTTTCGGGGCATGGGGGTGGAGAACAGGGTTTAGCCTTTGAGGATGACGATGGTAAGTTAAAGCTGGTGAGTACTTCAGCCCTGGCTAACTTATTTAAGCTCTTTGCTCATGATGTGGAATGCGTTTTGTTGAATGCTTGTTATTCCCAAGTGCAAGCTGAGGCAATTTGTCAGCACATTCCTTATGTTATTGGCATGAACGAAGCGATCGCAGATACGGCTGCACGAAAATTCGCCGAAGGCTTTTACAGAGGCATTTGGGATGGACGAACCATTGAAAATGCCTTTGCATCTGGTGTAAATGCGATCGCTCTAGAAGGCATCCCCGAAGAGTTGACACCTGTACTGCTCAAGCGTTCTGCGCTCCTCAAGCTGACAGAACCCAACACCGATATCAGTCTAGAATCCCCCGAAGGACAAGTCAGGATTGACTCTAGTTTTTACATCGCTTCTAATTATGAAGAGCGCTGCTATGAAGAAATTAAAAAATTGGGATCGCTGATTCGGATAAAATCCCCCCACAAAATGGGCAAATCTTCCTTGATGGTGCGGGTGCTTGCACATGCAGAACAACTGGGATACCGCGCGGTGGCTTTAAATCTACAACAGACAAATCAGAAATTTTTTAACGATCTTGATAAATTCATGCAGTGGTTTTGTGCTTCCGTGGGAAAACCCCTAGGTGTACAGGTAAAGGTTGATGAATACTGGGATGATATTTTTGGCGCTAACGACAACAGCACCGATTATTTTGAAAAATATCTCCTCAAAGAGAACGAACCGCCCTTAGTGATAGCCCTAGATAACTTTGATCGCGTATTTAAATATGCAGATATCGAAACCGATTTTTGCGGTTTGTTGCGTGGCTGGTACGAACGCTCTCGCAGTCATCCGCTGTGGGGCAAACTCCGGCTAGTAATTGTCTATTCTCAAGAACCATATTTGCAAAAGGATATCAACCAATCACCGTTTAATGTGGGTTTTCCTATTGTCCTGAGTGAGTTTACAACCGCACAGGTAAAAGAGTTAGCGGCACGACACGGACTAGCTTGGACTGATCAGGATATCGAGCAGTTGATGGGATTAATTGGTGGACATCCCTACTTAGTGCGTTCGGCACTTTATCGCATTGCTTCTGGTGATGTGTCTTTAGAGAAGTTTCTGCTGACGGCTCCCACTGAAGCGGGAATTTACAGCAGTTATCTACTGGGACACCTGAAAGCATTAGAAGATTATCCCGAAGTGGGAGCAGCGATGCAAAAAGTTGTGACTAGCGATCGCCCCGTGCGCTTGCGTTCTGAAGAAGCATTTAAACTGGATAGCATGGGGCTGGTGGTGCGTGTAGAGAACGATGTTATACCCCGCTGTCGGCTTTATCGGCAGTATTTTGGCGATCGCTTGGGAAATAATGAATAATCAAAAACAATGTAGGATGCGTCCCCCGACGCATCACAAACGCCTGAAAACACAATAAAACCTTTGTCCCACATACGTTTGACACTACCCCTCATGCTACCGTGTACACACAAGTTATCCGATTACCCAAAAGTCTCGAAAAACCTCACCCTGTCCTGACGGACATCCCTCTCCTTGCCAAGGAGAGGGACAGGTTGTGCGTAGCAGAACCAGGGTGAGGTTTTGTTTCCGTTAATATGCGTTAGGGAACGCACCCTACAGGATTTTAATTTTTGGAGATTAATTAATGACCGCATTACCCGAACCGCAACCGACAAACTTTAGCTATCATGTTGGCGGTAGTCTGCCCGTTGATGCTCCTGCTTATGTAGAGCGACAGGCAGATCGGGAATTGTGCGATCGCTTAAAAGTAGGTGAATATTGTTTTGTGTTTAACTCGCGGCAGATGGGCAAATCTAGCTTGCGAGTCAGAGCAATGCAAAAATTGCAAAATCAAGGTTTTGCCTGTGCTGTCATCGATCCTCAAACCAGAGGGACAAGTTTACGGGAAGAACAGTGGTATGCAGGAACAATCAAGCGCTTAATTGATGATTTACACTTACAGCAAAAAATCAATTTTCCCCAGTGGTGGAAGGAACTAGAAGCTCAATCAATTTCGGCAGTTGAGCGTTTTGATTACTTTATCGAACAGATATTACTGCCAGAAATACCGCAAAATATTGTAATTTTTGTGGAAGAAATCGATAACTTACTCAGTCTCAAGTTCGATACCGATGGCTTTTTCATGCTGATTCGGTCATTTTATGAAAAGCGAGCCGAAAAGCCGGAATATAAGCGATTGACCTTTGCTTTTTTAGGAGTAGCCACACCTTACGACTTGATTCGCAGCCAGAGTAGCTCATCATTTAATATCGGTTGGGCTGTGGAAATGAGCGGGTTTCAATTCCACGAAGCAGAAAGCTTGACTCAAGGTTTAGTGGGTAAAGTGGGTAATCCCCAGGAAGTATTGCGATCGCTATTATATTGGACAGGTGGACAGCCATTTCTCACCCAGAAGCTATTAAATTTAATCTCTCAACAAACCAACTTAACTCAGCCACCCCAAGAGTTAGTAGAGCAACTCGTCAAAACCCAAATCATCGATAACTGGGAAGAGCAGGACGTACCGCAACACTTAAAAACCCTGCAAGAACGGATTTTGCGACTTGATGAGCGGGGACGGGGAAGATTGCTAGGGATGTACCAGCAAATTATAGATGGGGGCAGCATCGAAGCTGACGAGAGTTATGAGCAAATGCAACTGCGGTTAACAGGTTTGGTGGTGAAACGACATGGCAAGTTGCAGATTTACAATCCTATATATGAGGCAGTTTTTAACAAAAAGTGGGTAGATCATGCTTTAGCAGATTTGCGTCCTGCTTTTTATGCCGAAGCGCTGAAAGCTTGGCAAGATGGAACTATTGAACAAAAAGACTCGTTTTTACTTCGAGGACAGGCACTTGAAGATGCGGAGGACTGGGCAAAAGGTAAACGACTCAGTGATGAAGATGACAAGTTTATCCAAAACAGTCGGGAAGTAGAAAGGCAAGAGAGAGAACGGAAGCTAGAAGCCGCAGAACAAGCTACAGAAATTGAGCAGCAGAAACGCGAAGCTACTGAAGAAGCAAATCTCTTGCTGGCAGTAGCAAAAAAGAAGGCAGAGCAAAGAGTATTAATTGGTTCAGCAATTTTAGCACTAACTTTAGTCGCAGCGGGTATAGCGGGTGTATGGGCAGGTAATGCCGTTAAGGATGCAGAAGCAAAAGTTGCTAATGCAAAAGCGAGTGAAACTGCTGCAAAGGCAAGTGCATCTGATGCAAAAGCAAGTGAAACTGCTGCAAAAGCAAGTGCAACTGATGCGAAAGCCAAAGAAACTAATGCAAAGGTAAATGAAGCAAATGCAAAAGCAAAGCTTGCTAAAACAGAAAAAGATGCAAAAGAGAAAACAGAGAAAGCGAATTTAGATATCCGAAACGCAAGAGAAAACGTCTCAAAAATAAAGCAACAAGCAGCAGAAAATGTAAAAATTGCCAAAGCGAAGCAGACGGAAGCAAATCGAAAGGTTGAGGAAGCGAATAAAAATCTCGAATCTGCAAAGGTAGCGCTCAAAAATGTAAATCGGCTCTCCCAGGAGAAAGTAGCAGTAGCCCAAGCCCAAGTAGCTGATGCACAAACTAAGGCAGAACAAGCAAGACTTGAGCAGCAAAGCCTTAACAAAACTCTTGAAGCAGTGAACTTAGATATCAAACTAGCAGATGTCAAGCTGAAAACTACGGAATCAAAAGCATTATTTGCCGCAGGACAAGAGTTTAATGCACTGGTGATGGCAATCAAAGCGGGAAGACAATTAAAGCAATTGGGGAAAACTGCTTTAGCAAAAGCTGATACGCAAATCGAGAGTGCGATCGCATTACAGCAATTGGTTTATGGAGTCAGGGAACGCGATCGCTTTGACTCTCATAGAGATGTTGTCAATAGCGTGGCATTTAGTCCCGATGGCAAAACCATTGCTTCTGCTAGTAGCGATAAAACCATTAAATTATGGAGTCCAGAAAAGGGAGAAGTGCAAACCTTCACAGGTCATGGCTCTATTGTCAATAGCGTGACATTTAGTCCCAATGGCAAGTTGTTAGCTTCTGCTAGTTTGAAAAAAACCGTGAAATTATGGAGTCTCGACGGTAGAGAATTGCAAACCTTCAAAGGTCATGGCTCTATTGTCAATAGCGTGGCATTTAGTCCCAATGGCAAAACCATTGCTTCTGCTAGTTGGGATAAAACTATTAAATTATGGAGTATCGACGGTAGAGAACTGCAAACCTTCACAGGTCATGGAGATAGTGTCAATAGCGTGGTATTTAGTCCCGATGGCAAAACCATTGCTTCTGCTAGTTCGGACAAAACCGTGAAATTATGGAGTCTCGACGGTAGAGAATTGCAAACCTTCAAAGGTCATGGCTCTATTGTCAATAGCGTGGCATTTAGTCCCGATGGCAAAACCATTGCTTCTGCTAGTAGGGATAAAACTATTAAATTATGGAGTATCGACGGTAGAGAACTGCAAACCTTCACAGGTCATGGCTCTATTCTCAATAGCGTGGTATTTAGTCCCGATGGCAAAACCATTGCTTCTGCTAGTAGGGATAAAACCGTGAAATTATGGAGTCTCGACGGTAGAGAACTGCGAACCTTCACAGGTCATGGCTCTATTGTCAATAGCGTGGCATTTAGTCCCGATGGCAAAACCATTGCTTCTGCTAGTTGGGATAAAACCGTGAAATTATGGAGTCTCAACGGCAGAGAACTGCAAACGTTCATAGGTCATAGCGATACTGTCAATGACGTGGCATTTAGCCCCGATGACAAAACCATTGCTTCTGCTAGTTCGGACAATACCGTCAAATTACGGAGTCTTGACGGTAGACAACTGCGAACCTTCACAGGTCATAGCTCTATTGTCAATAGTGTGGCATTTAGTCCCGATGGCAAGTTGTTGGCTTCTGCTAGTTCGGACAATACCATCAAATTATGGAGTCTCGACGGTAGAGAACTGCGAACCCTCACAGGTCATAGCGATACTGTCAATAGTGTGGCATTTAGTCCCAATGGCAAGTTGTTGGCTTCTGCTAGTTCGGACAATACCATCAAATTATGGAGTCTCGACGGTAGACAACTGCGAACCTTTACAGGTCATAGCTTTATTGTCAATAGTGTGGCATTTAGTCCCGATGGCAAGTTGTTGGCTTCTGCTAGTTCGGATAATACCGTCAAATTATGGAGTCTTGACGGTAAAGAACTGCGAACCTTCACAAGTGATAACAATTTTGTCAATAGCGTAGCATTTAGTCCCGATGGCAAGTTGTTGGCTTCTGCTAGTGGGGACAATACGGTCAAATTATGGAGTATTGACGGTAAAGAACTGCAATCCTTCAAAGGTCATAGCAATAGTGTCAATAGCGTGGCATTTAGTCCTGATGGCAAAACCATCGCTTCTGCCAGTTGGGACAATACCGTGAAATTATGGAGTCTCGACGGTAGAGAACTCCAATCCTTCACTGGTCATAGCGTTAGTGTCAATAGCGTGGCATTTAGTCCCGATGGCAAGACGATTGCTTCTGCTAGTGTGGACAAAACCGTGAAAATATGGAATTTAGATTTAGATGATTTATTAACAAAAGGCTGCGATTGGCTTGATGGCTATCTCTCCACCCGTCCCGAATTAAGGAAAGAACTTTGCGAGGTGCCATAAATAAAGATATAGACAAGACCAAGCGCGATATAATCTAATACCTGACTTACTCTTTTAATCTCGATCTAAAAAATTTTTTAACTCTTCATGACCCAACAACTCATTCCCATCGAACTCGAAGACGGCACACTCATTTACATCGAAGCTGTAGATGATAGCAAGCCAACAATCGGTGAAGCCAAACGCGGACTAATCTCCACTGAACCACAAAAACAATTAGCCCAAAGCTTTCAGGCAATTCAAAAGACAGTCAGGGCTTACACCGTTTATACTATTGGTGCATTTAAGAATTTAGCGATCGCAGAAGTCAGCGAAGTCTCTCTAGAGTTTGGTGTCAAAGTTAACGTATCAACAGGAGTCCCCTTCATCGCTCAAGGTACCGCAGATTGCAACGTCAAAATTACTGTAAAATGCGTATTTCCCAAATAAAATTTGATTATTCCTCCCCTTCCCAATCTCGCAAAATTAAACCCTTGCGTCTTTGCTCCTTTGCCTCTAACGCACTTCGTGCTAGAGCCTCCGGCTCCCGAAGGGATACGCTTCGCTGGTGCGCGAAACAAAATTAAACCCTAACCATTAAAATCGTCTAGTGCCGCAAGTTCCTGACTATTTCCGTAAGATGGAAGACAAAGAACTCTGCTTACGAATATCCAACAAATCAGCTAAAGATTCTTTGCTGTCATCGAGATGATGACTCTCTTCTGGTGGTAAAACCGTCACCAGATGCTCTGATTGCGGTAAATTGGTGAAAGCCTCCTTCAGCGATGGAGGTAGTATAAAAGCTGCTGAATTATTTGAGAAGCTGGGACTCAATCTGGGGTAGCGCCCTTCTACCAAGCGTTGCTGATGGCGTTTAATCCGTTTACGCACTTTTTGTAGATGCTGGGAACGCTTGAGCGATCGCTTCCAGCGGGGCGTAGCCCATCGCCAAATTATCCAGCTACCAGTTCCACAGCTAAGAGCGATCGCAAATACCACCCATAAAGGCGTAGAATCGCCCTCCTGGGTGGACGTATTGATTGATGCTTCAATTGTTTCATTTGGGCTTTTTCCCGGTTCATTCGGCGCCACATCCACAACTTGGATTAGATTCCCAAAGGCAAATACAGCTATCGAGACAGGAATTAATAACAACCCAAGTAATAATAGCCAAGGATGCTGTGACAGCATATCTATGGGTTTAGATGTATTTTTTGCCAGATTTGGAATTGTCTTTGTTGTTTGGCTTGGCTCTTGCTGTACACTCTGACTATTTTCCATAATTACTTTCAGACTTGTACCCCTGTATATATAACTATACTGGAGAAAGCAAACATTAAGTAACCGTGGTATGCCAAATATTTCCTAGGATAGACCTCTCCGCTGTTCGAGAGCAGGTGATAAGCCTGCTCTAGGGGATCATTTATTTTCTAGATTACTATTACTAGATATCTTCCCTTGGTTGGTCACCAGAATGCCTTAAGAGAGCAAATTGAATCAGCTGATCAACTAATTTAGCAAAGGGAATACCAGTCTGGGCCCAGAGTAGGGGATACATACTCGTAGCTGTGAAACCTGGTAAAGTATTGATTTCGTTAATCAAAATTTCCCCTGTAGCTTCCACATAAAAGAAGTCTACTCTTGACAAACCAGCAGCGTCAACGGCAGCAAAAGCTTGCAATGCCATTTCTTGAATTCGCTGAATAATTGCCTCTGGGAGGGGTGCGGGAATCAATAAATCAGCTTTACCCTGAGTATATTTAGTTTCATAATCATAGAAATCGCTATCAAAAATAATCTCGCCAACGACAGAAGCTTGAGCTTGATCATTGCCTAAAACCGCACATTCTACTTCTCTAGCGACAACACCAGCTTCAACAATAATTCGTCTGTCATAACTAGCTGCATTATCTAAAGCTGCTTCCAATTCAGCACGCGATCGCACCTTAGCAATACCCACCGATGAACCCAAGTTAGCAGGTTTAACAAAACAAGGATAGCCCAAAGTAGCCTCTATCTCATCGCAGAGTTTAGGAAACACACAAGGATTTGACCAAACTTGCGATCGCGTTAATGCCTTATATTTCACTTGGGGAAGTCCAGCTTCAGCAAAAGCCACCTTCATCCCTATTTTATCCATTCCCGTAGCCGAACCCAACACCCCAGAACCAACAAAAGGGACTTGCATCAAACTGAGTAACCCTTGAATTGTCCCATCTTCACCATTAGGCCCATGGAGAACCGGAAACCAAAGTTCTATTTCTGGTGCTTGTGCTGGAAATTGCCATAAATTAGGAGTTACCGCTAGATTTTCAATAGCAACACCAGAGTCCAAGACTTGTTGTGCAACTTCCCCAGCTTGCCAAAATCCATCTTTTTGGATATAAAAAGGGATAATTTCGTACTTATCAGCATTTTCCTCTGCACTCAAAGCAAAGGCGATCGCTCTTGCAGAACTTATAGAAACTTCATGCTCACCAGAACGTCCACCAAACAGCAAGCCTACCCGTAGTTTAGCCATATTCAGTACCTATATACTTCTAAAGCAGATAGCGTACCACAGCGAGAGCAAACTAAGGATTGAGTTTTAAATTAAAATTTTTGCCCACCGTTCGTAGTAAGGACTTTAGTCCTTCCATCCTTTACCAAAGAAATAAATCACTCACTACCAACAAAATCGTCATTTTAGATTGCAGCAATTTCTATCTTAAACAGCAGTTAACGCAGGTTGGAAAGGTTGTAGTAAAAACCCTAAAATTCTTTGAACCTCTTTGATGTAATATTCAATTTCATCAAAATAAACAGTAGCTTTTTGTTCTTTCAGATATTGCACCTATATGATGCCCACACAGTACCAAACAGATAATCTTCAAGCGATGTTAGGGTTATTCTTAGAAGCGCCATGACATTCGTTACCTGAACACAGTCAAATAAAATCTCTGAGTGCATTAAGTCAATTTTTAAATATCAATATATTGCTCCGAAAGCCTGATGTTGAAACTCAACTACCGTTATCACCTGATTGGGATCAGGCTGCACAAACTGCACTTGAATCTATTTTCCCTCAAATAGTCCTGTCTCTTATTTTTTACTTGACATTGATAGTTTATAAGTAGTGCTGGTTTTGACATACATATTTCCAGGTGCCAGATGTGAGTTCCTGATAAAGTAGGATCACGTTTTGCAATAATTGGACACATCCCATAGGAAGATGACTAAAAAATAAAGTAGATTTAAATTAATCCTGGTGTGTCGAATAACTGCTTTTTATCAAGGTTTAGCGGAGCGCTAAACCTTTTTTATGCTTTATATAAAAACGCTCTCTTATCAGCTTTCATAATATTTATATACCTCCCATTGGCTGATTAATTTATCGGCTAAAAAGGCTAAATTATTCTCACTAACATCTACTTTTATCTAAGGCTTGGTGCGCTACCAAGCCATTTTTATCCCTATATGGTTAATTTATTAACAGCCATTATTATCCTTGGATAATTTCTAGAAGTTATAAATGACATACACAACCAGAAACAGAAAAAATAATTATTACCAAATACCTAGACCTTTATAATAACTATCCTGTTTCTGTATCCTCAAATTCCTTTACCGGTTATGCTTTTCACTTAATTATTGAGTTTATGCGAGTAAGTATAATTTTATCTACAATGAACAAACGATTAGTATTAAATAAAATTTTCTTCAGCAAGTAGGTTCATTCTTACCAAATTTTAGGATATTTGTACACATCCTATAGGTAGATGGACTTAATCTAGAGAAAGTTTATAATTATACTATATGGTAAACACTTGGTATATATCTAGGTTTGGCTCCAAGCCAAACCTTTTTTGTCATTAAAATCCAGAATAAATTTAAAAAAAATATTATAGATTCTCTAACTATAATTTTGTGTAATTTGAGAATTTTTATCTTGGCTAAAAAATTTTTTGGCTCAAATTATTCTCTAGATAACGAACAAAAATATCCCCGACTTCTTCAATAAGTCGGGGATATGAGCCTCTCGGTGGAGAGCAGTAAAACTATCTTTTCTCTGGGGTTAGTACTCAGTGTATTAATGCCTGAAAACGTGTATTTACGCTGAATATTGTTTCAGGGTATTATTTTTTAATTGTTAATTTTTAGTTGGTTATAGCGATTTGGTTCACTATTTCTTTAAAATTGTACCTTCCGGGAGCTTTAAAACAACCTCTTATAGGATAGGAAGATGAACAGAAGTAAGTATGATTAACATCTACTATACATAAAGATTTGATTCCTTGCCTAGGCTTTTTCTTACTTTAGAAGTATTACTGAGGAATTTTTATACAGAAGGTCATCGTCTTTTTAATCACTTCGACTAGTAACCCCTTATCAGTTTTGAGGGTATTTGGACACATCCTATAGGAAGATGATCTATGAGCCGAGTAGAACTAAATTTATTTAGTACGTTGTTAAGCACAGCAATTATCGAGGTTTGGTTCGCGACCAAACCTTTTTTTTAAATGTAACCATATAAGGGACTATCAGTTTTGAGAATATTTGGACACAGCCTATAGGAAGATGAACTATAGCGAGAATCGGTCTAAATTAATCTTGGTGTAGTAAATGCTTGGTATAGAGAAAGGCTTGCTTAAGTCAAGCCTTTTTTATGTTTGCATCCAAACTTAGGGAATTGAAATTAACTTCTACGATGAGCTTCTCACCCGTTATCAAACTCAAAAGCGGACTTTCTAGCCAGAAGGACTTTTAGCGCCATCAGAGCGATTTCTACCACCACAGCTACAATAATTTTGCTCGTGAGTCCTGCTGAGTCTTAGGGAAACTCTAGGCGAAGGTTAAGGTAGGGCTGAGAGCCGCTCACCACGAGCTAATTTCAATTTTTTTACAAAACTTAACATAGTTTGATTTCTTTTCGCATACTTAATTATTTAATAAATTAACTCTTGACTCCATTCTCCAACTTTTCCTACTGTAGATGGCTGTAATCTTTAGCCACAAACTACCCACTCTTTTGAGGCAAATATCTGCAAAGAAAAATTATCAATGTGTACTATGGGAGTCTTTATGGCTAGAATTGCAATATAGTAGTTTAAACTACTAAATCACATAGATATTGGGAGGGCACAAATTGCCCAAACTGTGAAATAAATGTCTCTTTTTAGAGATTACTTGGCAGCTTCAGCATGCTGTAAATTGTCCCAGGATTTACGTGGTAGACTTTTTTTGCTCAACCTCTGCAACTAAGTAGCGGTATTTTAAGGTGAATTTAGAACAATTTATCCAACGTGCAGAAGCATTGCACAAGCGTTTAGCAGATTTGTACCAAACGGCTAGTGTATTACCTTGGATTCCGTCGGATCTGTTGCCGGAAGCTTTTAAAGAACTTTATAATACCTCTAGAATGGTGCAGTTAGCGGCGGAGGAACTGTATCAGCAAAATGAGGAACTTATACAAACGCGCAATTTGCTTGAAGCAGAGCGCCAACGCTATCAGGATTTATTCGAGTTTGCTCCAGACGGCTATTTAGTAACTAATGCACAAGGAATCATCCAAGAAGCTAACCGAGCCGCAGCTGAGTTGCTCAATGTTTCCAAGCATTTTTTGGTTGGCAAACCAATAATTAACTTTATCCATCTAGACGAACGCCAGCGCTTTTATAGCGAACTCATCCAACTATCTGAATCAGATCGGGTCAGAGAGATATTAGCACGCTTGCAGCAACGTCACGGTGAGATATTTGATGCTGCTTTGACAGTGGCTGTTGTTCGTAATCCCTATGGTAAACCGGCTGCTCTACGCTGGTTGCTACGAGACATTTCTGAGCGTCAGCGACTAGCATCGGGGGTAGTTAATAATGAAAGCGACTTCAGTCAAAATCGTCCTGTGCATAAATATTCTAAAGGAGAAACTATTCCCCTGAATCCACTGTTAATTTGGTATGTTTGTCAGGGTTTGGTCAAGTTAAGTACTTTTTGTGAAACGGGGGAAGAAGTGCTGATAGGTTTGGCAGCAGAAAAAATGGTTTTTGGGTCTAGTATGACATCTTTACCCATTTATCAAGCGATAGCTCTGGCAGATGTCGAGTTAGTTTCAATTTACATAACAGAGATTACAGCATCTCCTGGTCTGAGCCAAATTCTTTTACCCAAAATAAATCAGCGGTTACAGCAGACAGAATCTTTTTTAGTCATTTCTGGTAGGCGGCGGGTACAAGATCGGTTACACCATCTATTAGAGCTTTTGAAACAGCAAGTTGGTCAAGCTGTGCCGGGGGGCACTCGCCTCAATGCTCGCTTGACTCATGAAGATATTGCTAGCGCTTGCTGCACTACTAGAGTCACAATTACAAGATTGTTGGGCAAGTTACAACAAGAAGGTGTGATTACTATTGATGCCAAAAAACATATTTTTTTAAAAAATTAAGGCAATACTAAAACCCTTGTCATTACTGAGTTTGAGCTTTTCAGAATGTCCTAACCGCCTCGCCTTGGCCACTGCTATAAGTATTAACGTCTATACAGACTATTATTTTATTAGCAGAGTGTTGAAGATTGGTAAGGGGATGCTGGATGCACTAGTACCGCTGCGCGGAATTCAAAATTAGCCCATTCAAAATATGCCTGAGGCACGCTACATGTTAGCTGATCCCTGATGGGAGGCTTTGCCCTTGGCTCTTTGAAAAGAGGCACAAAAAACTTATGAATTCAGATTTGCGCCTATTTTGAATGGTATGTTGATTTCCGCCATGCTGTACTAAATAGTTGCGAAGATTAGATTTTTATTTTGAATTTTAAATTGCTTACCAAATCCCGCAGTGACTAATATGGAAAAACAACTTGGTATCAATATCTTCAATCTAAAATTCAAAATCTAAAATCTAATATTGGTAAAATCCGATTTTGTCAGGTACTCTAGAGAATCTCCCTGTACGATGACCTCGAGATAATTCATTCAGTACCTTGTTTTTGACCTCTCTCAGTTGCTGAGAATCAAGTTCTCCATAAATTCCCATGACTATTTCCGCCACGCTGAAAACTATTCCTGGATTTTGCTCTAAAAAAGAGGTAATGGCATCAATCAAAAATAGACCTTCAAAAGCTCTGAGCAATGGGACTGTTTTCGACTTTGGCAGTAGGTAAGGTTTCTTTTTTTTGGGTTTGACACCCATAGAAGTGCCATTGCCGTTAGTTGGGTTTACCATACTTAAATCCAGAGTGTAACAACCTGGCTCATAGGGAATAGCTTCCCAGACGCCTCTTTCTCTACCCTGAGTGAGGGAGGATTGGACTCTACCTTTGACTACTTTGAAGAGATATGGTTCTAACTCTCCATAAAGCGATCGCACAATGAAATCTATATGGCATACACTCCCCATATAGTCTTGCAATAGCTTTTTGATAGCCTCCATCCGACTGAGAGCTTGATACTGGAGTAACATGGGAACTTCTGGCCCCTTGATGGAGTTATCGTGACTTTCTGGGGATCTAATTGGCAGTTGGAACTCTTCCACTTCAGTAACAGAGGTGGAATTATCCATCTCCAAGTCGTCTGAGTCTCCAACTTCAGACTCTAGAGAATCCACCATATCAATGTCAGAGATGCTATCAGGCGACAGCAGCAACAGCGGCCCTTTGTCGGCAGCAGTGCGGTTCCCCCCATTAACCGCCTCCAGTCGGGAAAGCTTTTGATTGCCATTTGCTTCATACCAGTTAGACAACAAGGCTTCTACATGTTCAAGTTGCGATCGCGCCTGTATAAATAGACGTTCGTGTTCTTCCACAAGACGAACATAATAGTCTCGTAATTCCAACAATGGAGAAATGAATGAGTCTGGAGGTAACTCTAATTGTCCCTTTGGTTTCATAAAGTTTTTATCAACCTAAATCGGTATCACTCTTGTAAGTCATTGCTCTAGGTCTAGCTTTTTTAGATTCCTGTGGTGATCTTTTGGGTGCTTGAGGAGGGCGACAACTCTCGCAATATAAAGGTCGAGGGCCGAAAGTTTCGCGTTTTGTAGCCTCATTGCACTGTTTACAGACAAAGTGAAAAATACGGGTTTGAATCTGTCTTTTATGCGCTCTGACAGTATATTCCCTAACATCAATGAGTTTAGTAGCCATAATTAGGAATTGTAAGTTTCCGTCCTCTTAATATAGCTATTCAAGCAAATGAAACTGCATCAGTGTGTGTTCAGAAGCAAGTTTTATTCAAATTGATTAAATTAGGAGAAAATTTTGACCCTGACTAGCTCTTCGCCACTCAGGTGTGGAGTTGTCCATTCCGCTAGCTGTGGCGATAGGTCTTAAGGAAGCACCAGCGCTGCCCTTAATGGCGTCTTCTATGCGCAATTTTCCCCTTGATTTCGGTTTCTGTAGCTGCCTTACAGGTGGAATATCAGGGACTTGGGAGTCGAGTCAGCCCCAGATGACAGAGGACGTTGGCGATTTTATCCAAATCCAAAGGCACTAGCTAATTTGATGAATGTTGCCACATTAAAGTAACAGATGAGGGTGCTGTCCTCTCACTACAGATTTTTTTTTACACTATAGAATAAGGAATTTCCTGGAGAATAGAAACCAGGAAAAGTCTGTTTGCAGTTGTATTTCGGCTCCTTTCTCCAGGGGAGTTAAAAGGACTATTTGCCATTACTTAGTTTCTAAAGGAGAATATTTTCGGATGGCGCGAAAAAAGAAAAAATTATCAGGGTTGCATTCTCAATCTCTACCAAATGCTAGATGCCCGATTTGTTGTATCATCCCGCCCCACTTGCTGGAAAGTATTGCTATCAATGGGGAATCTCATCAACGTAATTGGGCTTTTGAGACGTTAAATATTTCTGCACAACTGCGGGGACGGCGGAATGCTGTTGGCAATTTCTTCTTTGCCCCTTCCCCTGGAGTCAAGCGCCGCACTATCTACGATGCTAAACGCACCCAGAACTTACCTGGTGTATTGGTGCGTAGTGAGGGCGAACCACCCACTACCGATATCGCAGTCAATGAGGCTTATGACGCTACAGGTGCTACTTATGACTTATTTTATGAGGTGTTTGAGCGCAATTCTATTGATGATAAGGGGCTGCGTTTAGATTCTACGGTGCATTTTGGGGTTAATTATGACAACGCCTTTTGGAATGGCGACCAGATGGTTTATGGTGATGGCGACGGCAACATATTTCAACGGTTCACTAAATGCATTGATATCGTTGCCCATGAACTAACTCATGGAATTACCCAATATGAAGCGGCTTTAGAGTATAACGGCGAATCAGGAGCACTGAATGAGTCTTTTGCTGATATCTTTGGGATTTTAGTCAAACAGCGGGTACAAAATGAAACTGCCCTGGAGGCAGACTGGATTATGGGTGAGGGTATGTTAGCACCTCATGTCAAGGGTGTTGGTATTCGTTCTTTGAAAGCACCAGGAACAGCTTATGATGACCCGGTAATGGGTAAAGATCCCCAACCAGCACACATGAAAGACAAGTATATGGGTGATCAAGATAATGGTGGGGTGCATATTAACTCAGGTATCCCTAACCATGCTTTTTACTTAGCGGCGGTGGAGATGGGCGGCTATGCCTGGGAGAAAGCTGGTAAAATTTGGTATGTGAGTTTGCGCGATCGCCTGCGCGATAAATCAGACTTTAAAACAGCTGCCGAGACAACTATTAAAGTTGCTGGGGAACTCTACGGCATTGAAAGCCCAGAAAAGACAGCGGTGGAAAATGCTTGGCGACAGGTGGGTGTAATCTAGATTAGATTTTATTGCTAGACTGGGGAACAGAAGCTTCTATTTCCCAGTTTTTGTATTTCTGCCATCAACAGCAAAAGGGCGAACAAAAAAATGCGAATTTCCTTTGAACGCACGGGCGGCTTTGCTGGTATTAGTAAGATTACCACTGTTGACACAGCTACTCTCCCACCACAGGAAGCCGATGTATTGCCCCGACTGGTGGAAGTTGCCAATTTTTTTAAACTACCAGAATTAATTCCCAACCCTAATCCCCAAAGCGATCGCTTTCAGTATAAGTTGACTGTGGAAGATCAGGGGCAACAGCATACAGTCACTGTCAGTGAGGCAGCATTACCAGGCACTTTAAGACCGTTGATTGAATGGCTCACTAACATTGCCCGTCGCCTTGTTTAATGGCATCTAGTTTAGCTTAAAGCGGTTCCCAGCCTACGCCTTTGTAGCCATAGTCAAAAATTTCGGGATGCAAAATTTCTGCTAAAATTTCCAAAGAATCTACCAGTCGTGGGCCTGGACGATTGAAGTAAGCATTGCCATCAGTAACGAAAACTCTACCTGTTTGGGTAGCATGGAGTTTTTGCCACTCTGGAATGTTAGTTAGTATCTGGGCTTCTTGGCGAGTGCGATGTAAATTAAAACCGCAGGGCATAAAAATAATTACATCAGGATTGCTGGTGATTAATGTATCCCACTGTAAATGAGGTGATGGCTGACCTGCAACGCAAAACATTGACTGTCCACCTGCTAAGTTGACTAATTCGGGAATCCAGTTGGCAGCGGCCATTAAAGGATTAGTCCACTCAATGCAAACGACTTTGGGCAGTTCTGCTAACGAAAGTCCTTGGACTCTTCGCTGACAAATTTGAACACGGGCTTCTAAGTTCTCTAGTACCTTTACTGAGTCTACCCCAAAGACTTTGCCGACTCGCTCAATATCAGCCCAAACATCCTGGAGAATATTGGGTTGTAAGGAAATAATTTGGGGTGAGGAGTGGGTGAGAGTAGCTACAGCCTTTTCAACTTCTTTGAAACTGACTGCACAGACATCACACTGGTCTTGAGTGAGAATGTGGGTAGGCTGCAATTGCTCTAAAACATCTGTTTTGATTTGATAAATACTCAGCGCCGATTGCAATAAACTGTTTACATCAGCGTCAATATCGCTGCTAGATGCGTTGCTGTCTAAGCGGGCTTGGGTACAAATAGGCAGATTTTTAACTTCTGGGGGATAGTCGCATTCATGCGATCGCCCAACGATAGCATCAATCAGCCCTAAGTTAGCTAAAATCTCTGTGCCACCGGGAATCAAAGACACAATTCTCACACCGCCATCTGTCATTTCTCCACCTCCTTAAAGCGCTGATATCTCCTCTATTGTGGCAAAGTTCCACCTCTGGGTTATCTTTCTTTAGGGGAGTGTACGGGGCGATTTTCTCGATTTACTTCGTTGGATGGGTGTGATGTTTTTAGAGAATGTCTCTGAGAAAATTTGAGCAGGATATGAGTTCCCAAGTTTTAAGAGGTAACTAATACAGCTTATCTAGACATAAATACGCAATCAGGTTACGATTGAGACTAACCTAATTCTTGCTGTATCTATGAAAGTCACCCAGATGTTGAAAATAGCTATAATTCCAATTTTGACTATATTTACCCTTCTATCTCTATCAAATACAGCACTAGCTGATTACCTAACGAGTCAGGGAGCAGGCGGTGATTACCGTTATGAATTATGGTCTAGTGATGATGGCAGTTATTACTACTTGAAAATTTGGTCTGATAAGGCAGATCCAAATAATGATCCAGACTCTACAACTCGGAGCTTTGCATCTAGTAGAGAAGCTTTAATCTATTTTGATTGTAATTACGCTGGCAAAAGTTTACCAGAGTGTCCAAAATAAGATCAAAAATACTGCACGTTTTATTGGACTGAGGTACACAAGGGCGGGCTTTTCTGCCCACCCCACAAGATTTATAATATTAACTCTTGCATTCCCACTTTTACCATTAAATTTTATAATAATTGTGATATATATTTTGATAAACCTGTGAGTTTTGACAACGTTTGTAAAATATTAGCTGAAAAATATCCACTTGATTTTGCCCGTTGGTTGCTAACTGAGGAACCGCAAAACATCAAAGTATTAAAAACTGAATTAAGTATCGAACCAATTCGCGCTGATTTTGTCACCTTCTTGCAAACAGAAAATCGGATTTTACATATTGAATTCCAAACCGAAGCAACGTCTAAAACTCCTGTTCCTTTGCGGATGTTGGATTACTCGGTGAGGTTGATACGTCAATATAAAGTTCCCGTCACCCAAGTAGTGATTTTCTTACAAGAAACAAATAACGAAATCGCTTTTACCGAAGAATATCTTAATGAGACAACGACTCACCGCTATCGCGTTATTCGGATGTGGGAACAAGATTCAGACTTATTTCTCGATAATCTGGCATTATTGCCCTTAGCACCATTAACGCGAACAAATTCACCCCAAAGCTTATTATCGCAGGTTTCCCAGAATGTTGCTAGAATTTCGGATAGAGACACTAAACAGGATATTGCAGCTTACACAGAGATTTTAGCAGGCTTGAGGTTTGGTAAAGATTTAATTCGTCAATTGTTAAGCGAGGAAATTATGCAAGAATCAGTAATTTATCAGGATATTTTGCAGAAGGGTGAACAACGGGGTGAGCAACGGGGTGAGCAACGTACAATTATCCGCCAGCTTAATCGCCGTTTTGGTGAAATAAATTCTTTATTGATTGATAAAATTAGAATGTTATCAATTGAAAAGTTAGATGATTTAGCAGAAGCATTACTAGACTTTTCAGAAATAGGTGATTTAGTGACTTGGTTAGACCAGCAAGACAGTGATTAAGTCTTTTGATTTTTCTATTCAGGACTTACCCACAAATAACGGAAAAATGTAGACTGAAGGACGTACCGTAGGCTACCACAGAGGATGCAAAGGATACATTTGAGAGATTTGTGCGTAAGTCCTAATATTGACAGATTACAAAAAAGGGAGTGCATAAATCACTCCCCGGACTAGAGTCAAGCAATGTTTAATCTGCACCCTCAATTGGTGCAAAACCTTGACGCTGGATGTTTTCTGTCACCGTGCGCGGTTCGAGGAACTGTAGCAGGTAATCAGGGCCACCGGCTTTAGAACCGACACCGGAAAGTTTAAATCCGCCAAAAGGTTGCCGAGCGACGATCGCACCAGTGATGGTACGATTAATGTACAAGTTCCCCACTTCAAAGTCTTGTTCCGCCTGTTGAATATGAGAAGGAGTGCGGGAGTAAAGTCCGCCAGTTAAGGCGTAATTAGTACCGTTGGCGACTTGCAAAGCTTCTTGAAAGCCTTTTACACGAATTACGGCTAGCACTGGGCCAAATATCTCTTGTTGGGCAATTATGCCATTGGGCGGTACTTCACTAAAGATGACTGGGCCGATAAAATATCCCTGTTCAGGTGCGGGTAATTCCAGTGCCACTTCTGCTTCTGCTTTCCCCTTCTCAATATACTCAAGAATGCGATCGCGTGCCGGAGCATCAATCACCGGGCCGACTTGGGTACTCGGTAACTCTGCTTCCCCAATATTGAGAGATTTTGTTGCTTCTACCAACCGCTGCACAAAGGCATCATATACTGGCTCCAGCACAATCACCCTGGCAGCAGCAGAACATTTTTGTCCGCTGTAACCAAAAGCCGACTGTACCACCCCAATTACAGCTTGGTCTAAATCAGCACTTTCATCAATAATAATGCCATTCTTGCCACCCATCTCGGCAATCACCCGCTTCATGTGCTTTTGACCAGGTTTAACTATTGCCGCTTCTGCGTAGATTCTACAGCCAACTTCCTGAGAACCCGTAAAAGCAATGACATGAGTTTCTGGATGATTTACCAAGTAAGCACCGACTTGAGAACCCTTACCGGGGACATATTGAAATACCCCTTGAGGTATACCTGCCTCAATCAAAATTTCTGTAAGCTTGGCAGTAATCACCGAAGATGTTTCCGCAGGTTTGAGCAAAGTACAATTACCCGCTACTATTGCGGCAACCGTCATTCCACAAGCGATCGCTAAAGGGAAATTCCAAGGAGAAATTACCACAGCAATTCCCCGTGGCTGGTAGATATAACGATTAGTTTCCCCAGAAACATCGTAATTTACACCTTTATCCAACCGTTCCATTTCCGAGGCGTAGTAGCGACAAAAATCTATCGCCTCTGAAACTTCCCCGTCTGCTTCCTTAACTGGTTTCCCAACCTCCAAAACTATCCAAGCCGAAAGTTCAGCGCGGCGTAGTTCCATCAAATCAGCAGCCTGCCGCAAAATCCCCGCCCGTTCTTTCACAGGAGTTTTACGCCAACCAGGAAAAGCCGCTTTAGCCGCTTGCATCGCCGCTTCCCCTTGTTCCACACTGATTAATCCAACCTTCCCAATTACCTCGCTAAAATTCGACGGGTTGAGAGAATCGACAAAATTCTCAGTATTAACATATTCCCCATTAATTAAAGGTAAATAAGTTTTCCCCAATTGCCGACGAACACTTTCAAAAGCTTGAGCAGATTTCCTTCTCACCTCCTCCACAGCATAATCCGTATCCGCAGCAGCCACAAAACTCACATCTTCCTCTCTGCGACTCTGCGACTCTGCGTGAGACAAATCCACAATCGGTGCCGCTATCAACTCCTCAACAGGTCGATTTTCCAGATTTTGGCGAATGAAAGAACTATTAGCCGTATTTTCCAACAAACGGCGAATTAGATAAGCCATTCCCGGTAATAATTCACCATAGGGACAGTAAACGCGGACACGATAACCCTTGTCAACTAAAGCTTTGGCAACTTTATCACCCATGCCGTAGAGGACTTGCATTTCAAAACAACGACGGGGGACATTTAAACTTTCAGCGATCGCCATAGCGCGAGAATGCGATCGCACATTATGACTACCAATGGCAGCATAGACATATTGGTGATTTTCTAGCAACAACTGAGTTATCGCTTCAAAATTGGCATCTGTTGCCGCTTTGTCGTTGTAAACTGGCTGTGGCCAATGTTTCTGTGCGGCTTTAATGGTTTCTTGATCCCAGTATGCACCTTTCACCAAGCGAATTGTTAATGGATTTCCACGCTGTTTCAACCAAGAAATTACGTCTTTGGCATCTTGCTCGCTGTCACGCAGATATGCTTGGATGGTAACGCCTACATCTGTGCGTTGGCGAAACTCTGGTTCTAGCAGCAGTTTTTTGAGAATGCTGAGAGTGATGTCTTTGTAAGCGTACTGTTCCATATCAAAATGTACAGCTGCACCTAATTCCTGAGCACGACGTAACAGAGTGCGAATGCGATCGCCAACTCGCTCCTCACTACCTTTAGCATCTAAAGGGTCAAATTGAGAATAAAAAGCCGTTAACTTCACAGAAACCTGAACCTTGGGGATTTGTTCACCATCTGCTTCGTCAATAGCCGGAATTGTTGTCCAACTCTTGGATGCTGCCACCAATTGTTGCATTAATTCCATGTAACGTTCTAGATAAGACTGGGCCTCAGCTTCTGTAATCACCGCTTCACCGAGTAAATCGATGGTGAAAGCCATTTTTTCTTTCCGCAGTCGTTCAACTGTTTTGATGACTTGTTTAATATTTTCCCCAGAAATATATTTATGGGCCAGGGTTTCTACAGCTGTCCCTACAGTTGTCGCTGCCACTTGTCCCGGCATGGAATCGGGGTTAGCAAAGTTTAACATTCCCTTCAAGGCTGCGGGTAGTTCTACAGACTCATCTCCCAGATATTCTTGTAAATGGGCGGCAACTTCTGATTTACTGTGTAAAGCAGGTAAAGTATCGATAAAGCGAAATAACTGTACCCGCAATCCGGGATTACTCATTGCCCAAGCTAGCAATTTATCATCCCAGCGCATTTGATCGCGCAAAGAAGCAAAAAATGAGCGATTTTCTTGAGTTAATCCCAAAAGTTGTTTAGCAATTTCTTGGGTTTTAACTTCGTAGGTGCTGTTTTGTACTTGTAATACCACTGTTAGTAAACTCCTGATTTACTAGAGATTCTTGACTGGAGACTGGGGATTGAGAAAACTCTTACCCATTACCTTTTTCTCCTGTGTCTTCTATTCTGACGTTTTAATTTTGCTGCCATCATATCTAAAACCTGCGATGGTGAGGTTTTTTCTGGGGCATTTTTTTTTCAAGGCATAAAAATGTACTAGACTACTGTGAATAAAATAGCGGATGTGCTACATCTACGTTATTGTGTACAGCTTTTTCAGAAGTATTTTTGAATGTGGTTGCAACCAGATGTGTGGAAAAATTTACCTGTACTACCCTTAGTGACAGCTATTATCTGCCTAGGAGGTTGTACCAACCAGCCGACAGAGGAACAACTCGAAATCTGGCGCAATGAAGCGATCGCCCGCAATGCTGAAATTGTGGCAGATAACGCCAAAAAAAACCAGCCGATGGAGTCGAATTTGGTTATTCAGGGTGAAACAGCGACTGGTAAATCTGTAAAATTTAATTGGCAACAGGTAGGGGTTTTAGCAAATACCTATGTGCAGACAACCGATCCCAATTATGTCATCGACCGAAATCAGGTTTTTAACTTCCGTGGATTACCAATATCAAAGCTGCTAAAAGAATTTGGTCATCAATCAAATGTAACTGAGGTCACTTTTCTTTCTGATGACGCTTACCAGATAACGGTCAGCTTGGCAGATTTACTAACTTACCCGATTATCTTAGCGATCGCTAACAATGGCAAACCAATTAACCGCGACCAAGGTGGCCCGATTTACTTAGTGTTTCCCTATAGACAATATCCAGAAATAAAGCAAAAGTATGATGAATCATTCTGGGCATTTTACGTCAGCAACATGATAGTAGGTACGGAAAAAGTGCAGTTGCGGGTGGGGAAGCGTACACTCAATTTAGCCGCCCTAGATCAGCTGCCCCAAGTCACTCTTACGGAAACTGTTGGCTATCGCATTGGCTGGCCCAGTGGCAAAGTTAAACTCCATGGGGTGCGTGTGCGGGATGTTTTGTCCCTTGCTGGTGTCCAGCTGCCCACCCTCGGAGAAGTTGTGGTGCGAGGGAAGGCACAAGTTTACCGTAGTACCGCCAACCCCATGAGTTTTTCAGCCGCTGACTTGCGTGAGTGTGAAATCCTTTTAGTAACCAGATGGGGAGAAGACAAACAACTTATCCCGGCAAAACTTGGCGGCCCTGTGACTTTGGCTTTTAGTTCTGAATGTAAAACTAAAACCAGCAATATACGATGGGTCACTTTCGTCGAAGAGTTAATAATACAACCATGAAATTTTTTACCGTTCGTTCGATTCGCACCCAAATCATGGCTAGTACAACCCTATTAATTCTCGCCTTGGTTGGTGCAGTAGTTACCGTTTGGGCAAAAAGTGAGAGTAATCTTTATTACCGGGAAAAAGTGCGGGAAGCCAGCTTCTTTTCCAAAGTGTTGAGTTACTCCTATGTAAACGAACTCGCCGAAGGAAACTGGAGTCAAATCCGCCTGAATATCGATATGATGCTGAAGGAAAACGAAGATTTTGTCTATGTACTTGTGTCTGATGCCCGCCAAGATAATCTGATCGTTGCTGCTTCTCCAGGAGAGTTTCAAAACCAACATATTCCTGATATTGTGCCCTTGGAGGCGACAAATAAAGCTCTAGCTTTGTCGCAAAAATCTAGTGTTCAAGAGATATTTGTCTTGCGAGAAATCCAGTTTTCTGGAACTACGCGGGCCAAGCGTGGTGAAAGGGTAATGGAAGCGGCTTCAGATATCCACTTGCTATCTGGTAAAAAAATTGGCACCTTACGAATTGGGCTGTCCCTGGGACGGATAGATCGGGCTGTTGGTAATGCGGTGAATCAGGCCCTGATGGTGGGTATCGTCGGGCTGGTTGTTGGTTTGGTGTTTGCATATATTCTGGCACAACATCTGAGTCATCCCATAGGGCGGTTACAGGTGAGTGCCGCCAAGATTGCTGGGGGAGATTTGCAGCATCGTGCAGAAATTAACCACCGTGGAGATGAGATTGGCGCACTGGCGACTTCATTTAATGAGATGTCTGCGGCATTGCAGGTATCGTTTACTAAGCTGCAAAAGACTTTAGATGCTTTTGAGAGATTTGTGCCGAATAAGTTCATTCTAGCGATCGCTCCCCAAGGTGTGGAAAACATTGAGGTGGGTGTGGCTTCAATGCGGAGAATGACAATCTTATTCTGCGATATTCGGGGCTATACCTCAATGTCTGAGGTGATGGCACCAATAGAAATTTTTACCTTTTTGAATGACTACTTGGCTTGTATGGGACAAGCCATCGATCAAGCAGGTGGGTTTATTGATAAATATATCGGTGATGCGATCATGGCGCTGTTTGATGATGCTGCTACTGATGGCGCACTAAAAGCGGCGATTTTGATGCATCAGGCTTTGGATCAGTTTAATGATCGGCGATCACAAACAGGGTTACCCAAAATCTCCGTCGGCATCGGCATTCATCGTGGTAATGTTGTTATGGGTACGGTAGGGTTTACTTCCCGCATTGAATCTACAGTCATCGGTGATGCGGTAAATGTCGCTGCTCGCATTGAGGGATTAACTAAGCAATATGACCGTCAGGTTCTGTTGAGTGAGTCGGTAGTTAGCAGTTTATCCTATCCAGAAGCATTTTCTCTCAGGTTGGTAGATCAGGCTGTGAAGGTAAAAGGCAAAGATGAGGCGATCGCCATCTACGAACTTAAGGTTAATTCCCAAGATCAATATTAGAACTTACACATTGACAAAAAATATCATTATAGAAAGCCCAGTTTCTGGTTTCTCAAAAATTTTTAGTTTTCTACTCCTGAATACCAACTATCTCCTGTTACTATTCTCTGACTTACTCCCCAGTTTATGATTTCACTCACCATTTCTGTAAAATAATCGTTTTTTGGGCGTTGCTGATTGAGAATATGAATTTGTTTTGCCCAGAGGCGCAAAGGCTCAAAGGTACGAAGAAAAAGAAGTGTAATTTTAGCATTTCATACTTTGATTCAGCAACGCCGTTTTTTGTTTTCCCCCCTCCTTTGGCATGGTGTTGGGGGGTAGGGTTCCAGGTTTGTGTTAAAAGTCCGTCAATTTTTGGTGTGTAAACAAAACTGCCTTGTTCTTAATTTCCCTACACCCTACACCCCTTGCACCAGTAATATCAGGGATTTAAGCTGATCGTACCATTTCATTCAGAGACAGTAGTTGCACCGACTGCCATTACTGGAGACCATTCACTGACGCGGTTGTCATCTAAGACAGCTCGCACTCGATAACCAAGCTGAATCTTATGTGTCAGCAAGATTAATTCACGGTTGAGTAATCCCTGTGATTTTTGGTTTTCATTAGATGCAGCTTGTATAGTTGTAAAAAATATAGACAAATATCTTTTACTTTGAAAGTGTTACCTTTACTGGGGAAACTACAATCCCCTGTATCCCATCTGCAAAAGCATTAGGGATTGCTTTTCTGA
>NZ_JACJRJ010000051.1 GCF_014697195.1 Cylindrospermum sp. FACHB-282 | reverse complement strand
ACATCAAATTGGTGTAGTGGTATTTGGGTGGAATCAGGGACAAAGACAAGAAGCGCAGTTAGGTAGAACAACGCAATCATTTGTGCAGATACCAACCGCCAAACTCAAAAAACGAGTTAAACAGTTATGCGAGTACCACGGCATCAAATTTGTAGAGGCCGAAGAATCCTATACCAGTAAAACTAGTTTTCTAGATGGTGATTTTCTACCTACTTTCGGCGCAAAACCTGAAGGGTGGAAACCAAGTGGAAAACGAGTAAACCGCGGTATGTTCCGCACAGGAAAAGGACTATTTATTAACGCTGATTTAAATGGTGCAGCGAATATACTTCGCAAAGTAGAGACACAATTAGGACTCGTCCTAGTCAAGGTCTGTAGGCAAGTTTTGACCCTTGCTACCAGATTTCGTATCTGGGAAACCAAAACTAAAAAGCGAAGTGGTACGGCTTCAGCCTACGACGTAGCATCAGTTTAGAATCCCCGTGTCTTTAGACCGGGGAGAGGTCAAAGATTGGAGATTCACCCGGTGCAGGGTGCGCTCCTTTATCAGGCAATCGCAACTCTACCCGGAGCTAGCTGTTAAAGTTATAAAAGAGTATATGTTCAAACAATCATGAGCACCTCTCCTTCAACAGAACCTCAACCTAGCTACGTGAAACTTGCCATGCGAAACATGGTGAGGAAAGGTGGCACTTCCTTGAAACATTTTGCAATGACTGCTGTAGGGCTTTTAGCCGCCCTCATTGGTCTTGCTTATCTAACTCGCTAACGACAAACTATCATCTCAGCCTAGGAGACTTTGTGCCCCTGAGAGTCGAACTATATGTGGAGGATTGTTTTTCCGAGTCATCCCCATCTGAAGCAGTGAATATGGGTTACTCAGAGTCCCAAGTTGCTCCCGCTACCTGGGAAAACTGGTTTCATGGCTGGTTGGAAATGCTTAATTCTCATCTTCCACCAGCGCCAAGTTACGAAATAGGGCTGCGTTTAACAGACGATTTGGAAATTCAGGCACTGAATGCCCAGTATCGCCAAAAGAATCAGCCGACAGACGTTTTAGCCTTTGCAGCCTTAGAAGCAGACTTGCCGCAAAGCGAGGAAATGCTAGCCTCATTACCTTTGTATTTAGGCGACATTATTGTGTCTATAAATACAGCACAACGCCAAGCTGATCAGCAGGGTCATAGTTTGACAACCGAGTTAGCCTGGTTAACTGCTCATGGCTTATTGCATCTTTTGGGCTGGGATCATCCTGATGAAGAAAGTCTGATGCAAATGTTAAAACAACAAGTGGTATTGCTGTACTCAATAGGTATTACTATTGACATAGAATAGTAGTTGTGCGCGCGTCTGCAAGTATTAATCTTGGGTGATATTTTTATAATGCATAATGCTTCCGTAAAAAAATTGCCTAAAATTGCCTTGAAGTTGATCGCGCCATTAAAATCGGCGAAGACTCCCACCTTCCCTACTCTGTTTTTGTATTTTTAAGCCTATGTCCCCAAAAGTTTCGCCTCCACCAATGTCAAAGAGCTTATCAACGCTTGTGACCAATGAACGGGAGCTTTCCTGGCAAGTTGCCTCTAATTTATTCGTTAGTTTTAAGTATGCCTGGGCTGGAATTAGCTATAGTTTTCAGACTCAACGCAACTTTCGCATCCACGTAAGCGTCTGTACTTTGGCCATTGGCTTAAGCGTTTTTTTGCAACTGCAAGCAGTGGAAATAGCCGTAATTGGTATAACTAGTGGTTTAGTTTTAGCTTTGGAGTTACTGAATACTGCTATCGAGTCCCTTGTGGACTTAACGGTTAAGCAAACTTACCACGATTTGGCAAAAATTGCCAAAGACTGTGCTGCTGGTGCCGTACTTGTTTCTGCTTTGGTAGCGTTGCTGGTAGCTGCTATTCTCTTACTCCCCCCTCTAGTAGCGTTAATTATTTCTGCTTTCTAGATACGGTTTGTGACTGAAAATCAAAGCCTGTAGAAAAAAGGGCTTTAGACATGGGGATCAGGACATAGGTGATTTTAATCGCCGTTTAGATAGAGTTGACTCCATAAAATACGTAGAAAGTATCTGCGATACATGGACACTATTGTAGTCAGCGCTATGGCTTCGCCAATTGGTTTGAGGTTTTGTCTTCAAGCCTAACTTCGCAGTGTCTGCTTCCATTCGTTAGCCCCTCAGAGGAAAACAATCCCCTGCCTTTAGGTATGGGTAAAAATCCAAGTTTATAGCTATTAGTAAGTCTGGTGAAAATTGTGATTATATTCCTCGGATAATGACTAGAAAGTTAAGAAAAATAGCTAAATTATCATCAGAAAAGTATTGAAAATTAGGTTTTTTATGATTATAGTCATCGATAATTACGACAGCTTTACATATAATTTAGTGCAGTATTTGGGAGAACTAGCCGCAGAGTTTCCAGTCGCATCTGATCTTAGGGTTTTTCGTAACGATAAGATTACCGTAGATGAGATTCGGGCATTAAATCCTGATGTGGTAGTCATTTCTCCAGGGCCTGGTCGCCCGGAAGATGCGGGAATTTCTCTAGATTTAATTGCCAGGTTAGGACAAGAATTGCCAATTTTGGGTGTTTGTTTAGGTCATCAAAGTATTGGTCAAGTGTTCGGTGGTAAAATTGTCTCTGCTCCAGAGTTGATGCATGGCAAAACTTCTCTGGTGTCTCACAGTGGGGTTGGGGTTTTTCAAGGATTAGAAAATCCTATGACTGCAACCAGATATCATAGTCTGGTGATTGACCGCGAGACTTGCCCCGAAGTATTGGAAATCACCGCTTGGGTTGATGATGGCACCATTATGGGAGTCCGACACCGGAACTATCCTCACATTCAGGGCGTCCAGTTTCATCCAGAGAGTGTCCTGACATCTTCGGGAAAGCAGTTAATGCGAAATTTTCTGGAACAATTACAGTCGAGAGTGTAGTGAATGAAACGACGACAGTTGATGGGCTATGCTGGGGCGGGTTTAGCAACAGCTTTGGTTACTAACTTGGGTTCTGGATTTCAAGCTGATGCACAATCTAGCGGTTTATCGGTTCAGTGGTTGGGTCATACTTGCTTTCTGTTTACTGGTGGCGGTGCAAAAATTCTTGTTAATCCCTTTCGGCCGATTGGCTGCACTGCTGGATATCGTCCACCAAAAGTTGTGGCAGATTTAGTACTGATTAGCAGTCAACTACTGGATGAAGGCGCAGTGGAAGAACTACCGGGGAATCCAAAGCTAGTCTATGAACCGGGAGTTTATGAGTTCCAGGGTATTAAGTTCCAGGGAATTGCTACAGACCACGATCGCAAAAATGGCAAGCAGTTTGGTAAAAATATCACTTGGGCATGGAAACAAGGGGGTATTAGTATCCTACATTTAGGGGGAGCCGCTGCACCGATTTCTCTTGAGCAAAAAATCCTGATGGGGCGTCCTGATGTGGCATTGATTCCCGTGGGCGGTAGTGCTAAGGCTTACAATGCCCAGGAAGCAAAACAGGCGATCGCAGTTTTAAATCCCAAACTGGTGATTCCCACGCATTACCGGACACAGGCTGCTGATACGGCTGCGTGCGATATTTCCCCAGTGGATGAGTTTCTCTCTTTGATGCCGGACGTAAATGTTCGTCGTAGCAATAGTGACAGTATTTCTATTACCTCAAATAATTTGCCCGAAAATGCGGCTATTCAGATTTTGAGTTATAAGTTTTAAGGTTTTTGAGGTGGGTGATGCATATCGCTTCACCCAGTTTAGTGAATGATGTAAAGGATAATTTCCCCATCAAAAAGTGTTTTTTTATGAGGAAACGTTGCTGATTTCCGGGATTTAGAACTGGTTCATCCCCATATTCAGCAACGCCACAAATATTAATAGCTTGGGTGGAAACGGTGCTACAACCCAAACACTGCTAAACCTCTAAGTCTTAGGCTGTGTACCATTCTGAGGTCAGTTTATCTGCATCAGATACGACAGTTTCAGTTGCTTTTGTGCCATCCATCGTCCAGATGGTGTCAGCACCTGTTTCCTGATCACGCCAGTAGATATCGGTTTTGCCATCATTATTGAAATCGCCAAATGATGGTGTGAGGGAAGCGCTATTGCTGGGGAGGAAAGCTTCAGAACTAACGGTGATGCCATCCATTAACCAAGCAGTGTTCTCGCCGCTGGTTGTATTGTGCCAGAAGATGTCAGTTTTGCCATCGCCGTTGAAATCACCAATGCTGGATGTCCAGGTTGAGTCAAGGGTTTGTAGACTACCCTCTGTGACGAAGATGCCATTCATGTTCCAAATTTTGTTCTCACCGGTTTGTGAGTTACTCCACAAAATGTCAGTCCGGTAGTCGCCATTGAAATCGCCAAGCTTATAAGTCCAGGATGCATCTTGTGTTTGCAGCGCATAGTTACTAACTTGGGTGCCATCCATAAACCAAACGCTGTTCTCGCCGGTTGTCTCATTGCGCCAGAAGATGTCACTATTGCCATTACCGTCGAAATCAACAATGGTGGCATCCAACCCCACGGCCGTGGTTTCTAGTACATTTGCAGTCAGAACTGTTGTGCCATCCATCTCCCAAATAGCATTCTCACCAGTTTCAGAATTATGCCAGAAGATATCAGTTTTGCGATCGCCATTGAAATCGGCAATGCTAGCAGTCCAAGTGGGATCAACTCTGTCTAGAGAAGCCGCATTAGAAACTCGAACTCCATCCATTAGCACAATACTATTCTGACCGGTTGTCTTATTGCGTAATAAGAAGTCGGTCTTGCCATCATTGTTGAAATCGGCAATTTTGTAATCGTAGGCAGTTAAGTCATATTGACCCAAAGAACCCTGTTCAAGAGTCTTTGTACCATCCATCAGCCGAACCACAATCTCACCAGTTTCAGTATTAACCCAAAGTTTGTCTATTTTGCCGTCAGCGTTGAAGTCAGGAGCAACTGCTGCACTAGCTAAGTAAGGATTAGGATTACTGTTTTCTGCCTCTATTGGTAACTGGTCTGACGCACTAGTTTGTGTAGTTTGTGTTGACTCTGACGAACTCCTAACTCCCAGATATGAATCAGAATTTGCAGTATTAAGCGAAGTTGTCAAACTTTCTGATCTGTTGAGAGACTCTGATGCCCAACTGCTTGTATTTACAGATAAGCCGGAGAGATTTCTACTTTCAATCATGGTGTGTTTTTTTTATGGCTGGTTGTTATATTTTTCTAACTTATTTGTTTATGAAGATTCTGTAAATAAAGAACATTTATATGAGCTTTACATTTTCTTCACAAATATTTTTATTTAATAAATATCGTTTTTTGCAGACAAATGATAATTTGTGTTCAATGATATTTTTTAAATGCTAGATAATGTATTTGCAGATATTTGATTGCTCTTCTATGTATGTCAATGCATTTCTTGCGGTAAGCTGTAATTGAAAGATGCTTATGCAATAATTTCTCTTTCCCCAGTTCCCATTTCCCCTATCTCCAGAGGCAGTTTCAAGCTCCCCAGCCCTTTGTAAGGTTGTAGACTATTGATCTGTCCGTTGATAAATCTTCCACCCGGCAGATGGAAGTTCAACTAAGTAATAGGTAACAGTTGCTAGCAAGGTTGATAAAATGATTGCTGCTGTGAGTCTGGCATAAAATGCTTCAATTGGGATATTTGAGGTGAAAATTGGTGTAATATTTTCGATGATTGGCTTATGCCAGATGTAAACACCATAAGAGATATTGCCAAATACTTCGAGTATTCTGAAGGGATTTCTCAAAATAGTGCTAAATGATAGATTTTCATTTTTACTTAAAGAATCATAAATGTCTGACTCAAATGCCCAAACAAAAAAAGATGTAATCAATGCCGTGACTGGTGGCAGAATAAAAAATGTTGTTGCAGTTCTAATCCCTTTACCAGCACGCTCTGGTAAATTTGTTAGTTCTTGATGATATGAGTAATATGCTGTGAATAAATATAGGATGACAATGAGAATTACGGCGACGTGCTTTTTGCTTACTTTGTCTAGATGAAATATTTTGTAAAGTTTATCATTAACTTTTGGCTTTAACTTAAAAGGTTTATATTTCAGCCAAGGATTAACTAAAAAGCCACACAATAATAGGTCTAAATTTGTTAGAAGTGGAGTATACCAATATTTGACAACATAGGTAAATTGGTCGCCAATCTCTCTTCTTAAGGAAACCCAGAATATAAAACGGATGGCAAGACTCAGCAAGAATATTAAAATTCCGGCGATATAAATTTGTCTAGGTTGTGAGAATCGCTGTTTAAAGTAGCTAAAGATAAAGGGGACAAGAATATAAAACTGAACTTCAGTGGAGAGCGACCAAAAAACAACATTAAAATTCATTCCTGGTTGAGAAGTTACTGAAAACTCATAAGTAAATGTAAAGAGCCGCAATAAATAACCCCAGTTTTCTATTTTCAACCAATTTGGGTAAACTAATATAGTTAAAATTAATATAGAAAAATAATAAAGAGGAACAATTCTGACAAAACGGTTACGCCAAAAGTTGATAACTCCTGGAACGTCAGCAGTGTATCTTTCGGCATAGAAGGCTTTCCCCATTAAGTAACCAGAAAGGACAAAAAATATCCAAACTGCTACCCAGCCATGACTAAATATTAGCCAACTCAGATCATAACCTCGATAAATAATCGAATTTCTAGGAGGATTACTATGGAGAATCACTACCATTAAGCAAGCAAAAGCCCGTAGGGCTAGGAGCGCATCTAAACGATTATTTGGCTTCATCAAGATTTCCTATAATTTAAAGAAGTGATGTTTGAGCAATAATTTATAACTTGGGGTGAAATAAATATTGGCTAGAATAACTTAGAATTAGCAACTACTCAGAGACATAATCTGTGCAGTCCCTAGTGAGCAAAAGTGTAAAATAACACAATAGTTTCAAAAATAGATTAGCTATGCAAGCAGAATATCGGCAACGTCGTGAGCAGTTAATGGCAAAAATTGGCAATGGTACAGCCATTTTTCGCAGTGCGCCAATGGCAGTGATGCACAACGATGTCGAGTATGTTTATCGCCAAGAGAGCGATTTTTTCTACCTGACTGGCTTTAACGAACCCCAGACAGTGGCAGTATTAGCCCCACATCACCCAGAACATCGGTTTGTGCTGTTTGTCCAACCGAAGGATAGAGAGAAGGAAGTGTGGAGTGGTTATCGCTGTGGGGTAGATGCAGCGAAGGAAATTTATGGTGCAGATGCAGCTTACCCGATTGCTGAGTTGGATGAAAAGTTGCCGCAGTATTTGGAAAAGTGCGATCGCATTTACTATCACTTGGGACGCGATCGCCCTTTCAATGACAACATTCTGGGACATTACCAAGGTTTACTGCGGACTTATCCCAAACGCGGTACCGGGCCAATTGCCATTGAAGATACTGGCCCCATATTGCACAGCATGAGACTGATTAAAAGCCAAGCTGAGTTAGACTTGATGCGGCAAGCGGTGGCGATCGCTACTGAAGCACACAATCACGCCCTGAAAATCACCGCACCAGGACGTTATGAGTACGAAATTCAAGCGGAGATAGAACACATCTTTCGGCTGCGGGGTGGCATGGGCCCAGCTTATCCTTCAATTGTGGCTGCTGGTGCTAATGCCTGCGTCCTGCACTACATCGAAAATAATTGCCAGATGCAGGATCAAGACTTGCTGCTGATTGATGCAGGTTGTGCCTACGGCTATTACAACTCCGATATTACCCGGACATTTCCCGTCAATGGTAAGTTTACCCCAGAGCAGAAGATTCTGTATGAAATTGTCTTAGAAGCCCAGGAAAAAGCGATCGCCCAAGTGCAACCAGGCAACCCCTTTACAGCACCCCATGATACAGCCGTGCGCGTCCTCACAGAAGGCTTAGTTGAAATTGGCATTCTCAAAGGAGAAATCGACAAATTAATTGAAGAAGAAAAATACAAACCATTTTATATGCACCGTACCAGTCATTGGTTAGGTTTAGATGTTCATGATGTCGGTCTTTACCAACATGGTGAAGATAAACCGCAACTTTTGCAATCTGGCCAAGTGCTGACAATAGAACCAGGACTTTATATTGTTCCAGATACCAAACCAGCAGAAGATCAACCAGAAATTGACCCCCGTTGGGTGGGGATTGGGATTCGCATTGAGGATGATGTGTTAGTTACACCTGACGGAAATGAAGTGTTAACAGCAGGAGTTCCTAAAGCAGTAAATGAAGTAGAAAGGTAACCAGGGTCTTCAAGGGTTTCAGATCCCCGACTTCTTAGAGAAGTCGGGGATCTTGTTGTTAAAAAAGGGAACTAAAAAAAGGGGGATGGTAAAATCCATCCCCAGTCAATTTTCACGATTAATTCAAAGCTTACAGAGTAGGTACAAACTGGGTTTTTTCAGGTACTTCAGTGTACTCAGCCACAATTTGCCGGAATTCTGCGCCGTCAATGGTTTCTTTTTCGATCAGCAAATCTACTAAGCGATCAGTGACAGTACGATTGTCACGAACAAGCTTCTTAGCTAAGTCATAGCACTCTTCGACAATTTGTCGAACTTGGCCATCGATGCGGGAAGCGATCGCATCAGAATACTCAGATCGGGTTGTCCAGTCACGGACCAAGAACACTTCTCCCTGTTGGCTTTCCAGTGACAGTGGCCCTAAAGTGGACATTCCGAACCGAGTCACCATCTGCCGTGCCATGCCTGACAACTGCTGCAAGTCGCCACCAGCGCCCGTTGTCACTTCCGCAGCTCCAAAAATCACCTCTTCAGCGGCGCGACCACCTAAAGCACCAGTAATCCGGGCCTTCAACTGAGAACGGGAAATTAAACCCTGTTCTTCATTGGGGGTAAACCATGTCAAACCTTGAGCCTGTCCACGAGGAATCAAAGTTACCTTTTGTACAGGGTCATGGTCTTTGATCAAAGTACCTACCAAGGCGTGTCCAACTTCATGGTATGCAATCAAGCGCTTGCTCTTGCTATCTACCAAGGGAGTACCTTCCATCCCCGCAACTACCCGATCCACAGCGTCATCAATTTCGCCAAGGGTGATAGCTTCTTTCCGTCTTCTGGCTGTGAGAATAGCTGCTTCGTTGAGCAAGTTAGCCAAATCAGCGCCAGTGAATCCGGGGGTACGCCGGGCGATCGCTTCCAAAGAAACGCTAGGATCTAATTTCTTATTTCGAGCATGGACACCTAAGATTTCCAAGCGTCCCTTAATATCCGGCGCATCAACAGTTACCTGGCGGTCAAAGCGTCCGGGACGCAACAATGCTGAGTCTAGTACGTCGGGGCGGTTGGTGGCAGCAATAATAATAATCCCTGTGTTGCCTTCAAAACCGTCCATTTCGGTGAGCAGTTGGTTGAGAGTTTGTTCTCTCTCATCATTACCGCCACCAATACCAGCACCCCGTTGTCTACCTACAGCGTCAATTTCATCAATAAAGATGATACAGGGGGCGTTGTCTTTAGCTTTCTTAAACAAGTCGCGGACGCGGGAAGCACCCACACCGACGAACATTTCTACAAATTCTGAACCAGAAATACTGAAGAAAGGTACACCAGCTTCCCCAGCGATCGCTTTTGCGAGTAAAGTTTTACCAGTTCCTGGAGGGCCAACTAACAGCACTCCTTTGGGAATACGTGCGCCAACGGCAGTAAATCTTTCTGGCTGTTTGAGGAAAGTAACGACTTCTTGCAGTTCTTCCTTCGCTTCTTCAATCCCTGCTACGTCGTCAAATTTAACTCCGGTTTTAGCTTCCATTTGAAAGCGAGCTTTGGATTTGCCAAAATTCATCGCTTGGCCTGGCCCACCAGGGAGGTTGTTAGAACGACGGAACAAAAAGAACAGCCCAGTAATCAATAAAACTGGAAATACCAAATTGCCCAAAAGTCCCCAGATAGCCCCATCATTCCGCATCGGATGGGCATCAAAACTCACGTTTTTTTCTTTGAGTTTGTTGATTAACTCAGGAGCGTTAGCAGGCAGATCTACTCGCCACCGTTGGACACGATTTTCAATGTCTTGATCCGCAGCTTCGACAATTGCTGTCCTACCGCCGTCGTAAAGATCCACATTGGAAACGCGATCAGCGTCCAAGTATTCCAAAAAACGACCATAAGTCATGCGGGTATTGGCTGCATTCTTACTCATGTCCGCAGGCGCACCAGCAAATGCCCCTTGCCAGAAGAAAAAGCCAATTACCAAAGCAAGCACAGACCAGAGTGCTACGACTCTCCAAGAGAATTTCATCTTTTATTTGCCTCTAGATGCCAGTAAAATTCATCAGCTTTAGCAACCAAATACTCAGGATGAAGTATGAAGTATAAAATTCCTCATTTTGACCAAATGGCTATGATGTCCGGTTGGTCAGACTTTTTTATCCTCCATGCTTAATCCTTGTCTTTGAGCCACCATGCTGTGTAACGGATGTTTATAAATCCATTTTGTTTAATTTGATATCTGGTCATGGATCGCCATAGAGCCATAAAGCTCTTACGGTAGATTTATGACGCCTATCAATAATCTTAACTAAATTTAACTTAATTCTCATACAATATTTCATTACAAAAAAAAACTAGGCTGCTGAAGAGAGCAGAGGAACCAGAGAAAGTCACCGGAGAAATACCTTCCTCATCTCCCCTACTTAACAACGCCAGGGGCTGCTTCTTGCTCCCGTGACTACGCTAACAAGTCTATGGGGCCGATCAAAGCACTGGCTCCTCAGCACTCCCATCCCCTACTTCACTTCTGTAATTTTTAGTGTGTAAGGGAAATACTTGCCCTTTTTGTAGGAACCGACCCAAATTTGGTAAGTTCCCTTCAGCCATTCACCAACAATGCCAGGATTTTTGCCCTGAAAATCGTCATTGCACCAAGTACCCCCAGGCCCCTTAATGATGATGATAGTGTCTTCAGGGCTTTCTACTTGCAGCTTTAGGTAGTCAAATTTACTGGTTAGTTGCAGTTTATGATCTGGTGCTTGATCAACAAATCCAGTACAAGGGCCGGTAGCTGTTTCAGCTCTGCCAGCCACTTTTTTCCCAGGAACTGAGCCACCACTCATCCCGCGAACTGTCAGGGGGTCTGGGGAAAATTTCTGGTTGATAGTGATATCTCCAAATATTGGTGGTGCTTCTTGAGCATCAGCAATGGCACTAATCATCGATGTGATGAAGAGCGTAACTATCATGAACGATAATCTTATCCCTCTATTGAGCGCTTTTTTCGGCATTGTAATTACATTCATTCCTAGGTATCCATGATGACATGAATATTACACGCCAAGTTCCCAACATGAGAGAAATTAACTACCTATTTTAGATTTACCCTGGGAAAATTTGGATGATAAATAGGGGCACATGAATGTATACCCGTGACATACTCCTACACTTCTGCTTCGCAGTAAGTGTAGGCTTCCAAGACAATCCGGCTATTGCTTAGGAGGCTCTTGGCTTTAAGAACGGAATGCCCTACCGCTCTATTTTTTATATTCAACGCTGCATTATGATCACGGTCAAGACTGCACCCACAATTAGGGCAATCGTGCCAGCGTTCATGCAGTTTTTTAGGAACTTTCACACCACAATTAGAACAATATTGTGACGTACCTGATGGATTCACTGCGATTACCAATAACCCAGCATTTTCGGCTTTGGTTGTTAGAATTGACAGGAAGCTTGACCATCCAGCATCATGCACAGATCTTGCTAGCATCGAACTAGAAAGACCTTTGACGTTTAAATCTTCGTGAACTACAACGTCATATTTTTTCAGGAGATTATTGGCAGTTTTAAAGTGAAAGTCTTTGCGCTTATCAGCTACTTTTTTGTGTTGTTTGGCAACTTGCTTGATAGCTTTTTTGCGCCGATTACTGCCTTTTTTACGACGCGAAACACGCTTTTGAATGACGCGCAATCGCTTTTGAGATTTACGGTAATGCTGAGGGATTGGGACAACATCACCATTGGCAGTTGTCAAAAATTCCTTTAAGCCAAGGTCGATACCCGTGATTAAATCCGCATTGAAATCAGGCTTAATATTCGGGACTGTCGTATCTTCAAGACTCAAGGTCAAATAATAACCATCAGCTTTTTTTGTTACTGATGCGGTTTTAATTTTAAATCCGTCAGGTATTGGGCGATGCAAGATAACTTTAACTATGCCGAACATTGGTAAAGTTATTAAATTACCTTGTGAGGCAGTCCCCGTCTTGGCGGTTTCCGGCGATGGGGAACTGCCGAACCCGGAGGGCAAACACCCATCTTTCATCTGTGGATATGTAAATGTGCGATAACGGTCACGGGGCTTAAATCTCGGCTTACCACTACGTTTGCCATTGCTATCACCTTTTAAAAAACGGTCAAATGTCACCTTCACTCGTTTAACTATGTCCTGTAGAACCTGCGAGTAAATTTCACCGTACCAAGGATGAGTTTTTTTCAGATGCGGTAGCGTTTTCTTTTGTGAATAATAGTCTGGGTTATCCCGCAATTCTGGTATATGGCAGACAAGAGGACAGGCATTAATCGATGAACGATTACGCTCATACCAATCAAATCTATCAGCCAACAGATAGTTGTACTGAGCGCATAGCATAGCCAGCCATCTGTCTATCTCTATGGCTTGTTTTGCTGTTGGTCGTAGCTTGTATTGGTACGCTGTCCTCACTTGTTTATCCTCAACCATCAAGACTATAATACAATAAAGTGACAACAACGGGTAGACAAATATGAAAACTACTAGATTAAATGTCAGGATGTCTGAACGTAGATTGAACAAACTTCGCTCTTATGCTGTAATGAAAGATAAAACAGTCACGCAGATAGTAGAAGACTGGGTTGATAGACTGCCAAATCTACTTGTGTTGAGCGGAGTCGAAACAGAGAGGGTTAAAAATAACGCTGACCCCCTTCCTGTCAATCCTGCGGATTGAATTGGTCGGAGGTCGCGTTATTTTTAACCGCCTTATATCTCACCACAGAAGGTCGTACCGTTTCAGTGGGAGGCTTACGGCGAAATAGCTAAACTGGCAATTCAGCGCTAATTGGCTGCTGCGGCTGCTTGACTCAATCGCTGTTTATCTAAACCAATCTGATTTAATAAGAGCCAGGATTGGATCAGGTCGGGGCCATGGACGTCTCCAGTTAAAGCTGCTCGGAGCGATCGCATTACCAAGCCTTTTTTCACATTTTGCTCTTTCACCACCTGCTTAATAATGTTTTGGGCGGTGTCTGCTGACAATTGGGGTTGATCTGCCAAAGCTGTGAGAACACCCTCAAGCACCGCAGCCGAACCAGCTTGCTGAAGTTGTGTATTTCCTTCTTCGCTAAATTCCACCTCATCGCTAAAAAACAGTTTGCTCATAGCCACAGCATCCACCAACCGAGTCAGACTGGCGCTCAGTAATGTGACTAGCTGCTCTAACCAAGGACGCTCTCTTCCACCAGCAAAATTATACCCAGCCGCTTCCCAGTAAGGTATGAGTAAATCTGTGAGTTTATCTACCGGCATACTGTGGAGATATTGGCTGTTTAACCAATCCAGTTTTGCCCAGTCAAACTTAGCCCCCGCTTTATTAACACGCTCAAAGCTAAATTCCTTAGCTGCTGCTTCTAAGGTGAATATTTCCTGAGTTGAGTCTGGGGGCGACCAACCCAGCAAAGTCATATAATTTACCAAGCCTTCGGCGGTGAAGCCCATTTTCTGAAAGTCAGAAATGGAAGTGACGCCATCCCGTTTAGAAAGCTTGCGCCCTTCCATGTTCAAAATCAGCGGTGTATGAGCAAACTCTGGGATTTTGGCTCCCATTGCTTCATACAGCAAAATTTGCTTACCCGTGTTGGCTATATGGTCTTCTCCGCGGATGACATGGCTGATTTGCATATCAATGTCATCTACCACAACCACAAAGTTGTACAGTGGTTGCCCAATACCGTCTCCAGAGGCGCGGGCGATCACCATATCACCACCCAAATCGCTACCTTTCCAAGACATTTTGCCCCGTACTAGGTCATTCCAGACAATTTCCCGCTCATCTTCAATTTTAAAGCGAATCACAGAAGAGCGACCTTCGGCTTCAAAAGCCGCCTGTTGTTCTGGGGTAAGATGGCGGTGGCGGTTGTCATAGCGGGGAGCTTCGCCCTTAGCTTTTTGAGCTTCCCGCATGGCCTCTAGTTCTTCAGAGGTGGTATAGCAACGGTAGGCAAATCCCCGGTCTAGTAGTTGTTGTACTGCTACTTTATAAAGCTCCAGGCGTTGGGATTGAAAAAATGGCCCTTCATCCCAGTTCAAACCCAGCCAGCGCAGTCCTTCCACAATATTATCGGTATATTCAGGACGCGATCGCTCTAAATCTGTATCCTCAATTCGCAAAATGAACTTCCCGCCGTGGTGACGGGCAAACAACCAGTTAAATACAGCCGTTCTCGCTGTACCAATATGTAAATTCCCCGTTGGACTCGGAGCAATACGGACTCTAACAGTCACAGTTAATTCTCTCTTTCACAAAATATTTACGCCAAGAATCCTGAATCTAAGATAATAACACTCAGGATTCAGGACTCATAACTTAGAACGGGACTGACGGGGCTCGAACCCGCAACTTCCGCCGTGACAGGGCGGTGCTCTAACCAATTGAACTACAGTCCCTCAGTTGGCAACTTTGCCATTATCGCTGCTTTTTTTCTACTTGTCAAGTAGTTCGGAGGCTGAGATTTAAAGATTTTTTCCATGTCTCTTGCTGCCTCTACGCCATCATAGCATCTTAAATTGGTTTTGTCGCTATAGTTTGCGCCTTAGATTCCAGATTCTGCAATATCTGGAATTGCATCTGTTTATATTGTTGCTTTAACAGATTTTTGCTCAACTGGGGCGCAGAAGAGGGTGGTAGTTTCTGACTCTGTTTTACCCAAGTTTTTAATATTTGCTGCTGTGCTGAAGCGATGCGACTACTGAGAACGTTGGCGCAGGAGTGGGGTGCTTCCATAGTAAAGAAAATCAAGGGGTAGCGTTCATTTTCCACCAATGTCCACACAAGTCTCTGATTCTGGGAATTTTGCATATCTAGGTAACAGGGTAGCCATTTAGGGCCTAGTTCCCGACTGTAGAGTACTGTTACCCATAACAGCATGGGATGGGGGGATGTGACAAAGATAAACTGGTTATGACGGATAGAAAGGGCCCGGTTCTTGATTTCTTGCTCAGGCAACATCAACCATAGTGCAGGTATAGATCCTGGGTTGGTGTCTAGAAGCTGGGGAAACACAATTTCCTGAATGGGTTTATCTTGGGGCCATGTAAGTTGCCTACAGGTTTCTTCGATTTTCGTTAGTAAACCAGAAGATAAAGAACTGCTAGAGGTGGATTTGGCTGCTGAACTGGTGGGTAAAGTCAGACTGATAGAATTGGAAACACTTTCCAAAATTTGGAGAATTTTGGCGATATTTTGCGGACGATTGCTGGCTTGTTTAGCCAGACAAGCCATGATTAAATCATTTAGCTGTTGAGGTAGTTTAAGATTGGGATTGACATCGGCGATCGCTCGTGGCGGTTCAAAGTGATGTGCTTTATACCAAGCGCCAAAGTAGTCCGTCTCTGGTTGCCAGGGTTTTTCGCCTGTGAGCATCTCAAACATCATCACACCTAAACTATAAATATCAGAGCGACTGTCTAATTCTCCCCCTTCAAGTTGTTCTGGCGAACAGTAGGGCAAAGTACCATTAAATCCTTTGTTCGTGCTGACTACCGCTTTGTAATTTAAGAATTTCGCAATCCCAAAGTCTAAAATTTTGACTAACTGCCCCAATATCGGATCAGGGATAACTAAGATATTGGCAGGTTTAATATCTCTATGAACTAGCGGATAAATGTTGCCATCAATATTCATCCCTTGATGAGCACACTGCAAGCCTAAACAAATCTGGCGAGAGAGAGTCATAAACATGGGCAAAGACAGAGGAATTAAATCCTTTAAACTCTTGCCACATAGATATTCCATCACATAGAACGGTTTGCCATTTTCACTCAAGCCGTAATCGTAAGCCCGCACGATATGTAGGCTCTTTTGACTCAAAGCGGCACTCATCTGAGCTTCACGAGCAAAGTTCTCTTGCAACTTGGCATCTGACATAGTCTGAGACAAAAACTTGATGGCGACTGGTATTCCTCCTAACAAAACATCATTTGCTAAAAAAACTTCACCCATGCCACCCCTGCCAATTAACTGCTTAAGTTGATAACGGTTGGCAAGCAATTCCGTACTGCTTCTTGGAGATGAAAATGGGCTTGTATTCACTTTTGATTGCCTCTACTAAGTTATGCAATTCAGAAATAAAATTTTAACCGATAAATTTTTCTTCGCCCATATAGAATTTGCTGGATATAATAAAAATTAAAACAAATTATCAAATAATTTAGTTATCCAACCTTTTAAACCTATTGCTTCTTTTTTATGAGGTGTAGTTAATCTTTGGTTAACTTCTAACTTCAGTTTTTCATATTCTATTTTCAGAATAGTTTTGGCTTGAGTTGGCAAAATTAGTTCAGTTGTTTTTTGACTCACATCTAAACAATCTGCGAGTTGCTGGCGCTGGCTAGCTGTGAGACTAAAAGTCATCACCTGGTGGCAGGTAGTCGGTTCTTCTAGAGCAAAAAATAATATATGATAGTAGCCTATTTCTGCTAAAGTATGGGTTACTTTTTGCCCTTTATTGTCTTTGATATCTAAAAAATAAGATAGCCATCTTGTCAAAGAAAACTGGTCATCATATAGCACTGTTACCCACAATACCATTGGGTACAAGTCCATTTTAGTCAGAAATTCAGTACTATGTGTTTTATCTAAAAATTTGGCAATTTCTGCTTTGGGTAACATAGCCCAAAAAGTTGGTATTGTACCTTGTGGAGTATGTAATAAATGGGGAAACCCAATGGTTGCAACCGGTTTATTCTTAGGCCAAGTCTTCTGCAAACACTCTTTTTCTGAAAATGTCGTTACAGGAACTAATTGCACTGGAGATGGAAGCAAACATTCATTGCTATTACTAATCAGAGGTTCATCATCAAGCTGCTCATTAATATGAGCTAATATTTCTAAAATTTGTCCCATATTTTGGGGGCGATCGCGTACCTCCTTGGCTAAACAATTTATTACTAATTTTTGTAATTCCTGCGGAATTTTGACTAGGGGATTAACTTCTGCAAAGGTAGGTGGAACTTGAAAACGGTGCGCCTGATACCAACTACCAAAGGAATTACTTGTAAGTTGGAATGGATGTTTTCCTATTAGCATTTCAAACATCAGCACTCCCAAACTGTAAATATCAGAGCGCACATCCAACAGCTTACGTCCTTCCATGTGTTCTGGCGAAGAGTAAGGTAAACTCCCGATAAAAGAATCAGTCAGCGTCATCCCACTGCGCTCTGTTAAAAACTTAGCAATACCAAAATCGAGAATTTTCACCACCTCAGATTTTTTGGCATTATCGTTAATAAATATATTTTCTGGTTTAATATCCCTGTGAACAACAGGATAAATCTCTCCTTTCAGGCTGATACCTTGGTGAGCACACTGTAAACCTAAACAGATTTGCTGACAAATATCTAAAAATTTGGATATCGTTAAAGGCTGGATTCTGAGAATTTGTTTTAGGTTTTTACCTTCGAGATATTCCATTACATAAAAGGGAACTTTTTCTTCAGTAACCCCATAACTCAACACGCGGACAATATTTTTACTTTTTCGACCCAATTGAGCACCAATAAAAATTTCTCTGCCAAAGCGTTGTGACATATGCTGATTTATCAGATTCAGCAAGAGAATTTTAACTGCGACTCGCAAGCCACCTTTGGCTACATCTTCTGCTAGGTAAACCCTACCCATTCCCCCTTTGCCAATTAAATCTTTGATTAAATAACGATTGTTTAAGAGTTTTCCAATGTAAATGTCTAACTCAGCTTTTTGCCTGTCCATATTCTGAACTTTGTTTGGTGGCATGAAATATTTTTATTATGGTTCTTTACCATGAAAAATGCTTAATTAAATTTGGCTTTAGAGAAAATTTACTATTGTTTTGCTTATCCAAATATTAATTATTTCCGGACATTAATGATCTCTTACTATTTTGCATTTTGCAAAGGTTAGTGGATAATATTTTGTGAGATCCAACTATCTCAATTAGTCCTCAAATTATTTTCAGATGAAATGCAATACAAAAAAGTGTACTTCTTAAAAAATTAGGGTTTCTGCCTAGGGAAAATATCTTAATTCTTGTGTAACATATTTATAAATAGAAGCCTATAAGTAATTATACTAGAGATACAAGTAATCTGGATTGATTTGCCTGGTTGTAGCCGTAAATAAACGTAAAGATACGATGGCTATGGCTTTTGGGTACAAGGAAAAATAGTTTCCCGTAAGCAATAGCCAATCCCTAGTGGTAGTTAGTTGTTACTTTTCGGTATCAGATGACGTAAGAAGCTGATCAGTGGTGGTTCAATTTTGAGTTTAAAGGCTAGTATTTGGGTGCGTTGCAGGAAATTGAAATTGTTATCGCTGACTAGGATTAATGAGGGTTGTCCATCTGGTAGCTTGGAACCAAGGGTTAAGCCTTCGATGTTATCTAGTAACACTTCTAGGGTTCGCAAATCTAACAGCATTTTTTTCTGAACTGGTTTGATCTTGGTGGAGTCAGTAGTCAAAAGGCTATCAATATTGTGAATATCATCGGCTCCTTTTAGGGAAATCTGAAACAGGTAAATAGTCAAGCCTAAACCTGTAAAAGACCGTTCTAAGCTGAGGAAGGTTCCTTGATTATCAAGGGAAATTAAATCAGGTAATCCACTAGCAAACTTGCCAGGAAGATTAAAAATAGGTGTGATTGGTTCTGTTTGGTAAAGAAATTCTTTTTCAGGCTTTTGGGTGAGTAAGTTGTATTGCAAAATGCGGCAAGGAGTACCAGTGTTTGCTTTGGCTGCTGGGCCATCTTGAATTAGAGCGTTTTCGGTGGCTGTGAATAAAGACTTTTTATCTGGTGTGATAGTGAGGCTTTCAAAGGCTAAATTGTTACGGATACCTTGCTGACCACTTTTATTTGGTAAAAATTTATTAGGAATTGGCAGGTTTGTGATTTCTTTGCCAGTAGCTAGGGAGAATTCTTTAATGAAAGGATTAATTAATTTCTTAACATCTCCTTCTGAAGAAATGAATACAGTTGCTTTGCTAGTCAAGGCAATACCTTCTGTATCACTTGTCTCAGGGGGATAAGTCTGGCTATTTTCGTTTAATAGTTTGGTTACACCAAGGGGAATAACTCCGCTATTGTCGAGGTAACCTTTGCTCAGGTCAATTTTTAGGGTATAAAATCGGGCGGGAGCTTTTTGTCCCCGGTCATCGGAAATTAGATAATAAACGTCTTGTTTGACGTCGTAAGTAATTCCAGATAGTCCTCCCAATTCAGTTTTTTGAAAAGATAATCCTGTGGGTAAGGTCGCTTGTCCAATAAACTCAATGCCACTGACGGTAACAGGTATGGAGTCTAAATTGATAAAAAAGAAGAGACTGATAATTAGAATGGGAATACTAAAGTAAATAATTAGTGGGAATTTTAAGACTTTTTTGATTAGCTGCATAGAGACTTGTTACTGAAGTGTGAAAATGACTGATTAAATAAAAATCTCCACTTAGGAGATAGGGAAATAATGCTTGTGTTATCTGCATTGCTAATAGTTTATGGGTAAGGGGTGAGCTCAGAATTACCATGATAATGAAAACACTGACATCAATAGCTATGGGTCTTGGAAAAAGTTTACTAGCCAGTCTTTGACGTTGCGTGTGGCGCGGCAGTCGTCTTCGTTGTAGCGTTGGATAATTTCTAGTAAGGTGCGATCGCCTGTTTCTAGCCACTGATCATACCAGTAGATACACTTAGCACCACTAGCTTCTTTGTCACGCCACTGAAACCCTATCCAACGGGCGATTGCTTTTAAGGCATAGCTTTCTACTGGTAAGGCCACACTTTGAATTAATTGTTCATATACATCTACAAATCGATTTAAGATGGGATGCACAGCGGTGTCAGGTGTGTGATAAAGCTTGGCTAGCCGTTTGACTGTATCAAATTCGTAAACACAAAAATGATAAATTGGGGCTTTGGGATATTGGGAAACTAAATCTAGAAATTGTTGCCAAATTAAGGCTTCGTCTGCTGGTTTTTCTGCCAAAAAAGAATAAAACTGTTCTGTGTTAGCTTGCCTGTCAACGACCAAAACCCCTAAGAGATAATGTAAATTTAAGTCTGGCTGGGCTTCAATATCAAAATAAAGCTCTATCGGCGCTGTGAATGTGAGACTTTTTTTTGGTGGCGCTGTCGGTAAGATCAATGGGCGTCTTTCTACTGTCGATTGGGCTTGTAATATTAGTTTGGGTGCAACTTCGCCGAGAAAACCAGGCAGGTTTTCTAGGGTGTGGGGACTGGTATTAGCGAGAGATTCTAGTGTGGTGATGGAGATTGCTTGGAGTTGATTGTAACGAACTGGCGTTACACCTGGTAAGAGAGACAGGTGTTGCTGAGATTGAGCGATCGCATAACAATAATTGTACCAATGGCAGAGATTGCACTTTTGACGGGAAATAAATATCTCTGGCGCATCAGGTGACTTGATAACTTGCGTATATTCTTCCAGGATTTGCTGCATTTGTGGAATCCATTTGGCTAAATCCACTTCATAGCCCTCGTCTTGATGACGCAATATTAGCCAAGCTGTTTCCGGTGCGACTTTCTGCACTGTTGCCAAAACTTGGGCATGAAATGCAACTACAACTTGGTATTCCTGTTTAGGACGCTTACCTAGTTCAATATTCGCCGGAACGTACATCCAATCGCCAAAGCAGGATCTTCCTGGTTGTTTCACAAGTAAATCGGGACGACTCAACAAGGTGTATCCTTCATAATGAGTGGTTAGTAACACTCCTTTACGAATGTACTCAACCCCTTGTTCCATCAATTCTAAAGTTGCTGCTGCGCCTGCTTGCCAGTTTCCTCGTGGATAATCTGGTCGATGATAAGTCAACTGTGCCAAAACACTCCGATGATGGGCGATTTTGTCCTGTTGCACTTTTAGCAGCAGCTCATTGGGAGCATCTCGCTGGCTTTTGTCACCGTGAGTATCTAAAAAAGGTCGCCGCTTACAGCGTTGATATTGCAGTAGGATTTCAGCATTAATTAACATCCTTTTAAATTAACAATAATTAGGACGCTCTGGCAGTAACTCAGATGACTAAAGTTACTGTAATTAAAAGTACAGCCATCCAAAATCTGAAATTGATATGACTATGTTGTTGCATCGCCATCGAGAACAATTTCCCGCTTTAGCTAATAAGACTTATTTTAACTACGGAGGGCAAGGGCCGATGCCCCAAGGGGCAATGGATGCCATCACCCAAAGTCAAGCTTACATCCAGCAGATTGGCCCCTTTGGTTCTGAGGCATATCGCTGGATTGCACCCCAGATAGAAGCTACTAGAGTGGCGATCGCTTTAGAGTTGAATGTCCCCACCCCAGCCATTACCCTCACAGAAAATGTGACTGTGGGCTGTAATATTGCCATGTGGGGTATCGAGTGGCGGACTGGCGACCATTTGCTACTCTCTGACTGCGAACACCCAGGGGTAATTGCTACCGCCCAAGAAATCGGACGCAGGTTTGCTGTGGAAGTTACCACTTGCCCCCTAATGGCAACTTTAAACGAGGCCGATCCTGTGGCAGTCATTGCCCAACATTTGCGCCCTAATACTCGCCTGGTAGTCTTAAGTCATGTTTTTTGGAATACGGGTCAAGTTTTACCTCTTGACAAAATTGCTGAGGTGTGCAGAACTAATCATTCCTTACTACTCGTCGATGCTGCCCAATCAGCGGGTGCTCTGCCTTTAAATTTAACTGAATTAGGGGTAGATTTTTATGCCTTCACCGGTCATAAGTGGTTATGTGGCCCGGCGGGTGTCGGTGGTTTGTATGTTCGCCCAGAAACACGGGAAAGTTTAAAACCCACGTTTATCGGCTTGAATGGTATTGTCGTCGATAGTCAAGGACAGCCTGTGAGTTGGCAACTAGATGGGCGAAGATACGAAGTGTCTACCTTGGCTTATCCGCTTTATATTGGTCTTAGGGAAGCGATCGCCATTCATCGGCAATGGGGAACAGCAGAGGAACGTTATCAGCAAATTTGCCGCCATAGTGAATATCTCTGGAAAAAGTTGACGGCTTTACCCGAAGTCAAATGTTTGCGAACTTCCCCACCCCAAAGCGGTATTGTTTCCTTTCAACTCACTAATCACCAGCCTCTCAAATTGGTGCAATTTTTAGAGTCACAAGGGTTATTAACGCGGACAATTGCTAACCCTCACTGTATCCGCGTCAGTCTTCATTACTTGACTCTAGAATCAGAAATCAACCAATTGGTTGATGTGATTCAAAATTTTTGCCAAATCTAGAGAAATAAGCTTTTGATTTTCTCAGGGCAAAAAAAATTAACATAATGCGTTTCGCATTATGTTAAAAACCATCTTGCAGACAAGCGCTACCAAGTAAAATGTGATATAGCAGAAGGCGCTCTTGCACTCATGCAAAAGTAAAACCCTTGTCATCACTGAATTTGAGGTTTTAAGAATGTCCTAACCGCCTTAGCCACTGCTATAAAAGCGATGAAATGGTTAACATTTTACGCTTAATTGATGATGTAATAGATAGAAGCAGAGAAGATTGATTTTTAGAAAAATCGGTTGATTATCCTGCTGTCAGCATTTAATAAAGGTGCTGAGGTAGAAATTTTGCGCTCTGCTGATTAAAATCTTCTAGGATTCAAATTTATTGCTCCATTTGTGAAAATCAAAGGGCTGCAAATCCCTGACTTCTTAGAAAGGTTGGGTATATTGTTCGCTATCACAAATGATTTAGGATTGCTATACGAGGGTGATTAATTGAATATGGAACGCCCAATTCTATACTTAGCTATGACTAACCACGGCTTTGGTCATACTACCCGTACAGCATCACTAGCCGCAAGAATTCAAAAATTGTGTCCAGAAGTTCTGTTAATTTTAGTAACTACTGCCCCCAGGTGGTTCTTAGAGTGCTATATAGAAGGCGATTTTGTCCTGCGTCAGCGGGCATTTGATTTGGGTGTGGTGCAATCAGATAGCTTGACAATGGATAAAGAAGCTACCTTGGCAAAATTGCGAGAAATTCAAAAGCGGCAAAATTCGCTGATAGCAACGGAGGTGAATTTTCTCCGCCAAAACCGTGTAAATCTGATCTTGGCGGATATTCCCTTTCTTGCGGCTGGGTTTGCCAAAGCGGCAAATATTCCCTGTTGGATGATGAGTAATTTTGGCTGGGATTTTATATACCGAGATTGGGGAGGGGAATTTACAGCCATTGCTGATTGGATTAGTGATTGGTACTCAAAATGCGATCGCTTATTTCGTCTCCCTTTCCACGAACCGATGTCGGCTTTTCCAAATATCACAGATGTCGGCTTAGTCAGTGGTTCTCCCCGTTTCCCTGCTGATGATGTTCGCGCTACTTGGGGAATAACAGCAGAAAGAGAAAAAACTATCTTACTCACCTTTGGCGGTTTGGGTTTGCAGCAAATTCCTTACGAAAACCTGCGGCAATTTGCCGATTGGCAATTTATTGTTTTTGACCAATCTGCACCTGAATTACCTAATTTAGTGAAAGTAACAACTCGTCAATACCGCCCTGTGGATTTTATGCCCATTTGTGGACGAATCTTTTCTAAACCTGGTTACAGCACATTTGCAGAAGCTACCAAATTGCAAGTACCTATCGTTACCATCCCCCGTGACGACTTTGCCGAAGCACCTGTTCTCTTAGAAGGGATTGCTAATTACAACCAGCATCAAATCCTCACCCCATCTGAGTTTTTTCAAGGGACTTGGGATTTTCTCCATGAGTTACCCCAACCACCAAAGCACAAAAATGCAATTGCTTCTGATGGCATTGAAGCGATAGCTGATGCTGTAATCCAATATTTTGGCAGCCTTTAACTATTACGCCGTAAGTCCCCCACTGAATTTGGTACTCCAAGTCAGTGTGGGTAGTTCACGGCTATATAATACAAATGGGCAAGCATTAACCTCAAACACTCTCTTTAGCTATATATAGAACTAACTGTCATTACAAATGACTCATTACCAAAAATTACTGAGAATTCCCACAACGGGCAAATCTTTTTACAACATCACCCCCAAAATTGCCGCCATAGTTGCCGAGTCAGGGGTACAAACTGGCCTTTGTACCTTATTTTTGCGTCATACCTCAGCCAGTTTAGTAATTCAAGAAAACGCCGATCCCGATGTACTTGTGGATCTAGCTAACTTCATGGCCAAACTCGTGCCAGAATCTGGCCAATACATCCATGATGCTGAAGGATCAGATGATATGCCAGCACACATTCGCACAGCCTTAACTCACACTTCGGAACACATTCCTGTTAATCGCAGTCAATTGGTGCTAGGCACTTGGCAAGGAATCTATATTTGGGAGCATCGTCACCATAGTCAGGTGAGAGAGTTGGTAGTTCACATTTCTGCGTAGTAACTTCTGAAAGTTTGCTTAACAGTTAAAGGTTAAATATCAGTGTAACTGCGTGGATTATATCCGCCCTGTGTTTGCTGTCTAAACTGTGTAAATACTCTAAAAAAACATTTATATCAGTCATGAATTAAATTAATATTTAGCTTTTTCGGGAAGTTAAAGTTAATTTTTTTGATTTTATTTAATAAGTATATGAGCTTCGATATAAACTAATTAGAAAATTCAAAATTATCTCATTCAAGACGGTTACATAAGGGGATTTCAACACCGACTCAAACACCAGCTAAATCTGGAGGTACACCCTTGGCGTTTCTGTAAGGTAGGGATATTACACCCTTTGCTTCCTGATAAATATTTTTTATTAGATAAAATTTGACTGACTATGAAGCAAAACTCAGTGTCAACTCATTGTTTCTGGACGCTTGATCAAATTCTGTCTGAGCATTCTGTTCATCTATTGTCGCTTAATCCCTGTAAAACTTTAACTACCAGTTTTGCTGAATTGGGCGATTTGATTGCTGAACAAACTACCGACAGTCAACTGATCACAAAGCTGCGGGAGACACTAGAAATCATCATCCATGCCCAATTAGAAAATTTTCCAGAAAATATCTTCTGGGATTTTGATTTTATGGTCAGTAGTATGCTTAAACAAGCTTTATTAGAGGATGATGGCGCTGTTTTATTTTTAGATAATTTTCGGGAAAAGATGGTATTTATAACTGAATTGTGCGGAATTAAAACAGAAATTCGCTTTCGCTATGTTCACGATTTTATTTATGGATTTGAATGGGCAAGATGGGTAAAAAAGGAACCACAAACTCGCGCGAATATAGAGCCTTTTAGTCTGATTTTTTTGGATTATTTACTCATTAAAGGAAAGGATATTTTAGAAAATATCAACCTCAATCAGTCTACAACATCTTATAAACTGTCTGAGACAGGCTATCGCAATCCTTTCTGCTTCTCCCGTGAACCGGAGGATGAGTATCGGTTGTTAAGTTATCTTGCTCAAAAACAACTTATCCCGGTTGCTGTCTGGAATTGGAATACTCAACCTATATGGAATAAACCTTTCCAGACTATGCGTGAACAGTTATCATTAGAACTTAATATTCCGCAACAGATAAATTGATATGATCGCTCCTATCGAAAATTTAAAATGCAATCTATGGCTGGGGCACGCTACGGGAATAAAAAATAATGGATTTACAGTAATGGGGTTTGAATTGGGAACTTTGTAAACTTTTGTATCTAATTGTATCTAAATATATATGAAAATTGCTGATTTAATTATCTGGTTTGAGGAATGGGCAAATCCCGCTTGGTGTGAAAGTTGGGATAATTGTGGCTGGCAGGTTGAGCCGGGAATTTTGGAGGAAAACCCACGGGTATTAGTGTGCTTGACTCCAACTTTAGCGGTAATGGAAGAAGCGATCGCCATTCGTGCTAATTTGATTTTTGCCCATCATCCGCTGATTTTTAACCCCCTCAAGTCCCTGCGTCGTGGTTCGGCGATCGCAGAAATGATCCGGTTAGCCTTTACCCACAATATCGCTGTCTACAGCGCCCATACGAATTTTGACCAAGTGCAGGACGGTACTGCTGATGTTTTAGCTCAGATTTTAGAACTCCAGAAAGTCACTCCCATCATACCGACACAAGCAGGGTTAGGATATGGACGGGTGGGAGTGCTAGAGCCTTTGATGACATTACAAGAATTACTCACGGCAATTCATACCCGACTGACTCCACCACATTTGATTTTGTCACCAAATGCTGACTTACAGCAGAAAATTTCACGAGTTGCTGTTTTGGGTGGTTCTGGAGCCAGTTTTATCAGCGCAGTAGCCAAAACTGGCGCCCAAGCTTATCTGACTTCTGACTGTAAGTTCCATCAATTCCAAGAAAGTCGCGATTGTGGACTGATTTTAATTGACGCTGGACATTACGCTACCGAACGCCCTGCTTGCGATCGCTTGGTACAAAAATTTCATTCCCTCAACTTAGACTGGGTGCAATTAAGTCAAAAAGATGAAGATTTCCGCCAGTTTTTTCCTTAGTTCAGTAGAGGCTTTGGATTTATTGTATTTCAATACGCTTTTTTTTTGGATATCCTGAATATTGGTCGTATAGATTAACACAATGCCTACAACTGATTGATTAGCCTTATTGCTGTAACAATTAACATGGTTTATTTATCAGTAAATGAGCAAAGTGGCTTAATATCTAGATTCCTTGCGCTGACTAATGTGATTTAGATCACAATTAAACGGTAATGAGAATCACTAAGATAGGCTGTTCTCTGTCAATGTAGTTAGGGGTAAAAGTGTTCCACACTATTAGGTAATAACAAATTGCTTACTATGCCCTAATTATCATGATTCGCACAATAATTGAATCTGCTTTTCAAACTGGATGTCTTAGTGTTGAATCTGAGGGTCTACTTCATCAAGTATTAACCACAAAGTGCTATCAGCCAGAGGATTTGGCTGATCTTAACGCCTTATACGATGCAGTTCGTACAGGTAAAATTAAACGAGAAGCGACCTCAAAACTGCTCATACAACTTCCCATAGTCTAAAAATATTGCGGATAATCCAGCAACAGGTGGCTCTGTCGGTGTGTTGTCGGTGAAAGACGGACGTGCCACCTTAGGCAACAACCCTAAACGCAAAACTATTCTGGTGTTGTTGTCGAAAACCATTAAGGTCAGCCAGAGAATGAGTTAAGATCAAATACATTAGGGGTAAAAGTTAAGCCGAGTCCCCAGAGTTACCAGTAATGCCAATGAATACAAGTAGGCAACTCAAACAACCGCAATCATCGCTTGTTTTCGAGTACTTTTTATTACAAGATGGTAGTAAGGACTCACCAACAACTATTAATCTGGATAGGACAACTCCTGAATTGTTTGACTTCTACGAAGTAGAATTTTTCCTAGAATAACCCTGAAAGAGATTGAGTTTAGCTGGCGCAGTCACCACAATTTTATGACCCAAGATTCCCCTATATCTGACAATTACAACTCTGTTGTTGGATTGGGTCAAGACAGATAGTGGTTCTAAACTATGAATTTGATCTCTTAAGGGTGTAATCTACAAGGGTAAGACCCAAATTTTGACAAGTTTAACTACGTTGTTTAAAAAGGCAGAAGCAGTACATGCTACACCGCAAAATTTATCAACTGTGTTGCGACGGGCGGGAGGTATGTGTTTTTTTGCGGGATCAGCAACGCTGGATTGAGCGTGCCCGCATTATCGATATCGAGGGGGATTTAGTGACCCTACGCTATGAAACAGATGAAGAGGACGAGGTTTGTTCTTGGGAGGAAATGGTTCGTCTCGAAAGCATTGGCGCTGTAACGCAAAAATTAGCTTCAGTGCCACGCGGTAATGTAGAACCTCTAACGACTGAAGATTGTCCTGAAGCCGAGCGAATCCGTAATCATTACACGGACTCGAATCCAGACTAATAAGTGCTAAGTACCCAGTTATGCGTGTTGAGTCATCACAAGAGTGCTGAGTAGTAAGTAATTATTGCTGAGTGAATAAATTCAAAAATACACTCAGTATAAAATCTCCCAAAATCACCTAGTAGATTTATTTATTGGGTATCACTCAGGACTCAGCACTCATAACTCAAAACTCAGGACTCAGGACTCAGGACTAAATAAGCCTTCAAAGGCAGGGCAATAACCTTCAAGGGTGACTTTGAAGTTATATAACGGGGACGCGGAATTCCAACACCGCTGTCCTCTTTGGTGTCTACAAGTACCGCAGCAATCTACATCAGACAATGTATAGCGATCGCTATTTTGGTTAAGCAATTCTCTTGGTGATAACCCCCGTAATACTAGTTCTTCGCCCTGCCAACGGGCTTCGACTAAACCAGTATCAGCAAATTCCCGCCAACGTGGATCAGCTGTAATTGCTTCAGGGATAGTGATTGTAATTACTGTTCCTAGCTCTGTCAGTTCGCCTTCATAGTTAGTCTCTGGGGCAGCTGGTTGTAGAAATGTGTCACCAATTGGCAGTTCTACTAAAATACCAGCTGCTGGAGAATGCACGTGGTAACGGTTTTGTAACTCTTCTAAGCCAGTCAGATCAGCTAAATAGGCAGGGGAACCGTGGATAAAAACGACGTGCTGGGGTCGTAAGTTATGAATTAGCTGTGTTGTCCCTGGGCCATCACTATGTTGGGCGAGGATATAGCTTTCAACAATGGTAGGTGCTAAATATTCTTTGTTAACTTTAATATCAATTTTTTCTGGCAGGAGGATCAGCCAAGGACCTGTATCTGGTTGGCAGTATTTGCCCAAATCATCTGTAGAGTCGGTGAGGACAATACAGGGAGATTTGCCCACGGTAGCACGATATTCTGGCTGCAACCGCCGCACACGGGGACGTACTCGTTCATCCCAAAATAAAGGTTGATGACGGGCAAAGTTTTGTACTGATGGGGGGAGATGGGAGAGCAGTTCTAGATAAGCATCGCAGCCAACGGCAACAGCACTATCAACCCAAATATCTAAATCCTTCCCTGTAAAGTGATGATGAGAACGTAACAACATCAGCAGTTCTTGACCTAGCCCTAAAGCAGGTGTAGGCAGAATTACAGAATAATGGTCAGCAATTGCCCGATTAATTCGCTCGGCTAGTTGATTTTCTTGGTTGCGGCGGTGGGGATGACGGGATGTGCCATAAGTCCCTTCGATAATCAGCACATCCAACTCTAATCCCCGCAATTCTTCTAAACGTAAGCCTTCTACTAACCGGGAATTAGATAAGAAAAAATCCCCTGTATAAAGTAGTTTGTAAGCACGTTCTTGGGTAGTGTAGGTGAGTAGAATTGCTACAGCTCCCGGTAAATGCCCTGCCGGAAATAATTCTACCACTAGACCATCTTCTAATTCCACAGGCGATCGCAACGGTAGAGCCTGACAAAATGACGGAATTTCTTCGGGGTCTTGATCTAGCCAATTCAACGGCAATAACTTGCTAGTCACTTCGCTAGCATAGATAGGTAATAGGGGAAAAGCTTTGTGCAGTGCCAGAGACCCTCTGGCATGATCTGGGTGGGCATGACTGATTAAGACTAAATCTGCTGGTAAGCGTCTTGATTTAGTGAGTTCCTTCGCCAAAAAAGAAATATCGCCCACACCACAATCTAGCAGGATGCGGTGTGGCCCCATCCGTACTAGTAAACATACACCCTCATCCTGATGCTGGACACTATAGGGCAAACATTCTAATTCACTAGCCGCTTCCCCAGCATCAAGGCGAGAGAATGCCGATAGATTATCCCTCATGCGCTCCTCCCCTCGTACCTGTTCTTCATGGATATATCCCAAAAGCCAAAAATTATCCGGATTTTGGTTTTGTGACCTAGGGGTAAGTTAAATCATCCGCCCCTACACCCTGAGAATGTGGTTTTTTGATTGGGGAGGACGCCTCCAGTTCAACCAAGTTAGTTCAGAAAATTTGAGTAATCAGCAGCTCACAAGCTACGATTAAGAAAGTTTGCCTCTGGCTTTTTCACTTTTCCGATGTTCTGAAAGTTGATTGACGCAGAGACTTCTACAGACTTGTCTCAATGTGCAGAACCATTGCCATGATAGTCATCTGAATCATAAAAACCATTTTTCGTGCCGAAAAACAAGCACGAAACAGTAAATATAACTGTTAATCCGGCTAAAATCAGCTTTACATCCATTTTTTTGCTGTCCTTGACTAAAGACTTTCTTATATTAATGGAGCGCTTCTCAATTCAGCCAGAATCACTAGAAAATCTTTACTATGCCTTAGTAATTTGGACAACCAGTAATTTTACCCCAATAAATGAAATTGTAGAACTTTTTGGTTAAACTGTCCATTTAAAATAAAGGAGCGATCACCTCTCCAGCCAGGAGTGCGATCGCCACTAGGAGCTTTCTATCAATTAACAAAATAATACTATTCAATCTACTGTTCCGGGTTGCAGTGCTTGCGCCATGCTGTACCAGCACCATCAAGTGCCACACCCATCAGTCTAATTTATATGTTATGCAGTATACAAATTGCTACGGCGTGTGCATTATCCAACTTTATAGTTTTAGCCGTTACACCATAATCCTAGTTAATAATTCTGCATACTAGAACACCAATTATCTTAAATCCTCAAAAGCTGGCTTTGCATCTGCTTACAGATAGATATTGCTGATATCCAACTTGCAGCAACCTGATTGTGAGGATGACTGTATTCGGGTAGGGTAGAAGTACTAACTTGTATAAGTTGGGTAAAAAATTAGTAGCTAATAATTGGGAAGAAATTACAATTGAATATTGTTTAAATCCTAAACCGGCAAAAATTTCAATACTTCAGGAAAAGAAATTTTAAATTTTCTGAACCTTTGGTGAGTAGTTGCCAATACTGGTAAAATATTTCTCTATGCCGGAAGGAAAATCAAATGGCACTAGGGAAAATATTACTGAAACCTGACACTTTATGGACAAGTGTCAAAGAACAGACTGAACACGCTTTACAATGTGGGGCGTTGCTGTCGATACCGACAGAGTTTGAATTTGTCGAACAGGATGGGGTGCGGTTCTTGGTGCGGATTTTGTCTAATCTGAACCGCAAAAAATCAGCTAAAAAGAAACAAGATAAACAAAGCGCTATCTCTGGTAAAGAGTTTAATCCTTTTTTACCTTATGAAAAGGATTTGTTTGTGGCGGATATTTCCGACACTCATGTTTGTATTTTGAATAAATTTAATGTTGTTGACTATCACTTATTGCTGATTACCCGTATTTTTGAAGAACAGGAAAGCTTACTCACTTTTGCAGATTTTGCGGCTATGTGGGCGTGTTTGGCTGATTTCAATGGTTTGGTATTTTACAATAGTGGGAAAATTGCGGGGGCTAGTCAGCGACACAAACATTTGCAAATTGTCCCTTTACCACTTGTACCTTCAGGGGTGCAGATACCCATGGAAGCCTTGCTGACAGAGGCAAAATTTCAGGATGCAATCGCAACTATCCCAAGATTTCCATTTGTCCACGCTTTCACCACCCTAAATCCCCTAATGGGCGCTGAAGCAACACTTGAGCGTTATTATAGCCTATTACAGGCTGTGGATTTAAAGCCATCTGGTGCTTATAATTTGCTAGCTACGCGAGAATGGATGTTGATCGTTGTGCGATCGCATGAAGAGTTTGAGAAAATATCTGTGAATTCATTAGGCTTCGCAGGAGCGCTGCTGGTGAAAAATCAAGAGCAAATGCAGATTCTCAAAGAATATGGCCCAATGACTATCTTGAGGAAAGTTGCTGTACCTACAACCTAGAACCTGTAGTAGCCATGAGAGCATGACTAACAAATTAAAAAAATATCAATACTCTCCATCGCTGTTTGACACCACCCAGGATATCATTGGCACCTTGCCACTGAAACTAATTGCCAAGTGGATGGAGAGTGAGCAAACTCAAGAAATAGCCCAGCAGTTACTTGAGCCATATAAAGTTAAAGGTTATAGCGTATCTTCTGATTCCGTTGGATTAACCAAACTGACGAAGCAAAGAGGCTTACTGGAAATTTTAGCAATTATTAATCAGCCAAAAGAAATTCTCTATGGCTTTGGTATTGCTCTTGGTGGATATAGCGTTGGTATTTGGGCTGCTGACAACACACAAATGTTTTACCCAGCATCAGTTAATTCAGAAACTCTTTTATCTGCGTTGCTGACAATCCAAGGAGAAATTAGCAAAAATTGCCAAATTAAAATTGGAATTGGCGCACATTATGGAGATTTTTACTACATTAATGGTGGATTGTATGGTTTAGAAGCCGACACTATAGAAGAGATTACTGAAAATCAAACCGAAGGTGGAGAAATAGCTATCAGCCAAGGCTTTTATGAGCGGTTGCCATCTAACCACAATTTTAGTATTCTTCAAAGAGATGAAGTAAAAACTATAATTGGCAATATGTTTCGGGTTTTAGATGGGCCGACTTTATCTAATGTACCTCCTGGAAATAAACAATATCCTATTCCCTATTCTGAACCTTTCTATGCTGACTTAATCGCTTATCAAAACCGACAAAATGATCCTGTATTTCGGCAATATTTAGCAGATAAGTATTTGCAAAACAAAGTAGTTGTCCTCATTGAACGGGAAAATAAAGATGCCGCAGCCCGTGAGATTTTCATGTTTACGAACTTGGGATTTTCTGCTAAAATGAAAGATATCGGTTTGCGCCTCCTTGCCCAAAGCAATGGTGAGGAAATCAAGGTAATTGGTTCTTTAGGAATTTATACTTTTGATGAAGCTACCGCAGCTTTCAACTTTGCCCAAGCATTTCGTTACGAACTAGCGGCACAAGATATTGCTTCACGTATAGGTATTGACGCTGGGCAAGTTTTGATTTCTGATTTGGCTGTGGGCGGTAAAGATATTGCCGGAATGCCGGTGAATATTGCTTCTAAAATGGCTCAAGACAAAGGGGAATTTGGCAAGCTGTATGTGAATGCTACAATTAAACAATTGGTGGACTTGAGCGAATTTACAGAGATTAGTTATACAGTTTCTGGGGTAGAAATTACGGCATATCAAGGTTAATTGATTAAGCAAACAAACCAGCGTCAACCCCTTCCCTACGGGACGCCAAAGGCGAACGGGGAATTCAAAATTCAAAATTCAAAATTCAAAATTCAAAATTCAAAATTCAAAATTAAAGACAATCAGTGGGAGCCTGTACTCGGAATTAATTAATTCAAAATTGTTTTTATTCTGACTAAGAGAATTGTAATTTTTGAGGTTGTTAAAACTACTTCACTTCATTTCGTTGACGATGATTAGCGGCTTGCAATAGTAGAGATTCGGCAAATGCGATCGCCTCATTTGCCGATTTACCCCCGGCTAATTGCGCCAATTCATCCCGACGGGTGGTTAAATTATCCAAGTTGGTGACTCGCACAACAGTCCGCTGTTCGGTGCTGCCATTGTTTGCTTTATTACCCTTGTTTTGATTGATTGTTTGTTTATCGACACGAAAATGACGGTCTGCCATTGCCGCTACTAAAGGTTGATGAGTAACACATAATACTTGGTGGAGTTGTCCTAGCTGGTGTAATTTTTCCGCTATCGCTTGGGCTACCCTTCCAGAAACCCCCACATCAATTTCATCAAAAACCATTGTTTGAGCGGTATCAGCTTGGGTAAAACAAGCTTTGAGCGCTAATAAAAAGCGGCTCATTTCCCCACCAGAGGCGATCGCAATCATCGGTTGTAGGGGTTCTCCGGGGTTGGGACTAAACATAAAAGTAATTTTGTCTGCACCGGCCAGGGTTGGGGAACTAGGCAAAATCTCAACTTGAAACCTGACTTTATCCATCGCTAGAGGTTTGAGTTCAGCTAGCAATCGGGATTCTAAATTACCAGAAGATTTCCGCCGCAGTTGAGTTAGCTGCTGACAAAAGAGGATGAGTTGATCTAAACAAGTTTGTTGTTGCTGTTCTAAAGTTTCGATAGATTGTTCGCTGTCATTGAGTTCTGCTAATTCTCCTTGGATGCGTTGGTAATAGGCGATCGCTTCCGTGAGAGTCGGGCCATACTTGCGACAAATCTGCTTTAATTCCCGAATCCGCTCCTCTACTTCCTCTAACCGCTGGGGATCGGCTTCCAATCCTTCCCCATAGGCATTAATCTGCCTTCCCACTTCCATTAATGTTGCTTGTGCATCCCTCACCAAGTCCAACAGCGGTTGCAGTTGGGCGTCATATTCCACCATGTGATTTAAAGTAGCCTCGCTGTCTCCCAACAAATCTGAGGCGGCTGGGGTTTCATCTTCATTTTGATACAAAGCCTGATATACCTTGTAACTCATCTGTTGCAATTCCACGACATGATTTAGCCGTTCCCGTTCTTGCAGCAGTTGTTCCATTTCTTGGGAATCGCTGAGGTTGGCTGCTTTTAATTCCTGCACTTGATAGGTGAGCAAATCCAGTTGTTGCAGGCGTTCCCGTTCTGAAATCCGGCGTTTTTCTAGTGCTAAATGTGCTTGTTGATATGCGGTAAAGGCGATCGCCACTTTTTGCCGCTGCTGCATCAAAGAATCACCGCCATACAAATCTAACCAGTCTCGGACTTGGGCAGATTGTCCCACTTGAACAGTTTGACCTTGGGCGGTAATTTCCACCAAGCGATCGCGCAATCCCCCCATCATCTGCCGATTCACCAATACACCATTTATCCGTGAGCGACTGCGGATATTACTACCAGTGACGCTGATTTCTCGGCTAATAACTACAGAATTATCATCAATCAAATCAATTTCCTGTTCGCTCAACCAAGCCGCGAAGCAGGGTGTAGAGGCAAAAGTGGCTTCTACCATTGCCCTAATAGTGCCAGTGCGAATGACTCGGCTAGAGACTTTACCGCCCAAGACAGCATCAATGGCATCCAAGATAATCGATTTTCCTGCGCCGGTTTCCCCTGTCAATACATTCAGTCCTGGGCCAAATTCCAGTTCCAGTTGGTCAATGAGGGCAAAGTTTTCAATTCGCAGGCATAGCAACATCGAGCAAAATTCTCCATAAGGGTAGATGTCGGATCAGTTCAACTTTCAGCAGTATGAACTTGATCTTTCAGCAACCAGTAATACCAACTAATATTGAACTAGCACGCCCATTTAAGTGTAGCAAACCTGTTAATTGCCTCTGCTTAGAGCAGTCGAATTTTTTGAGTAGCTAACTGAGAACTCAATATCTGCTCAGAATGATGCAGGAATCGCAACATATTGTTACAATAATTTACATATTCAATCCCACCGGTGGCCTTTTTCATGATTGTGAAGACACTTCCCCCTAGTACCCGACCAAATCCGGAGGATAGTAACGGCGGCGAACTATCCGTGATTGATGTAGTGCCAAAACAAGTTACATCAGAGAAGGTTGTGCGATTGCCTCCAGCCGGGCGTAGCCCATCGCCAAGACACTTAGCAACAGATGAACCTGAGTCCTTGGGTTACGATCCTGTCGAGATAGAAGCTCATTATGCCAGGAAACCCCTACAAGTTTTGCGGCGGATTTTCGCAGTTTTACGACCAACTCTAGCCTTTGTTGTGGGGCTATGGTGGGATAACAAGCGGGGAATTGTCGTCAAAAATGACCGCCCCAGAGCGATTCAACTGCGAGAATTGCTGACACAACTAGGGCCTGCTTACATCAAAATTGGTCAAGCTTTGTCCACCAGACCGGATCTAGTACCGCCAGTATATTTAGAAGAACTAACTAGGCTACAAGACCAATTACCGCCTTTTCCCAACGAAATAGCTTACCAGTTTATTGAAGAAGAACTAGGAGCAACCCCAGATGAGGTTTACGCCACAATTTCGCCCCAGCCAATTGCGGCGGCTTCATTGGGACAAGTCTATAAAGGTAAGTTGAAAACTGGTGAGGAAGTCGCCATTAAAGTTCAACGTCCTGATTTAAGAGAGCGAATTACCATTGACTTATACATTTTGCGCCGCATAGCCGCCTGGGTACAGCAAAGAGTAAAACGGGTGCGGAGTGATTTAGTCGGGATTCTCGATGAATTAGGCGATCGCATTTTTGAAGAGATGGACTACATCCATGAAGGCGAAAATGCCGAGCGCTTTTTTGGGTTATATGGTCAGATGGAAAACATATATGTACCAAAAATTTATTGGGAATACACCAATCGTCGCGTGTTGACGATGGAGTGGATTAATGGCATTAAATTAACCCAGACAGAAGAAATTCGTGCCCAAGGGATAAATGCCCGTTATATGATTGAAATTGGCGTCCAGTGTTCTCTACGCCAGTTACTAGAACATGGATTTTTTCACGCCGATCCCCACCCAGGTAATTTATTAGCCACCCCAGAGGGTAAATTAGCTTATCTCGACTTTGGGATGATGAGTGAGGTTCAGCCAGCCCAACGCTATGGTTTAATTGAAGCGATCGTCCACGTAGTCAACCGCGACTTTGAAGGCTTGGCAAAAGACTACGTCAAATTAGATTTCTTATCACCAGAAACAGATTTAACCCCAATTATTCCAGCTTTTGCGCGAGTCTTCGCTGATGCCCAAGGAGCCAGTGTAGCCGACCTCAACATCAAAAGCATCACCGATGAACTATCAGCTTTGATGTATGAGTATCCTTTCCGCGTACCACCATACTATGCATTAATTATTCGCTCCCTCGTCACCCTGGAAGGAATTGCTATCTATATAGACCCCGACTTTAAAGTTCTCAGCGAAGCTTATCCCTATGTTTCTAAACGCCTGTTAACCGACCCAGCACCAGCATTAAGAACATCACTGCAAGATTTGCTGTTTAAAGATAGCAAATTTCGCTGGAATCGCTTAGAAAACTTGTTAACCAATGCGCGCAAAAACCAAGAATACGATCTCAGTTTGGTACTGAATGAGACGGTAGAGTTCCTATCATCCGAACGCGGCTCATTTATTCGCGACAAATTGGTAGATGAATTTATCAACGGACTCAATGCTGTAGGTAAAAATGTACTGCATAACTTCACACACCTACTATCAGAAGCAGGATTGACAGCAGTCAATGAAACCCCAGGGGCGACAGTTGAGCAACAACAGACATTAGAGCATATCAAACGTATCTTTAAAATTCTCCAGCAAACCCGTGGGTTTGACCCCGCCCAATTTGCTCCTCAACTAGCCCAAATACTTGTTAATCCAGGTGTGCAGCGTTTAGGTCAACAAATAGCCAGCCGCTTCGCCCAAAAGGCTATAGCTAGGATAATTCGGGAACTGTTGGCGGCGGAGGAAAGTGTCAAATATGAAAAATGAAGATTAAAAGATGAGGGTTGGTAACAGCAGGGGTAAGAATTTTTTTATCCCTGCGTTAATCACAATCATTGACAAATCAGCACTCAAAAATTCAGATTATTTTTGATCATCATGACCATTTTTATCGCGCTTAATACTTTCTTCTACTGCTTGAATTTGTTCGCGACGGGCCTCTAATTCCAAAGAACGACGCGCTAAATCTTGGCTTTGTAAGGTTAGGGATTGTCGCCAATGTTCTGCTCGCTCTGCTTCTTGTTGCAAAAATTCTGGGGTAACGCCAGTGGCGAGGTAAGTTTGCACTAGATAAAGTACCCAATTGGTGGCGTCTTCGAGTTTTTGAATCACTCCTGCGGGGGAAAGCTCCACTATTACCAGTAATTTCTCATTTATAGTGTTTCCCTTTCCCAATAGAATGAAAGCCTCTTCTGAAATAATTATCCAGAGATTTTCACCCTCCTGACGTGCTAACAAGCGTAACTGGTACTGATCTAAAAACTCATTTTTACATACCTGGGCTAGGTATAGCATAACTTTTGCTTCGCTCCAATTTAAAATTCAAAATAAAATTACAAAAAGTGAGATAAAAAAGTTTTTGGTAAATGGTAATGGGTAAATGGGAATTGATAACTCTCCCATTACCCATTGTGCTTATACTAAACCACGCAGGCGATCGCGCAAAATTTCCGCTTGTTTCTCTGCCTCTGCTAAAGCTTCTCTAGTATTTTGAACTACATCTGCTGGCGCTTTATCCACAAACTTAGCATTGCTTAATCTAGCAGTTAATGAATTAGCTTCCGCTTCCACTTTGCTGATGCTTTTCTCTAGCTTGGCACGTAGGGCTTCAATATCTACCACACCTTTTAGGGGAATTAGTACTTGTACTGTACCGACAACACCAGCGATACTGTTGTCTGATTCCTGAAGCTGTTGTGATTCTGTCTGGGGTAGAATGTTGTCAGTAGCTGGTTTAAACAACCTTGCCCATAACTTTTGTCTCCCCTGAGCGGTGATTAAATTGCGGGCAACAAACCACATTGTATAAAGTAGACCAACTAATTCAAAAATGGTTCCTAAAACAGGAACCTGATTAATTGTATCCGCCGCAGCAAAACCCAAGCGAACAAAGACAATTGCCAAGATAATTAAGCCTATAGTCTTCAAACCTCTCAAAGGCGATTTACCAGCAACTTTTTGGCTTTCTTGCTCACCAGTAATGGTTTCGTCAGTAATTGTTAAACTCTCGACCTTGGCTAAATCTTGAATGTAAGACTTTCCAGCAGTGAGGATATACCGTTCATTTTCGCTAGCAGTTTGCAAATTCACCGTTACTTTTGCCCCTGGCTTAATATCCGCTTCAGCCCGCAGATTTCTAATTGTGCGGATAGTGTTAATTAACAAATCAAACTGTTCTTCAAGTTGCAGATTGATCAAGTTGGCGTCTGCCTGGGGATAAAGTTGTAATGGTAAAATTTGCGGTGCATCTTCTGGTTGTTGGGTGAGAGTTTGCCAAATTTCCTCAGTAATATGGGGCATAAAGGGATGCAGTAGCTTCAAAATCCCTTCCAGCACGTAGGCGAGGATTTGTTGTACAACTCGGCGCGATGCCGGATCGGCATCTTTTTGCAACCTGGATTTAACTAGTTCAATATACTGATCGCAGAAGTCGCCCCAGATAAATTCATACAATCCCTTTGCTGCTTCCCCTAAACCGTAGTTGTCGATGTAAGTGGTAGTTTGTTTAACTACTTGATGATAGCGGGAAAGAATCCACTGATCACTGAGTTCTGTGGCTTGGGGTTGACCTAATTGTGGCGGCGTCTGTCCATCTAAATTCATCATCACAAACCGGGCAGCATTCCACAACTTATTAGCAAAATTGCGGGAAGCTTCTACCGATGAAGATTCGTCCTTTTTGCGATCGTACTCCAAGCGGATATCTTGACCAGCCCCCGCCACTTCCTTAATTAAGGTGTAGCGCAAAGCATCAGTACCATATTTGGCAATCAACAACAGCGGGTCAATGCCATTGTTAGACGATTTGGACATCTTTTTATTGTTCTCATCCCGCACCAAACCGTGGATGTAAACAGTTTTAAACGGCATTTGTCCCGTAAAATGTGTCCCCATCATCGTCATTCTGGCAACCCAGAAAAAGATGATATCAAAGCCTGTAACTAGGGTGGTGGTGGGGTAGTAAGTCGCTAAATCCTGAGTTTGTTCCGGCCAGCCCAAAGTTGAAAACGGCCAGAGTCCAGAAGAAAACCAGGTATCTAGCACATCTGGGTCTTGTTCTAGCTGGACATTTTCACCAAATTGTAATTTTGCTTTTTCCTCAGCTTCCCCTTGATTTTGCGCCACGATAAAAGGCGTCGAGTCGGTAATTTGTCCACCTGTTTCACTGACAGCGTACCAAGCCGGGATTTGGTGACCCCACCACAATTGCCGAGAGATACACCAGTCTTTGAGGTTCACCAACCAATCACGATAGACCTTTGTCCAGCGTTGGGGGACAAAATCCGGCGAATTTTGCTGGTCGAGGAGTTCTAGAGATTTGTCAGCTAGGGGGCGAATTTTGACAAACCACTGAGTTGAGAGGAGGGGTTCAACAGGTACTTTGCCGCGATCGCTAAATGGCACCGTATGCTTATAATCTTCCACCTTCACCAAAACGCCATCAGCCTCCAGGCGAGAAACCACATTCTTTCTAGCCACAAAGCGGTCTTGTCCTTGAAACTCCCCGGCATTTTCGTTGAGAGTCCCGTCCTTATTCATAATGTTGATAAACGGCAGATTGTGACGCTTACCCATTTCAAAATCATTAGGATCATGGGCGGGAGTCACCTTCACGCAACCCGTACCAAAAGCAGCGTCAACCAACTCATCGCCAATAATCGGAATTTCCCGTTGCATAATTGGCAGAGTCAGAGTTTTGCCAATCAAGTGCTGATATCTTTCATCATTGGGATTAACCGCCACCGCCGTATCACCCAGCATAGTTTCCGGTCGAGTCGTCGCCACCTCCAAATAACCAGAACCATCACTGAGAGGATAGCGGAAATACCAAAGATTCCCGTTAACCTCTTGATTTTCCACCTCCACATCAGACACCGCCGACTGAGAAGCTGGACACCAGTTAACTAAATACTCACCGCGATAAATTAAGCCTTCCTGATACAGGCGAACAAATGCCTCGACAACAGCTTTCGACAAACCCTCATCCAGGGTAAAGCGTTCCCGCGTCCAGTCAACCGAAACGCCCAAACGCCGTAGCTGATTAACAATTGTACCCCCAGACTCCGCCTTCCATTGCCAAGCGCGTTCTAGGAACTTCTCCCGCCCCAAATCATAGCGAGTTTTACCCTCAGCCTTGAGTTGCTTTTCCAGAATCGCTTGCACAGCAATGCTAGCGTGGTCAGTTCCCGGCAACCACAGGGTATTACGCCCTTGCATCCGGTGGTAACGCACGAGGGTATCAATCAACGCACTTTCAAAGGCGTGACCCATGTGTAAACTGCCGGTGACATTAGGCGGGGGGATGACGACGCAGTAGGGTTCGCCTTTGTGGTTGGGGTCAGCTTTGTAAACTTGGTTGTCTTCCCAGAATTTTTGCCATTTGGCTTCAGTGGAGAAGGCTTCATAGAGACTGGGGAGATTAGGAATAGTTGCGGTCATGCTGGGAAAACTAAATTTGCAGGGACTCTACTAAATTTTGCCACAGGGTTGGAGGGGGATTTATGGAAACGAACCGCCAAGACGCTGGGAAAGAGGAGGAAAGTAAATTAGCCCCAGGGGGGAGAGAATTTGATGGAAACGAACCGCAAAGGAGGCAAAGTACGCAAAGAAAGAGAAGGAAGTTGACCTCTCCCCGGTCTAAAGACACGGGGATTCTAAACTGATGCTACGTGGTAGGCTGAACCCGTACCACTTCGCTTTTTAGTTTTGGTTTCCCAGATACGAAATCTGGTAGCAAGGGTCAAAACTTGCCTACAGACCTTGACTAGGACGAGTCCTAATTGTGTCTCTACTTTGCGAAGTATATTCGCTGCACCATTTAAATCAGCGTTGATTAGAATTCCTGTACCAGTGCGATATATACCGCGTTTTACTCGTTTTCCACTTGGTTTCCACCCTTCAGGTTTTGCGCCGAAAGTAGGTAGAAAATCACCATCTAAAAAACTAGTTTTACTGGTATAGGATTCTTCAGTTTCTACAAATTTGATGCCGTGGTACTCGCATAACTGTTTAACTTGTTTTTTGAGTTTGGCGGTTGGTATCTGCACAAATGATTGCGTTGTTCTACCTAACTGCGCTTCTTGTCTTTGTCCCTGATTCCACCCAAATACCACTACACCAATTTGATGT
>NZ_JACJRJ010000050.1 GCF_014697195.1 Cylindrospermum sp. FACHB-282 | reverse complement strand
AGCAAACAGTTCTAATTGTTCTGGGGATACCTGCGGCTTTTTCGACTTCTTCGAGGATAAACCTTCTTTGACCTCCAGGTGTGCGGATTGCTTTGAGCTTTCCTTCATTTTCCCATCTTCGCAAACTGGATACGTGGACACCAAGGCGTTTAGCCGCTTCCTTGGGCGTGATATGTTGCATCAAAACTGACTTAACTTGACTATGGCTAGTCTAGCGCGTGTTAAGTTGATTTGAGCGAAATAAGCAAAAATATTTTAACTAATTACTTGTCTAGTTCATACCCCTGCACGCTGGCCTAACTGCCTGACTAAAGCAATGAGTTGGGTTGTAGGGGCATCTTTTTTGCAAACATCATCAAAGCTAGACATTGCTTTAGTCTCGTGAATGTATGTGTCTTCCACTGAGGAGTAAGCAAGAATTTGAGTATTAGGAGAGATAGCTTTAATATGACCAGACGCACTCCAACCGTCCATAACTGGCATTTGCAAATCTAGAATAATCACGTCAGGGTGGCAACATTTAACCATTTCTATAGCTTCTTGGCCATTACTGGCTAAACCTACAACTTGAATATTCTCTTGGCAAGAAAAAGCTAATTTTAGGGTTAAACGAGTCAGTTCGTGATCATCAACCACTAGAACGCGCAAGGTAGAAGACTCACAGGACAACATTAACATTCCAAAAAAAGAAAGAACTACATGCAGTAATCTCTATAGTTTATGGGAACAAGTGCCAGTAATTACTCTATCCGATGGTTGAATAATTCATATAGACAGATAAAAACTGGAAAATTTAGCAATAAATTAAAATTAAAAAAAAATCAGTTGCGCTAGTTTTCAATATAGGAAGAACTCTTTTTTGCGTCAATCAGATTTGAGGCTATGCCAATGGAGCGTAAGACCATAGACATGAGAGTTTTTTGTGAATTAGCTTCTGGACAATCATCACAGGGACGCCGTTGGATATAACTGCCATCAGGTTGTAAGTCCCAAGCTTGTCGGTTATCTGCCAACATAATTCCGAGAATTTCTTGCAAATCTTTAGCAATATCTTGGTCTCTGATTGGGGTAATTACTTCCACCCGCCGATCTAGATTGCGCCGCATCCAGTCAGCACTACCAATATAAATTTCCTCTTGGCCATTGTTATAGAAGTAAAAAATGCGGGAGTGTTCTAAAAAGCGACCGATAATGCTGATGATGCGAATATTTTCACTGATGTTTTTGAGTCCTGGACGCAAACAGCAAACACCCCGGACAATCAGGTCTATTTGCACGCCGGCGCGGGAAGCTTCGTATAAAGTGGCGATAATTTGCGGATCGACTAAGGCATTCATTTTGCCAACAATCCGCCCAGAGAAACCATTTTCTACATTTTTGATTTCGCGGTGAATTAGTGCCAGAAAGCGATCGCGCATATTCACGGGTGCAACCAACACCTCTCGGTAAGACTTTTGCCGAGAATAACCGGTCAAGAAATTAAACAAATCCGTCAAATCGGCACCCAATTCTTCACGACAACTAAACAGTCCCAAATCTGTGTAAAGTCGTGCCGTTTTCGGGTTATAGTTTCCAGTCCCAATATGCACATAGCGACGCATCCGGTCTTTTTCTCGCCGCACTACCATCACAATTTTGCTATGGGTTTTCAGTCCCACCAAACCATAGACAACATGAACGCCGACTCTTTCCAGACGCCTTGCCCAGTAAATATTATTCTCTTCATCAAACCGCGCCTTTAATTCCACCAGCACTGACACTTGCTTGCCATTTTCAGCAGCAGCAATTAAGGCATTAACTATCGGCGAGTCGCCAGAAGTCCGGTAAAGGGTCATCTTGATTGCCAGCACATTCGGGTCATGGGCAGCATGAGTAATAAAGCGTACCACTGTAGCCGAAAATGATTGATAAGGATGGTGTACTAGCAAATCCTTTTCGCGAATCACGGAAAAAAAGTCTTTTCCTTCCTCAAGGTCTAGCCCATCTGAATTAACACTTGGTTCTCTGAGACGTTGGAGGCGTAGAGGGACTACAGACTGTCGTGGCGGTTCTTTGAGATCCGGTAATGGCAATGCCATAAAGTACATTAAATCCCGCAGTCCCAAAAGACCATCTACTTCGTAAATATCGCTTTCGGTTAAGTCCAAATCTTGTAATAACCGACAACGCACTGCTTCCGGAGTCTGGGATTGAATTTCTATCCGTACCGGTGTCCCACCCATGCGCCGTTTGTGGAGTTCCTGTTCAATTGCCAATAACAGGTCATCTGCTTCATCTTCTTCTAGTTCCAAATCGGCATCACGGGTAATCCGGAACGGGTGATATTCCTGAATATTCATTCCGGGAAATAGGGATTCCAAATTATGGGCGATCGCCTGTTCTAAAGGTACCCCTGTCCAGTGGGCAAGTTGTCCGTTGTGCTGAATTCCCAACTCTGAGGGTAAGGGCAAAAATCGCGGTAAGACTTTGGGGACTTTGACTCTAGCAAAAAATTCTTCCTCAGTGTCTGGGTTTTTTACCACAACTGCCAGATTGAGGCTGAGACTAGAAATGTAGGGAAAAGGATGGCTGGGGTCAACAGCAAGGGGAGTCAATACTGGAAAAACTTGTTCTTCAAAGTAGTTATCCAGATAAGTCCGCTGTTTCTGATTCAAATCTATGTAATCCAGAATATGGATGCCGTGATTTGCTAGCAGGGGCCTAAGTACTTGCTCAAAATGTTGATGCTGTTTCGTTATTTGGGGATTGAGGGTAGACCGAATATCATCTAGCTGTTGTTGCGGTGTGCGACCATCGGGAGTTAATAGGCTAACTTTTGCTTCTACCTGTTGTTTTAAGCCTGCAACCCGCACCATGAAGAACTCATCTAAGTTGGAGCTAAAAATTGCCAAAAACTTGAGACGTTCAAGGAGGGGCGTTCGCGGGTCGCAGGCTTCGTGCAGCACCCTACTATTAAACTCTAACCAACTTAATTCACGGTTGAGATAGTATTGTGGATCATTCAAATTGATGGAAGGGTTGCTCTTCTTGGATTTCGGCATGATCACTTAAGGGCAAGCAAATATAGCCCATTCAACAGCAGGATATTAAATATCTTAAGTTAAATAGTGCGATCGCTTCTATTTGAGATCCAGAGCCGGTTCTTTAGTTTCCTTAACTGCTGGGGCAATAGGTAATTGCAGATTTTGTTCATAGACGAAATCCTGATCAATACTTACGTCTCGTTTGGGCAAATTATCGCTGCTAGTCACACCATCTTGGGGAGGAATCTGCAATATGTACTTGCCCACGGGAACTGCATCCAGACGATAAAGACCAAATTGGTCAGTCACAGATGTAGAGACTCGTTTACCCTCAGCATTGATCAGTTCTACTTCCATTTCTGCAATTGGTTGACCTGCGGCATCTGTAACTCGTCCGGCTACACCATATTCTACTCTGACGGGAAAATCTAACTTAGTGATAGCAGAGCTAGCCACCTCAGCGACTATAGTAGTTTTCTTCAGGGAAAGTTCCACCGGTAGCCGCTCTGGATCAAATTCCACTAGATAAATATCTTCTAGCAAATTGCCAACAAAGAAGTTGCCTTGAGCATCGGTTCTAGCTTCGCCAACAGGCTGACCTTGCTTATTAAAAACTCGAATAGTAGATTCACTTAAATCAAAGCTTTGATTTGCTCTTTCAACCACAACTCTTCCAGATATTGCACCCTTATCTTTGCCAATAGAAGTATATTCAGAAGGAGATATCCTGCCACCAGCAAAAGATAAATCTGATACCAGCGACACAGACAGGCGATCGTCACCAAAGCCGCTGTAAATAGTTCTATTTCTGGAGGGAATACCTTGATACTCAACTCTAGCAAATAGTCCAGGCAGCACCCGCATACTAGCTCCCACAACTGCACCCACTTCTCCATCCCTATATCCTAGTCCTAGCCGCCAACTCAAACCAGAGAGATTAGGGGCATTACGATTGAGTGTCGCAGTGTAACGAGTAGCTAAATCACCGCCGGATTCAGTCCCCAAAGATACTAAATACTCTCTGCTGAGATTATGGCTCAAATTTGTTGTGTATGTATCACCGAAACTGTTGAAAGACAGTCTAGTATTTAATGATGCTTGATAAAAAGCCGTGAAAAAATAAATCCCTTCAAAATCCGGTCTACCGCTTAAAGACAAACCAGAAAAAGGACTCAAAGAGAAAGTCGGTAAAATGTAATTACCTGACTTATTATCATCTTGACGACTGCGAGCAATCAATCCTAAACTAAAATTTTCACCAACCTTATATTTAGCTTCCAGACTATGGTTAAAACGCTCGCGAGATTGAGTACTATATAAATACCTTGCTGGATATAATTCAGAATTACCAGTAATTTGCAAGCGATCTAACTGGATATCTAAATCTGCTGTATAACCAAACCCACCACGAGAAGTACCCACACTTGTCGCTAAAATTGCCGGATTTGCTAAACGCCAAACAAACCCAGCTTGTGCTTGGGTTGTATCAGGTAGCATTTGCACGGCCCCTTCAAATGTTAAATTCTGGAACAGACCTTGGCGTATCTGATAAAATCCCAGAAGACTGCCTGGATTTGCACTAGTGGAATCTGTAAATAAAGTATCGTTGATATAGTTTCCACTTACTCCCAAACCTGCTAGCTGAACATTTCCGCCAGATGGGAGCAACAAATCAGAAGCATTCAGTCTTAAAGAACGAATTTCTCTTGGTGCACTTAAATTGTTCCGGTCAAAAATCAAAAGTTCAATATCATTACTTTGACCAGTAGGCACATTCACATCCAGAAATTGGTATTCTCCATTCAGTCCTACTTGTTGTTGAGCAACAACAATGCCAGCCAACCTTAACTGGACAAAACTTGTCGGAGGAACTACACCCCGAAATGTTTGTACCGCTTGAGAACGTCTGGGCAAAAGTTCACTTGCACTATAATTTGTTTTAAATTTATTGGTTGGCAGATTAGTAGAACCTATCTGTACACCAGTAAAATTCATACCTGACAGTAAGGGATGCAACCCGATTTGTTGCCGACCTATCTGATAGAGGAATTTACCTGAGCGTTTAAAGAAAAAGTATTCAGTAATATCTGGCTGGTTAACAAAATTGTTCTCTAGACGTACACGCCAAGAACCACCAGCTAAACGCCCATTTAAAAGAGTAGAACTACTCAAGTTTGTATTGCCAGAACTACCGTAAACGTTTAACTCTTGTCTGATATTTGATAAGCCACTGCTAGGAGGTCTAACTTCTGGCTGGAGATCAGCTGTCTGTCCCCTAGATTCCCCTCTACCTCTTCGCCAAGGCAAGTCCACAATCAAAGCTAAATCTGAAAGTTTTAATTCAATATTTGTAGCTAACTTTTCTCGCAGTAAAGTATCACTTATATATGTGATTCCGTTGATTTTTCTTAGTTCTATCGCCGTGAGACTAACCTCTCCAGCAGGTGTCTTGAGTCGCGTTTTATCGTCAGTAGTTTCAACAGTGAATCCACCAATTTGTGCAAAATCAAACAGCGGGAGTAATAAAGTGTTTCCCTCTTGTACCACATCTAAACTACCAACTTCTCGTTCGTTGATTATTACCCCAAGTAATAAATTTTTGCTTTCCGTTACGATATTTTCAGCAGCATCATTTTTTTCTATCGGGGGGGCTGAATTTTTTGTAGGCTCACTGGTAGTAGAAACTGGTAAAGGGTCTGGAGCTTTTATTTGGGAAAATTTGTTTTCACTCTTTTCTGCTTGACTAGCAAGATACAGTGAGCCATCTGTAGAAAATTCAGATGGTAAAGTTTCTGGTGGGGAAGGAATAGCTATTGTCTGTGAACTTGTCCTGGCTAGTTTTCTGATACTAGTATCCTGTGGATTTTCCTGAGAGATACTCTCTGAAGGCAGAACAGTTAAGGTTTGTGGAGGTATAACAGCTTGAAAGAACATACTGATGTATTATGTTTGCCATCAGCAGCTTAAGAACCTTCTTCGCTACTCAATGGTTATGGATAAAGACGAAAATTAGCTGATAATCATGTCTGCTCACTAAACCACCATTTCTTAGTAGCTCAAACCCAATGAGCAATTTATTAGACATGATATTACTTTGGGAGTAAAAGCTTTTGAAGTAGAAAAAGCTATTTGTTGTATAGGTATTTCTAGAGATACTAGAAGTATCCTTCAGTGTAGAGACTATTATTTTTTAATTGCTGGAACTGTGAAGGGAATGCCTTTTTTAATAACTACACCACCCAAAGTACCGTTGATATCCAAGACATAGTTACCCGGTGGTAAAGTTTTGGTGATTGGTAACTGGAGTTTACGCTGATTGTTAGGTAGTATTGGTAGGGAGGGTAATAATCCAGCATCTAATACAGCTTCTGGAAGTTTTGCCTCTGGCTTGCCTAAATTCGCCACTCGTTTTGTAGCTTGTACTCCTGGATATTTAGCAGCAAGCCAGATGGCATATTGACCAATTAATCGCACATAGGCATTTCCTTGACTAGAAATATCAAATATTGCCTTTAGAGAATTTGGTTTAGTGTCTACAGTAACAGAATTAAGTACGCCAACTCGCTTAATATCTCCCACATAGCCGTAGATAGCAACTCCTAGTCGTCCTGATACTTTCACCCCCTTGGATTGTTGATTGTCAGGATTAACTTCTTCGAGATAAAGTAAAGCCCGATGTTCACCTAGTCTTGGCTTGACTTTTGGACGAATAGAAAAGCGGATAGTTTGAGCGCTACGTGCTGGAATTGTAAATTTAGAGGGGGTAAAAATAATCCACTGTGATAAAGATTGCTCGGTGGGAGCAACTAATTGCAATTTATTATCTTCATTTAATACCCAATCGCTAACAGAAACCTTAAGAACAACCGATTTGGATGAAAGGTTCAAAACACGAATAGCTTGTGAGCGTGTTTTGTTGGCATTAATTTCCATTTCAAATCGGGAGGGTGTGACACCAATGTCCATGGCTGTAGCTGGAGTTGTTCCTAGTGCTACTATCCCAATTAAACTTAAGGCTATATTTTTAGATTTGGCAAACATCTGGATTAAATTTTTCACTTTATCACACATTAAAAACTGTTTGTTCATGACACCAATAACTTAAAATTAGGGTTATTTACCTGTTATTGGTTTACTGTTATTGTCACATCGCCAGAATATTTACCTGCTTGCTTGGCAGTAGATAAATCAAGTTTTAATCTTACGCCTCCCTGCACTACAGATGTCTTACTAATCTCATCTTCAGATATCTTGTTGATGGGCAATGGTTCTAGAACAACTTTTACTTTAGATTCAGAACATTTATCGGTGCAAAACGCATCATTTTCAAGTTTATAGGTTACATGGAGAGAATCTACTTGATCTGAAGGAACCCGCATTTGCCAGAGTGTCGGCAATTCACGGATGATGACAGTATTAAAGGGGGGAGGAGCTAATAAATCTCCTTCATTGGTAACAAACTCGCTATTGGCACCGGGTAAAACTTCTGAGGCTGATAAGGGAAGGTTAGTAAGTTGGTTGCATGGGGATAATTGATTAATCTCTATTGGCGCCGGATTGTCACATGAAGATTGTGCTAGAGTACGGGACGGTGTCCATACCAAAAGTGCTAGTCCTATACCCAAGCTGCTGATCAAGTAGCGTTGGCAGATCATGATGTTAGTCCGTGATATATCCCTGAGTTGCTGATATGAAAGTCCTGTATCTTTGGTATCTTCCACTTCATTAGCGTGGTAACCGGAAGAAACTTTATTCTCTGGCGATAGAAAATTTCGAGAAGTGGCTTTAGTAGCACTCAAATCAGGTCTTCCTGCCTATGGCAACCACTATAAAAAGGATGTAAATTAGAAAAATAACCCCCCATCTGAAAAATGCTTGGGGGGAGTTTACAGAGCTAAATAAGCTAAACAAAAGACATTAAAAGTTTGGGGAAAGAGAATCTGCTCTCTGTTGTTGATGTAGAAGTGCAGATTTCTTTTCCCAATGCTGGAGAGGTAAAAACTAAAGGCTATTAAATCCTAATTGGCAAAAATTTACCAGATTTGTGCCAATACTTAAATAGCCTTAGTCTTTACTAAAGAGAAGCCGCAATGATATCAATAGCTGCTCCAGTGTATGTACCTGCTCCTTGATTAGCACTCTGATTCAATTGCACATTCAGCTGAATATCACCAAAGGCAGGAGTGACTAAGCCAGGGGTAACAGCTTTAATTACACTACTAAAATTGTTCTGACCACCAAAACTTGCTTGCACTCCATTTAGGGTTGCTGCGTTTGTAACAGTAGTTCCAGCGGCATTAGTCAGAGAAAGATTTGTTTGGTTAGCGGTAGGTTGAACTGTGATACTGATACCATTTCCAGAAGCATCAGCAGTTGAGTTGTTAGACCACACTGCAAAGACGTTTGGGATTACCTTATTGAAGTTGAAGTTTTGTGAGCCTTGTTGAACAAATGGTGATGTGAGATTAACACCATTACTGCCATCTGCTACACCATCTCGGTCAGTTCTGGAGCCAGTGCTCTGAAAACCTGTGATTTCAAAAATAGAAATTGGCGCACTAATGGTGTCCACAGTTCTCAAATAGAGTACTTCAGGCACAGTTACTGTAACACCGATGGCACCAGATGTAGCTTCAAGTCCACCAGCATGAGCGGGTGCGGAAAGAACAAAAGTACCCAAAGCAGCGGTGCTAGCAACAGCAATAGCTAAAAATCTAGTCTTCATCTGGGAAAATTTCTCCGTATTTTTGTGCTTGTGTGAATTCGTTGCAACTGTGGTGAAATCTCTTTATCTGCATTAGACAAATAAAGAAGATATTGACTTAGCCTGAAAGTTATGAAATTGGAACTGAAGCTACAACCAGTTAAATTTGGTTGATTTTTCCGAAAATCTTTTTTAAGCAATTACCTCCTGTTTAAATCACGCACAACTCTGCTCCGTTAGTCCCGTTAATAGCTGTGAAGAACAGCTTCTTACCAACGACAGTAAGCTTGGCAGGGTTAGTATTGCCTGTGATATTTAATGTTGCTGACCTTGCTCGTACCTAAAGCTGTGCCGTCACTGCCCAACAACTCCCTATTGTTGCGTTGCTATCATCAGAAGCCGCAAAATATAGGGTGCTAATATCATTGACGGGACTATTGGTAATACTGTACTACCCCAAATATTTTTCGCTAATACTGTTTTTCTAGGAAGCTCCAACACCCACTACTGACTGCACATTATTAGTTAGCTACGGAACACCAGTTAAGTCTTGCTAATCAACTACAGATTTCTGCTACTTCTGGCAAATTCTTGGCATATATCCTGAAGATTCAACTCCCTCAGAAGCACAATTTTTGCTGTAGTTACTCAAAGTACTGATGTGTTTTTTCGTAGATGCAGAGTAGATGCCGAATGTTCTCAGCTTTCGGTTTTAGCATGAGCTAAAAGTGTGTTGTAAAACAGTACCAGGTGGCAACAAAATGATTCAAATTTGTCGCACTGTTGTCGCACTGTTGTTGCACTGTGATTTCAAGAGTTAACTTTTAAGACTTGATCTGATGGGTCTATTGCAAAATGCACTGCTGAGTCCTAAAAGTTGCTTGTTGGTTGAACCGTAAATTTAGTTAAAGTTTTGGGAACTTTCGTTTACGGGTTGACTAGTTAATAGCGATGCAAAGCAGCTCAAACTTTCTATGGCATTTCAGTAATTTCATTAGAGCGCGATGAGAGCTTTGACTAATCTAAGTAAGGCGTTATCTGCTCTTTCTGTATTTTTCTGTATATCTCCTTTCAATTTGACCGCAAATAGAATCTAACTCCTATGCAAAACGGATAACTACAGTAATAATACTGGACTTTTTAAAGCTAATCTTGAGCAAAAACCGTATTATTGCGTAAATTACGGTCAACAAACAAAAGATAATACTTACGTAAAAGTACTAGCACCTTTATAAATAAATCTAAAACTTTATATTATCTTTACTATTAAATGAGTATAGTGAGCAGCTACAACCAAGAACAATTAAGGTTTAGTGGCAAAATGCGATCGCCATCAGCTATCAGACCATCTGCTGTCGATAGGTCTGGAGGAGGAAATAATAGGTGATACAATGCCGGTTCCGGTATTGCTGAATTTGGCTATTTTTCCGGGTGATTTTTGGAGTTGAAAAATGTTTCAAGCTACTCGTCGGCGTCTTGCCCTCTGGTACACTGCTGTAACAGCTGTATTATTGCTACTGTTTGCCAGTGGAGTGTATTTGTACGTCCGCAGCACGCTGATTGAGCGGATTGACGATACGTTGAATCATGTAGTGGAGGTAGTGAGGCGATCGCTAGTGATTGAGCCGGTTAACTCTGAAGCTGATCAATTCCGCGTTAATGTAGAAGCCAGTTTTCGCGACAATGCCGACACTGTAGAAGATGACCACATTGACCTAGAGTGGTTTAGTTCCCAGGGTGAATTACTCTGGTCAACTCTCTCCGAACCCCTAAATATTCCCATTCATGCTAATCGCACTGGTGAAACTGTGCGTGTAATTAAGGAAGAAAGGGAGAAACGGAGATGGGGCGATTGTGTTTCCCTCAGGCTTGGCGATGTCGGCGATTGTGCTTCGCGCAAATTTCTCACTCCCGACTCAGCACTCCTATTGCGACAAGTCACACAACGGGTGGAACAAGGACGGCAAGTATTAGGATATTTGCGTGTTAGCCATCCTTGGTTTGAAGTTACCAAACCCAGTCGCCAGTTGATTTTTGACTTAGCACTGGGTACTGGGTTGATGGTGCTTTCTGTAGGTGCAAGTGGCTGGTTTCTTTCTGGTAAAGCAATGGAACCAGTAGGCGAATCTTACCAACGCCTCAAACAGTTTACCGCTGATGCTTCTCACGAACTGAGGAGTCCGATTACTTTAATTCAAACTAATGTGCAAGTCGCTCTTGCTGACTTGGAGTTAGCTGAGGTAGAAGAAAAGAGTGCTTTAAACTATCGACAACAGTTAAAAGTGGTGGAACGGCTAACCCAGCGCTTGGGTAAGTTAGTCAATGACTTGCTCTTTTTGGCACGACAGGATAGTGGTATTAGTAAAGAAGTTTTTTCACCTTGTCCCTTGGACGCTTTGCTGATGGAAGTTGTAGAAGAACAACAACTCTTAGCTGCTGAAAAAGAAATCACCCTTTCTCTAAATTTAGTTGATCCTCCCGGTGGGGAAATCAGCCCAGAATTACTTGACAATTGGTTTACACTTGTGGGCAACTGGGATCAATTAGTGCGATTATTCACAAATTTGATTGGTAATGCCTTGCAGTACACCCCATCTAGTGGCGGGGTAAACGTTGAGTTGGCGCGGCTTGAGGGCATAAATCGAGTTACTGGACTACGTTACACTAGCGCCCAGTTACAAATTAAGGTGAGTGATAGCGGGATGGGAATTCTTCCAGAGGCGCTACCAAGATTGTTTGATCGCTTTTATCGGGTAGATCCGGCGCGTACCCATCTGACTCGGAAGACAGCTACAGAAAATACTACTGGTTCAGGATTGGGATTAGCGATCGCTCAAGCTATAGTTGAACATCATCAAGGTCAGATTCAAGTTGAAAGCACTATTGGTAAAGGCACTATCTTCACCGTCATTTTGCCAATAACTCTTGAGTCTTAATTGTCTACTCACAAATTGTTTCCTGTGGTAGATGAAGCGTAATAACTTTACCGACAAAATTTTTATTATAGCAGTAGATCAGGCGATTAGGACATTCTTAAAAGCTCAAACTCAGTCATGACAAGGGTTTTACTATTGCCTTCTGCTATATATAAACCCTTGTAGTATTCGGCTATCAACCGAATTGCTGTCAGTTGAATATTTCTCCTCTTGAGACCTCCTGGAGTAGTTTGATAAACTGCAAGTTTTAACTTGGCTAAAATCATTGTTCACAAACAAAATTTTTGGAGGATTAGATGCCGATCACTATCAGAGAAGATGTAGCTTACATTTTACTCAAAAAGATTAACGACACTGGGCAGGGAATGCACGAAGTTAATTTTACTAAATCTGACTTCCCAGGTCGAGAAATAACAATCGCTGATTTTTTGGGACATTTAGATTACTTAAATCAACAGCATTATATTAATGCTGAGTTTACAGGTAATGCTTACGCGAACCAAGAAGATGTTCCCGATTTGATTAATCCGGAAGAATTCGACCTGAGAATTGCCAATACTTATGGCGCACCAGACGGGCCGTTACCCCACTTAATTACCTTTAAAAAGGCAGAACTGAGGGAAAAAGGACGGGAAATGTTAAAGAGGTTGGAGTCAAATCCGCCGCCAGCTTTAGAGAAAAGTCCATCAGTGGCGATCGCCAGGAAAGATATGCCCTTTTTGCAAAAAGTCAAGCTACAAGGTGGTTTAGAAGATATCTTCGACGCTAGAGACGTGACTGAAGTAGTGTTTCGGACTATGCGGGACATGATGACCAACGAAGCAGCCGATCACGTCGCTGCGGAATTGCACAAACCAGCCGACGGGATAACTGATGATAAAGCACTGCAAAACGAAATTGCAGACCTTTGGAAAGATACCAATCCCATAGTTGCATTTTTAAGCCGGGTTCGACCACCTTTAATTATCAAGTCGGATACTTTTCTCTTCCGCATCTCTCAAGAAGCAAGTTTGAAAACAAGTTTAGATATCGAAATGGTAGTCAAAGCTGTATTTTCGGCAACTAAAGATGAATTATCTAAACAACGAATTCAGGAGATTTCTCAGTTCTTGCCAGATAAAATTCGCCAATTATGGGAAGAAGCTTAATCGTCTTAGTGAATAATTTTAACTAGGATTTTTGAGTTATGAGTTATCACTTGCAAATAATTCATAACTCCTCCCACCCAAACAAAATTTATTTAAACCTAAAACCTCTATATACAAGGGTATACTGAGCATCCGCTTTGTTACCGAGAATTTATACTTAATTTTTCCTACTGGAGAATGATAGTTTTTTCTAGATTTGGATGATTTTCAAGCCTATAGTTAGATACAAAAACTAGAAATAGTAGTTAAATTATAACTATTACAGGACTTACGCAACTGGCATGGCTTTGTAGGGTGCGTCAGACTCGATAATTCAGTATCTGACGCACTCTACAAGCTTACATTGAGTCTGACATGCAGCTTTAGTCCTAGATTAATTTAAGACTTACGCACTGTACAAATTTACCCTCTTTTCAAGCTTTTTCGATGGGTCTATTTACGCATCCTACACGTAGTGTGCGTTCCCTAACGCACAATTTATAGGAGTTTCAATGAATAAAATCGATGAACATATTCACCATTGTTTGTCAATGCGTAATTTCTATAATTAACTAACAGCTTAGTACAGAAAAATAAGCTGAAAATGCCCATTTTTAGCAACTTCCGTCTGGAATCTAAATTTGCAGATTTAGACATTTTAAAGCCAAGAAACTCGAACTTTAACTAGGAGTAAAAATGAATAAAAATTCTCAAAATGTTCGCAAGTGCGCTCAGTTAGTAGGGAGTATTTGTGGGGGATTACTGATTACCTTGCCAGCTATTCCTCAAGCAGCAGTAGCGCAGCAGACTACTAGCAAACTTAACCCTTGTCCCAGAATTTTCTACGAAGAACCACATAACAATCGAGTTTTAGTTCCCCAGGGGTGTCCGCCTAATGCTCTGACTCAAAGACTGGTAGCACAAGGACTTATTCCCATTAGCCCCGTTCCTAGTGTTCCATCACCATACCAGACAGGGTTGGGTGTTGGCGGCGAAGCACCTTCAGCAGTTAACCCCAATCCTAGTATTTTGAATCAACCACCCTATAATCGCTCTCAGGGCAGTTTACAGCCTGAAGGATCTATGCTGCCGACGCCAAGAGAACCAGGTGTCAGACCAGCACCTACTCGCCCCCCAAGTTCTGCGACTCAACCACCAGCACAGCCACAAGCCCCGATTACAATGATCGCACTGGCAAATGGGAGAGTCAATATCAGGTTGGTGAATGACACAGGAGCAAATGTGACTTACCAAGTCATTGGTGATACGCCAGAGCGATCGCTCCCAAGTAAGTCAAATGTGATGCTGCGAGGCTTAACCACACCAACAACAGTGACATTCCACCGGCAAGACGGTGGGCTGCTGAGGGTGACTCCTCAACCATCTTCCAAATCTGGAATGTTGTTAGTGACATTGCAGCAAACAACTGACGTAAATCAAGACAGAAGCGCCATGAGGATTCAAAACAATGGTTCAGTCTTCTTGAATTAGTCAACCCCCTTTTAAATTGCTCCCAAGCATGACTCCAATCCAAACCATTAATTCAGAATTTGGGTAATTTAAAATTATTTAACTATTTTTGAATTTTGAATTTTGAATTGGAGCGAAGCGACTGACTATGGTTTATGGATGTGCTTTGCTATGTTACCGAGTCTATTTAGCAACTGCGCTTCCTGTTTGTTATCCTCCAATTGTCGTGCTAGTGTAATGGCCCTTTCGTAAAAGTTCTGAGCCGTTGGATAATTGCCTAGTTGCTCGTATAACTGACCATAGGAAGCAAAAGATTTCAATTCTTCCTGGGGATTTTGTAATTGTTGAGCAAGTGCTAAACGTTGTTCTAATAATTCGAGAACACGCTCATAGCGGCCTACAGCACTGTGGGCAGTAACTAACCCATCAATTGCCCGTAATTGGTTAGGGCGGTCAAAAATGTTTTTTGCTAGGCGCAGTGCTGCCCCATAAGTGCCAATGGTATCCTGATAATTTCTTAATGCTAGGTAGGCATCACCTAAATTGTTCAGGGTGTTGGCCTCACCGATAGCATTTCCAGTTTGACGGCGGAAATTTAAGGCGTTTTCAGAGAATTTAACAGCCTGATTGTAATCTCCCAACCTGGCAGCTACCAGACCCAAATTACTCAAAGACAGTCCTTGACCTTCAATGTTTTTGAAGTTTTGAGCAATTGCCAGCGCCTCTTGAATAGCTGCACCTGCGGCTTTGGCTTCCCCTTTTTGGAGCAAAATGCTGCCGACATTATTCAAGGCAAAAATCTGAGATTGATAATCTTGAGTATCCCGTGCGATCGCTAATCGTCGGCGCAAATTATCTTCTGCTGCTTTGAAATTACCTAGTTGGAGATAAGCCCTTGCCACCAGATCATACGCCAACCCCTGGGCCTTGAGATCACCAATTGAGTGATAAATCTCCAAAGCCTGTAAGCTAGATTGAAGTGTTTTTTCAGCAAATCCCGCGGCTTGTTGTTGTTCAGCACGTCTGAGCAAACCGTCTGCTTCATCTCTTAATTGTCCCCCAGCCGAACTATTTAAAGGACGGTGCAGTTGTTGTGTAATATCAGCAGCACTTGCCGCTATGGGACTCAGTAAAAAACTACACAGTAAAACAGAAAAACTGCAAAACTTGAATTTGTCAACCTGTGAGCACAGGCTGGGAGCTAAATCTAAAATAGTCTGCTCTGGCAAGAAATGCCGCTGTTTCATAACGCTTCCCCGTCAAGTTGCGGGTTTAAGTAGAAGGTCTAAAAAGAAGTTTAATTTTTTAAGGCAAGAATAGCTATATCCACATTTATACTTAAGTTACGACAAAGGGGAATCTTCACCTAAGTAAATAGCGCGAATATCCGCAGGTAATTTGTCTTCTAGCATACGATAGCCTTCTTGGAGAAAATTGGCTACTTCCACAGGGGCAAGCTTTTCTCCTTCAGCTTGCAGATAGGCAGCAATTCTCGTTTCGCTCCAGTGAAAAGTTTGCGCCATCAAGACCATTAAGCGCAAAACAGGTGGTAATTGGTCTAATGCCTGTTCGACATAGCACCAGAGGGGAGGCGATGTAGCTTGGAGAGAATAATGAATTGCTTCTGTTGGGGGTACTGGAATCTCATTAATGCAGAAGGCTGTCATGTTAATCAACCAGTTTTGCAGGGTTAAGGGTTCCTGTCCTGGTTGAGAGTTAGTTAAATTGAGTCCACCGAGTTCATAATAGATGTGTCGCCAGGTGAGAGCAAACAAATAATCTGCTTGGACAGGCGATCGCGCCGAATGCTGAATCAAGGTGTATACTATCGGACTATAGCGGCAAAAAATCACAATAAAGTATTTGCCAGTATCTGAATAACGCTGAAACAGACTCAGCAGTTCATGATCACTATGATGAAACAGCGACTTCACCAGTGGGTGATTAGCTTCCGGAAAATGAGGAATTTGCATAAAATCTTCAATTTTTAGTGTTCAAATATACTTGAAATTTGCCCTCTGGGAATTAATCACACAATATCTTGATGTTGCTTAGTTCCTAGTTGCGAGTCAGACTACTAGACTATTGATAAACTAGAAACAAGGACTTAATCTTAGTCTTTATCGACAATACTAAAAGCGGCTCCCTTATACAATCTTTGATTTGTTCATGGTTATAGCAGCAAGTTTGATACCGTTCCTGTTTAGTCCTTTTACTTTAGGCTCTTTTTTACCTTCCTTGCCCTTGGATAGCCTATTCTCTACCCAAGGCATCATGGTAATGTTGCTGGCAGCGTATGCCGGCGCTATGTGGCTGTTTCTCACCAGTGCCCCAAAAGTACATACTGTAATGGTGTCGGACTTGGAGATTGCCCGACAGTTGTATCAAGGGCTGCTAGATTTGCCAGCAGCAGAAGTACCCCTGCACTATTACTACAACTACGAACAAACCATTGGTGCAACGGGGATTGATCCTCTTTATATGTCCACCAGTCCCAGTTGGTCTAGTAAAACGATGAATAATGCCAACGAAGGGCTGTGGTATCAATTAAAGAAAAATACCCAACTGCACGTCATTACTGGTGCTAGTTTAGGCAAAAAAAATCAGCAACGCCACGTCTGCTTCGACCGCGACTGCCTAGAAATGATTTTAATGCGAGTAGAAACACGCGGTTTAAAATTTAAAATTCGCAACCAAAAGCCCCTGAATTTTTTGCTTAAAGACTATGAAGGGCGCGTCATCGAGTTAGCCGAAGTCGCCGCGTAACGGCGGTGTCTCCCCGCCCTTATTCCCTTATTCCCACATTGGTGATTGCTTATAGGGGTGTGTTAGGACTTTTCCTAGCGCACCCTAAATTATTTTTAGTTACTGTAGGGTGCGTTCCCTAACGCACGAATCATGATTTTTAATCACACAAACCATACCCCATATTCGCTATTTCCTGTCCGTTTAGTTACTGTAGGGTGCGTTCCCTAACGCACGAATCATGATTTTTAATCACACAAACCATACCCCATATTTGCTATTTCCTGTCAATACATAAGTCCTAATTTAATGTAGAGGCATTGCGTACAACGTCTCTACATTTGCAGAATAGAGGTTAGAGTATATTTCATTCAAACGACAACAGCTATATCATCCTAACCCGTGACAGATAAAAGCAGCCCAGTAGCGAGGATTTGCAAAGGGGAATTGCTGGGTAGAATTTTCAATTTCTTTAATTCGTCTGTTAAATTTGGCATAGAGATTATATTCACGCTCCCATTCTCCACACTCCCTAGAATCTGAAATATATTTTTTTCTATTTCCTATCAGTTCTTTTTCCCTTTCTTCTACCTGCTGGGATATTTCCTTTAAGTCTGCTTTTCTAAGTTCCCGTAGCTGAATTTGCCCTTGCTGTAACGCTTCAGGACGGCTTTTACCTAATTTTCGCTGCTGATAGTAAAAAATGGAAAACAACGCTGTTGCTAGGTCATTAACTAACCAGAGAGAACTGATTACACTTCTAGCACCGGCACATAAAAAGCCCGTAGAGAGAGTGAGAAGATCATCAGTTAACGCAGGAATACCTAAATTAGTTTCACAGCAAGAGAGAAACACTTCTATAAGCTGAGGTAAACGCCAACTAGGTGTCATCAATTGCCCCAAGGTAATACTGTCGCCTGGCGCTAATTTTAACTGTGATTCTAAAGGATTATCGAGTCGAGATTGGGCATGATGGCAAGAGTGAATTACTTGCACTTTTTGTACTAATTGCCGATAGTTTTTATAGGTAGCTTGACTACTACCAATTAATCTATTTTCTGGTGGAATATTGTACATTTGGGCGAGGGTTTCGCCTTCAAATCTAGCACAGGGAAGGTTATCTTCAGCATCTTCTACAGTTCCATATTGTAGGGACATTTCAGGAAATATCCCTACAGTGTCGCGTTGGTGACAAAAATCTAAAATTTGACAGCTTGGAGTATAACGAATCAGAAATTTATCCCCTAAATATTCCTGATATTCTCCAGTAGGTAAAGCAGCGAAGGGAATCTGATGTAGTAACAGGTGAGGAACTAAAATTAATTCTTCAATTCCTTCAAGATGTTGGGAAATTAGTGCAGATATTTGCAGACGTTCAGCTAGTTGGTGGAGAATACTTTCTATTTGACTTTCCCATTTTTTGAAATCGTCTTTATAAGGTATTAACCAATTCTGGCTAATCCATCCTTGCAACGTCTCTAACCCTTCCCCCGCGCAGGTATGGAGGTTAATTTGGTTTTTTAGGACTACAAAAATATGGGTGTCGTCGTTGGTGGTGTAGAAGCTGAGAATAGCTGTATTCGGCTGTTCGATTAGCTGCTGAATTTCTGATAAACTGAGGGGATTAACCTGAATTTCTCCAGCTAATACGGGATCTTCACGTCTAAGTTTTTCCCAAATTTGTTGTTTTTCGATTTCTAGGGAGGCTATTACTTCGTTGTATGCTTCCCAAGCAGCGCGTGTCTCACTACGGCTATTTTCAGATTGACGGCTTTGGCGTTCCTGGTCAATTTGCTGTTGCAATTCTTCATACTGCTGCAATAACTCTTGGACTTTTGGCGGAATGTCCTCACCTTGGGAGAGTTGGAAGCCTGCCATTAAGTCTACCAGACGTTGAGAACGCGATCGCTCCGCATATTCAACAGCTTTATCTATTTGTCCCGCATTGATGCAAGCTTGCACCATATTTTGGTAAACATCGATAGATTCTTCTAAAATTTCTTGACGGCGTGATTCTGAATTTACCCAACTACGGCTGGTTTCTACTGCTTCGACGGCTATAGTAAAACCCTCAATAGCTACTGACCAATTTTTTGCCCTTGCAGCAATCTCACCAAATTGGCGTCCTGATGTGAAGCACTCGGAGGGAAAGGCATTGGGTGTGAATACCTCTAAAGATAGCCGAAAACAAGCGATCGCTTTATCAATATGCCCTAAATTTGTGTAAGCAATAGCTACATTATTCTGGTTTTTAGCCCAATAGTAGGGAAAACTGTCACGAGTAAAAACTTGGGAAGCTGCTGTGTAAGCTTTTATTGCTTTATCCAAGTTTTCTACTTTATTACCAATAATTCTTTCGCTGTAAACAATTAATAAATTTTTTTGAGCCATTGCCCAGTCTAAAGGAAATATCTCTTGACTGAGCACTTGTAAAGCTGCTTCAAAAGCTTCTCTTGCTTTTTCCTGATGCTCTGCTAAATTACCGTATCGAAACTTTAAATATGCTATGCCCAAATTATTTTGAGTGATAGCCCATTCTCTAGAATATGGTTCCTTTGTATAAACTTGCAAAGCAGCCTGATAACTACCAATAGATATAATCAAATCATCGATAGAATTACCTATAATTCTGTCACGATAGGCATTAGCTAAATTCAGATTTGTCTTTGCCCAATCATAAGGATATACTTCATATTGATAAACCTGCAAAGCTGCTTTCAAACAGCCGATAGACATTTCTAAATTTTCTGCGTGATCACCTTTTATTATTTGAAGAAAAATAGCACCTAGAGTGTTTAAGCTATTAGCCCAAAGTGCGGGAAAAGCATCTTTTGTGTAAACATCTAAAGCGGATGAAAGATATACTAAAGCCGCATCTAAATTTTCAGATTTATCTCCCTTTACTCTGTTAAGATAAGTATCTCCTAAATTCATTTGAAGCTTTGCCCACTCTTTAGGAAATAATTCACGTGTGTGAATTCCCAAAGCAGCCTTAAAAAGATTAATTGCTCGTTCTAAATTTTCAGATTTATCTCCATCAATCCTGTAACAGTAAGCCCGCGCCAAATTATTTTTTAATGCCGCCCATAAGTGGGGATAATTTTCACGTTTGACGATTGTTAAAGCTACATTACAAGCTAATATTGCTCGTTCTAAATTTTCAGATTTATCTCCGCGTATTCTATCAACATACACAATACTAAGATTAGCTTGTACTTCTGCCCAAACAAAATTTATTCTATTATTTTTATATGTTTTTATAAACTCAGCCCCAATTTCATAGCCAATAACTGCTATTTCTGAATTAATTTCTTTATTGCCTAAAGGGAATTGGTGTATGATTTCACTGAACAAGCATATTCTTGAACATAATCCCAGTGCTTTATTAGGGCTAAATTGACATATTCGATTTGATAACCATACATTATACCAGTTGATAAAATCATCATTTATATAATCTAAGTTACCTGCTAAAAATCTGTAGGCTCGCTCTGGATGATTGATATTTTTATAACTTACTTGTAATGCTTCTTTGAGAAAAAAATAAAACTCAGTATTCTGATTATGTATAACTTCTTTTCTGGCTTTATTACGAAATCTTTTAGCCATATTAATTTACTCAATATTTAGTAACGCTTACCCCAAAATCTCTGTCAACTTCTCCAGCAAACTCTCAGCTAAATCCAAAAACTCAATTTCATCAATATCATTATCACCAGAATCGCGGTTACTTCCTGAACTCGCAACACCACCAACTAACAAATTTTTCATAGCAAAAATCCGGTCTGATTCTTTCAGTTCACTCAGACATAATTCCAAATCTTCAATAATTTCCGAAATCGATTTATCCTGTAGCAGCTTGCGTACCTTCACCGCTACCGAATCATCACTTTCCAGAAAATTGGTCATTAATTCTATATACCCAGGTTCATCATCATATCCCCAAGTTTCCAGCCAATCACCATCAACATCATCAAAATACAAATCTACACAGTCAAATCCATGAGTCATCCAGTCATTCTGCAACTGTCTCCCTTCTTCTAGATGTTGCAGAAACATTTCTAATCTCTCTTGTGGTTCAGTTGGTCTTTCTTTCACCATGACGATTAATTTTGGTTAAGACCTATTACTACAAAACTTATGAGTGCAAGTGAACTGCTACTATAAACTGAATTTTAAGTAAATACCTATTCTTAGATTATTACTGTTATCTAGTGATACAGTAACTATCTGATTTACAAAGTTACTTGCACCGGGATTATAACTTAAGAACAATCCCCTCTCTATACCCCAGTATACGAGTGTGTTTTCCCAAGTATCAGACTTTGATTGAGAATATTCATCGGAGAGGCTAGTGATTTGAACACACAGAGGCTTATTCTGCCTACCACTAACAATTATATCAGTTGCCATTGATAAATCTGTAATATAGCACTGCCAAAAAGTCCCTTCACGACGGATGATATCAGTAGCTATCGCTTTCAGAATATCAGTGTCAGCCTGATTAAACTCCCCAGCCATCAGCTTTTGTTTCCACTTAAAAAAAATTGGGTCGTCTTCCTTTAGCCATTGGGGAAATAGGTAGCTATACCAATAGCGCTCAGTTGGTGTCATTCGCTCATAATACTTTTGCTGCTCCTCTTCAGAAGCTAGACTTTTGATATCGAGCCAAGTTCGAGAGTCCCTAGTTATCTGTTGTAGAAAAAAGAGTACAAATTTGTTAGCAGTTAGTGAACCAGGCTTTACGTCTTTAACCCAGCGGTATATCTGGTTTAGCCTTTTTTCTAAACTGGGGTCTATTGCTGATGCTTCCTTGATGAGTGACTTTAGTCTGTCTTTAATATTCTTTGCTTGCAAAAAAAAGCACCTGACAAATTTAGTTAATTTCAGGTATTTTACGATTATTTAATAGCTTTTTCAAGGGAAATACTGTGTTGATTACAGTAAATTTTATCTTTAGACTAAAACAGCAGGATTATTTCATCCTTGATAAATCCTAAAATAATGTTTATATATTTAGTTAGTCCGCGCAGGCGGACTTTGTTTGTGTAGCCAAGCCACTGCGTTGGGCGGCTCCGCCGACTTGAAGCATGTGGCGCGCGACTTCCAGTCGTCAGGGCTTAATGTGCCACAAATCGAGATGAAACTGCTTTCAATTTCAAGTTAGTAAATTGGATGATTGATTTTATCAAATCTCGCTGTTCTGGTTGTAAGTCTAGTACTTCCAAAGCTTGATAATAATTCTTCCCCTCCTTCAGATTATGGGCAAATTGACCACGTTGTGATGAGGTTAAAACAGCTTGAATTTCTTTGTCTCTTCTGTGACGTACAGCCTGGAGTTGTTGGCGATGTTGAGGAGTGAAATTAAGCTCAGAAGATGAAGCAAAATTGTTGGCAGATTTGGCAATAATTATCCCAGCGTTAGCATAGTTTTGAACTGGTGCAGCCAAAGCAATTCCTGGTAACAAGAGAACAAAAGCCAAAATACTCAATAACACAGAGAAGCACTTTGTCAAGTTAATTTTCATTTTTAATAAATCCCTAAATTTAGATGCAAGGCTGAGATATAGTCAAGCAATTCTCTATCTCAGAAGGTGCTAACCCAGCTAAAAAGTATTATTTAGGCTGAGATAATCCCAAAAAGTAAATTATGCACTGTTTTCTGCCTCATAAGACAAAAAAACATCACTTTGCTGGCAAAGATGGGTTGGGAGTGAGAACAAGATGATTGGGTTGTCTCTATAGTTACCTTAAGTTATTGATAATAAAGAAAAATATATAACTCCTATTAGAATTACAATCTTTTATATTTTCCGACTCACAGCTATCATCAAAATCATTAGCTGAGGTGATAGTCATGAATACCCAAGAATTGGAAACAGTTGCTATTGAAAGTGTGTCAGAAGATGCCGTAATTGATTTAGAGGCGGCTTTTCAGGAATCCCATGTACAGGAAATTTTAGATCAGTTAGACCAAGAGTTAGTCGGCTTAAAGTCAGTCAAAAACAAGATTAAAGAAATGGCTGCCTTGTTGCTGGTTGACCGCATCCGCAAAAGTCTTGGTTTGACTGCGGGGCCCCCTAGCTTGCACATGACATTTTTAGGCAACCCAGGCATGGGTAAAACTACGGTGGCGATGCGGATGGCAGAAATTCTCTATCGTCTAGAATATATCCGCAAAGAACACGTTATGTTAGTGACGCGAGATGATTTAGTTGGGCAAGGTATCGGTCAAACTGCACCCAAAACTAGGGAAGTGTTAAATAATGCGATGGGTGGTGTGTTGTTGGTTGATGAGGCTTATACTTTATTTCGCCCAGATCATCCTGGAGATTTTGGTCTAGAGGCGATAGAAATTTTAATGCAGGTGATGGAAAACCAGCGTGATGATTTAGTTGTAATTCTCGCTGGTTACAAAGACCAGATGGAGAGATTTTTTCACAGTAACCCTGGCATGAATTCCCGCATCGGGTTACACATTGAATTTAACGATTATTCGGTCGATAATTTGATGATTATCGCCCAAGCGATATTAAAGTCGCAGCATTATAGCTTTAGCCCCAATGCGGAAAAAGCTTTCGGTGAGTATCTAATTAGACGGAAAACCATGCCCCATTTTGCTAATGCTCGCAGTGTCCGCAATGCTATAGATAGGGCGCGATTGCGTCAGGCTAATCGATTATTGGGCAGTGGTAAGCGTTTAACAAAGCAAGATTTAATTACTATTGAGGCTGAAGATATCCTCGCTAGTCGAGTTTTCCAAGAAGGTGTTCCCGATTGCGAAACAGAAAGTTGAAAGAACCTCACCCTGGTTTTGCTATCGCTTTACCTTTCCCTCTCCTTGCGAAGGAGAGGGATGTCCGTCAGGACAGGGTGAGGTTTTTCAAGACTTTTGGGTAATCGTATAACTTGTGTGTGCACGGTAGCCTTACCAAGCAGAGGGATGTTTGTTAGGACTTTTTGAGGTTTTGGGGGGGCTTTGGGTAATCGGATAACTTGTGTGGACAGGGTAACGTTCTTTACGGGGAGGTGTTAAGGGATTTACTCTGATTTTTTCATTCTGTTAATTTCTTGTTGTAATTCTTCAACTTGACGGCGCAAATTTTCTGCTTCACTTGCGGCAGTTTCAACCGATACATTGACTGAGCCGGAAGCGGACGATCGCGGATAGTTCCCTTGGCGAATTTGCTGATATTCTGCTGATACTGCCCATTCCCGCAGATAATGCAAGCGTTCCACAGGGAAAGGATGACTGAGCATCATGCCTTGAGCGCCGTTGTACATCAAAAATTTATATACTTGATTCAGTCCATCTTCATCTAATGCCTGATAATTTTCTGATTGGCGGATAAATTCTTGTAAACTACATTCGTTGGCATATTTGATACTACCGCCAGAGAGTTTCATCATTGTTAACATCACTGGGTTTAAGTCATCCATCACCAGTAATGCGGCGCGGTCGGCGGTTAACTCGGCTTTTCGTCGCCATTCAAAAAAGGCATATATCAGGGCTTGACTCACAAAATTGCCGATGCCAAAGGTCAATTCACCTAGGGCGGAAGCAGCACCCATCGCCCACATTGCCATTTGAATTAAAATAGTATGACCACATTTAATATGCCCCAGTTCATGGGCTAACACAGCCCGAATCTCGGCTTCGTTTAGTAAGTCTAGTAACCCTGTATTGATGACTATGTAAGGATTCTCTTGTCCCAGGGCATAGCTATTTACTTGGGCATCTTGTGAGACAAACAAGGCAGGCTCTGGGTAAATGTCCAAATCCCGCACACATTCCCGAAATATTTGGTAAATAGTGGAGTATTGGCGCGGCCCGACTTGGATGCTGTTGCCCATTAAATAGACTAACTGAGGGCGTTCGTAGACAAATTCCACAAATTTACGGGCGATTAAATCAAATCCTGGTAAGTTTCGTAAAGCTTGCTCGGCTTGGCGATCCAGTGGATGCCTGAAGGCTTCGCTGGAAATTCCTGTGTAAGTTGGCATAATTTAGGGTAGTTGGTCAGTGGTCATTGAATGCAAGGCTTTTGGATTTATTCCCTAGTGGAAACTAGAGGCCAATCTCCAAAAAATCTAAAATCGGCTTTTCTTCAATCTAAAATTGGTATGGTTAGCAGTTAGCGATCAGTGGTCAGCAGAAAGACAACTGGCAACTAACAACTAACAACAGACAACATAATAGAAATGGGGCTATTGGAACTAAAAATCACTTTGTATGGGATTAAAAGCGTGTGATTGAGGCAGAAGTTCATTTGTCGTTACATAACTTCCTGCGATCGCAGGCGGGGTTCCCTTCCTGGCCCCATCATTTGACGATGGCCCGGTTGGTAGCACGCGCCTTGCGCCTGGGACGTAGCGCCTTAATTCAAGTAGGGGCGGTTTGTGGCTATCAAGGTCGGTATCGCACTAGTTTTGTAGCATCAGCGTTAATGTGGCATGGCCCTGTAACTATTGTGGCCCCAGAAGCGGTTGGGCAGCGTTTGCTGCGAGTGGAAATTCCCCGGCTACAGCAGTGGTTGCCAGCCAACAAACCCATCAGAACAGGTGAGGTTTGGCCTGGTTCTGATTTCCGAGGCTTACTGTTGACCTCTCCGGAAGCTTGGTTAAAAGGACTACTAGCTGATAACGATAGTTTTCCCCAAGGCATTCCTACAATTATTGATGGGGTCGATGATTTGGAAGATTGGGTGCGTGATCAGCTTACCCAAGATATTCAACCCTATGATTGGGAGCAACTCATGCTAGCTTGTCCCCATCAAGCTGAGGTAATTCGCGAAGCACGGGTGCAACTGACACGGGAATTGTTTCAGCATCCGGCGAATCCCTATGAGTGTTATCTGATTTCCCAACCAGAAACCGAGATTTTAAATCGGCTGTATTGGGATTTAGATCAAACTTGCCTCCCGGATTCCTGGAAGCACTTGTGGCACCAATTCCACAACACCAATGAAAAGTCTTCTCTCCATAGCCCCATTCCTACCTCCCCTCCCCTCTTTTGGGCAACTATTGACCGTCGTCAAGGTTTATTTTCTTTGCACTACGCTCCAATAGAATTAGGGAAAATCCTCTCGTCTATTTGGCAGCGCCAACCAGTAGTGTTAATTGGCAGCGCTTTAGAATCGGAAACTGAGGCTCCTCTGTTCCGTCAGCGTCTGGGTGTGGAGGATGTCACTTGCCTGCGGTTCTCTGCTGATAGCCAAGGGGAAGCTATTCAACTTTATTTGCCCCATAAGTTACCCCTACCCAACACGCCAGAATTTCAAGCAGCATTTATTCACAAAGTCCGCACACTGCTGTGTTTGAGTGCTACTTCATCAGGATTGACGGTGGTATTAGTGGGGGATGTACCACTTAAGTCTCAAGTAGGGGCAATTCTAGCGTCGGAGTTTGGTTCGCGGGTGCAGGTAGAAAAAACTTGTTTGGATGAAAATGGTATTTTAATCAGCGGTTGGGAATATTGGCGAGAGCATCAAACAGTCTTGCCTGCGCCCCAGCTGTTAATCATTGCGACGTTGCCTTTGCCATCTCTAGAAAATCCCTTGGTGGCTGGTAGGGTAGCTCACTATAAGCGATCGCATCAAGATTGGTTCCGTTTATACTTATTGCCAGCTGCTTTAAATGAATTACAACGTGCGATCGCACCCGTGCGCGAAAGTCAAGGTATCGTTGCTTTGCTCGATAGTCGTGTGGTTAACCGTAGCTACGGCGCTCAAGTTCTCGCAGCCCTTAGTCCTCTAGCACGCATTAATTATCTCGATCCAAATCTATTTTCTCAGACTAATGAAGAAGATTCGACTAATGACTAATGACTAATGACTGTAGCCATGATGTCTGTCAATATAAAATGAGAGCCTAAGTTAAATTTTGAATTGCTGATTATGGGTGAAGCAAAGCGTCGTAAAACCACACTTGGAGAAGAATACGGTCAAGATACCCGGATCTTATCCTGGGTTCCCATCACCAAAACTCAAGCTGAACAATTTGTCAACTGGACTACTCGCGGTGCCTGGTTCGGCATTGGCATTATGGTTGTAGGATGGATAACCATCCGGTTTATTGGCCCAGCTTTCGGTTGGTGGCAAGTAGTCGCGTAAATTGTAAATCTTTATCTCCATCTAAAGATTGCGCGACTGATCAACTGTAATCTATCCTCCATCCTCAAGTGGATTTTTCTTCTTGAGGAAACTCACAAAGGCGTTAGTCATCCAAATATATCAAGGAATTTTAGCCTAGACAACGCTTACACCCCCAGAGAGCGACGAGAAGCAGCTATGCATCCGCACTTTATTGTTTTTCGATCAGATGAAAATTTTTCTGCTCATATTGCAACTTGTTCAGGATAATCCCAAAGAAAGCTTTTGTCGCTTAACAAAACTTGTTCTGGGTAATCCTGGAAAACTCCAAAAATGCTGCCAATTAGGCAACAACACGCTTCTGAGTTTAGTTATTCTCAGTATTAAGTCTCTGGCTTTTGGTTTTTACATTTGCCCTGATCCATTAAGTACATATACTGTATAAGCAGTCACTATATATTTAATTATCAGTTCTCATCTAAATCTCAAATCTCAAAGGAGCAAGTTCATCTGCCAAACTCCACATATCTTGGAGAATTGGGCCCTCATGTACTCTACCTATTGTTGGGCAATACCGAATCTATGTTAGATATGCAAAATTTAACTAAGGTGGCAGGACTTACTAAAACGGCGTAAAGTCGCGTTAGTGTCTCTCAATAGGATGAGTTTGGCTGCACATTGCCTATAAAAGTTTAGTATGTAGCTTTTCTTTATTTGACTAGTGCTAAATTTGAGTTACGCTAAAATCTGATCACCGCCAGCAAAAATCTACCCTGACAGAAATGTCTAAAGACAATGTTAAGTTTAGTAATTCTGTCTGATAATTTGAATTTTCAAACTGAATAGTTTGATACGGCAAATAAAACTGTTACCTATTACCCTAAGCAAGGTAGTTAATTAACGAAACCAAGATTTTCTGGCAATTGTAATAAATAGTTTACAATACCAGTGAATGAGAAAATCTAAAGAAAATATAAAAGAGACTAAAATGACTGTGGTGTCTGGAGGAAAAAAGTGTTTCTGCGACTAGCACATCAACATCGACAATTCGTCCAAGACTTGGTGATGAACCTGCAAGCCTTGGCGGTTGTATTAGAGCGGCGTGGTTATCCTGCTTCCTGTTATACCTGTGGCGACCAAATGAATAGTGCTTCTTTTATGGTTAGCTTGGGAGACAATCACCTGATTCGGTTCTTAGTATCCGATTACGGAATTACTTGGACTGAGATGCGGGATGACCGCGAATTAATGAAGTTAGAGGGAGCGGAGGCAATTAATCAGTTAGAGGAACTGGCTAATCTTGTCAAGCAATCTATGCAACCCTCTACAGGTAATAAAACCCTTGCCAAGAAGTACTAAGGTTGCAAAGGTTGATAGCTAAGAAAGTTAGTCCTAAATTACCGAAATGCGCTTCTTGACTTTGCTGTCACGTATTTTTCAGCCTCTGCCAAACACTGATGATCAGGAGTAAAACCCACTACCCATCAAAATCAAGAATGTCCAATAGTAAAGTGGCTGTGGTGATAGTCACCAGTCATCAGATGGATTGGCGCTTTTTTTAGCTGGTCTTGCCTGGGCTACTATGGTCAGACCTTCCCATAGGGTGAACTCGGCGATCGCTACTGCCAAATAAAATCATGAATTTTCTGGCTGACTCGTCATCATCTAAGGGAAAATCTTATTGATGCAAACTATTTCTAGGAATAATTTGGCACAGACAACCCCCTAAAGCTAATAAGCTGTTGGGCTTTTAATTTGAACATCAAGGGCGGGCAGGATGCCCACCCCACAAGAGTTAGATTGAATGATGGTATGCACATTATAGGATTGTCAGCTTAAATGATCAGATTTGAGTGCTTGGGAAAAGTAAAAATTTTACAACTCACCTAGATTTTGTGGTATTCCAGATATAGAAAATTCATAGCTGCCGCTAAGAAAATTTAAAATGTCTGAAGAAAAACCAAGCCAACCAAAACTACCATCAACCAGCGCCATAGACAGTCAGTCAAATTGTTTATTTGAGAACTGGTTTGAATATCCCATCAGAGTACAACCTCACCACACCGACTATGCAGGAATTGTTTGGCATGGTTCCTATTTAGCTTGGATGGAAGAAGCACGGGTAGAATGCTTGCGATCAATAGGTATTGAATTTGCTGATTTAGTAGCCTTAGGCTGTGATTTACCAGTTGTAGAATTGTCAGTGCGCTATCACCGTTCAATTCAATTAGGTATGGCAGTGGTGGTAAGAACGCGCATGACTGAGGCGACTGGTGTCCGCATTAATTGGCACTATAGGATTGTCTCAAATGATGGACAACAATTATATGTTACTGCCGAGGTGACCTTAGTGGCAGTAGATCGTGAACAAGGCAAGATTATGCGCCAGTTACCTGCGAGTGTTAAGAATGCGTTGGCAAAGGTTTCAGCATCAATCAGCTAATAGCTGGAGGTGAAAATTTTGCCACTTGACGCTTTAGCCCTCTCAGTTGCTCACAAGTGTCTTTGACACAGTCTGAGCAAACTGAGTAATTTGATGCAAAATATCTTGCGGCGTAATTCCAAAACCAACATTTAACAATATCAGAATAGCAGCAACAGTCAATGCATTGCTTAGGGTCGTTTTCAGCACTTTCCACAATATTGTGAAAACGATCCAAGCTACAATCAAGGTAATAATCATATTTCAATTCCTTGAAAAGCGCTCTTATTGAAGAGATTTTTTTTCAAACAGGGTAAATTTTGATTTCCGTAACGATTACCGCTGCAAAAGCTCTGCACCCAAATTTTATTTACTACTATTGTTGAGATGTTTTAGTAGAGATTTTTTTGGGAATCATCACTGCCTCAGTATACCCTAAAGTGTGACGATAAATTCTGTCTCAGAGAACTTTTTTCGGAAATTCCTGAAAATATTTTTATTCCTTCGTAGATATATAGATAAATTATGAATTGCCAGGGAAGACAGTGCTGAGGGTGGTTAGCAGTGTCTTCCTGTGATTCAGATGTTTAATGCAGAGAAATAAGCCGAGAGGGAGTTGCTAACTTTTCAGTTGCCGCTAAAACTTCTCCTCTTGCCCAGTTATCTGCTGCCAAAATGTCATCTAAAGAGGGATTGGTGCGGTTATCATTTTGATGGCGATCGCATACCCATTCGATAGACCGAGGAATATCTAAAAATTGAATTTTCTCTTCTAAAAATAAGGCCACAGCTTGTTCATTAGCGGCATTCAACACAGCTGGCATCGAACCACCAGCCCTACCCACAGCATAAGCCAACTGCATACAAGGATATTTTTGATGATCTGGTTCGCGGAAGGTTAAATTTCCAGCTTTCACCAAATCTAGTCGTTCCCAGTTAGTGTAGATGCGATCAGGCCAAGATAAAGCATAGAGTAGGGGTAAGCGCATATCTGGCCAACCGAGTTGGGCTAAAACTGAGGTATCTTGCAACTCTATCAGCGAGTGAATAATGCTTTGGGGATGAATCACAATATCGATATTGTCATAATCTAACCCAAACAGGTAGTGAGCCTCAATCACTTCCAATCCCTTATTCATCAAAGTTGCAGAGTCTACGGTGATTTTTCGCCCCATTGACCAATTAGGATGCTTGATGGCATCGGCAACTGTCACTTCTGCTAACTTTGCTACATCCCAATCCCGGAAAGCGCCACCAGAGGCAGTGAGCAAAATCCGCCGCAAACCTCTTTTGGGAACACCTTGGAGACATTGAAATATAGCAGAATGTTCGGAATCGGCAGGTAATAGTTTTACGCCATGCTTGGCAACTAGGGGGAGAACTACAGGGGCCCCAGCGATGAGGGTTTCTTTGTTTGCTAAGGCAATATCTTTACCCGCTTCAATCGCGGCGATTGTGGGTAGCAACCCTGCACAACCAACGATACCTGTAACTACTGTTTCTGACTCACCGTAGCGGGCGACTTCTATGACTCCAGCAACCCCAGCCAGTAAAATTGGTTGGGGGTCGAGGTCTTTAATGGCTTCTCTGAGTGCCGGTAATTTCTCTTCGGCAGAAATCGCGGCTATTTGCGGGCGAAACTGCCGAATCTGAGCGGCTAACATCTCCACATTGCGCCCAGCTGCCAATCCAACAATCCGAAATTGGTCTGGATACTGAGTGACAATATCTAAGGTCTGAGTACCGATTGAGCCAGTGGAACCAACAAGAGTAATAGCTTTCACAATTTCTTAAGGATTTACAGATAATTCCAACTATAAATTGCTTGGGACTCATTCATCACAGCAATTACCACAATCGCTACGGCTTCATAGGCAGTAGATAGCTATTATCTAACTCCTATTGCTAGTAGTAGCCTGTATAGTTACCTCCAATGAAGTGACTAGTTAAGTAGGTATTTACCTATTGTGGGATATTTGCCATAAAATTGGATTTACGGAATATTACTGAGAAAATCTAGGGTTGCCTCCACAATTAAGAGGATATACAAAGGAGTAGCGGGAAACACTCAAGCCTATGGCTAAAAATAAGATAGTTATAACAGAATTTTTATGGAAAAGTGATTTCCTCTTTCCCGCTGTAATGTGGCTTTTCAGCCGAATAATCATCTGGTCTACCATGTTGCTGATTGCACCAAAGCTGCCATCACCCGTGCCGGGAATTGCGCCGCATTTTGGCTGGAGTATTTTTGATGCCTGGGATAGTGTACATTATCGGGCGATCGCTACGAACGGTTATGAATTCATCAATGATGGTAAACAACATAATCTGGCCTTTTTTCCCCTGTTTCCTTTATGCATCTGGGTTTTGATGACCCTAGGGTTGTCATTTGAAGTAGCAGGCACACTGGTAAATAACCTGGCATTTTTGGCGGCCCTTTACTGTTTATATCTTTGGCTGAAGGAGCATTATGACACCAGTACAGCGAAGTGGGCGACTGCTGTAGTCTCTTGGTGTCCAATGTCGATGTTTACAGGGGTGATTTACACAGAGGGGCTGTATTTATTTTTGAGTACGGCAGCATTGCGGGCATTTGATCGCCAACAATATGGTTGGACTACACTGTGGGGAGCAATGGCAACGGCCACACGTCCCACAGGAATGGCACTAATTCCAGCATTTGCGATCGCCGCATGGATTGAACGCAGACCCCCCATTGCCTATATTGCGGGTTTAGCAACTGCCATCGGACTAATACTCTTCAGTTTCTATTGTGCGATTCATTTTCACAACCCTTTAGCTTTTATCGCCGCACAGCGGGGATGGCGTCCCTCCCTAGGATTTGATTGGCAGGGTTGGTTAAATATGCTGATGCAAATTCCCTTTGGTTTTAATTGGTATTATGGTTGGGTTCACAGCCCAAATGGTGGGATTAAAGACCTCACCCATCCCCTATTGTTTAGCATAATTGTGTGCAGTGCTTATGCTTTATGGCACTTCCGTAAACATTTGCTTTCTGTGAAACTAGTCTATGGCTTTTACGTTTTAAACTTATTTTTGTTAATCCTGGCAAATGAACAGTTGATCAATAACTTGCTCAACGTCTTCATGCTGTTGGGTGGTGGTTATATTTTATGGTGTTTACGCAGGCAACTAACACCAGTTACTGTTATCTATGGCTTTTGCGGTATCGGGTTGCTGCTAGCATCTGGCGGTACCATATCTTTGAGTCGTCTCGCTTACGGTATTGTGCCCCTGAGTGTAGCTATAGGCGTGTTGCTATCTCGTTATCCGCGTCAGGGATATTTAGCCTTGGGCTTGTTTGTGACATTACTTGTCAAACTAGCTGTAGGATTTGCCCAAGAACTTTGGGTTGGATAAACGACAGAACAATTTTCTTATAAAAGCTCCTATTTTTTAGTTAATATCATTGACTAAAACAAGAATTGTCAGAGAAATTTTCTTACCTCTCTCTTTATTCTCTTTCCCTTGGCTTTCTTGGCACGGCAGTTGCTACAAGGTGGGGAGCCTCCGCAATGCACTGCCTCGCCTTGGCGGTTAGTTAAGACAATAATTTTTAATGCCTACGGCAGGCTACGCCAACAGGAATCAAATAGGATTGCTATATAACCTTGTAATTAAATAGCTTGATAGATTAAAGCGATGATAATTGTTGGCGTGCCAGTCACTTAGAGTACATTATTAAGATGAATCAAGCTAAAAATATAATTAGCAATAATTTATTATTTGTTCTAGCAATATGGTGCTTCAGTCGAATGGTTATCGGCATTTCTATGTTGTTAATTGCGCCTTTACTCGCCACACCATCTACTGGTGTTGCCGCAACTGTTAGTTGGGATGTATTCTACGCTTTCGATAGTGATTTCTACGAAAAAATAGCAACTCATGGTTATGAGTATTCAGTTATCAAAAAACAATATTCTGTTGCCTTTTTTCCCTTATTTCCCCTGTTTATCAGGGGACTAATGAGCCTTGGCTTACCTTTTAAACTGGCAGGGATATTAGTAAATAATTTGACATTTTTTGGAGCGCTAATTGTATTGTTTTCTTGGATACATGAGCGTTATGGCAAGAACGCGGCACGTTGGACAATCGCTGTCTTGGCTTGGTTCCCAATGTCTTTATTCGGCACAGTTATTTACTTCTGTCAAAGTAGAGTATGGTTTTTATGCGTTAATTTTATTTTTGTGGCTACTAGGGGGTGATCCTTTGATTAACACAGTCACAGTTTTGGGTGGTGGTTATTTGTTATGGCACTTACGCGCTCACCTTACCCCCATCACCGTAATTTATGGCTTCTGCTCTTTGGGATTAATTTTTGCTTCTGGAGGAACTTGGTCACTGAACCGGATCACTTACGGTGTTGTTTCATTCAGCGTAGCCTTGGGTATACTGTTATCTCATTATCCTCGTTGGGGATATGCAGCTATGGTTTTCTTTGCCCTGTTACTAGCAAGCTTTTCTGTGCGATTTGCCCAAAATCTTTGGGTAGCATAGCGGCTTAATCAAAGGAAAAAAATAGTTAATTGAGTAGGTGGGTGTAAATATTTGTCCTTGGGATTAAGCACAAGGCAACAGGGTTTTCGACTAATTCAGATTTATTTACACACTTATATGTATTTATGTTTTTCTATTTAATTGATGGTGAAATTAGGGTAAAACCTTCAGCTATGCCTAGAGCTTTACTATTAGGTAAATTTATTTTTTGTAAAGTGGCATGATCTAACAACAAATAAGATTTGTTTGCCCACATTTGTTGTAAAACTTCAGTAGTTGCAGAAATAACTTGGCAATCGCAGTAAAAATCTAAACTAGGACGGCTATAACCAAAAGAGGTATAAATTTTGGTTCTAGGTGAGATATTTGCCTGAATTAAGGCGGCAACTGGTTTGACGGGGAAGGCTTCATTTAACTCCCAAATCCAGGACTGAGAACTCATCAAAAGTGCTAAAACTAAATACATTCCAGAGAATAAAACGGGAATAAATTGGCGATCGCCCTTTTTAACCAACCATGCGGCAATACCCATACTGATTGCCAAAACAATACTCAGAGCAATTAAGACAGGCTGAGATTCAGAAATGACAAAGTAAACACAACCGCCTAAACTAGCGATCGCGATCGCTGCCAAAAATACCACCCAAGTTCGCCCCCTAAAATGTCGTTGCTGCCAAACTTCACTCAGTTTTGCCCCCATTGCCAAAGCTAAAAATGGATACACAGGCATTACATACCACGGCAGCTTCGTTTTCATCAAAGAGATAGTCCCTAAGTAAACAATCATGCCGATAAGAACTAGACAACCCCAGGTAGTATGGCGTTTTTTCCAAGCTAGATAAAACCCTCCCGGCAAAAATAACAGCCAGGGAAAAGCATATTTGAGTAACTCAATTAAATAGTACCAAGGAGGCCCACTATGACCTTCAACAGATTGCACAAGACGGTTAAAGGTTTGGACTTGAAAATTGACTTGTAAAAAATTCCCCCCATAATGTTGCCATTGGGCTATATACCAAGCAAGGGGTAAAGCATTGCCAAAAAACATTCCTGCCCATAAATAGGAACTTTTCAACAAAGCTAATTGTCCATCTGCCAGGAGAAATAAAAATGCGATCGCCCCCAGCAACAAAACTATCATCCCCTTAGTGAGAGTAATTAGCCCTAGACAAATGCCCACACCCAAAGCCCACCTTTGGTGATGACGTGCTTTTACAAGACAAAATAACAACATCAAAAAAAAAGTAACACTTACGCCATCTAGCATCGCCAATCTTCCATGTCGCACCACAGGCAACATTGTCAAGTAAACTAAAGCAGCAAATAAAGCTGGTAAAGTTTCGGTAAAAACTAAACGCCCCACCAAGAAAAGCAAAGGCACACCCAAGGCGGTTAATACAGCGCTAGGTAAGCGTGTTGTCCACTCATTAACCCCTCCAAGGGAGTAAGAAAGAGCAATCAGCAAGTGTATCAGGGGTGGCTTATTATGATATGCTTCACCGGACAAGGTAGGGTAAAGCCAAGCCATTTCCGCGACTGGCGATCGCCAAATATCACGGGCAACCAGGGCTACAGTACCTTCATCCCAGTCTCGCAGGGGGGAATTTCCCAAAAAGATCAGCCACAGAACCAGAGATCCTACAAGCAAGCTCAATAGCCATTCTTTTTCTTTGAATGGACGCATATGTGAACTACCCCAAACAATGAGTTAATTGTTTCCTTTGACACTCCGGGTTAAAACCACGGATATTCGGTAAAGAGTATCCAGTTTAACGACTAAATGCCCCTGGGAAATGAGAAACTATATTGAGTTGATTTTCGTCTATCTATTTTTAGAGAAGACAAAAGAGAGTATCAGCTAGTTAAAAATTTAACTTTTTCTTAAAAAGGAAACAATGGGTGTCAGCAGTAAAATAAAAACTATTAGCAATACACCTAACAATTCATTAGCTGCTTTTTGGCTAAATACTCTGCCCCTGCCGAGCAGTTATCCATGATGATCAAATAATTCACTAGCTCACCTTGTTGACAAAGGCACAAAACCAGTAGGCAACTACGGAGTATAGAAACAACGGTTGAGCAGATAATCTGCTTCTATAAGAGAATTGTTAAATTTTCTGAGGTGCGCTGAATTAACCTTGATTGCTATTGATTACAGATAGCAGTAAGTAGTAAAAAATATTATATGAACAGTGGCTATCCCTAGCCAGGCAATCTAAAAATTTGAGTAAGTCTGTATAATTTATCTGCTTGATTTCGGAATTTTTGTAAATCTAGATTTCAATTTGCCGAATCATCAATATCCAACTGGGTATCTAATATCTAGAAGAAATGTGTTATAACCTACCGTCAGAACCGTAAATGATGGTTCGACCCTTGAAGGAGCTATGCAGTGGAAAAAAATAAGTCGTTTTTTTGGCCCCAGGGAATATTAATTATATTAGTTGTCTTAACTGGTAGTTTGAGTTTGGGACTGATGATGCTTTTAAAGCCAAACGTCTCTGATGCTCAAAGTAACCAGAATGTAAATGTGAAGGATATAGCTGCCAATGCAGGAACTCAGCAGCGTATTGAGGAATTGAAGGCAGCGATGCTCACAAGTTGGCAGCTAGAAGCCCAAGCCAAGGGCATTGCCTACGATGTGCCAAAACGCTTTCAAGGGGCAACGATTACGACGGCAAAACTCTCTCCAGATCAGAAAATAATTGCTCTCACCTTTGATGATGGCCCTTGGCCTGGCACAACCACCCAAGTGCTAGATATTCTCAAAAAAAATAATATCAAAGGGACATTTTTTGTCGTTGGGCAGAACGTGAAAAATTATCCAGACCTGGTGAAGCGGGTGGTAACAGATGGTCACACCATTGCCAACCATACTTGGCATCACTGGTATCATTACATGAATCCACAAACAGCTGCCTATGAAATTGACAACACCACTAACTTGATTTATAAAATCACTGGCGTAAAAACAAGTCTGTTTCGTCCACCCGGAGGAATGATGCACAATGGAGTAGCTGCTTACGCTAGAAACAGCAAGTATGCCATCATTATGTGGTCATCTGACTCCGTAGACTACTCACGTCCTAGTGTATCAAAGTTGATCAATAACGTCTTCAGAGAAGCAAAACCTGGTGGTATTGTGCTGATGCATGATGGTGGCGGTAATCGTTCCCAAACTGTCCAGGCTTTACCAGAAATCATTAGCAGGTTTCGGAAGCAGGGTTATAAGTTTGTCACTATCCCAGAACTTTTAGACATGCAAGATAAAGAGCAAAAGTTAATCGCCTCCAGCAGCACCAGGGTAAACGCCAAAAAGAAGTAATTGGTAATCAACGTAAGTTGCTAGTTATTTAGTTAGGGCTGTAATGGCTAATAGGTAATGGGTAATAGTGTTTTTTCTCTACCCCAATTACCTATTACCTATTTCAGGGACTACAGCCGCCTAACTAGCAACTTGGGTTAATTAGTCATTAGTCACTGTTAACTGACTAATGACTAATGACTAATGACTAATAACTAATCAACTGTTTTTTCTCAGTCCCAGCTTCAGGATTTGCTTCTGGACTTTCAGCTTCAGAAGGTGGAACTAACTGCCAGAACTTGGGCAAAAATTCTTGCCAGTTTTGCAGAATGATCTTCGCCTTTGGTGAACCAGTGCGATCGCTATGAGTTTTAATTAATTCATAGAGTTGTTTCGCCCCTGCTTCTGTAATCACCCGTTGGGTTTTGACAATTGCCCGATTGACTAACTCAGGTAATAAACCATCTTCATCCAAGAAGTAGGCTAGTCCACCAGTCATCCCAGCGCCTACGTTGCGTCCTACTTTGCCGAGGACGACAATTACCCCACCAGTCATGTATTCGCAGCAATGATCTCCAGCGCCTTCAATCACGGCTATGCCTTTAGAGTTACGCACAGCAAAGCGTTCTCCGGCTAAACCGTTGGCAAATAACACGCCACCAGTAGCACCATAGAGGCAGGTATTGCCAACTATCACATTTTGTGCAGGGTCGTAGGTGGTATTTGCTGGGGGCTTAATGATGATTTCACCACCGTGCATCCCCTTACCTACGTAGTCATTAGCTTCGCCTACTAGGGTCAGGGTCAGTCCAGGGAGGTTGAAAGCGCCAAAACTTTGCCCTGCACTGCCGTGGAAGTTGAGGTTTATTTGCCCCTCAAAGCCGCTGTCACCGTACTGCTTGGCTATCGCCCCTGCTAATCTGGCGCCGACTGTTCTATCGGTGTTGACTATGGGGAAGGTCTTGCTAACAGTAGACTGGTTGCGAATTGCTGCTTGAATTTCCCCATCGGCCAGTATTTGGTCATCCAAAACTGGGCCGTTGCTGTGGACTTCCTCATGCACCAACCAGCTACGGTTTGCTTGAGAATTTGGTAGCTGAATTAAGCAATCGAGGTTGAGTGATTGGGTCTTGGTGAGGTGTACATCTTGGCGCACTGTTAATAAATCAGCCCGGCCAATCACTTGGGATAGGGAACGGTAGCCAAGTCTCGCTAACAGACTTCGCACTTCTTCAGCAATGAAGTAGAAGAAGTTGACAACATGTTCTGGCATTCCTGTAAACCGTTTCCGCAGTTCTTCCTTCTGGGAAGCGACACCCACGGGGCAGTTATTTGTGTGGCAAATCCGCGCCATAACACAGCCTTCGGCAATCATGGCGATGGAGCCAAAACCGAATTCTTCACCGCCCATCAAGGCAGCGATCAATACGTCCCAGCCACTTTTTAGACCGCCATCTACACGCAAAATCACGCGATCGCGCAGGCTATTTTCCATCAACACGCGATGGACTTCGCTTAAACCGAGTTCCCACGGAGAACCGGCGTGTTTAATAGAACTGAGCGGTGATGCTCCCGTACCGCCATCATGACCGGAAATCTGGATGATATCGGCGTTAGCTTTAGCTACACCAGCGGCAATTGTACCGATACCTATTTCTGCAACTAGCTTTACTGACACCTGTGCTTTGGGGCTAATTTGATGCAGGTCAAAAATCAACTGCGCCAGGTCTTCAATGGAATAGATATCATGGTGCGGTGGCGGTGAAATCAGTGTGACACCAGGCTTAGAGCGCCTTAACATCGCAATGTAAGGGCTAACCTTGGGACCTGGTAGTTGTCCGCCTTCCCCAGGTTTTGCACCTTGGGCGATTTTGATTTCAATTTGTTTGGCGCTGGCTAAATACCCAGGTGTCACACCAAAGCGTCCTGAAGCGACTTGCTTAATAGCACTAGAAGCGGTGTCACCATTCCGCAACCCTTTTAAGTGGGGTAGGGTGGGTGAGTGACCAGAATCGTCAACATCATTCAGGACTTTGTAGCGCACTGGATCTTCCCCACCTTCCCCAGAGTTCGATTTACCGCCAATGCGGTTCATGGCGATCGCTAAAGTTTCATGTGCTTCCCTTGACAACGCCCCTAAAGACATACCGCCAGTGCAGAAGCGCTTGAAAATATCACTGATTGACTCTACTTCTTCTAAAGGAATTGAGGTGCGATCGCCCCTAAAGTCCAGCAAATCACGCAACGCCGTTACAGGTCTGCCTTTCAGGTGCTGTTTGTAAACTTGGTAGTGGTCGTACTGCTTACCATCAACAGCCTTATGCAGCGCCTTTGCCAGTTCTGGGCTGTTGCTATGGTACTCACCGCCGGGACGATATTGCACAAAACCCAAGTTTTCTAACTTCTTGGTTGTCAGTTCCGGGAAAGCCTTGCTGTGGAAAGACAGCACTTCTTGAGCCAGTTCGCTAACACTCAAACCACCGATGCGGGAAGTTGTACCCTGGAATCCCAGTGCTAACAAATCTCCACCAATGCCAATAGCTTCAAAAATTTGGGCGGCTTGATAGCTGGAGAGCCGAGAAATTCCCATCTTCGAGAGAATTTTCAGTAATCCTGAATCTACCGCTTGGCGATAATTTTCTATAGCTTGCTCTAGGGTAATAGCCGTAATTTTCCCCCGCGCCATAAACTGTTGCGTCTTCCCATCAGACCACCAATCGCGCACCGTGTCTAAAGCCATATAAGGACAAATTGCACCAGCCCCGTAGCCCAGAAGACAAGCAAAGTGATGAGTACTCCAGCACTGAGCCGTGTTCACAATCAAAGATGTTTTCATCCGCAACCCTTCGCGGATCAGGTGATGGTGGACAGCACCCACCGCTAACAGAGGGGGAATGTAGGTGTATTCAGTGCTGATTCCCTGATTACCTCGCTCAACAAGTGGGGTTGGGGGGATCTGATCGCTCAAAATCAAAATTTTCGCCCCAGCCCGCACCGATTCCGCCGCTTGCTCTTGTAAAGATGCAACTGCGGCAAATAATCCTTCTGGCCCAGCAGCAATTTCAAATAAAGTTGACAACTCAGCACTCGCCAATCCTGACAGCGTAATTGCTGACAACTCCGCCTCAGTTAGGACTGGAGACTCTAACTTCAGTCTCCGGGCAGATTCAGGCTTTGGTTCTAATAAGTTACCCCGCTCACCCAGTTCGACTTTCAAAGACATCACTAGCTTTTCCCGTAGGGGGTCAATGGCTGGATTTGTCACCTGAGCAAAGCGCTGTTTGAAATAGTCATACAGTAGGTGAGGCTTTTCTGACAACACGGCTAAAGGAATATCATCCCCCATACAGAAAGTGGCCTCTGACCCTGTACTGGCCATAGGCTGAATCACCATTTCCACATCTTCTGTGGTGTAGCCAAAGGCAATTTGCTGCTGGAGTAAAGCTTGTCTATCGATTTTTTCAGTCGTCAGTCCGTTGCCATTAGTTTGGTTGTAGTTACCATTACCATTGCCATTGCCATTACCATTGACAACTGACTTTACGGGCGCGGTTTGCCCACCTTTAACCAATTGTTTGAGTTCTTGGCGATGCTGTCGCAACCATTCCCCATAGGGATGCTTCTTGGCGATGCGCTGCTTAATTTCCCAGTTTTTCAGAACTTCATTGGTTGCTAAATCCACAGCAATCATTTGTCCTGGCCCGAGTCTACCTTTCTCCAGAATGTCGGCTTCTGGGAAATCCACTACCCCTGCTTCGGAAGCGACAACGATGTAATCATCTTTGGTGATCACATAGCGAGCTGGTCTTAAGCCATTGCGATCTAGGGTAGCCCCAACTTTTTGCCCATCACTAAATACTAAAAGTGCTGGCCCGTCCCAAGCTTCTTGCAGACCGCTGTAATATTCGTAAAAATCAACAATTTCTGGATAATTAGCCAAAGAAGGTTGATTTTGGTAAGCCTCTGGCACCATAATCATTAGCGCTTCTAGGGGGCTGCGTCCAGAACGCACCAGTAACTCTAGCACGTTATCTAGGGTGGCTGAGTCACTATTGTCAATGTGAACCAATGGCTTGAGTTCGTTAATGCGATCGCCCCATACTGGATGATTCAAGCTAGATTCTCTTGCCATCATCCAGTTAATATTACCCAACAGGGTATTGATTTCCCCATTGTGACCTAAGAGCCGCATTGGCTGGGCTAGAGGCCACTTGGGCATAGTGTTGGTACTAAAGCGGCGGTGATAAACGGCAAAACCGCTCTTGTAAGCTGGATTTTTTAAATCCCTGTAAAACTCTCCCAATACAGCAGAACGCACCATCCCTTTGTAGACAATTGTGCGACTCGATAAGGAGCAGACATAAAATTCCTCAGAAATGTTTTTGGCAGCTTTGATAATTCGGCTGCGGGTAATATAGAGTTCCCGTTCCAGTTCATCGCCGCTTTTATCAGCAGAAGTCAGAAAAACTTGTTCTATCTGGGGTTGATTTTCCCTTGCTTGTACCCCCAGCAAATCCGGCTGCACTGGGACTACTCGCCAACCCAGTACAGTTAATTTTTCCTCAGCAGCTAATTGCTCAACTATTGCTTTAGCTTTTTGGGCTGCTTGGGGATCTTGTGGCAAAAATATCATCCCCACAGCCAAGCTATTTGTGGAATAAAAATCAATCCCCCCTAGGGCAGACTCTTGTTGGAACAACCCCCAAGGAATCGCTGTTAATATTCCTGCACCATCACCAGAGTCTTGGTCAGCGCTACAACCCCCTCTGTGTTCTAAGCAGGTCAAAGCTACTAAGGCTTTGTTGACAATTTCGTGGCTAGCATGATTTTGGCGATGGGCAATAAAACCTACACCACAGGCATCTCGTTCCTCCACTAACCACTTTTGTCCTAGGTAGGTATCTCTGGCATGAATATCCGATAATGTGATGTTCTGACCCTGATTCATTGGTTTATTCTTCATACCCTGTTCCTGAAAATGTTGAGTTACGGATTTTGCCGCTACTGCTGAAAAAAATCTCTAAATTTTAGCGATGGAGAAAAACAAAATCACCAAAATTTAGGGAAAAAAAATTTTAACTTCGGGTTTACATTTTGTATCACCAGTGTTAAAATAATCGCGCTTATTCTTATGTGTTGATGCACTGTTAGAAATATTACCTTTATCCGGACAGTCTAATTGCCCGGACAGCTTTTTATTTATATCGTCAAGCTAAGTATTTGCTCAATTCTCTTTTTCCAGATAAGGGCTAGTTTTCAAGTAGAACCTACCTTGGCTTACCTGAAACAAAACTTAAACTGAACAGGTGACTGCTTTGAATACCGCAATTATCCTGTTGCAGCAACAAAATCAGCGTAGTACACCAGATGCCCATTTGACAATTCCTACCTAAAATATCTCTGTTGTCGTCTATATTTTTGCTGCTTACCGATTGCCACCTGTCTGACTAGCTAGACCTCAGCAGCCATTGATGAGCAGGGAATATCTTCATCCAACTTTGATAAAGTCAGACTATTGCTATTATAGTCTGCTAGGAAATGGTGTCATTTATAACGCTTAGTTCTATGGCTCTTAGGGGGTTTCATTAAACTTATCCTTTCATTGGCGGTTCCTGATCCAAAATCTACTCGTTAGATGCGTAAAATCGGTGCTTTTTGGCGACATCACCCACCAAGATATTCGGTGAAAACGAGATTATATAAGCCGCCAACTAGCGTTGGAACCGCCAATTTTGGACAGGTTTTTCCCAAGGTAAAATTGCTGCCTGGTTTCTACAAGAGATAACAATCCAATATATACAATATCACATTTAGTTAAAAGCAAGGTGATGATTTTTTAAGAGTTTCAAATAATTGGTTAGGCTGCACCTAGGGTGATAATTTGCAAAAGTATTTCATAAATGATCGTAAAAATGCCAAATTGTTGCCGACGAGGATACCTCAGTAAGTTTGCCCTGATTAGCAATAGCAGATTTTTTCAGGTGACTGTGTTGCCAATTGTGGCGATCGCACTTTGCTTAACTGCTACCCACCCTACTAGCGCTCAACAGTCCCCAACAAACGCCAAACCAAGACCCGGCGCCACTTCCCAGTCACCTGCACCTTCTGGTAATCAAATTTCTCTCAATGGTCGCACCTTGCCAGGGGCTTGGTTGCGGCCCTCAGGAACTGCTGGTAAGGTAACAACTTATCTCAGTGATGGGGTGCTTAGGCAATTGATGGGGGTAGATTTCTTAAATAGCAGCAATCCTGCCAAACAACCAGTGCAGTGGTTTTCGTCAGTTACAGCACCCCTTGCGCTCAACACCAAGCTGCTAGGAGGATATCGCTATCTAGATATTACTAATTTGGCCCAAACAGCAGGATGGCAGCTGCAAGCTAATGGCAATACCTTGGTGATTTCCACCAAGCAAGGGAAAGTCACAGATGTGCTTGAGGGAAAACAACCTGCTGTAGGAAACGCTACGCGAACAGGTAATCGGGTTGTTGTCAATTTAGATCGCCCAACTCCTTGGCAAGTTACCCCAGGTTTACCGATTAGCAAGCCCCCCGACCCCAATATATCGACACCCAAACCCGCCGCACCACCCAATAGAGAGTGGAAAATTACTCTGGATGGCATAGCAGATCCTACCTTGATTCAACGCTATACTCCCCAGCTACCTGAGCCATCACCAACAGCACTGCCAGACCAGCTCAAACAATTACCACCAACATTACCAATCTCTGAACCACTAATTCAACAAGTGGAGGTAGTGAATAACCAAACTATTATCCGTCTGAGCGTTCCCTTTGGTCAGTCTTTGCAAATTAGCTCTGTCGCTAATCCCAATCGCCTGATGATCGATATTCGACCCGATGCTTTGGTGGAGCGAAATATTACCTGGGCACCGGGATTGCGTTGGCGTCAGCGGTTAGTCGATTTAGACGCAGAACGCTTTCCAGTCACCTGGTTAGAAATTAACCCCCGTGAAGGCGGGCTAAAACTAAAACCCCTGTGGGCGAACCCCGAAACTCTGGCGGGAACTGCCCCTCTGATCCAAACTGCACAGCGTTACTTAGCGGCAGGGGCGATTAATGGTGGTTATTTTAACCGCAATAACAAATTTCCCTTGGGGGCAATTCGTCGGGCTAGTCAATGGGTGTCGGGGCCAATTCTCAACCGGGGTGCGATCGCCTGGAATCACTCAGGTCAATTTTACTTTGGTCGCCTCACCTTGACAGAAAATTTGATGAGCGCCAATCACCAGCCCTTACCAATTCTCTTTCTTAACAGTGGCTACGTCCAGAGCGGCATTGCCCGTTACACTCCTGTTTGGGGAGCTACATACACCCCCCTAACTGATAACGAAACCCTCCTAGTTGTCCAGAAAGACAAAATTACCAATCAGCTATCCGGCGGTAAAGCTGGTGAAACTGCCGTTCCCATTCCCCAAGATGGCTATCTTCTAACTTTACGCGGCAACACTGCCACTACCTCATCACAGTTACCTATTGGCACAGCAGTCAGTATCGCCAGCGCCACTACTCCCGCTGATTTTAGCCGTTACCCCTACGTTGTGGGAGCAGGGCCACTGTTAGTCCAAAATCGTCAAATTGTCTTGGATGCCAAAGCCGAAAAATTCAGCGATGCCTTTATTGCCGAAAAAGCAGTTCGCAGCGGCATTTGTACCACTTCCACAGGCACCCTGATCATTGCTGCCGTCCATAATCGTGCAGGCGGTTATGGCCCTACCTTGGCAGAACACGCCAAATTGATGCAGGCTATGGGCTGTGTGAATGCTCTAAATTTAGACGGCGGTAGTTCTACCAGTCTTTACTTGGGAGGACAATTACTCGACCGTTCTCCTAGTACTGCGGCTCGTGTTCACAACGGTATTGGTATTTTCTTGGAACCACGGTAATTGATCATTGATCATTGGTCATTGATCATTGATCATTGGTGAGCCAGTGCGCAGAACCGTCTTGTTTCCACGCCACGTGCTTTAAGCCGGGGAACCCGTCCAACGCAGTGGCTCCCCATGAGCAACTGGCGAACCCGAAGGGTTATTGGTCA
>NZ_JACJRJ010000005.1 GCF_014697195.1 Cylindrospermum sp. FACHB-282 | reverse complement strand
TATTAACATAAAGGCGCGTGGGACACACGCCCTCAAAGCTCAATCAATGTCCTCATAGAGGAGTCGTTGAGAAGCCCACACTCACCCGAAGGGGAGTGTGTGGAGTATGTCACGAAAATGCTCATTGTTAATTAACCCCCGGCTTCAGACGTGGGGAGTATCAAAAACATGCAATCATTTCTCACGGAGGTTCAGCCCCCAGCTATCCTGCAAGCTATTGGGAATCGTAAATTCCACCTTTTGTCCTTCCCGCTCCAGGTAATGCAGTCCTTCAATCAGCCTGCGTGAGAATGCGCCGCTGATCCGCGCCGCCAGCTTCGAGCGATCCTGCATCTCGTCGGTGACTCCAAAAAACCAGCGCAGTGGACGTAAAAAGTGCCGAGTCCAATCGGCGCGTTCGATACCAACCGCTTCAACCACCCGTTCGTCGCAGAGCTCGCGGATGAGCGTGGGAACAATACCATCGAACATCTTGCCGGGAACGCGCTCCTTCATATAATCAACCAGCGCAGCAGTCAGTTCTCGCCCGGCATCTGACGGAGCCGCATGACGGGTCAGGATCGCATCCCACAATGCTTTGCCATCCTCGACATCACGGGGTAGCATCTCCTCCTCAATTCCCATCATGCAGCCAATGACACGCCAACAGTGAAAGAACCCGGCCTCTTCCTCCGCAGTAAAGTCCAATCCTAGCTTAGTCAAGACCTGGGGCAACAGTGCAAAGGATAGCATCGTACCAACCATGTCTTCTTGGTTAATGGGAACACCGTACTCAGCAAGCCAGCGGGGATATTGCCTCATGTGGTAGCGAATTGTGGTGTGCAGCAGACGGATCTTTTGAGCCGTGCGTACCCCACGACCATTTGGCTCCAACCCACCCTCGGCCATAACATCGAGGACAAACTGCGCGGTTTCGATGAGGCGTTGATGTACCCTTTTGGTGATCCGGTGCGTCACACTCAGTACCTGCGCTCCCTTGGCGCAAGAGTAGCACGAAGGCAACGACCAGCAAAACAACGCCATCGTCATTTGCATACCATAACGCGAGAACAGTTGTTGTCCGAGCCGGATCTGCTCCCGATCCGCCCATGAAGGCCAGTCATCTGTGGTATTGAGGAAATCTTCGAGCTGGTCAGGCATTTCGACTGCTACCAGATCATCGTTGTTTTGAATGTCTTTTAGGAGTTTATTTACGGCATCCAACTCATTCAGTCCAAAGATTTTCTCAATGACGGAATCGGCTTGTGGATCACCGATTTCACGATACGATTCTAGGGTGTTGGGGGTCCATCTGTTTGATAACATGGGTCTTTAAATCTGGAGTTTTTTTGAGAAATCAGACTTTTATAAAAAATTATTTTTATACATTTGACAATGATAAAAATAATAAGACAATTTTTTGTTCTGAAGTTCAACTAGAAGAATGCTTGACTTTCTAGCTGGCTAAGTAGCATAGTTATTTCGCATTAGTATCAAAGCTTATTTGATACTATAAAGTCAAGTCGGAAAAGCTATGCATTAGTAAGTAGGCGAAAAGAAATCAAACTATGTTAAGCAAAGTAAAAACTATTAAAATTTGCTCGTAGTGAGGGCTTCAGCCCTCAAAGTAGGGCTAAAGCCCTCACTACCAACCTTGAATTATTGACGCCAACCTACTTAGTCGAATTATTCGTAATAAAAGGGAAAAAGGCTAGAAAATTTAGTGGGGAAGAATTAGGGAGATTGAGAGGCGGAAAAAAGAAGAAGAAAAAGACGATGGTATTTACGCAAATTAACAGTAAGAGTAAAGAAAGTTAGCAAGAAATCACGAGAAATTGAGTGAAGTAGAGAAAAATCAAGAGGAGTAACATTTTCACAGTTTGCGATTCCGTAAATAAGTACCCTTGTACAGGCCAGACGCCTGTTTTCCGAGATATCAAAATTCCGGCTTTAGACTGTAATTAATTCCCCATGCATAATTGTTACCGCTTGTCCAGAGAGAAAAACCCGTTCATCTCCCCCATAACTTACCTTCACCACCCCACCACGACTTGATGCTTGATAAGCTAGAAAATGATCCTTGTTTAGGCGACTCCGCCAGAAAGGAGCAAGGCAGCAATGAGCCGCACCAGTCACCGGATCTTCATTAATCCCTAAACCTGGCGCAAAGAAACGGGAAACAAAATCATAATCTGAAGCAGGATTAGTCAAACTAGTAACAATCACATCAGCAACAGGTAACGTTTTCAGCATCTGAAAATTAGGCTGCATATCCCGCACCAATTCTTCAGACTCCACCTCTACCAAATAGCCAAGAGAATTCTGGAAGACAGATTTACAAGCCACACCCAAAGCTTGGCTAAGTTCTGACGGTGCTTCTATTTCTTGCGAGTGATTCACCGGAAAATCTAACTCAATCCAGTCACCTTGCAACTTAGCAATCAGTACACCGCTTTTAGTGTAGAACCGCGCCACTTCATCAGGTGATAAATGCCCCTCTGACCAAAGTACATGAGCACTAGCTAAAGTTGCATGACCACAAAGCGGTACTTCCACCATTGGCGTAAACCAACGCAAATTAAAACCATCATCCTGCTTGACTAAAAAAGCTGTCTCCGATAAATTCATTTCCATCGCCACATTTTGCAACCAGTCCTCATCTTGAGGAAAAGGCAAAACACACACAGCAGCCGGATTACCTGCAAATGGTTTATTAGTGAAAGCATCAACCTGAATAATAATTTGTCCCATAGATTCACCTCATTTAGCCCATAAACTCAGCGTACCTTTGCGTGAACCCCCGCGTTCCTCTGCGTTTAAATTTTCCTCTCCAAACAACTATATGCTGATCCAAAATACCTCTAGTTCCCTCGCCGATACCCTACGCCACCGCCGCCAAAAACTAGCCAGCCTGATTAATTTTCCGGCAATTTTGTGGTCAGGAAGCAGCAATCCGCGCAACTTTCCCGCAAATCGCTTTCCATTTCGCGCTAGCAGTAATTTCCTCTACTTCGCTGGTTTACCGCTACAAAATGCCGTCATGCGCCTGGAAGGGGGCAAACTAGAACTATTCATCGATGACCCCCAACCCGGCAGCGCCCTTTGGCATGGAGAAATGCCAACCCGTGAAGAAATCGCCCAAAAGATGGGGGCGGATGGCGCCCGACCAATGGCAGAATTAGAACTGTGGGTAGAAAATGCAGCCACAATTGCCGTCCAGGATGCTGCTACCTGGACACAGCAATCACAACTATTGAATAGATGGGTTTTACCACAAAATCCGCCCCAAGGAATTGATTTGGAGTTAACGAAAGCGATCGCATCACTGCGCCTTGTCCACGATGAAGAAGCGTTAATTGAATTGCGAAAAGCAGCCGCTGTTAGTGTTGAGGCACACATTGCCGGAATGGCTGCTACACCCAACGCCCGACGGGAAGCGGAAGTTCGGGCGGCGATGGAAGGAGTCATTATCGCCCATAATATGACCACCGCTTACAACAGTATTGTCACCGTTCACGGCGAAGTTTTACATAACGAGCAATATCACCACTATTTGCAGCCTGGTGATTTACTGCTGGCTGATGTCGGTGCAGAGACTGGGATGGGTTGGGCTGCTGATATCACTCGAACTTGGCCTGTTTCTGGCAAATTTTCCTCTACCCAAAGAGACATATATAATGTGGTGCTAGCGGCTCATGATGCTTGCATTGCCAAGATTTACCCTGGTGTGGAGTATAGAGAAATTCATCTATTAGCTGCCAATGTCATAGCTGAAGGTTTAGTGGATTTAGGCATTTTACAAGGCAATCCCCAGGATTTAGTAGAAATCGATGCCCACGCCCTATTTTTTCCTCACGGTATTGGTCATCTACTGGGCTTAGATGTCCATGATATGGAGGATTTGGGAGATTTAGCTGGGTATGAAGAGGGAAGGAAAAGAAGCGATCGCTTTGGTTTAGGCTATCTACGGTTAAATCGTCCCCTGCGTCCAGGTATGTTAGTCACAATTGAGCCTGGGTTTTACCAAGTCCCAGCAATTTTAAATGATCCTCAACTGCGCTCAAAATATCAAAATGTCGTGAATTGGGAACGCTTATCTGAATTTTCTGATGTGCGAGGAATCCGCATCGAAGATGATGTTTTAGTCACAGAAACAGGTAGCGAAGTTTTAACAGCCGCACTACCAAATCATGCCAATACTATAGAAGATTTAGTTGGTTGTTAAAGAATATGCACTACTTAAATCTGTCCATCATGCCTTGCTAATTAGTACTGTAAAGACATAGGATGCTTCATCGTGGTATATAAAAATAATTCCCAAGTCATGATCAAAAACCCCATAGGATTACTACTGGGCGGAGTTATTGTCAGCTTCGGATTGTCACCATTATTAGCTCAAGCACAGCCAACGGTTTCTGATGCTCAAGTTGCAGCGATGGTAGAAGCGTTGCGAAAGGCTGCACCACAAACTAAAAAAGCCAACGATGGATATTACAGTGAATGGCAAGTTAAACCGGAAACTCTCAAAGGCTGGACAAGAACTTGTCTTAAAAAGGAACTAACACCAACGCAGTTTGAAAACAACCCAGCGATCGCGCGTCAAGTTGTCTCTTGCATCACGCGCCGTGAGTTAAACAACCAGTTTCGCGCCACCAACAACAACGAAATTGCCTCTGTGCGTGGTGCCGCTTGTTGGTGGATGACCGGCAGCTATAAAGGTTGCGACAAAGGCTTTACAGGTGATTATGTGCAAAAAGTTGTCCGGTTTTACCAGCAGCAGCGTGCAAAACCAGCAGCTAGTTAGGATATTGCGATCGCTAACTTAATCCTCAATTTATCCTCATCCCATTCACCAGTTGCAAAAATTCCTACTTGCATACTGGTGAATCATCAGATAAATCCTCAAAACTAAGTAAATTTTCGGTTCAAAAGCCTTCGTATATTGCTTAGACTAAATGATAATTTATACTAAAGTAATAATGGCTGACCGAATAGCAACCGGCGAGCAACTCAACTATAGCTTTTTACTCCTCACACATATAGTTTGCGCCGATCAGCAGATTCATAACGATGAGGTGAAAGCTTTACAGGAAAAAGCAAAACATCTGCAAATAGGAGAGCGCACTACTGAAGAAATGAAAAAGATCCTCGCCCAGGAGGAAAACCAGCTATAAAAATTTATTGATAATGTTGGGTTTCGTTCCTCAAACGCCACTTGCTTTAAGTCGCGAAACTCTAGCCGAGCAGTGGCTCCCCAACCTACGTAAATACTGGCTTTTAGGCTTAACTGAACCGTATTGCTTTATATGCAACGTCTCTACGGAATTTATTTGACGCCACCTCACATAGAATTGCTCTGAGTTAGTATCTCAAGTCTATCTGCACAGGTATGTCTATTGATTTTGCCGAATTTGGCCTTGAACCCAGTTGCGAAATTCCCTCACCAACTCTAAATAATCTTTCTCTCCAACCTGGGCTAAAAAATTAGCAATTTCTAGAATCGGTAAATTAGGAAAAGCTAAACTTTGCTCAACAGATATATATTTGTTATTTTGTAATATATTAATACTAAAATCATTACCATCATATCGCCAAATTTCCGGCACACTCATATCAGCATAGACTTGAAAGCGATTTTTGGAACTGCTGGTAATATCAACTTCCACAACTAAATCTGGTGGTGGATCTTGTTGTAAATTAATTCTTTTTTTGCCCTTGATGAGATTGATATTTTTCAGGTAAAAACATTCGTCTGGTTCTGCACCACTTAATTCTGGACGTTTGAAAGTAGTAGAACCAAGGGGTTGAATATTAACTTCTAATTCTTCTGCTAGAGTCTCGACAAATCGACCCAAGACTTTTTTATTAATTTCGTGTTCAGGTGAAGGAACCATAATTTCTAGAGTACCTCGATTGTAAGTGAGTCGGAGACGGCGACTAGCACTTAACTCAGTTAGTAGGTTCTCATAGGTTTGCCAACTAATACCTGATAGGTGGATAATTTCTGTGGGCTGAATCAGAGTGTTGCTAGTCATGGCGATATTCAGATGTGTAATCTTGCTGTAAAATGGCGATTCTTACCTTCAATTTAGTTGATTAACGCAGACAAAGACGTTTTGCCACATCCTAATAATGTACAAGTTTTAGGTGATTTGAGTGGTTAGGGTTTGAAAGCTTTATTGGGTAAGGGTTTCTCAAAAATCAATTATCACAAGGAGGGGAGTTATTGAGTAGTGGAAAATTACCCTTTTTTATTCTCAATAAAGGTGAGTGGTTCTTATTTTTAAACGTAATATCAATAGTTTTGAGTTTTAGTATTGTCAATAAGCTGGATGTTTATCGCAAGTGGGGGGATTTAGCGATCTCAATTTAACTATATTTTCACCATAATTAGCAACTAAAATAAATAACTTCAACCATCGAGACCCCAGTAAAATTTCCTGTATTTCATCTCCAGCAAATACAGGAACTTCCCACTCTTGACTATCTATTATTACCCTACCACTATAGACATCAAATTCAGTTTCTCCTTGAGCAGTTCTTAATTTATCTTGACCTAAAAAAGTCCAATCTAGACTTTCTATATCCTGTTTATTCATTGCTAAAAATTCAGTAAATCCTGTATCTAACATTGTTTCTACAGGAAAACCGAAATTATCTCCACCAATTAAATCAATTTCAAAATAAATTTGGCCATTTTCCCCAAATCTTCCCTCAATCATATTCTGCCACTAACTCCTGTTTCATTAATGCCAAAAATATGATGAATCACATTAGGATACTTTTCTCTCGCCATTTTACTTGCAACTTCTTTATCCTGATCAATAAAATAATCACCGCTATCAGGTTCAATCGCAATGTACCAACCATAGTATTTATCTAGTATTTCTGGTTTTAACCGCTCAAAAATTACCCAGCAACGCTCATAAAATGCCTGTCTTCTAGCTCTATCTTGAGCTTTTTGTTCTTCTGTCCATTGAATTTCAGGAAATATTCTCCCACGTCTGACAATTCTTTCTGATGGAGTTTGTGTCATATTTTTTGACCTCAATAAAATTATTTTCAACAGCTTTTCTAAAATTTAAAACTTCTTTAATTATAGCAGTATACTTTTCAGGAATAGGTGCATCCTTACCCTTAGTCTCAATATCCCTTACCCAGCTTTGACTCATACCTACAGCATTAGCATTAGACTAAAACTCTTGTATGGCAAGGGTAACATCGTTTCATTTAGGAAAAGTGACAAAAGAGGGGTATGTAGCTCTCCGCTTGCTACAGACGCAGTGAAAACTACTAAGCTGGTAAATAGCACGTTCAAAACTCAACCGGAAATTTGCGATATCGCTAATCTGGGCGATGCAAAAGAACCCATTGGCTAACTACCTGTAATTACATTATGTTTGATGCACTATCTGACCGTTTAGAAGCCGCCTGGAAAAAACTGCGGGGACAGGACAAAATCTCTCAATCCAACATCCAAGACGCTTTGCGGGAAGTGCGCCGCGCCTTGTTGGAAGCAGATGTCAATCTCCAGGTAGTCAAAGATTTTATTACCCAAGTCGAAGCAAAAGCACAGGGAGCCGAGGTAATCTCTGGTGTGCGCCCTGACCAGCAGTTCATCAAAATTGTTTACGATGAACTGGTGCAGGTGATGGGTGAGGAGAATGTTCCCCTAGCAGAAACCGAGGGACAAACCACCGTCGTTTTGATGGCTGGATTGCAGGGTACTGGGAAAACCACAGCTAGCGCTAAATTAGCTTTACATTTACGTAAATTAAATCGTAGCTGCTTATTAGTAGCAACAGACGTATATCGCCCCGCTGCTATCGACCAGCTAATCACACTCGGTAAGCAAATTGACGTACCAGTGTTTGAATTGGGTAGCGATGCTGACCCAGTGGAAATTGCTCGCCAAGGTGTGGAGCGTGCCAGGGCAGAAGGTGTAAATACCGTAATTATTGATACTGCCGGACGCCTGCAAATTGACGAAGACATGATGGCGGAATTAGCCCGCATCAAAGCCACAGTCCAACCCGATGAAACCCTGTTAGTGGTGGACTCCATGACTGGTCAAGAGGCGGCAAATCTCACCCGCACCTTCCACGATCAAATTGGGATTACTGGGGCGATTCTCACCAAGCTAGATGGTGATAGCCGTGGTGGTGCGGCGCTGTCAGTCCGCCAGATTTCCGGCGCACCAATTAAGTTTGTGGGTGTGGGTGAAAAAGTCGAAGCACTGCAACCGTTTTATCCCGACCGGATGGCGTCGCGGATTCTCGGTATGGGCGATGTCTTGACCCTGGTAGAAAAAGCCCAGGAAGAGATTGACATGGCAGATGCTGAACAAATGCAGGAGAAAATCCTGTCAGCGAAGTTTGACTTTACTGACTTTCTCAAGCAAATGCGCCTGTTGAAAAATATGGGTTCCCTGGGTGGGATCATGAAGATGATTCCGGGGATGGGTAAACTTTCTGATGACCAACTCAAACAGGGAGAAACCCAGCTAAAACGCTGTGAAGCGATGATTAATTCCATGACCACCAAGGAACGGCGTGACCCTGATTTGCTCTCAAGTTCTCCCAGTCGGCGGCGGCGAATTGCTTCTGGCGCTGGCTATAGGGAGGCGGATGTGAGTAAACTAGTGGCAGATTTCCAAAAAATGCGATCGCTCATGCAGCAAATGGGTCAAGGTGGCTTTCCTGGTATGCCAGGAATGTTCGGCGGTGGCATGAATAACGCCTTCGCAGCCCCTGGTAATCGTCCCCCAGCCCCCGGATGGCGTGGTTACAATACCGGCGCCGCCACGAAAAAGAAAAAGAAAGATAAAAAGAAGAAAGGCTTCGGGAGTCTTTAGTCCTCAACAAATGAAAAAGGACTAATAGCAGTTAATGCTAGGCAAGTGCTAAAATTAGCATTCCAGCAGCGGAAGTCCTGAACAGAGGCAACCCCAGCCCAGCCACTTCCTCGTCAAGTACAAAACCAATACCTACCAACAGGAGAACGATTTCTCAACATGATCAAACTGCGCTTGAAGCGATTCGGTAAAAAACGCGAAGCAAGTTACCGCATTATCGCTATTAACAACCTCGCTCGCCGCGATGGTCGCCCCCTAGAAGAATTGGGATACTACAACCCCAGAACCGATGAAGTGCGATTGGATATCCCAGGCATCGTCAAGCGACTACAACAAGGCGCTCAACCCACTGACACCGTCCGTCGCATCCTAGTAAAAGCCAATGTTTTTGAACAGGTCAGTGCAACAGCCGCATCATAACGTCGAAACAAAATCTCCAGCAGCTAGCCCAAACTACGTTGGGCTGGTAAGGTTTCTTATGGAGCCGTTTTTAGAATCTCCAGGGTCTTTAAGCGTCGATTGTGAAATTTCTCAAATCCTCAAACGGGCTTGGATTCGCATCGCCTTTGACAGCACAGATAAAGGAAAAGTGTTTGGTCGGGGAGGACGCAATATTCAGGCGATTCGCACAGTAATTGCCGCAGCAGCAGAAGTTGCTGGACAAACAGTATACCTGGACATCTACGGCAGCACTTCCCAAGGTCGGGAAGGGATGTTTTTTGATGAAGAACAGGAAGAGCGAATAGCGCCACCAAAATCGAGAGAAAGAAGTGGAAACGCACCACCCAGACCTATTGCTAAACCCCGCGCCCGCTAGGTTTAACAAATTCCGCCAGAATCCCTATGCCGTCCACCCCAGTGGCGGCGATGGGGTGAACGGTGGGCTTAACTCCTCTGAACACCCCCGCGAGAGCAGTTAAGTTTGATCAAAAGTGGGGATAAGAAATAAAAAGTTTTTCTCGCCAACTATATCTTTCAATTCCAGGTTTGAAACCTATACAAAGTAGAGGCGCAATTACTAGTGTCTCTACCCTCTCTCCAAAAATATTAGAAACTTAAAAAACTTAAGTAAATTTACTAACATATTTTTGAAAACAAGTAAAGTTTATTGCTAAATAAAAGACTGCCAAAATTAGAGAAAACTTTTATTTATGAGACTTAGTTTTCCTAGAAAATCTAGTTTAAAATAGTATAAATTAGTACAGAAAATTTTCTCAGAAAAATTGCCTTTTCGCAGTTGGCGGGAAAATATCACTTTAATCAAGAACAATCAAGAACTGCTCCACAGGAATTAAGAAATACTATGGCAGGTGCCTACACAATTCAGCTGCCTAATGTTCCCAGTGCGATCGCTCTAGCGGGATATGGGGAAGAAAATCTCAAAATCCTGTCTCGGCAAACAGGAGCCAGCTTAGTGCTGCGCGGACAAGAACTACTCATTTCTGGCAGCGAACAGCAAATTGATTTGGCGGCGCGATTAGTGCGATCGCTGGAAACTCTTTGGAGTAAAGGCAATTACATCTCCAGTGCTGATATTTTAACAGCACGTCTTGCCCTAGATAGCGATCGCCAAGGTGAACTGCAAGATTTACAGCGAGAGATCCTCGCCAAAACGCGCCGGGGTGAAGAAATCCGTGCCAAAACCTTCGTCCAGCGAAAATACATCGACGCCATCCGCAAGCGCGATCTCACCTTTGGTATCGGCCCCGCAGGTACTGGCAAGACTTATCTCGCCGTTGTCGTCGCCGTCCAAGCACTCCTCAGCAATCAATTTGAAAAGCTGATTTTAACCCGTCCTGCCGTCGAAGCTGGTGAAAAACTCGGATTTTTGCCCGGAGACTTGCAGCAAAAAGTTGATCCCTATCTTCGCCCACTTTATGACGCCATCAATGAATTTATCGATCCAGAAAAAATACCCAATTTAATAGAACGTGGCGTCATTGAAGTCGCACCACTCGCCTATATGCGGGGACGTACCTTAAACAACGCCTTTGTAATTGTTGATGAAGCTCAAAATACCACACCCGCTCAAATGAAAATGGTTTTGACTCGTTTGGGTTTTGGTTCCCGCATGGTAATTACCGGTGACATCACACAAACCGATTTGCCAATTCACCAACAATCAGGCTTAATAGTCGCCTTGCAAATTCTCAAACACGTTGAAGGCATTGCCTTTTGCGAATTCTCTCAAAAAGATGTCGTGCGTCATCCTCTAGTTCAGCGCATTGTCGCTGCTTACGAACAGTACGAAAAATAATAAATTGGTAATTGGGATCAAGATTCTCAGATTAAAGGATTAACATGATTGATTTGAGGGCTAAAGCCCTCACTACAAACTTTTAATTATTTACGTTGCTCTACTTATGTTTACTATTAAAGTAATTTGGAGTTTTTGCTTAACGGTGTTATTCCTGCTCTTGAGTGGGGAGGCTCAAGCCGGAGAATTAGCTGAAAGATTAGCAAACTTTCCCCAGTGGGAAAAATTAACTTCAGTACAACCTGCCATCGGAGATTTGGCTTATCCTGAATGGATGGCTGGTTATTGGCAAGTTACAAGTACTTTAGTTGATTTGGCTGCACCTTTAGCACCAGATATCCTCACACCTGGGTTTGAAGGAAATCGCCGCCAATTAAATCAGCCTGTGAGTTTCTTAGTCAGATTTGTCAAAGTGCAACTACCTATTTCTGGCTTAAAAATCATCCCTAAGCTAGATCACAAAAAACTAATTCTAGTAGCTGATAGAGCATTTAATAGCTTGAATTTGGCACGGGCTTATTTAGGTAATCAATCTGTGCTATCAGTCAAAGTAGATCCAGATTCGCCTAATCGTCAAATTACATTTTTGCGTGGTGAACGCCAGTTAGTTTCTATCGTCACCGCCCGCGCTACAGAAACAACACCAGATAATAAGTTTATCACCACAGAAGTGTTTCAACAACTATTTAAAGGTAGTTCAAATCCTTATTTAAATTCTGTAGAATCTACCACCGCCTACCACAAACTTTCTACATCCAACCCAGGAATTGAAGCAGACCAAGTAACTGCTGTTTACCTTTCTCCTCAAGATCCAGATTATTTTACCGCAGCTTCTCGACCCGTTGCCCTTTATCGCTATCACCTGGACTTTTTTCCCTCAGAACTGCCAATTATTCCCTAAGCATGATTTAGCTATTTAGCTATTGACTACAACGTAGTATATATGTAATATAAAATTGCCTGCCAACATTCGCGGTCTGGGATATTGTGCATCATGGCAAAATTTCGAGACATTATTAACTACTTTCGTCCCCACTGGGGGCTGAGTATTTTCAGTATTACTACATCTAGTATTTACGAAATAATAGATCTGGTTGTACCCTATGCAACCGGGCAGATATTAAATATTTTGTCTCATCAACCTTTAGACAAGCCAATTCAACAGGCGATCGCTACTATTTCCGACATTAGCAATTATCCAGCTAATCAACTTCTTTCTTTAGGTGTATTACTGGGATTAATTTTCTTAGCTACTGTATTTAGAGCGCCAACTGAGCCTTGGTTAACTGCTTGGTTCCATTGGGATATAGCTTTTAAAGCGCGACGCATTCAAGGACAAAAAGCTATAGAAAAAATTCTCACACTACCACTAGAATTTTATGACGAAAATAACTCTGGACGTATTGCCGGGAGAGTTGCTAGAGGTATTTATAACCATACCTGGGGTTATCCAGAATTTGCCGGACAGTTGTTTCCTAAACTCTTCCGAGTATTAGCAATTGTGGTGATAATCTGGTTTATTGATTGGCGAATTGCCGCTTTATTGCTAATCTCTTTTGTAGTGATTCTCGGCTTTACTGTGAAAAAGCTACAACGGCTGATTTGGCATGACAACCGCATAGATAAATATATGGAAGATACAGAAAGCCGATCTTCTGAAATTGTTACAAACATCAAAACAGTCAAAGCATTTGCCACGGAAGCTAAAGAACTAAAACGCCAAAATCAACGCCTAAATCGTGAGCTAATAGTAGTCACTTATCGCATTCATAAAGGTTATGTCATCCTCGCCATGTACCAACGTACTATGGTGCAATTTTGCGTACTTTTTCTACTAAGTTTAACCTTGGTAGGAACATTAAAAGGAAAGATTTCTCTTGGTCATTTTGTGATGACTTTAACTCTTTCTAGTATGGCTTATGCAGAATTACAACCTATTAGCAATCTAGCAGAAGCTTTTGCCCGTCGCTATTCTTCTATGATGCGCTTTCATGAATTACTGCAAGAACCAACTCCAATTGGTTCTGATGTACTTCTAGCTGAAGAATTTCAGACAGACTCACCATATAAATTTACTGGAAAAGTGGAATTTTCCCACGTCAGCTTTGGCTATGAAGCTAACCGTCAAGTTTTGCAAGATATCAACTTGTTCATTGAGCCATATCAAACAGTAGCCTTAGTTGGCAAGTCTGGTTCTGGGAAGTCTACTTTAGTGAAGATACTGTTGCGCTATTTTGAACCTCAACAGGGTCAAATTTTGATTGATGGTCAAGATATTCGCACCTTAGATGTGGGTAAGTATAGACGGAGATTAGCGATCGTTCACCAAGAAGTAGACATTTTTAATGGCACTATCTTGGATAACCTCACCTATGGCAAGTCAAACGCTAGTTTTGAGCAGGTTCAGGAAGCTTGTAGGATTGCTAGAGTTGATGAAGTTGTACAGCACCTACCGCAGGGTTATTACACCGTTGTGGGGGAACGCGGCGTTAGGTTGTCGGGAGGACAAAGACAGCGCTTAGGAATTGCTAGGGCGTTGCTAGTGGAACCTGATGTTTTGATTTTTGACGAAGCTACTTCTAGTCTAGATTACGAGTCTGAGCGTTCAATTCAACTGGCAATGCGCGAGCTTCAAGGAACTCGCACCACAATTATTATCGCCCATCGCCTGAGTACAGTCCGGGAAGCCGATAAAATTGTCGTCCTCGATCAGGGAAAGATTGTTGAGGTGGGTAGCCACGCTGAACTTTTGCGCCAAGGGGGCATTTATCACCGCTTGCACTCCCTACAAGAAACCGGAGAACTGCTGAGTTAGGCGGTTGATGGCCAGGTGTACCACTATTTTTTCTCACCCCCTTGCCATTTCTAAAAACTAGCGCTATTATGGGAAAACAGTGACACAAATGGGTCGGTGTCCGAGTGGTTAATGGAGACGGACTGTAAATCCGTTGGTTTACGCCTACGCTGGTTCAAATCCAGCCCGGCCCACCACTTCTAGAGATGTGAGTTATAATGGCTGAGTGTAAAGTTCACAGCCATATAACTCATAGCTAAAAAACAAAAAAATCCTTTTTTGCCCGTGTGGCTCAGTGGTAGAGCACACCCTTGGTAAGGGTGAGGTCACGAGTTCAATCCTCGTCACGGGCTTATTCTATTATACAGAAAATTAACGAGAAATCAAGGCTTCCAGCCTTCACAAGGGACTCAGAAATTAAAAAACTGAGTCCCTTCTTGCATCTTGGGCTATGAATTGGCTATGAATTGGCTATGATTTGGCTACGATTTGGGTATCTTACTTGTCCTTTTGACTATGATTTGACTATGTTTTGGGTAAGATAATAAATTATATTCATATTGATGAGTTTCTAGTATTTTATTTTGATTGCAAAAATGAGTTTAAGCATTTCCTCAGAAATATCCCCAGTGTCAGATAAAAATCAATCCGCTTTAAACATAGAAGAGTGGCAGAATAAAATTATCCTTGGTAACTGTTTGGACATTCTGCAAAATTTACCTTCTAATTGTGTAGATTTTATCGTCACTTCACCTCCATACGCTGATAGCAGAAAAAATACCTATGGTGGTATTCACCCAGATAAATATGTGGAGTGGTTTTTACCCATATCTCAGGAATTGCATCGAGTTTTAAAAGAAGATGGAACCTTTATACTAAACATCAAAGAAAAAGTACTTAATGGTGAACGTCATACTTATGTATTAGAACTTATATTAGAGATGAAAAAACAAGGTTGGTTATGGACAGAAGAATTTATTTGGCATAAAAAAAATTGTTTTCCTGGTAAATGGTCAAATCGTTTTCGTGATGCTTGGGAGAGATGTTTGCAGTTTAATAAACAAAAAAAATTTAATATGTATCAAGAAGCTGTAATGGTTCCCATGGGTGAATGGGCTAAATCACGGCTAAAAAACTTGAGTGAAACAGATAAAAAACGAGATGCTTCAAAAGTTGGTAGTCCATTTGGTAAAAACATTTCAAATTGGGTAGGACGGGAAATGGCTTATCCGACAAATGTTGTACATTTAGCAACCGAATGTAATAATAAAAATCACAGTGCTGCTTTCCCCAAAGAACTTCCGTTATGGTTCATCAAATTATTTACTAAAGAAGGTGATTTGGTACTCGACCCTTTTGTAGGTTCTGGCACAACTTGTGTAGTTGCAGCAGAATTAGACAGAGAATATATTGGTATAGAAATCAAAGCAGATTACTATGAGTTAGCGCTATCGCAAGTTAATGCTATAAACCATAAAGCTACGCAAATGAAACTACTATGAATAATGCTCTTTATCAAAGATACTATAACTATCTTTCAGAAGAAGTTGTTACTCCTTTCTATAACATCAGGCTTAACAGCCTAAGTAAATTACGTTTAGAAGATGTTTTAAAGCGGAAAAATCCCTACTTGTTTAAAGCTAAAAATATCGAATTAGCTGGAGATTTAGTAAGAAGTATTATTGATGCGTTTCTATCTTCGCAAGAAGAAACTATTTTCGGGAATTTACTTGAAGGATTTGCTATTTATGTATCCCAAAGTTTAGATAATGGTTTTAAATCTAAGTTCAAAAGTGTCGATTTAGAATTTGAAAGAGATTCTGTTTATTATATCGTAGGGATTAAATCTGGAACAAATTGGGGTAATTCTGACCAGATAGCCGCAATGAGAAATAATTTTAAAATCGCTAAACAAAGTTTGCGACAGGAAGGTTTTACAGGAGAAGTTATTGCAGTTAATGGATGTATGTATGGAAGAGAAACCACATATTTAAAAAATCATACAGATTCTGACAAAATTTATTACAAATATGCAGGGCAGGCTTTTTGGAATTTCATATCTAATGATGATAATCTTTATCAAGAAATAATTGTGCCAATTGACAAAAAAGCCAAAGAGAGAGATGAAATATTTAAATCAGCCTATGCTGCAAAAGTTAATAAAATGACTCAATGTTTTATGCTAAATTTTATGAAAAACAATCTAATTGACTGGGTTAAACTAATTGATTATGTATCCAAAAGAGAAAAGTTTATACAAATGAATATTTTTTAAATTGTCAAATTATTCTATAGGTTAAGTTGATGCAAGAAAGCCAATATCTAAACTATTTCTCAACTTTCCCATGAGCTTTTTTCACCCAATATCCTCTCGGTGGCTTTGCTACCCCGTAAGTTTTACACCACTTTTCTACAGCTTTATCAGACACACCAAAATCTCTAGCGATTTGCGCTGTGGGTTTTTCCCATACTAGTTTTTCCAGTTCTTCCTTCGATGGTCTTTCTACCTTCCTGGTGTGAATTCTAGCGTCTGGATTCACCTTTCTAGTTGTTAAATCAACTCCAAACTCCTTATAGGTTCGCTTTGGTGCTTCTTCAGTAAAGTCTGTAAAATCTTGCCACCAATAAAAAGGTGTAGGTGAATTAGGTAGTTGAGTATTTATAGAGCAACCACCAAATTTAATTGATGGATATACTACTTTACCTAAGTTTGGCAAGTAAACGGCATAGAAGTCAAAATCATCAGGTTGATATTTTCTATCATGAGAACCATTTTTATCTGCCCAACTGGTTTTATTTTTAACTATGCCATTACTGTTATATTTGGCTTGAATTCTGTAACATTTGCCGTCTTTATAGGCAATTAAATCAAAAGGCGCGTGTTCGGTTACTACGGGAACAAAAACGGAATATTCTTTCTCAACTAAATCTGCTATCACTTTAGCAGCCGCTAAATCACCTTTATCTTTTGTGTGATGCATTAGGATGAACCCCCAGTAATGCTGTGTAGTTTATCACTACTAGAGGGAGTTGAGGGTTCGTATTTAGTTAAAACGGGCGCAGCAGGTTTCGAACCTGCGACCGACGGATTAGAAATCCGTTGCTCTATCCACTGAGCTATGCGCCCAAGGTGAAATGTTGACTCCCAAACAAAAGAGCCATCTACAGGATTATATCTATTCTTGCTGGTAATCGGCAAGATCAAAAAAGCAAACTTCACAATGGTAAGGCAAAGATCCATGTATGCCAGCGAGTCGATGTACACTAAAAACGACGCAGATGGGGTATTGGTTAGATATTATTGTGATGTCAAGGGTTTATTTGCCTATTAGAGTCGGTGTTGTCTAAGTGGCTTATCCTAGTGAAGTATCTGGTAACTACCAGATTAGTTTCTACAGCAAGCTAAGTAATTACACTCTTGGCGATGCTGGCAAATGCCATTATATATCCCTTATCAAGAAAGCCCCTGTGAGGAGTTATTTGCTAGTGCCATGTTTATTCTCAAACGGCAGGATGTTGAAATATCTAGTATTCAGCACCCATCACGGGATCAGCAGGTGCCGATCCTCCATTATCAGGGGCAGACCTTTCGCCTGATTAGTGTCTTCAAAGCTAGTCAAGAGGTGGAAGCTAGATCCTTGTGGAGAGAACTAACTGATAATCGGGGTAAAGCCTGTGTCCTGCTGGAAGAACCGGAGCGTTATAGTGTCTGGGGAAAAATCCGCTTAGAACAGCTAGGTAATGACACAGGTAGCCATAGCAAGACAGAGATTTTGACTCTAGCTAGTATATTGGTGCTGCAAGCTGTCTATATGGAGATTGAAGATTTTTTAGGTACTCGGCAAGCAGGTTTATTTCAGAAAGATGTGGGGGATGTCTTACAGCAGAAGCAATTTCCTCAAGTATCTTCCCTGGAAGTAGTTAAATATTTGTTAACTACCGAACCGTCGCAAATAGCCAAGCTTCCCCGTTGGCAAGAAACTCATGTGATTATCCTGTTGCAAGAACTGCACCGAATTGGCAAGTCATATTTTGGCAATACCAACTTTGCCAATGAATTGGTTGAGAAGTTACTAGATTTGCCAGATGCCGAGCGATCGCTGTTTATTGATTGGCTAAATCAATCTCCACTGAGTAAACTTTGGCAGTAGCATGGAAGTTGTTTGATCACAAACCGTCCATTGGCACTTGCTTTTGGTGTTGGATTGTGTATTGCTTGGTAGATAAACTGCTGGAAATACAATCACTGACGCCAAAAATACTGCCAGAGTGCATTTACTTAGTTAAGTCCTATGAGTAACTCTTACGACAATTCGTACCGTTCTAAGTCCATTCTCAACACTCAAAACCTGATATTGGCTGGCATTGGCTGGGCTGTAATAGCACTGCTATACTTTTTGTTGTTTAGTGCCAAAATTCCCGGAGCAGATGGTCAAGAAGCCCGTGCCGAGTGGTATGTGCTGGGGACGAATATTTTTGAAGCTGTAGCATATCTGGGTGCGGGTGTCTTATGCTTGAGGAACTGGCGGAGTCCCCAAATTGTCAGCAATCGCAATGTATGGCTCTCAATTGGCTTGGGTATGATTGCCTATTTTATAGGGGGGATAATTTTCGGTTATACGGAAATAATTTTAAAAGAAGAACCGGATGTGTCTCTGGCCGATATATTTTTTGTATCGACTTATATACTCCTTGGCACAGGCATGGTTTTGGCTGTGGCTTCCAGGCGAATTAATCTGGAAAAATGGCAATGGTTAATTGTGGCAGCTATTGGAGGATTAGCAAGTTTTTTAGCCTGGTGGATTTCTCAGCAACAGACCACATCCTTAGAGCCGCTAGCGGCTGCCTTGAATTGGTTTTACGTAGTTAGCGACGTAGTTCTGTTAATGATTGCCACCACTCTGCTGCTAGCTTTTTGGGGAGGAAGAGTTTCCCTCTCTTGGCGAATGATTGCAGCCGCAGCATTTTCGCTCTACATTGCAGATATGTGGTTGAAATACGCCCAGGGGCCCACTTATCAAAGTGGAGAGATCCTAGAAGTATTTTGGGTGTTTAGTGGAGTGTTGATTGGCATGGGCGCTGTTTTAGAATACGACGCATCATTGAACCGAAAACGGCGTACCAGTGGACGAAAACGAACTTAGCAAAGAATTTTGGTGTCTACCGTGAGAAAATTAACAGATTCTGACAAGCAAGAAATTCTCAAGTTATATCGAGAGACCGCTGAAACAACCTCAACTTTAGCGGAGCGCTATGGTGTCAGTAACTCGACAATCAGTCGTCTGCTCAAAAGTACCTTACCAGAGGATGAGTACGAATACCTCGTTTCTCTAAAACGTGCCGCCAGAACCCCTGAAGGCAGAGCGCAGGTAAGCTATGAGCAGTTACCGCTATTGAGTCAGCCACAGCTAGAAACAGAACTACCAAGCAGCGAAAGCCTCCCCTTGGATTTGCCGCCAGTTGAGGCTCAGGAGCCTGTGAAAGCCCAGGAACCTCATCCAGATGGGATGGAGTCAATCCCGGCTATTAGACGGGTGAAAACACGCTCCTCAGCGGTGGAAAAACCCAGGCTGCCGATACTCAAGGATGTAGAAATTGTCAAGCCAAAGCCGCCGGAAATTGCCAGCATCCCCAGCCCCATACTAGAGGATGAACGTTTAGAATCGACGGCGATCGCTCATATTTTGGGCGAAGACTTGCTAGACGAGTCTGAGGAGTTGGACGATTTAGACGATGACGATTTTGAGGACGAGGAAGATTTTGACGAAGAAGACCTAGAGGAGCAAAAACCCCTAGTCGCTAGACGCAGACCAGGTGAAGCCCCTGTTGAGGTCTTGCCATTGTCCATCGCCCATTTGCCCAAAACTTGTTATTTGGTGATTGACCGGGCCTCGGAATTGATTACCCGACCACTGAAGGATTTTGGTGATTTGGGGCAAATTCCCAGCATCGAAACCCAGCAAAGAACTCTGCCGGTGTTTGATAACCACCGAGTGGCAAAGCGCTTTTCTACCAAGCGCGATCGCGTCATTAAAGTTCCCGATAGTAAAATGCTGCACAAGGCTCGTACTCATTTGCAAGCCAAAGGCATCACGCGACTATTGATTGATGGTCAGGTCTACTCCCTGTCTCTGGTTTAGCTAAAACGAGTATGGGAATTGGTAGTTTCCCAATTCCCCATTCTCTTTTAGCTGCTTATTAACTACTTGGTTGAATTATCAATCACTTACTTAGCTATCAACAGCCGTCGCCAAACGATTTGCCAAATTGATAATGTCCTGTTTACGGGCAATTTCGTCAATCCATTCTGGGGGAATATTTTCTACACCGTAATAAATTCCCGCTAACCCACCAGTAACAGCAGCAGTGGTGTCTGTATCTCCGCCTAAATTGACAGCTTTTAACACCGCTTCACGATATGAAGAGCTATTTAATAAGCACCACAGGGATGCTTCCAAAGTATCAATCACATAACCGCCCGAATTAATCTCTTCAACTGGTAATTGGGCAATTTTTCCACTGAAGATTCTGCCAAAGTGGGGCTTTTCTAGGAGATATTCACGGTCAGCATAAATTGCTTGAATGTCTTGTAAGCCTTGTATATAAGCTGTTTGCAGGTCAGCCCCTTTGAGTAGGGCCACAGCAATACTAATATAAATACCACAGGCCATTTGTGATCGCCTCCGGCGGGCGCTTTGCGCCATCGCGCGTGGCCATGGGTAATTGCCGAAACATCATGCACCCGCGCCATCAATTCGCTGAAAGTTAAAGTTTTGTGAAAATAAGCCATTGGCAAAATTCGCATCAAAGAACCATTGCCATTACTTTTTTCACTCGTACCACCTGCTTTCAGGGCTGGAGTACCCTCTTTCCAATTCACAATTGCGAGAAATGTGGTGTTACCAATGTCAAAAACTTCGCCATGAGCTGTCCAATAAGCTTCTTTGTACCAGCGCCAGAAGGAATTGGCTATAACATCCACAGAAAATCCGTCACAAAGACTTTCTGCTAAACAAAATGTCAGCGAACTGTCATCTGACCAAGTTCCTGGGGGTTGATTCCAAGTTCCATAACCCAACATAGATGTCACCGGAGATTTAACTCGTTCAGGGCGGCTGGTGAACTCCACAGGCACACCCAAGGCATCACCGACACATACACCCATCAAACCAGACAATGCTTTGGTAGTGGTCAGCATGATTGAATCAGCTTGAAACTTTCCTACAACTGATTTTACTGGCGAAAAGCAGCACTAGCTGTAAACAGCTGCTGCAAAACGAGTTGCCAAGTTAATAATGTCTTGTTTGCGAGCAAGTTGGTTAATCCATTCTGGGGGAATAGTTTCCACGCCGTAGTAAATTCCTGCTAACCCACCAGTAACCGCAGCGGTAGTATCCGCATCGCCGCCTAAATTGACAGCTTTCAGTACTGCTTCGACGTAGGAAGAGCTATTTAACAAGCACCACAGGGATGCTTCTAAAGTATCAATCACATAACCGCCCGAATTAATCTCTTCAACTGGTAATTCGGCAATTTTCCCATTGAAGATTCTGCCAAAGTGGGGCTTTTCTAGGAGATATTCACGGTCAGCATAAATTGCTTGAATGTCTTGTAAGCCTTGTATATAAGCTGTTTGCAGGTCAGCCCCTTTGAGTAGGGCCACAGCAATACTAATATAAATACCACAGGCCATTTGCGATCGCCTCCGGCGGGCGCTTTGCGCCATCGCACATGGGCATGGGTAATCGCCGAAACATCATGCACCCGCGCCATCAATTCGCTAAAAGTTATGGTTCTGTGACAATAAGCCATCGGCAAAATTCGCATCAAAGAACCATTACCGTTACTGTTTTCCACCTTACCCCCTGCCTGATGGGGTAGAATTCCTTGTTTCAGGCGCATAATTGCTTCATGGGTATTTTGGCCGATATCAAAGAGATCACCGCGAGGAGTCCAGTAAGCTGCCTTGTACCAGCGCCAGAAAGAATTGGCAACAGCATCCAACGAATACCCTCTACAAAGACTTTCTGCCAAGCAAAACGTTAGCGAACTGTCATCAGACCAAGTTCCTGGGGGTTGATTCCAAGTTCCATAACCCAGCATCGTTGTCACCGGAGATTTCACTCTATCAGCGCGGCTAGTAAACTCCACAGGTACACCCAACGCATCACCGACACATAAACCCATCAAACCAGACAATGTTTTTGCAGCGGTTAGCATTATTCAATCTCCATAAAAAATCCCAAAATTTAACTTTATAGATTTTCTCTAAAGCTTGTTGCCATAGCCGCTACAGCCTACTGTTTCATCTTCTGGCAAAACTGCCCAAAGAGTGATGAAATTGGGTATCTGATCCACCAGATTCCGACTAACTTTTAATTCTCAATTTTGTGACAGTTAAAAAAGCGGCTAACTTTTGCGGAAATGGCAGTTAATCGACTGTGTAAATATAACAGCTTATACTTAAAGTTGATGGCTCACCACAAAGTGCTGAGGAAAAAGTGCTGTAGTGATTGCAGGACGTAGCCCTTGCTGAGTCAGAGAAGTAAAAATTACTCACAACTCAGCACGACTGAAGTTCTCTTAAGCAGGATGCATTAATCAGAACAAGCCTTTCCTCAAATCCAAGAATTATCTGGAACATTTCTACTCAAGTTTCGACCTGGAATATAAAAGTAAAACTTCCAAAAGTTAGCCAAAATTATGAAACGATTGATCAAGTCTTTTTTGACGGTTTCTGCACTGTCTTCCTTACTAGTTAGTCCTTTAGTTCTATCAGCAGGTCAAGCTACTGCTGAAACAAAAAATGGTACTGATGCCAGTTATATTGGTGCTGGTGTGGCAGCTGGCGTTACCAATGGCGGACGAAACAACGACGCTGCTACCTTTGGCGGAAATCTCACAGGTCGGGTGAAATTGGGAAATGCACCAGTTTCTGTACGGGGTAACGTTCTCTGGAGTGATCAGACAAGTGCGATTATCCCAGAACTTTCCCTCGACGTGCCGATCGCTAATAGAACTAACGCCTTTATCACTGGTGGTTATTCTTTTGTAGAAAAAGATGGCAAACCAACTCCCTTGGGTAACAGAGACGCTGTCGTGGTGGGTGCTGGGGTGGAATCGGAAGTTGCCAACAACTTCCTCGTCTACACTAACGCCAAAGTCGGACTTCGTGCCTACCAAAATAGCCCCGCTTCTGCTATCAGCATCAATGGTGGTATCGGCTATCGCTTCAAATAAAGTTGACAAAAAACAGTGATAGCCGCCCACAAGGACAAGACTAGTTGAGCTAGTCTTGTATCCTTTTTAGGACATACCTAAACCTTGCAGCCTATATCTACGGATTCTCCGAATGGAGTATGCTGGTTTTGTTAAGTGTTGCATCACTGACAAAGTCGGCTTTTGCCGTGTTAAAATTAAGATCATTCTTCATAATTCCGACCGAAATTCTGGTGTTGAACCAGCCGCAAGCTAATTTGTTGCATCGGCTTTGACTGATGCTTTATTGAAAAAAGATATCAAGTGTAATGGTTAAATCTGCCCCTTCCCCCCTTGCCAGCCGTAAGCCTTCCAAAGTAGAAGGCATCAAGGAAAATAGTAATTTTTTACGTGAACCTGTAGCTACTGAAATCCTTGAGGATACGACTCATTTTAGCGAAGATGCGATCCAACTTCTGAAGTTTCACGGGTCTTACCAGCAAGATAACCGAGACAACCGTGTAAAAGGACAGGAGAAAGATTACCAGTTTATGCTGCGGACAAAAAATCCGGGTGGGTTCGTGCCACCGCAGCTATATCTGGCCTTAGACAAGCTGGCTGATGAATATGGCAACCATACCTTGCGAGCCACTACCCGTCAAGGGTTTCAGGTACATGGAATTTTAAAGAAGAATCTCAAAACAGCGATCGCTACCATCTTTAAAAACTTGGGTTCGACTTTGGGCGCTTGCGGCGATGTCAACCGCAATGTGATGGCGCCACCAGTCCCCTTTAAAAATCGTCCAGACTACCAATATGCTTGGGAGTATGCCCAGAATATCGCTGATTTGCTGTCACCGCAAACGGGCGCTTATTACGAAATTTGGTTAGATGGAGAAAAAGCCATTAGCGCTGAAGAACACCCAGATGTGAAGGCAGCGCGGCAGGGTAATGGTACTGGCACTATTATCCATGACACCGAAGAACCAATTTATGGCACTCACTATATGCCCCGCAAATTTAAAATTTGCGTCACAGTGCCGGGAGATAATTCGGTTGATTTGTATTCCCAAGACCTGACTTTGGTGGTAATGACCAATAAGAAGGGTGAACTACAAGGATTTAATATCTTTGCCGGTGGTGGCTTAGGACGGACACACGGAAAAGAAGAAACCTTTGCCAGAATCGCCGATCCAATTTGCTATGTGGCGAAAGCTGATGTTTACGATTTAGTCAAGGCGATTGTTGCCACTCAGAGAGATTATGGCGATCGCACTGACCGCCGTCACGCCAGATTAAAATATTTAATCAATGATTGGGGTGTAGATAAGTTCCGCGCCCAAGTTGAAGAATATTTTGGTAAACCAGTCGAACCTTTTAAAAATCTACCCAAATTTAAATATCAAGATTACCTGGGCTGGAATGAACAAGGCGATGGTAATTTGTTTTTGGGCATTTCCATCGATAATGGTCGGGTGAAGGATGAAGGTTCGTTTCTCCTGAAGACAGCCTTGCGGGAAATTGTCGAGCAATTTAACTTACCCATCCGCCTCACACCCAGCCAAAACCTGATTTTTTACGACATCACACCAGATAACAAGCAAGCTATTCAAGAAATTCTCGAAAATCGCGGTGTTGTTGCTGACCCTAGTAAAATTGAACCCTTAACCAGGTTTGCCATGGCCTGCCCAGCTTTGCCCACTTGCGGCTTGGCAATCACCGAATCAGAAAGGGCAATACCAGGTATTTTAGAACGAATTCGCGCCCTGTTAGATAAATTGGGTTTACAAAAGCAACATTTTGTGGTAAGGATGACCGGTTGCCCCAATGGTTGCGCTCGTCCCTACATGGCAGAATTGGGTTTTGTGGGTAGTGCGCCAGAATCTTACCAAGTTTGGCTGGGGGGTTCACCAGATCAGACACGCTTGGCCCAAGCTTACACAGAAAAGCTGCACCACGATGAGATAGAAAGCTTTTTAGAGCCGATTTTTGTCTTCTTTAAAAAGACGCGTCAATCTAGAGAAAGTTTTGGTGATTTTTGCGATCGCGTCGGCTTTGATGCCATCCGAGAATTTACCGCCAGCTACGAACCCCCAACCGCCAATGGTTCAAAATCACGCCATCGGGTGAGTTTGCGGGAAGATGTATATTTGCAAATCAAGGAAGCAGCAGAAAAACAAGACCGTCCCATGACTGAGTTGGTACATGAGGCGTTAGATAAGTACTTCCAAGGTCTGTAGTATTTAAGAATCTAATTTTCAGCCTGCCTATCAAACCAAACTTTTCATAAAACTCTCCTATTGATAGGGGAGTTTTTGTTGAGTGTGCTGCTGGCAATTAGTTTGGGTTAAGTAGGTTGGCGTAAATAATTCAAGGTTGGTAGTGAGGGCTTTAGCCCTACGAAAGAGGGCTGAGAGCCGCTCACTACGAGCAAATTTCAATAGTTTTTACTTTGCTTAACATAGTTTAATTTTTTTCGCCTACTTACTTAGTCGCCAGCTATGAAAAACGTTTGTGCTTGATTGACTTTTTTGATTGATTACTTTGTCCTTGTGTCACACACTCGATTGCGAGATTGATGGTATTTTATTTTTGCCCAAACTCTTTTATCCCAATCGCAATACAAGCTATGACACTCAATTTATACTTACTGCGACATGGAGAAACTACTTTTAGTCAAAGTGGTAATTTCTGCGGTAAAACTGATGCGGAGTTGACAAAAGAAGGAATGCAGATGGCATCCAGTTTTGCCGATGTTTATCAAAAATTGAAGTGGGAAGGGGTTTATGTTAGCCCGATGAAGCGTGCAATTGCAACTGCCAGTCCATTTTGTGATGCTATCAGTATGGATATGCAGTTGCGTGACGGACTTAGAGAAGGTAGTTACGGCGAATGGGAAACCAAGAGTAAATCGTTTGCCCAAGAGAATTACGCAGAAAACTATGTAAAATGGGTGACAGAACCCGCTTGGAATGCACCACTAGGGGGAGAAACTGCGGTAGATATTGCTAACCGTTCTATGCCTGTAATTGCGGAAATTCAAGAAAAACATCCCCAAGGTAATGTTTTAGTAGTTTCCCATAAAGCCACGATTCGGATTATGCTTTGCAGTTTACTGGGAATTGATTTGGGACGCTATCGCTATCGGGTGAATATTTTGGTCGCGTCGGTAAGTATGGTTAAATTTGACGTTAATGGCCCTTTGTTAGAAATATTAGGCGATCGCCATCATCTACCCGATCATATTCGCTCTCGTCCGGGAACATAATGGGGTATAGCAACGATTGATTAAAAATTCCGCTATTTGGAAGTACAGTTAGGTTGAGGGAGAGTATGATCTCCCTCAACCTAACTGAATCCCTACTTTATACACAGGTGAGTTTATGAGTTTTACTGATTTTGTGTTCGCGGTAAAAGAATCTTTAGCATTCGTCCTAAAATTCATCTTTCGGGATGTTCTAGGTTTTTCTTTCTAGGTTTGGATTTTTTGTTGTTGGTATATTTATGATTTTTCTTAGTGGTTATTCATTGTTTTATAATCTAGGCAAAGCTAGTTGGGTAATTAGTATTTTACTTTTCTGTAGCGGCATTATTTTCATATCTATGGCAATTAAAGGTAATAAAGGAAAAGGCAGTAATAATAAACATTAGGTCAATACTAGGATGGTTTTAAACTGGCAGATCCTAAATATTATTGGCTTTCCTAGAATAGCTATGAAAAATTAATATTAGCTTAAATTCATTAGATAGCAAGGGATTCAATAAAATCAAAATATATTTTTATTAGATCGGTTGTTTTATATTGGTGAAGCCTTGTTAAATCAGTGTCTTCAGCATTTTTGTAGTATTAAGTTATCATACCTAGTCTGGAAGAGCCGTTTATTCAAGGTTGTTAAGGTAATAAAAACATTGACAAAAAGCTACAATCTAATGTCTCAACTTCAAAGAATTGCGATCGCACCCCATCAACTCCAAGAAGCCCAAATATTGTTGACACCACAGCAATTACACTATCTAGGGCGGGTGTTGCGCTTGCATGAAGGCGATCGCTTTATTGCCATGGATGGTATGGGTAAATGGTGGTTGGCGCAGTTAGTTGGGGAACAGGCCCAGGTTTTAGAACCGCTCACCGTAGAAACCGAGTTACCTATCTCAATTACCCTGATGGTAGCCTTACCCAAAGGGAATGGATTTGATGACGTAGTGCGGTGTTGTACAGAGTTGGGTGTAACTTGTATTTATCCAGTGTTGAGCGATCGCACCTTACTAAATCCTAGCCCCCAAAAACTCGAACGCTGGCGGCGCATTGCCGCAGAAGCCGCCGAGCAATCAGAGAGGTCTTTTGTGCCGACAATTTTAGAACCTGTAGCTTTTAGTGCCGTTGTTAGCGCTGGTGTGGGGACTCACCATTATATTTGTGAGGCGCGTGGTGAATACCCTCATTTAAGCAAAGTGATAGATATTGTTGCTCACAAGATAGTCATTGCTACTGGCCCAGAGGGGGGATGGACGGAGAAAGAAATTGAAAATGCGCGAGCCTCTGGATTTCAACCAGTATCCCTTGGAAGGCGCATCTTGCGAGCAGTGACAGCACCAGTAGTGGCATTATCCTTAGTAGCAGCAGCTTGTGAAGTATAATTGACACTACCTAGATTTTTTATGATTGAGCAAGTTGCTGCCGCTTTTGAACACAAAGACTATAAAACCGCTGCCAAATTACTCAAACAGCTGTTAACTGAATCGCCAGAAAATCCTTGGGTGCAATTTTATCTCGGACGGCTGCATGAAGTATCCTCCAAGCGGACAGAGGCGGAAAACATTTATCGGCAACTGCTGCGGAGTACAAACAATCAGAAAATAATCATGCAAGCACGTCTTGGTTTGCAACGACTGCAAGAAATTCAGCAAGAAGAAAGACAAAGAGCGATTAATCAAGCAACCGCTGAACCCAGTCATACTGAATTAGGCATACTAATCTTAGAACCAGTCAGCAACCAAGCCAAAACCCTAGCTGTGCAAAAATTCGCCCAAATTATGCAGCTAGACTCCTACACCGCCAGACTAGTTATCCCCAGTCGCGGCTGGAGACTATACCGCCTTGGACAAGTGGGAGAACTCAAATATTATGGTACACAGCTACAGCAGGCTGGCATTCCCTGCTTCTGGGTCACAATAGCTCAAATTCAGCAAATTCAAGTATTTCAAGTCAAATATTTCTCAGAATTTGCTCAAAAAACCACCGTTGTTTGCCGCAATCAAGAAAATCAACTTGGTTCCCTTACCTTTGACTGGTCAGAAGTCACAGCAAGAGTTATAGGACTATTGCCAATTTTTGAAGAAGTTGTAGACGTTAACATCCGCCGTCAGCTAGAACGTAAAACCAAAACCCAAGACTATGCCCAATTTTGTGATTTACATCTACCAGGCAGAAATTGCATTTTGCGACTTTATGACAGCGGCTATGAATTCCAAAAAGGTGTAGAAATCACACCCCAAGCCAGCCAAAATACCATCAGGATTAATTGGAATAGCTTACTGAAATCCCTTGAGCAGCAAATCCCTCAAGTCAAGCTGTGGTCAAATTTCACTGCTTTTGCAGAGACAGTATTAGATCAAACAGAAATCCTCCATAAAATCCCATCTCACATTGACCTGTTTCGTAGGGAACAAAGTAATTGGGACTCAGCTTTTCAGCTATATAGTGGACTCATATTTGTGAAAAATAATGGGGCAGGGCAATAATTACCAATACCCAATGCCCCATTACCAATTACCCTTCGGGTTCGCCAGTTGCTCATGGGGAGCCACTGCGTTGGACGGGTTCCCCGGCTTAAAGCACGTGGCGTGGAAACAAGACGGTTCTGCGCACTGGCTCACCAATTACCAATTACCAAACTTACCCAGGAGTTTTCACCTGAGTTGCCATATCGAGGAAAGGATTCATATTTGCCCCTGGACGCCGACGACCATTTGAGCTTGCAGCGGCAGGATCTAGATATTTGGGGGCAAAGGTAGTTTCAGTTGGGGCCTTTGTACTCTTAGCTGCGGCTGGTGCTACCGCTGGTGCTGGTTCTGCTTTGGCAGCCTTGCCTTTTTTTGATGGTTTCTCTTTGGTGGCTTTGGCCGCAGTCGGTGCGGGGGTTGGTGCGATTACGGATTGAACTGGTGCAGCTGGGGCGACTGGTTGGGCAGCTTTTGCACCATTCGATGCTGCTGGTTTGGTTTCAGTGGCGGCTTCGTTGAGTTCCAAGTAGTAGCCGTTGCCTTTCTTTTTGCCAGGTAATAACCCAGTGATGAAACCCAGAATACCGGCGATTAATTTTTTGATAAAACCCATTACAATTTCTCCTCTCTTTTATATCTAGATTGTGACCGTATTTATTAAAATTTACGGCTAAATGTTACATTTTTGCTCGGCGCTATCCCATTCCTGTAACAACGCTTATAGATTTGTGCTTAATCAACTATTTAGTCACACTACAGGGCAAGTGTTCTCAAATCTTTGCTTGCAAGTACTTGCAACTTGTCGATACCGAGAATTTATTATTAAATTTTACTGTAACTCAGAGCAAGATTCTGAAAGCTAGCTTAACAATAATTAACAATTCTTGGTTAACCGACAGATCCCCGACTTCTCTGAGAAGTCGGGGATCTGGTTAAATTTTCAACAGGCTTGTTTAGAAAAAGTTTGTCGATGAACACTGAAAATCAACAGCGTAATCCCCTGTTATTGGTACACGGCATTGGGGATACAGGGGCAGTTTTCCATAAAATGGCACATTATCTTAGACAACGGGGTTGGTCTGTGTATACCCTGGATTTAGTGCCAAATAATGGTGCTGTAGGCCTTGATGAATTGGCAAAGCAGGTAACTAATTATGTCGCTTTGCACCTGCCACCAGAACAACCACTGGATTTGGTAGGCTTCAGTATGGGGGGAATAGTCAGCCGCTACTATCTCCAGCGATTAGGAGGAATTAGTCGTGTACAGCGATTTATCACCATATCTTCGCCCCATAATGGAACTGTGATTGCTTATGGTTCCTCACTTCCCGGCTGTGTGCAAATGCGCCCCAAAAGCCCATTTTTGTTAGATTTGAATTCTGATGCCCAGATGTTAAAGCAGTTGAATTTTACATCTATATGGACACCTTATGATTTGATGATTGTACCGCCAAAGAGTTCACAAATGCTTTTGGGACGAGAGGTAACATTGCCTGTAGCACTGCACCCCTGGATGTTGACAGACTCTAGAACTTTAGCAATAGTAGCAGCAGCCTTGATAGAACCGATTAATCAAAAAGGGGACTAGGAAGAGTTCAGTTTTTAACTGGTATGGTAAAGCACAAGAAAAGGGATTGATTACTAATGTTCTCTTTAATTGATTCTGTAAATCCTTGGTTGGTTGGCGTGGGATTAAATACAATTTTGTTGGGCATAGTTGCGATCGCACCCAAAAAATTGCTCACCCCAGCCGGATTAGTCCACGCCTGGTTATTGGGGATAATAATTTGGGGCACACTAGGTTGGCAGGGATATCTAGTGGTGGCGTTCTATTTTGTGGTTGGTTCTGGGGTGACGCGCATTGGTATGGCCCAAAAGGAAGCTGAAGGAATTGCCGAAAAGCGTTCTGGGGCTAGAGGCCCAGAAAATGTTTGGGGTTCGGCGTTAACTGGGGCGCTGTGTGCGTTGGGTGTAGGCTTGGTAAAGGGAGGATTGCTAGATCCTAGCCTCACACCCTTGCTGCTGTTGGGTTATGTGGCGAGTTTTAGTACTAAGCTGGCTGATACCACTGCTAGCGAAGTGGGGAAAGCTTATGGTAAAAGCACCTATTTAATTACCACCCTGCAACCAGTACCCCGTGGCACAGAAGGGGCGGTAAGCTTGGAGGGAACTATAGCTGGTGTAGTGGCGTCATTGGCGATCGCCATTCTTGGCTGGGGAATTGGTTTGATTGATTTATTAGGAATAGTTTGGTGTGTTCTAGCAGCTTTTATTGCCACCAATTTAGAAAGTGTGATTGGGGCAACATTGCAATCTCAATATACCTGGCTAACTAATGAAGTAGTAAATATTGTGAATACCTTAATTGGGGCGATTGCCGCCATCTTAATTGCCTTGATGTGGACAAGCTTGATTGTCTAATAATTTACCAGTTATTTGTGAGATTTTTGACAGAATCTAATATTCAACTAAGAAGATAATAACCGTAAATTCCCTGGATTTTACTAGATAGCCTGCTCTATAAAATACGAGTAATCAGGCAAAATATGCTTAGGGACATTTTTTTATTATTTATTTCATAGAATCTTTATCATTCTTGACTGTAACTTTCTGCTATTTTCTCTATCATTTAATTGAAAGTTTTATCGCTTTTTAATCTCTTCGACGTGTTTATTTCATGGAATCTTCATCATTTTTGACTGTCAATGACCAGCCAATTACCATTTCACAGGCGGTAAAATATCTACAAGCCTCCGGAAAAATGGGGCAGTTCATTGGCACTATTCTCCGCCAGCAAGTAATTGAGCAAGAAATAGAAACGCGCGAAGATATTGAGATTAGTTCCTCATTAGCTGAACAAACAATTATTGAGTTTCGGCTAAAAAATCAACTGAGTGATCCCAAAGCTTTTCAAGAATGGTTAAAAAGTAATGGCAGCGATTACGCTACATTTCATGCATCAATTACTTTTAGCTTCAAGTTAGAAAAACTGAAAGCTTTAGTCACAGAACCAAAACTTTCAGAATACTTCATTGAACGGAAGCTCTTTTTAGATCGGGTGGTACTCTCACGGATTCTTGTTGATAATCGCGAACTGGCTGAAGAACTACAAACCCAAATTGAAGAAAGAGGTAGTTTTGAAGAATTCGCCAAAGAATATTCTCTAGCAGAAGAGCGAATTTTTAATGGCATGATGGGCCCTATTAGCCGGGGAACCCTGCCGGATATAGTCAGGGCGGCTGTGGATGCAGCGACTCCTGGACAATTGGTAGGGCCAATAGAACTTGAAGGGCGTTTTGCTGTGTTTCGAGTAGAGCAATTTCTGCCGGCATCTTTAGAAGATACTCAACTAAAACAAACACTACAAAATGAGTTGTTTGAGAAATGGCTAGGGTCGAAAATTCAAAATTTGACGGTCAAATTAGAAGTGAGCTAAAACCTCTGGATAATCAATCTCTACAAGAAAATGCGCTAGCTTCTGTACCTTGGAATCAACCGCCATTATGCTGGCTTACGGATGTACAACAAACCCAATTAAAAAATCAGTCAGAAATCCGCCACTATAGTCTTGGGGAAAAAATCTGGTCACAACAAACCGGAGGTTACCAATTCTTTATTGCTGTGGGAAAAGTCCGCTTGCGAGACGGCAGTGTTGGCAAACCTTTAGCATCCCTAGAAGCGGGGGATTGGTTTGGCGACTTACAAAAATTAGCTGGTGAGTGTAAAGCCGTAGCTGCTAGTAAAGAAGTAGTTGTGGTGTGCTGGAATTCGGCATTGTGGGCAGAATTTTCTACTCCACAAATTGATCAGTTTTGGGTAAGTTTAGAAGCAGAAGAGGAGAAAGGGACGTTTCCGAAATCTCCCAATTTGCCAATTTCCCAATCTGCTAATTTGCCAATCTCGCCATCTCCTACGTCGATAATCTCCAATTATCCTTTTGTTGCTAGCACGAATCCGGCTGCTGCTTGTTTAACAATGGTGGCGCAACAGTTAGAAAATGCTGTGCAACTGGAATGGGTGCAACGCCAACTCCGGGGACAACGCCCAAAGAATGTTGTGGAGGTAGCAGAAAAGCTAGGGTTTGTTTTGCGCCGGTTGCAAGTGAGTTGGGGCGATTTGCGACAATTGTCGTTTCCTGCTTTAATGCTGTGGAATTCTGACTCACTCAACAGCGAAAAAGACGAACTAGGAAAGCCAAAATCGACTTGGGTAGTGGCTTATGGTGTCAAAGGCCAGCGGTTAATTATCGCTAATCCCCTAAATCTTGATCGCACTTGCGAAAGCCTGCCCCAGTCTGTGGTTGAGGCGTCTTGGGATGGGCAATTGTGGCAAGCAGAACTAATATCTAAGCAAGAGAAATTTAACCTTGCTTGGTTCACTCCGGCGGTTTGGAAGTATCGGGGATTGTTGGGAGAAGTGTTGCTGGCGTCCTTTACGTTGCAGCTTTTGGGGTTAACGACACCGTTAATTACCCAAGTTGTGATTGATAAAGTGATGGTGCAGGAGAGTTTACCAACTCTGGATGTGATGGCGATCGCACTTTTATTAGTTGCGACATTTGAATCTATCCTCGGCATCCTGCGGCTATTCATCTTTACCCATACAGCGCGGCGTCTGGATTTGAGTTTATCCGCCCAGTTATTTCGCCACTTAATGCGCTTACCCCTAGCTTATTTTGAGTCGCGTCGGGTGGGGGATACAGTAGCCAGAGTTCAGGAACTGGAACAAATCCGCCAGTTTCTCACCGGTACAGCCTTAACGGTGATCCTCGACAGCATCTTTGCGGTGGTGTACCTGGTATTGATGTTTTACTACAGTATCCCTCTCACCTTTGTGGCCTTAGCGGTACTTCCCTTATTTGCCACTTTGACAATTGTCGCGACACCAATTTTGCGCGGTTGGCTGAACGAAACATTTAACCGCAGCGCTGATAGTCAATCCTTTCTAGTGGAGACGGTGACAGGGATTCACTCGGTTAAAGCCCATGCAGCAGAACCAGTAACACGCGATCGCTGGGAAGGCTTATTTGCCCGCTTCATCCGCACAGGTTTCAAAGCCTCTACCACCTCCAACATTAGCAGCAACATTGGCGACTTTCTCACCAATTTGTCCACCATGTTGATCCTCTGGTTTGGTGCCAAGCTGGTGATTGACCATCAACTCACAGTTGGTCAATTAGTTGCCTTTCAAATGCTCTCAGCCAGAGTTACAGGGCCACTTCTGCGTTTAGTGCAATTGTGGCAAAGTCTGCAACAAGTACTGCTTTCAGTAGATCGAATTGGTGATATTCTCAATGTTGCCCCAGAAGCGGAAGCCGGCACCGGTCTAGTTTTACCCCCCCTCAAAGGTGAAATTAGTTTTGACCAAGTCTTTTTCCGCTACAAAGCCAACACAGAACCAGTGCTGCGGGGCATCTCCTTTAACGTTGAACCAGGGCAATTTGTCGGCATCGTCGGGCGGAGTGGTTCAGGTAAAAGTACCCTGTCAAAGTTACTGCAACGCCTTTATCAAATTGAATCAGGACGCATCCTCATCGATGGTTTTGATATTAAAAGTGCAGATTTAGCATCTTTGCGGCAACAAATTGGCGTAGTTCTCCAAGAAGATTTTTTATTTAACGGTTCCATCTTGGAAAATATCACCCTCGGCAACCCTGATATTACCGCCGAACAAGTGGTAGAAGCTGCTAGATTAGCCGTAGCTCACGATTTCATCAGTCAATTACCCTACGGTTACGAAAACAACGTTGGGGAAAGGGGTACAGCTTTATCTGGTGGACAAAGACAACGTATCGCCCTAGCGCGGTTATTTCTCTCCACAGCGCCAGTTTTAATCTTAGATGAAGCTACCAGCGCTTTGGATAGTGAAACCGAACAGCAAGTTTTGCAAAATCTTCAAAAGGCATCTGCAAACCGCACAGTGTTTTTGATTGCTCACCGTTTTGCACCTCTCAAACGCGCTGATTTGATTTTGGTGTTGGAGAAGGGTGTAATTGCTGAACGTGGAACCCACGCACAGTTATTGCAACAAAAGGGTTTGTATTGGTCACTTTATCAAAGACAGCAAGCAAACGTTTAATATTAACCGCCGATAAACGCCAATAAATTATCCGTCTGCATTAGCGTTTATCTGCGGTTTTTTTCAAATCTTTGTTGGATGTACAGGGGTAATCTCATTCGCATAACGTGCAAAGTCTTTAATATTAAAAGTAAGGATGTGAGTCAGTCCATGAGCGATTATGACTGCCACAAGCCTAGCGTCATGAACATTCACACCCATTACCCCATACTTAAGTACAAGTCGTTTCCATTCAGGGTAAATCTCAGGTATATCTGGCAGTATGGGGAAAAGTGTTTCTAAACGCTTTAGTTCTGCTTCAGCTTCAGCTAAACTCATTCCTAATCCGTTTTTTTCAACCGGACGGGTAGCACTGCGCCAAAACTCAACTAGATTTTGATGAGTTAGATAACAATCTTCTTTTCTTTGCCGAAGTATCCCCAGTGCATTCAAAGCTTCCGCACACATTAGGTGGTTGGGCTGTGCCATTCTCAATATAATATTTGTATCAATAAGATACGCCACTAAATCTCCTCATCCTCATAGATACCTGCCCGACTTACGGCATAGTCAGATAAAGGAGGTATGTTTTGCTTATGTCTATAACTCCATTCATGCAGTGCTTGAAACCACTCTTCATCTGAGGCTGTTTCATAAAATGGACTTTCTGTGGTTTTTACTAACTTCTCCAACATGGCATCAAGATGAGACTTAATGGCTTCTGCTGGAAGACTTGTTATCTTCACTAGTGCTTCAGTAATTGTTTGTATTTCTTCAGGATGAGCTTCTTTAAACTCGGATAACGCACTATTTTGACTATTAGATGTAGTCCTGTTCATAGGTACAGAAGAGTAATTGTCTCAATATCCCATTAGTAAAATAATATTATAAGTTTTGAGTAAGATGTTGACTTTTTGTAGGTTGTGCTGTTATTTTGGATGGTCTGAGAGATTTTATTCTTTCAAAAGCATCCAACATATTGAAAAAATTAGGGCTGAACTAGAAGGATAAACTCATAAAGGTGGGTATTATCTACCATCTGTTGATGGTGGTACAGAAGATTCTAGTTTACAAGTTTCAAGGCGCAAGAATAGAGCAAAGCCTACCCACCGATAAGCTGCGCGATTTACGGTGGGTACGCCAACGCCTAACTACAGCAGCTAAAATAAACCCATACCCACTGCTGTAAGCATTCCATGACCCTAGCGAAAGAATTAGCCTCTCCCCAAAATACCCCAGAAAATGTTATCTTTCCCCCAGGTGATTTATACAGTGACGAACCTCCCTTGGAAAGTGAACTGCATCTAGAGCAGATAATGCTCTTACTCAAATGCCTAAAATGGTTGTGGCGAGACAGAAATGATTTCTACGCGGCTGGCAACCTGACTATTTACTATAGTCCTAACCAACGCAAATCAGAATACTTCCGGGGGCCAGATTTTTTTGTGGTGCTGGACACTGAACGCAAAACCCGTAAAAGTTGGGTAGTTTGGGAAGAAGATGGTAAATATCCTCATTTAATTCTAGAAATTCTTTCTGAATCAACAGCTAATACCGACAAAGATTTAAAGAAAAAGATTTATCAAGATACCTTTCGCACACCCGATTATTTTTGGTTCGACCCATATACATTAGAATTTGCTGGTTTTCACTTATTAGATGGTAAGTACGAACCTCTAGAACCAAATACCCAAGGGCATCTGTGGAGTCAGCAATTGGGTTTATATTTGGGAATATATCAAGGACTATTACGATTTTTTACCCGCGAAGGTGAGCTAGTCCCGACACCAGAAGAAACGGCAGAACAAGAAATCCAACGAGCAGAACGCTTGGCTGCAAAACTGCGGGAATTAAATATTGATCCAGATACAATTTAGAGCGTAGCACACCGATTGCCGAAATCACAAAAGCTTAAACAATAAGACTTAACGGACAGAAATTAGCAAATATGCGGTATGGTTTGTGTTATTAAAAATCATGATTTGTGCGTTAGGGAACGCACCCTACGGGTAGTAAATTTGTGCGGTGCGTAAGTCGTAAACAATTAAAAATTAAAAATTAAAAATTAAAAGATGCAAAGTACCAAAATATTACTTTGCCCTATCAGCATATTTAAGAAAATCTATCAAGTCTACGTAGGTTGGTTTGAGGGACTAAACCCAACATTTCCAGGACTTTGTTGGGTTTCACTTCGTTCTACCCAACCTACAATTTTATTAACACCAAGAGTATTGAGACAAAAATAAGAGATTTTATTGGGACTTACGCAACTGGCATGGCTTTGTAGGGTGCGTCAGACCCAGTAATTCAGTAACAATGAGCAAATTTTCGATATCTGACGCACCCTACAATCTTACATTGAGTGTGACACTTGTGTAAGTCCTATTTATATTTAATCTGGGTGGGCTATAAATAATTACAATTTACATAATCTTATTTGTAATAAAATTAGCAATTTAATATTTGATTTTATAGTATTTTTTGGCAAAGGGAAATAATTTGTGCTGTAAAACCTATTAATGGCAAAGGTTTTCACAGTTCACGTTGTCACGAAATATTGATATTTTTGAGGCTAAAATACTTATGCCCATTGATGAGATTAGTAGTTCTTTGTCGAATAATGGGTTAAATGTTACGCCTATCTCCTCAGTTGATACCTTCAATATTCAGGGAGATAACAGCCTCAGTTTGAGTGGTCGTAGTAGCTTTAATTCAGCCAACGATACTGCTAATATTTCTAGTACTGGGAACTATAACTCTAGCTCTGGCTATGGCTTGGTGAATGCAGCTGATGCTGTTAGTCGAGCTGCTGGTGAGGATACTTATGATGATGTTGCTAATATTGGTGGCAACAATTCGGGAGCAGATATGGTCAAAGCTCCTGAAGCTTGGGAACATGGATACACAGGTAAGGGCGTTATCGTTGCAGTTATAGATACTGGGGTTGACTATAACCACGAAGATTTGCAGAATAATATTTGGACTAATAGCAAAGAAATTGCCGGTAATGGCATCGATGATGATGGCAACGGCTATGTTGATGATGTCCAGGGCTGGAACTTTGTTAGCAATAACAACAATACCCTAGACGACAATAGTCATGGTACCCATGTTGCTGGCACAATCGCCGGAGAGAATAATGATATTGGTGTAACGGGTGTTGCTTATGATGCCAAGATTATGCCTGTTAAGGTGCTGAATGAATCAGGTTCAGGCTCCTATAGTGCGATCGCTAAAGGCATTCGCTATGCTGCGGATAATGGCGCTAATGTAATTAACCTCAGCTTGGGAGGCTCTTATTCTAACAACACTCTCAAGACAGCTATTGAATATGCCAGCAGCAAAGGTGTAATTGTTGTCATGGCCGCAGGTAATGATGGTGCCTCATCCCCAGGTTATCCGGCTCGCTATGCCTACAATACAGGCATTGCAGTTGGCGCCGTAGATGAAGATAATAACCTGGCTGACTTCTCTAACCGTTCTGGCTCCCAAGAAATCACTTATGTCACAGCCCCAGGGGTAGATGTCTACTCCTCATTACCAAATAATCAGTACGGCACTTATAGCGGCACATCTATGGCTACCCCTCATGTTGCTGGGGTAGTTGCTCTGATGCTCAGTGCTAACCCCAACTTGACTCAAACCCAAGTGCGTCAGATAATTACAGGGCAGGCAGAAGGTAGCTCAGAAACTTTAACCTCTAGCCAGACATCTGATTCAATTAATAAATCAGCAAAATCTACAGAACCCATCCCAGTACCGTCTGTTGTTGTCACCATTGGCGAAAATGGCTGGCCGGTGAAGTTTGGTGATTATGAACTGCCAACAATGGAGTTGAGCGTCAGTTCTATCAGCAGCGAAAACCAAATTGCCAACTCTAGCATCAACAGCAGTGTAGTGAGTTCAGCAAATCAATCACCATTCCGCTATTACGATAATAGTTTAAGTAACAACAGCATTGGCAGCGATCATAATTATGATGCTGAAGGAATAGTCAAAAAGCGCCAAAAAAACTGACCGAATTTTAGCTTACAGCAGTTTTCATCTATTTGAACCACATCTATCGTCAGGGCACAGCACTGCTGTGCCCCTACGGTATGGTCTATTTACCTAAAAATCGCTGTAATTATTGTAGAGACGTTGTAGACAACGTCTCTAAAAAATGCCTTATCTGACAGAAAATGCTTCGCTAAAGCGGCGAGTAATCGGCTCAACAATAAAAGTAAAAATTGACTTTTTGCGAGTGACAATTTCCCCATTTGCCGCCATCCCTGGGGTAAATGGAACTTCTTGACCCCGGACGTTGATTGAGTGTTTGCTTAATTTAATTCTGGTGGGGAATACTAAGCCTAATTCTTTATCAACAATTGCATTTGGGCTGACTTGTGCAACTTCGCCCTCAATCACGCCAAATTCCTGGAAGGGGAAGGTCGCCATTTTCACTTTTGCCTTCATCTTCTGACGAATAAAGCCAATATCGCGGTTAAGGACTTTCACCTCTAGCTGCATTTCTTCGCCTTCGGGTAAGATTGACAGCAATTCTTCTCCAGATTGTACTGGCCCTTTAGTGGCTTTGATTCTGTAAATTGTGCCTGCAACGGGAGCCTCGATAGTTTCTAAGGCTTTCTGCTTTCTGGCTTGCTCCAGTTGACCGGCGATGGTGGTTAGGTCTTCTTTGCGTTTGTTGATTTGGGTCAAAATTTCGCTTTGGCGTTCTGATGCCAAACGTAGACCCTGATTACGTGCAGCTTGATAGGCTTGTTCAGCCTGGCGAATTTCTTGGATTTGGGCGGCGATATCTTTTTGTAAAGATGCAACTTTGTCTTGAGCTTCTGTTACCCGATTTTGGGCGTTGGTAACTTCATCTTTGGCTCTGGTGATTTCTGTTTTGGCACGAGTTAATCTTTCTTGGGAGTCCAGGTAATCAATTCGCGGTACAGCACCGGGAGTAACTAGGGTGCGTAGTCCTGCTTCTCTTTTTTGGGCGATCGCTAAATTACTTTCAACTCTAACGCTAATGCTTTGGGCGTTAATCAAGTTTTCTTTGGCGTTGGTGAGGCTGGTTTTGGCGTTAACTAAGTTATCTTGTAGGCGAGTTGAGCGGACTTTGGCTTGATTGATCAGTGACAATTGGCGATTTGCTTCTGCTTCTGCCGTTGCTTGACGCGCTTGGTAGTCTAACAACCGGGAGTTTAACAGTTCATCTTGCAGTTTCGTCCCTGCATTTTTGCTGCCGCTGCGTTCTGCATCCAAACGTTGCAAGTCGTCTTGAATCAATTTACTAGATTTGGCGAAGCGGGCCACATCGGTTTGTTGTAAGTCTGGATCTCGCTGAATCAGAACTTGTCCTTTGCTAACGCGATCGCCTTCTTTGACTTTCACAGACAAAATTGTCCCTCCACCCAAGGCTGTGACCGGTCTTACCTGTGTGGCAGCGATTAATTCCCCTGGTGCTGTAGCGACTTCATCAATTTCTGAAAAATATGCCCAGGCGATCGCGCCAAATACTATAACGCTAATCGTTCCCGCCAATAGTCTGATATAGAGCGATGGTAATTCCTGTACCGCCTTGCCTAATTCATAGGATAATTGCTCCTCTGGTTTAGCGAATCTCTCTTTAGTCTGACGTGCTTGAGCGCCATTTGCCGCTAGGGAATATTTCATAGATTTGGTAATCGGTAATCGGTAATCGGTAATAGGTAACCGGTAATGGTTTTTTGAAAATCACCAATTACCAATTACCCATGACCACATTCAATCTGCTAGATAGCGGCGCACAAAATTTTCTAATGTCTCCAATTGAAAGTTAAAAATCCTTTCTAAATTGGCAATTTCTTCTTTTGTACAGAAAAATTCATTAGCCAACAAGGTGCGAAAGGTTCCCAAACCTGCCTGTGCTTGAGGATTAAATAAACCCAAGACACTGCGTAATCCATCAATGGCAAATAACGGTGAATTAATCACTACTGGCTCTTTGTGGAAGATGCGGCTAAAAATTTGCGGAATATCCTCTCGCAATAAAATCTCCGGCCCTCCCACAGGAAAAATCTGGTTACGAGCGCCTTCAATTGTTATAGAATCAACTACTAACCTAGCTAAATCATCGGTACTCACAATTGAGGTACGGTTTTTGGGGTCACCGATGAGTAGATACAAACCAGTTTCGCGAAACCTTTCGGCCAGTGGGAGCAAGTTTGATGCTAATCCAGCCGGGCGGAAAATTGTGTAATTTAAGCCACTAGCTTGCAGATATCGCTCTACTGCCCGTTTGGCTTTGAACACAGGAGCATCTTCATATCCTCGTTCGGCACCCAGTACGGAAATGAAGATAAAGTGTTCAACTGCATCTTGTTTTGCTTGGTCAATGAGTTCAATATTAGCGCGATAGTCTAGAGATAGAGCATCGCTATCAGAACCGTGGGCGCTAATGATATATTTGACGCCCTGACAAGCTTTCTGGATATCTTTTTCTTCCTGCAAATCACCGATGAAGATGTCAGCACCCCGGTGTTCTAACTCGCTGTAGCGCGATGTGATCCGGACAAATGCCCGCACAGATTTCTCCTGTTGGCGCAAAAGTCGCACGACTCTACGACCAATATCTCCTGTTGCTCCTGTGACTAGAAACATAGCTTTTGGATTTGATTAGGGGGTAGGGGGTATGGGATATTTGGACAGTTCCTCTGGCTCAAATCTCCTTCCCTAGTTCAGTCTAATCACTATTTTCTGAGGGGAAAATTTCTAAAACTCGACAATCACCGGCGTATGGTCGCTAGGCTGGGTCAATTTGCGCGGTTCAACGTCGATAATGCAACTTTGCGCCTTTTCATACAAGATGGGTGTGAGGTAGTGATGGTCAATTCGCCAGCCTAAATTGCGCTTGAAGGCGCTGGTGCGATAGTCCCACCAGCTGTAGTGTCCGCCTTCTGTGGTAAATTTGCGAAAGGCATCGGCAAATCCTAGGGCGAGTATATTCTGTAAGGCTTGGCGTTCTATTTCAGAAGCCATGATGTGATTTTCAGTTTTAACTTTGTCGTGAATGTCTTTAGCTTCTAGGGCAATGTTAAAGTCGCCGCATAGGCAGATGGCAGGTTGTGAGAGCAGAAGTGTCTGCAAGTATTCGCGCAATACTGTTAACCAACCCAGTTTGTAAATATATTTATCACTTCCGACGGCTGAACCATTGGGAACATAGAGATTTACAATCCGAATTCCGTCAATAATGCCAGTAATTACCCGCTTTTGCTCATCCCATTCTGGTGATATGTCTGGCAAAATTCCTTGAAAACCTGTGGTAACGTCTAGAAGCGGTTGGCGGCTAATCAGGGCAACGCCATTGTAAGCTTTTTGTCCGGAAATATAAAGGTGATAGCCTAATTGTTCAAAAGGCGATCGCGGAAAGTCGGCGTCTACAACTTTTGTTTCTTGCAAGCAGAGAACATCAACGGGATTTTGAGTTAACCACTCAATAACCTGTTCTAGGCGGGTACGGATCGAGTTGACATTCCAAGTAGCGATTTTCATTAGTTATTTATCTGTGTGTCGATAGGTAAAGAATTATAAATGATATGAAATTTTCCTGATTAATTAATGTTGATAATTTATATTTTCATTCTTAACTTTCCCCTAAAATGGGCCCTAAGTAATTGATCCCATGACATAATTTAGTATTTGCAGATACAAAATAGGCAATTTTGTAGCCAAGCTTACAAAATATTCTAATTGCTTATGATCCTCAAGATAGATGAAACTATTAACTATAGGCATTAGTTTTAGATTATGGCGGTCAGTTGACTATAGCTGATGGTTTAAGAATAGATTTGGTGGTGGTTTGGGGCTACAGTTAACCGAAATTGCGTTCTGGGAAATCAGTTAAGTTAATTCAAATTAACCCATAGTAAGTACAAATGCTCTATACCTCGGAAAATTAGGTTGGTGATCACTTAACTACGAGGCGATCTCTAAATAAATTATTAAGGATTATAGAGCATTGAATAACTGGATTCATGTCACCAAGATGCGGTTTTAATCAACAAACTTTTTTTGCCTGTCTTAAACAATAACTTTTTTCAAGGAGGACATTGGTATGAGCATGAGAGCTAACACTTGCCCATGCTGCGGCGGTTCGATTCTGCGTCATGTCCGTCATGGTGAACTGTATTGGTTTTGTGTGTCATGCCGCCAAGAGGTACCACTATTAACTATCAGTCGCCTCGCGAAGATAGAAACCCGGATTCCGGGAAAACTTCCCCTGCCGGCAGTGAATTCTTAGTTTGAAAAGTTTTAGTTTGCATAGTCTCTACCTGATAAAATCAGGTGTAGCTGATATCTTGCATCCATTGCCAAAAGCCGTGAACTAAAGTTCCGGCTGAAAGCAAAAACCAGTTAAAACTGGTTAGAATTTTTATCTTGGTTAGCTGTCTTCTAATTTAAGCTTTCAGCCCTAAATTTGAGAATTGTGCAAGATGTCAGGTGTCGCTAATTCATTGGGTTAAAAGCTTTGTTAGCAGCGTTACTTTATGGACAAGAAGATTTACGCCTAGAGGAAGTCGCTGACCCTACTCCGGCGGTTGGTGAGGTGGTGATCCAAGTGGGGGTAGCCACAACTTGCGGTACTGATTTAAAAGTTTGGCGTCGTGGTGGTCATGCGAAGATGCTGAAACTACCAACGCTGTTTGGTCATGAAGGGGCGGGACGAATTGTGGCTTTGGGCGCTGGTGTCAGTGGTTGGCAAATAGGCGATCGCATTGTTGCTAATAATTCTGCACCATGCATGAAATGTTTTTTTTGTCAACGCCAAGAATATTCCCTCTGTCCCAATTTGACATGGAATAATGGGACTTTTGCCGAATATCTGAAGATTCCCGCACCCATAGTCCAGCAGAATATGTTGCCGATTCCCGATGAGTTACCTTGGGAATTAGCAGCGATGACCGAACCTTTAGCTTGTGTGTTGCATGGCATAGGGCGTTCTCATGTCAAAGCTAAAGACCGGGTTGTCGTCTTGGGAGATGGGGCAATTGGACTGATGTTTGTGGCAGCTTTGGCTGATCAAACCGAGGTTTTGCTGTGGGGAGGAAATGACCACAGGTTAGAAATTGGTAAAAAACTCGGTGCAGCCCAGATTTTTAATTATCATCAAATACCGGATATTCCCCCAGTGGTGAAGGAATTCACCGCCGGATGGGGTGCAGATGTGGTGATTGAGGCGACTGGTGTACCCAGGGTTTGGGAAATTGCGATCGCCTGTGCCCGTCCTGGTGGCACTGTAAACTTATTTGGCGGCTGTCCACGGGATACCACAATTACCCTGAACACAGAACAGCTACACTACAGCGAACTGACCATAAAAGGCGTATTTCACAACACTCCAGAATATGTGCGGGCGGCCCTGTCATTGATAGCTAGTCGTCGAATTCCCTTTGAGTTACTGATCAGCGAACACCGCCCATTGCAGGATTTAGCACAGGTGTTTAATGACATGAAGGCGCGTAAAGTAATTAAGGTGGCGCTCATACCCTGTTAAATAGTCTTTCTTCTTTGTATACACTTTGACCGCTCTTCTGCAAATGTCTACGGTGTACACACAAATTAGCCGATTACCCAAAATTCTCCCAAAACCTCACCCTGGTTCTGCTACGCACAACCTGTCCCTCTCCTTCCGAAGGAGAGGGATGTCCGTTAGGACTCTGTTGGATCAAGCATCAATTGCATCACCAGAGACTGGTGTGTACACCTGGCTCCAAATGTAGAGATGTATCCTACAACGTCTCTACACTCCTGTTACAGATTTTTTTTTCAGGGGAAGTTTAATGCTGGGGAAAAAACGGGGAAAACTATGATTACCGCGTTTTGATTAGCGCCCAATGGGAAATTGCTATGTCAGTCTTGAATCAGAAAATGCTCAAAAAATCTCTGCATAAGTTTTTGATTTTGCCTTGTTCTCTAGTACCCTGGCTGTCGGTGGGAATGCTGTTGGATAGTCCAGTTAATGCTTTACCAGGGCAAAGTACAGAAGAAGTCACTACTTGGATTCAAGCTCATCCTACACTCCGCCCCAAAATTGGGGAGAAACTATTTGTGCAAAAGAGTGATACAGCTGCCCAGCGATTTACCTTTCAATCGTCGGTATTACCTCCCGGTAGGGTGGAATTTACCAAGAACCGCAGCCAAATACGCACTGAACGCATGACTATGTATGATGGTATTAATGGCGTTAGTTTCCAGCGTTTCCAAGAATCTTTGCGGGTGATTTATGGTTTGGATATTTATCAAGACTATAAAAGCGCTCAGGTAATTTATCAGTATCCTAACCAAAGTGCGATTAATTCGGCTCGTTTGGCTAAAACTCCGATTCGGGAAGCTTTACGGGGAGAATTGCGAGTAGGCGATCGCTATGCCTACTGGGTAGAAATTGCCCAACCCAAGACAGGTAAGGCTATAACCGGTCAAATCACAGTTTTGCTGAAATCTGATTTAGACAAGTTAGAGGGGGAACTGCGAAATCGTTAACCCGATGAAGGCTGAAGGCTGAAAAGATGTCAATTTCAACCTTCAAACTTCATTTATCAGTTTGCCTCCCGAAGGTAGGGTTTGCCATGTTCCAGAAAAGATGCTCTCTGAGGCTAGGGAAATTCGCTGCAAATCTTCTTTTAGCAGTGGTGGCCAATCAATGCCTATTTTGTGCCCTGCGACAAACAGCTGTTGAGCCTTAACACCTAACTGATAGAGGGCAAATGCCAGTTCTCTATCTAGGCTAGGGGTTTCTTTAAGGGCTTCAAACACGACTTTCAACGCTAACAAAATCGAGGTAATCTGACCTGGAACCGGGGATCTTCCCTGTTTTAAACGGTTTAACAGGGCATCTGGGTTTTCCTCGGTTTTTGTCTGGTCTATGAGGAGTTTGCGAGCTGTTTCGTAATTCATGCCTCCAGCTTACCGCAGTTTTTGGTTCCGTAGTAATACTTAATTTTGCCTGGGGAATGCGGCTCTGGTTCTATTTACTCCATATATTCCACATTTTTTCAATCCCTAATAGGGATTTTGATGAATTGCAACTTTGATGCGGCTAACAGCCTGGAATATGATGAAATTGTTTCAATCCCTAATAGGGATTTTGATGAATTGCAACAAGTTTAGGGAGGCTTCCATATTATGAATGGCCCCGTTTCAATCCCTAATAGGGATTTTGATGAATTGCAACTGCGCATACATGAGCCGACTCACAAGACACTTCGTTTCAATCCCTAATAGGGATTTTGATGAATTGCAACATAGCCAGTGGGCACGGTTCCTGTGAACTCCATGGTGTTTCAATCCCTAATAGGGATTTTGATGAATTGCAACTAATTGATTCACTAAAAGAGGGGATTTATGAGTTTAACTCTAGTTTCAATCCCTAATAGGGATTTTGATGAATTGCAACATCTTCCTTTTGGTGTGGGTTAGAAGAGGAAAGGTTTCAATCCCTAATAGGGATTTTGATGAATTGCAACTCTGGTTAAGAAAGTGGAGAGGAATTTAATACCTAAAGTTTCAATCCCTAATAGGGATTTTGATGAATTGCAACGGAGAAATCTGAGAAATGGGAGAAGCGCTCAAAAGTTTCAATCCCTAATAGGGATTTTGATGAATTGCAACTTATCTAATTCATTTTGAATATCTTGCGGCAATTGTTTCAATCCCTAATAGGGATTTTGATGAATTGCAACGATTTAGCTTGAATAGGGATGATGTCGTGTCTCTGGTTTCAATCCCTAATAGGGATTTTGATGAATTGCAACCTTGGAAGATCAACTATCTGCCAAAACAAGGGGTTTCAATCCCTAATAGGGATTTTGATGAATTGCAACAAAAATAGAAAAATCCTAGAAGTTACTACAATGTTTCAATCCCTAATAGGGATTTTGATGAATTGCAACCACAAGTTGTTTTTGATCTGCTTTGGTATAAGAATGTTTCAATCCCTAATAGGGATTTTGATGAATTGCAACTGGGCCAATCAAGCAATCTCTACCATCAGCACCGTTTCAATCCCTAATAGGGATTTTGATGAATTGCAACCGCTGGGGTCTGGAAGCCTTACCATATTTAGTTTTCAAGGTGCAGTTGCGCGAATCGATCATAAATATACCATTCCAGCCGTTGGTTTGAAAAGAGGGAAGAAAATAAAAAGGCGGAAACCCTTGTGCGGTAAGCTTTTCAGACTTTGCGCGGATCGATTTTGGGTGAAAATGGCTCGAAAACCTTGCTGGGGTTGGGATACAAGCGTTTTTTTCGACCATCAAATTTCTACACCCACCCATCCGCGCAAAAAACGTCCAAAACCCTAGCTAGAAGGGGACTCTGCAAAAAAGATAGTTTCGTCCCGTGGTTGTTCACCGCCAATGCGTTCAACTTTTCCCTGACAACAGGCGCAGAGAAAGTAAAAACGAACGCTGTCAGTATCTGGTTTAATTAGTTTAACCAAACGCGATCGCAGTTTAGCATACTGGGTAGCAGTCAAATCGCACTCAAACACAGAATACTGCATCCACTGTCCATAAGACTTGAGAACCGAATGAATCTTAGTCCGGCGCTTATCTTCGGGAATATCGTAACTCACAACAATAAACATATATAGATGGTTTATGGAACCGAATAAAACCTCACCCTGGTTCTGCTATCGCTTTACCTGTCCCTCTCTATGCGTTGGAGAGGGATGTCCGTTAGGACAGCTTTAATTAGTTTGCTATTGCTTTTGATTATTTTTCTCTCTCTATGCGTTGGAGAGGGATGTCCGTTAGGACAGGGTGAGGTTTTTCGGTGGGGATATTGCTAAAGCGAAAGATGACTAATTACTTCAAAACCAAAGGGGGATATTTATCAACTTCACCCATGAGATATTTACCCAACAACCTGGCTTGAATTTCAAAAGCCTCCTGGTAAGTGCATTTCGTTCCCATAACTGGATGCTTGAAACTCGACTGCTTCTTTTGCTGGTAAGCGGTGAGGAAAATCCGCAGTCCTTCCTTGGTTAAATTCACAGCGCCGCTCAGAGGTTCAGTGATAAAATTATCTGGAGTTAGCGATCGCTTATTGATCAGCGACAACACCATCCCATCCACCACCAAAGGACGAAACTCTTCCATCACATCCAATGCTAGAGAAGGTCTACCATATCTCTCCACGTGCAGGTATCCTAGATAAGGGTCGAAACCCGCGATATTTACAGCACTTTGGACATCGTGACGTAGCAAAGAATAGCCAAAACTCAATAAAGCATTAACTGGGTCAGTCGGTGGACGGCGGTTTCTCGTTGCAAATTCAAACTCTGAAGTCTTTATCAACTGGTCAAAGCAACCAAAATAGGCTGCACTCCCCGCCCCTTCTAGTCCTCGGAGTGAATTTATTTTGCTAGTCTGGTTAATGGGTGCGATCGCATTTTCCAATCGGGTAATGTGAGAACTCAACTTAAGATGAGCATATTCTCGTTGGGCGCGAAGTAAAACTTGGCGGTAATTTTTCAATTTTCCCCGCACAAAAGCCCTAACTAAATGTATCGCTTCGAGTGATTCTCCCGCTGCTTGCCATTGTGCCTTACGAATGAAGATATTTTTCGTGACTTCTGGTTCTAAACGCCCTAAATATTTGCCATTTTCTGTGAGAAAAGTTAAGCAAATCTGGTTTTTTAATAGTTCCGTAATCACCGCCGGCGAAACAGTCGCCCGACCTAAGACCACAATACCATTAATTTTGATTAATGGTACATCCAAAATAGTTTTTTTATCAGCCTTCACCGTCAGACGTTCATCAACTTTGCCGATAAAAGCATCATTTTCCATCACGTAAACTGTACTCATGATTTCACCCCTTAATTAGCTTCTTCGTAATGCTGAATTTTTTCATTTGCTTTGGGCAGACAATGAGATTTAAGGCTGCATCCTTGGCAACGCTTGCTGTAAAAAGGTTTTGGCATAATTCCGGTCGTTAGGAGGCTAGTGACAGCTTGAATTGTGGCGATCGCACTTTGCCGCAACTCCGAAGAAATCTCCACTAATTGGCGTTGATGAGATTGGGCATAATAGATATAACCAGTCTTAATAGATTTCCCCGTCATCTCTTCCAAACACAAAGCTTGGGCGCAGACTTGCAACTCATCATTATCCCATTGACCCTTATTTCCCCGCTTATATTCCACAGGAAAAAGCTCACCAGATTCCACCTCAATCAAATCTGATTTACCAATAAGTTTATATTTTTCAGACTTCAGCCAAATCGCCCGAACTTGCCAAACATCATCCCGATTTGCCTCCCCCACCGTATGAACTCTTTCATGTAAACTTGTCCCTTCAATTGTGTATTGATTATCGCTAAACTCACCCGCACAAATCATCCGCCAACAGCGATGCGGACAATACGCATATTGATTCAATGCCGCAATAGGAATGTAATCGATATCATTCATAGGTGCTAATTAATTGTGAATTATTGATTGCTAACTTTTCGACAAAATCCCCCCAACCCCACTTAAAAAGGGGGGCTAAAACGGCTATCTATATTCTCTTAGTCCGCGCAGGCGGACTTTGTTTGTGTAGCCGCGAATTCTATTCGCCCGGTATTTAATTAATTTGTTTGTGTATGTCCACGAATTCTATTCGCCCGGTATTTAATTAATTTGTTTGTGTATGTCCACGAATTCTATTCGCCCGGAATTCAATTAATTTCTTTGTGTATGTCCGCGAATTCTAGTCGCTAATAATCTAACCGCCGCACCATCCCCATACCCATCGTTGTTTTCCGCCCAATTCCCGCATACACAGCAAAATCAGCCAAAGCATTTATTTGCTTAATTTGAATTGGTTCAATCTCCCCTAAAAGCCGATAATTAACTTCACCCACAACACCAATAAACTTACTGCGAGAATCAGCTAACGCCTCTGTATGAATATTGATAAAAGAGGGAAAAATTGACTCAATAGCAATCTGGGTAAATTCGCTACCGCTGTATTTATTCCATCGAGAAAGTAGAGAATTAAAGACACATTCTCTAGTGGGGAGAGTAGTATCAAATTTTCCTTGACGGAAAGCCGCTGGTGTGGCAAAACTAAAGTTAATAGTGCGATCGCTTTCGCTAGCTTGCTCATACAATTGAGGATATGAGATAGCATTTGCCCAAAGTTGGGTAGATTGGGGTGTCCCTTGAATACTGGTAATAAATAAGTTAGCAGGCCCCAAATGCCAAGGTTGCTGGGGGTTGAGATTTAGCCACAGTTGAGTAAGTTGGCTAAAGAGATTGTCATCTAATAAAGAAATCCGCCACCAACAAGGAATTCCCCCATCAATGGGTTTTTGGTGTGAGAATTGCAACTGAGAAACCCCCTTACCACCCTTTAACAGAGGCGTGTTACCTTTAATTTGCAAGGGAGACAGGGTGAAGGCTTTATCTGCGGTAGAATCATGTAAGCGATCGCCTAATGTTTTATCTACAGAACTGACGAGAGTTAAAAACAAGGCGTGCAGATGTCTACCAGTGAGAAACTGTGGGGGAATCGGCGACTGAGGAAGCAGATTTAAAACTAAGCTATGAGGCATACTTTTTCTTCTTATTTGTAGACTGAGAGCTTCTTGACTCCAGTGTAAACTTCGGAATTTCCTGAAGTTCATCCTCACTCAAACTATACTGTTCACAAACCAAACTTAAGCGATTTCCCGGAGTTTTCACCGCATTGACAGAATGGGTTAAATCACCCTGAAAGTAAAGCAGAGTATTAGTTTGGGGCTTAACTTGCCCAAGTAGGCGTTTGTGGGACTTTAGCACCAACTCTCCCCCCTCCATCTCCCCTGGAACCCTTACATAAAGCACACTCACAACAGCAGGTGGTTCAATAGTTTTGCAATAAGAACGCAAAGACCGATCAATGTGCGGATCAACACGAGATCCCTCCTTCAGCAGCAAAGGATTAAGGTAAAAAGCATTACAATTCGGCAGAAGAGCAAAATCTAAATAAGGCTTAAAAAAGGGAAATTTTTGTTCAACTTCTGCTATTCCCTCACGCTGAAACACCACAGAAAATCCCTTAGTATTCACAAAATCGCGGTTGAGGTTATTGATAGCAAAATAAGGTGAAGCATGAATTTCTCCCCACAAATCATTCAGGTAACTATTGGGGAAAGCATTAATTTGTTGTTGATAGTTTTTCACGATAGCTGTGACGATTTATTTCAAATTTCCCGTAGGACAGGCATTTTGCCTGTCCAAATTAGATGTATTTAGATGTAGGTTGGGTTGAGGGACGAAACCCAACATTACAATTTCCAATCAAAAAGCATGATTTAGGCTTTAGAAAGTCATTAACTCCCAAAACGATATTCCATCCGCACCGGAATTTTTAACTCCTTACTACCATCAAATTGGTAATATTGCCCCCGCATTTGCACATTTTGAATCAAACTAACAGGAGGCATATTCACCACATCATAACTAATCACTTGATTAGTGAACATTACATCTAAAGGATTTAGAGGATGTGTACAGGTGAATAAACCTTCATGAGTTTTAGGTTTAGGCAATTCTTCAACTATTAACTCAGCCTTACTCATCCATTTACCCAAGCGAATCCATTTTGGTAATTTTAGTTGTTTTTGAGCAATTAAGAAAAACTCAAATTGACTTTCCGGTGCAATTTCTTTTGCTCTCCCAAAACTAGGGATATTTTTCTGGGTTTTCTCCATTTCAACATGGTAGTTATTATTAGCATATTTCCAAGTATTGAGAACCGCAGAATAGTTAATTGCACGCGCTGGAGTCAGGTAAATTCCCTGTTTATTTAACGGCGTTAAATGCTGCTCATATTTTGGCACTTGTTCCGGGCAAAAATAGCGATAGGAATCTTCTTCAGCAACAGTAGTTGAGTAGATTAGGCTATCAACTAAACCCAGTGCATAACAAAGCGCATAATTATGAATTGCTGGCTCTGTTTCATAAAGTCTACCAATTTCACGAGTGGCAAAATAGAGACTGTCATGTAGTTCTAACTGACAGCGATAGATAATGGTCATGGTTGTTACTTAGCCTTAGCAGCAGGTTTCTTTTTGCTAATATGCTTATTGGCATATTCTTTAGCTTCTGCATCAGCTTTTTGCAAAATTGACTTAATTCCAGCTTCGCTACCCGTGAGAGTCTTAATTTCATTCAACAGAGGTACAAAAGCATCACCAATAAAGTCAGTATGCACGATAAACTCATCAGACATTAGCACCTCAATTGCATTTTTAGCAGCAGTAATTACCTCATCTTCATCTAAAGGATCAGGTGCATTGAGACTATTATTAGCCTTCATTTGGTCATATATTGCCTGAGTCCAACGCAGATTGCTAGTAATTTCTCCATCTGCAAAAATAATACCAACCAACTCATTTCTAACGCGACCTGTGCGGGTTGTTTGCGCTCCATAGTGGCGTGTCCGTAAGATATTATTAAAAACGTAAAGAAAGCTAGCTTCTGTAGGGTCTTTCAGCGTCACAATACTAGGAAAGAAAACTTGCGGTCTGATGTGGTCTTGCTGATTAATACGGCTGGTAACTTCACCAGGTTTAGAACCGTTTTCTCCTTTAGAAGCCATTGTGCCATTTTCATAGGGAGCATTGAGCGTGAAGGTTTCGTGTGATTCATCAAAAGATGTAATTGAGAATGCCGTATCTACCACAACTTTAGATTTCTCAGAACCAGAATCACCAATAGCAAACCCGTAAATAATGCAATCAGGATTATCCATTGCAAAACTTACGTTATATTCGCATTCTTCAGCAGTCATCAAGCCATAGTTACGCAGCAATTCCCGACCAACTAAACGCTCTGGTGTAGACTGCTTCCGCTTAAACATTGACAAACGACTAATTGTAGTTTTATCTTTAACTCCGGCTCTTACTCTTGCCTTATTCAATTCTGAATCAGTCTGAAATAGAGGATAAGATTCAGTAATTCTAACTGTCAAAAAATGGACGTATTTACCCATCGGTTTGTAGGGAATTTCTGATTGAAAGAACTTAGGGTCAACGGTTTTTAAAAGTGTCATGATGTTTCTCCAAAATAAGGTTAATTAGTTCAAAATTGAATTTCTCGCTTTCTCGTTCGTTTCCTCGTTCCTTCCCTCGTTCCCATACTCTGTATGGGAATGAATTCTAGAAGGCTCTGCCTTCCTTGATACTAGAGGCATTCCCAGTCAGAAACTGGGAGCGAGATAAATAGCAAAGGATTTACCTTTACTCATTGTCATCATCTATTTCAGCAGTTTTTTCATTTTTTTCGGAGTTTTCTTTATCATCTTCTAAGCGATAAAGAAACTCACAGGTATCTCGAATTAAGTTAAGTTGACGACCTGCTAAACGAGCGCGGTCTCCTGCAAATGATTTATCAAATACCTCCACTACAAAATACTTAGAAAACTCTAAAACAGCCTGTCTTTCTTCCTCACGTTTGCTCATTTTCCAGCGTCCTTCTGCTGTAGAAGAATGCACTCTATCCATCAGTTTAAAGACTTCTGCCGCAACAGCTACAACTAAGGTTTCTCCTTGAAACACACTTGACTCAGCTTTGAGTATAGTTTCTGCTGCAATATCAATTGGTTTTAACACAGCATTAGCTTTGGGATTAAAACGCTTATTTGCTCTGTAAAAGCGGCGATAAAGTTCTGTTAATTTCTGGGGATGATTCAAACTTGATTCTGCTAACACCGTTAACTCCTCTGTATTAGGGTTATATTTCACATAAGGGTCAAAACAAGGGTAAAAATGATAGACATAAAGCCGGATTTTTTCAATTCGCGCTGTTTCTACTCCTTGATTACGTACCCAACGATTGAGATAAGAGAAGACATAAAGCGGACTTGTTTCAAAATCCTTTGCTAGTTCGGTAAATCTCCCCCAGTTGGCATCATAACCAGACTTACCTTGTTTTGCATTGACATCTAAATGAATGGCATAGGCAGCAGTTAAAACGTTTAATGGTGCAGGGTATTGAATGCCGTTCTCTTCCCAACCTTCAAGGATGTAGTCAAGCCGAAATCTATCACGCTTTACCAAGGCGCGAAATGCATGAGGCGCACTATCCAGAAAAACACTTTCTTCAAATTCAGAACCATCATTAAATGGGGGAATTGGCGACTCAGAGACAACAGTTTTTACATCTAAAATCATCGGGAAAGCAAAGGCTAACCAACTAGGCATTACCCAAGATTCTGTATCTGTGCTGTCTCGTCCTGGTGGGAGTGCCATGAAGTAAAATGTTAAAGGCTGGTCTTCAGGATAAGAAAGTTTAAATGTGCGGTCTTTCTCAGACTGTAAGTTTTCATCAATCAAGAAACTATCAACACTTTGGTAGCGTTCCCGTCCCAAATTTGCCTGTAAATCTTTACTAATAAAGTGGTTGCGGACGCTGGTATCAAAGCGAGTTTGAGCAATTCCGTTGTAAGCCTTCTGCAAAAACTTGTTAGTTTCTGGAGTGAAGTAATAAGTAGGATAAAAGTAAAGATAGCGATATTTACCATCTTCAAATCTTTTACCTACAGCTTGAGTTTGATTCATCAAGATTTGCCTCAGCATCATCTCCACACCCGCAATACTGGAGATATTGCGTTTAGCGTTAGAACCTCCTAACATTTGCTTATTTGTATAAACTTGGGGTGTAAATAAAACTGCTGATTCCATCTGCTCAGTTACTGTGTAAGCTGAATGAGAAATTGAGCAGATTAATTGCCGTCCCCGTCCTGGTTTTTTAGCAGCATTATAGTTATTCAACTCCTCTAAAAACGTTTTGAATTGAGGTTTAACAGATGGTTCCTGATTAGCGCTTGGTAACATCACAACTCGTGTTACCCAAAGCCTTAAATCATCCCAACCATCAGGTAATTTATACTGTGTGAGAATTGGCGAAATTAAACTTGCTAAGTAGGTAATAACTTGCTGTCCAGTTTCCCGGATATCTTCAATATCTGGATGTTGTTCCAGATATTTAGCTGCGAGGTAATACCATTCATAGGGTACTCCCCCAGTATTCCCCTTTAATTTGTTTTCTTTGAGACTTTCATTAATACGTTGAATTTCTCGAATGGGTTGTAAATGTGCTGCTAGATTCCACAATTCAGCGATTTTGTGAGTTAAATCTAAATGGCGTATTTCTGGCAGCTTTTTATCTTTCTTCCGAGCAGATTCAATTTTATTAACTGTTTCCTCCCAAATTTTGCGACTAATTAAATCTCCAAATTCTGCTAATTGGTCAATGCGGATATCATCGGCAAAGTTAAAATCATAGTCAGCAGGTAAAACACCTTGTTGCTGAAACTTGATTAGATTATCGCTGCGACTTTTAGCAACAGAGTCTTTATTAGGATTTAAGATACGTAAAGTCGCATCTAAGGCTACTTGCATCAAGCCTAAATCATCAAAAAATAAGTTGTAATATTCGGCATATTTCATGCCTTTACCATCTCTACCAAATCCTGTTTGTCTGAGTCGCAATTGACCTGCACAAAGGGATTTAATATTATTAACTACACGCTCTGGTAAATCTTCAGGTGATATAGGAGGAGCATTACGTGCAGCTAGATAAATTACCCCTGTAGGTAGATAGAGTAAAGGTTCATAGTAGGTATGCTCATCAGTATTAAGGCTGGTGTGCGCCTGAATCAAAGCGTTATTAACCACATTGGTTAAAACACCCCGATTTTCAGAAATGCGATGATAGGTAAATTTCAATTGTCCATCACTGAGGCTGTGAATAATTTCTTTAAGCCTGAGATGTTCTGCATCTTGGGGATGTTTGACAATTGAAGCAAGAGAATCAGCCAAACAAGTTAAGTCAGACAAACTGCGAAGGGTGCGGTCTTTGAGAATGGGGTTTAACCCAAATTCAGAAAAATTCCAGTTAGTATCCCAGCGGCGTTGTGCATTATAAGCCATGCACAATAAATCATCAATATAGTCTCGATAAGCTTCTGGATTATCTGGATTAATAAAGCTATTAAGTCCTAATTGCTGAATTTTTTCAGTAATAATTAGTCGATGTTCTGCTAACGGCAACTTGCGGCAATTTTCTGGAACATCAGGAAACTTTTCAAAGTCATGTAAAATAAACCCAGCAATTACTAATCTCCGTTCTCGCTCTTTAACTACTCGTCGTATTGTGGTATCAAGCTTTGCTAAATGTTTTTCAATTAAGTTAGCAGGAAATAAGCCATTGAGTAAGTGTGTATTCAGTGATTGGTCAGCAGCATTATCTCGTCTAACTTTAGATTTTCCTTCGGCTTCTCGCTGTTGGTCTATTTCATCAAAGAATTTACCACCTTTTGCTGTAACACCAATCGCTACCCGCAGCAGATTTGGTAAAACATACTCGGCAAAATTTGCCATTACTATATCATCAGGATTTTGAGCCTGAATTGCTTCTCGCAATAGCTTGAGTGTAAGTAATTTCCCCTCGGTTTCAATAGTGCGGTTATCATTACTATCAAAACCAAAATCTTGATTTAAGAAATTATCTTCTAATTCATCAGACTTTTCGCTATTCAAATCATTTTCATTTTCAAAGAAAGATAGTTGTTTGTTTTGTTCTGGTTTTTCTGGTTTTTTAGTCATTGTCTACATCCAATGAAATCAAATAGTTATTTATTTGTCGCACGTAAAGTGGATATTGTTGCAAGGCAAAACTAATTGCTTTGAAAACTTGATTTGGATCTATATCATCATATTCATGAACTAGGCGATTTCTAAGTCCTGCTGATGGTGCTATTTGTTTTGCTAATTCTGGTGTAATGATTTGATATTTACCCAGTTCAATGAAAGCCTCAAAGTTAGTGTAAGTTTTTCCAGGATTTAGCTTTGACAATATATGGTCGTTAATGTCTATCGCTGCTTGAGTCATTAATTGCAGAAGTCTTTCTACGACAAGTTGTTGGCGAAAATCAGCTAAAAATTCATCAAGGTTAATAGAGCGAAATTATTCCAAGGTGTTGTAATATTTGGTAATTAACCTCAGCCTGGATAAAATTATTTCCGAGTCTATATTACTCATGCTCCCCACTTATTTAGCTCTATTTCAATAATTCGATGTTGTTCTTGACGGAATTTTTTTAACTCTAATTCAGATTTTAAGGAATTTGAACTAAAATTATCAAATTCTCCAGGGTATTTTTCAAATAAACTAATTCCGTCACGAGCAACAAAATGAGCAATTAGCCAAGAACATTGATTAAGTTCTACGATATCAATCTGGTCTGAATTGATTTTCAAGACTTCACCAATCAATATTGGTAATTCAAATAAACCAGAAAGATTATCTTTTATGTAAGCCTGACGCTGTTCCTCGTCATAAAAAACAGCAAAATCCCAGTCACTATTTGCGTTAGTGTTCCCAGTGGCTCTAGAACCAAACAGAACTAACATTTTTAAGTAAGGTATTTTTTCAGGAAGTTGTAAGGAAAGTTCTTTAAGCTCTGCAATTATTGGAGTCTTGTTTGGCATTTGATGATTCTCCATATTTCTGCTCAACCATCACAATATTTTGCCTATTTAATTTCTCGCGCCATTGGTGCGAGTTTTTTATTGAATGAATTTTTTAACCCCTATTTTCAGGTGGGCGGATTCTTACCCTATCTAATTCAGCAGTTATAATTGCACCAGAGAATAATTCGTTACCGTAAAGCTGAAGTACCCGCAAACAAACTATTGATTGTTCTTTGGTTGAGAGATTAACTAAGCGCAAGATACCACAGTGAGGATTTCCCCGTAGAATTGCTAACTCTCCAAAATCTTTATCAAGGGTGACTAAAATTCTATCTTCACGATAGGCGGTTGCTAAAATCTCCTCATCACCGGGATCTTTTGGCCAGTCTCCAGACCAAATGACGTCATAACCAACTGTCAGTAAATCGTTACGCACCCTAGCGTTAATGCAAGTATCTAGTAGTATTTTCACCTTGGAGAATCTATCAATAAAGGTTCAACTCGTTCATGGCTAACTAATCTCCGTGCATATATTAAACAGGCTTTAACATCTTCCCGTTCTAACCAGGAATATGCTTCTAATAAAGTTTCGATAGTATCTCCTGCTGCTAACATTCCTAAAATATGTTCAACAGCTAGACGACGACCGCGAATAATAGGTTTACCGCCAAAGATTTGGGGGTTGAATGTGATTCTTTCTAGTAAGATTTGTTCGTTCATGGTTTACCTGCGTGGTCACACTAGATTGTTTTATCGTTTGTACACTGCAAACAGCATCCTAATCTGGTGGGTAATAAAAATCGACGAGGTTCTGTAGATCCTCATTTCGACAAACTTGGTGTCCAAAATTTGTCTCTAAAAGGCTGACTGAATCCTGACATTCCTGAAGTTGAGCTTCATTTAGGGATGAAGTTGTTTCTAGTTTGTCAATCCTGAGCTTTATTTCTTGCGTTTCTTTTTCTAAAACACTGATACGGCAGTCAAGCTCACCTACTTTGCCAGATAAGCGAAGTATCAGTGCTAAATGGATCTGCTGAACTTGGTCGGTATCAGCATTCATTACCCAGCTAAATACATGAGAGTCAGTATTCTGGTTGAGCATTTGGGCTTTTCCTTTAAAGCTTATTGCTCTCAGTATATCTCTTTAATTTTTATAAGACCATTAGATTTGCCGTCATACTATTCACACGAGTTGTAGTCTAATCAGCGAGTTATGATTGTGTAACCATTTAGTTATTGCTGATTATCCCTGTCAATTTCATGCTATTCTCAGCACAGAGAGTAGCACAATCCCTACTAGGGATTGAAACACACATTCACTCCTCGCTGATAGTCTATTCTCTATCCTGTAACTTAAGGAATTCAAATTAATCCCTATCAGGGATATAGACCTCAAGCAATCCATATCTCGTCTCCTTTGCTTTGAAACGTATAAGCAAGCGTATCTAGGAGCAGTGCAGAGTGAGCAAAAGCGATACAATACGGTGCAGTCGCATCATGAGAGCTGTACTGATCGCTGATGCCATAAATCTGAAAGTGCATGGGTAGTCTTAGCCGCATCCGCACTTCAGCTACTGGACGGCGAATTACATAACAAACCAAACCTTCTTTTTTCAGGCGTTTGTTAATTCCCCCAATCCAGGGGTTTTCTGGTTGTGAAATTTCTACACCTGTTAAAACCTGAACTTTCCAAGCGTCTGCTATTGGTTGTAAGTCGCCAGAGTAGGTAAATTTCCAGTTCAGCCGTTCTTCGCGGTAAGAACGCAACTTCATGAATGCTAGACAGTGAGCAAATCTACCTTTAGCTATGGGTTGTCCGGTGCGTTGGGCAGTTTCTTTGAGCAATCGCATAAATGCCGCTTCTGTCCACATCTCAATCTCTAAATTGCCCAAAATTCCGGGTAAATCGTAGGTTTTAAACCTATCCGCCTCGTTTTCTTCGGTTAAATCATACAACCCACATTGCAGAGGACTCAAACCTCGAAAACTAGCTGCATCCTCAGCAATGGGATTTCCTGACTTACCCGAAAGTTCTTTCCAGTCTTTGGCCCAGCCTTGAATACGTCCGGCTTGTGACTTCAAACTAGCGTCAAATACTTGCTCACAGGCTGCTTGAAACTTGTCGCGGCTTTGGGCATATTGCTGTTTAATTGTGCGATCGCTCAATTGGTAATACAGCCAAAACGACTGTACAGCACCCCAACGGCGATAATAACCGCGAAAATCATTGATTTTGCGATATTGCTGGGTAATTTGACCGTGGAAGAAAGGGCGATCGTAAATACCATTCACCTCTAAAGGTGGAGAATCTACTTGAAACAAACGCCCTACTAAAAAGTTAGGAACAAGGGCATAAGCTGTAAAATTTTCAAATTTAATTATTTGACCATCTTTTTCATAGTTATCATGTCTTCCTAACCGTCCTAAACGTTGGATAAAGTTACCAGCATCTGATGATTCAAAAATCAGAAAATTGATTTTAAAATCAACCCCAACATCAATTGTGCTAGTTCCCAGAACAAAATCAGCCGCTAGACTTCGCTCTTTTTCTCCTTTTCCCGATAGCCCTGTATTTTCTCCCACTCTTAAGCCATAAGGCTGCAAAAGTTCTTGGAAAAATGGAGTCAGCCGCTTGACTGCTGCAATTGAATTGAGAATAATTGCCCCTTTACTTCCTGGATATTGCTGAAACTGAGCCAAAATCAAATTACTATTTTCTCTTAACCAAGTTTCTGAAGCTTTAAAAGATGGTTCTAAAGGAATAAAATTCAGCGAAATTGTTCGCGCTACCTGTCGCCATTCCTGTGCTTGGAGTTGCTGCCCTTGCTCTAGTGTATCTGGAAATTGATATTTATTTTGTGCAAGAGGATCTATCTCTTTACAATTAAATCCAGCTTGTTGTAATCTGCCAATTAAATTGGTATCCGGTGTGGCTGAAAGAAACAGAAACTTTTTGCGGCGATTTGTACAGCAAATTAACAGCATGGTGTTAATTACGCTGGCTATTTGAGGAGCAGCAAAAACGTGAAATTCATCAAAAATAAACAAATCAAAGCTTTTGTTAAGTCTATTCCATAGCTTATCGGGGCTATCATCATTATTTAAATAAGCTCCCTGATGGAGGTAGTGAAAAATATCAGGGTTTGTTAAAAAAATTTCGGCTTGCGTTGTACGAGTTAAAAGTGCCGCCCCTTTTTTTAATCCTTCATTTTCCGCATAATTTTCTAACTCAGCCCCACTCAATCGCACTACACGCGGCTTATCTTCTGGCTGGAATTTTTCAATATATCCTCGAATTTGCGTTTCTTGATCGCGAGCAAGTTCATTAGTTGGGTAAAGTCCAATGGCAGAAAAATCACCCTGAAGGACTTCTAAATAAGCAGCCAAGCTTTTACCATCACCTGTCATTGCAGTGTTGAACACGACATCAATATTTGGATCGCGCAATGCTTCTAAAGTTGCGGCTTGATGCCAAGAAAGTGACCAATTATTAGGTAATTTTACTCCGTCAGGTGTGGGGACGGTTTGCGAATAAACAGGCTTGAGAGTAATACTGTAATTTTCTGACATACCCTTAATAACTCACTTCAATTTCTGCAACTAATGGTTGCAGTTTTGCGTATCTCAAAAAACTATCTTTAATCTGGCTTGTAAGTACCAGATTAGCAATTACAAATATTTATTGCGCTTTTTTCAGCCATGTATCTCTAATACAGATACAATAACTGTAAATTCCACTATATGTCAAGACTGTAATTACATTTATTTGATGTCTAGGAAAAAAGAGACAATTACACTGTCAATTCCCTCTGGAACAAAAGAACAACTGGAGGGAATCGCCCGAAAACTGGGTATTTTCTGGGGTAAATCCCCCAGCGTGTCTGGATTACTAGTAGCGATCGCCCAACAAGAGTTTGAAGTCGGTGAACCTTTCACCCTCAATTCACCCCAGGTAGCCGCACTCCAGCAAGCCATAGGACTGCTGAAAGACTCCGGTTTTATTGAACAAGCGCAAATTATCTCTAGTCTGTTATTAGAACGAGGCAAACTTGAGCCTCCTATGCGTCAATCGCTACTCCAGCAAGTTAGCCAACCTACGGAAGCCTGGCGTCTTCTTGCAGACCAATTCTGCAAAAATCAACAACCATTTCATCTACTCTATGCAAATCCCCAGGTGGGAGACCTGTCTTTTACAGTGCGTTACGCCGAAATTGCTTTTGAAGAGAAGCGTTTTTACTTAAATATTTGGTGCGACGAAACTGAAGATATTGCCAATACTGACTTTCCAGAACTGATACACAATCGCTGTTTGCGTCTGGATAGAATCAAAGTTGTTGTGCCAATAAACGGACAATGGCGACAGGAAGGGCTAGATTCCCTAAAAGTGTACTTACACTTTTACAAAGGTCTGATTAAAGCCTACGAAGCAAAACCCAACGACATCAGCAACGAAGTTATGGGAGAAGTGCGCCAAGTCGTGAGAAATGTATCAAATCCCTTCTGGTTGATTCGGGAAGTGCTGCGCTATGGGGACGAGTGCGTGATTGTCTCACCTGAAAATGTGCGATCGCTCCTCCAGCAAAAAATCCTCACCCTCTGCCAGTTGTACGATATAGAAACCAGGGAGTAAGGAAATGCCAGAAATTAGCCGCTTTTTTGGAATCATCATCACCATCTACTATAACGACCATCCACCACCACACTTTCACGTTCGCTACAACCAACAAAAAGCTATAGTTAGCATTCAAACCCTGGAAATTTTGGAAGGTAAACTGACTCCCAGGCTTTTTAAACTAGTAACAGAATGGGCGACTTTACACCAAACTGAACTGATGACAGACTGGGAACTAGCCAGAGAAAATCAACCTTTAAACAACATTCTGCCATTGGAATAAATCATGCTCAAAGATATTATCGCCGTGGAAACAAGAGAAAACTATCAACTTTACATTTCCTTTGAAGATGGTGTTAAAGGAGTAGTTGATATTAGTAAAATAATCCAATTTACAGGTGTGTTTGCTCCATTGCAAGATCAAGAATACTTTGCCACAGTTGAAGTAAATTCTGAAGTTGGCACAATTCAATGGCCATCAGGAGCAGACCTAGACCCAGATTTTCTTTACGCTGAGATTACCAAACAGCCAATCCCAAAATATCAGCTAGGTGTAGTTTCTGCTAATTCCCCTAATTGAATAAAATCTAGTCTCCTCTAGGCAACAGCGGGGGTGGGGTTCATCTTAAAATCTGCTCAATCATCCGGTTTGCCTGGGAACCATAACCGCCGCCGAACAAATTGAAATGATTCAAAATGTGATACAGGTTATAAAGTGTTTTCCTGCTTTCATAGCCAGCATCTAAAGGAAATACCTCGTTATAACCTTGATAAAATGCGGCTGGGAAACCACCAAAAAGTTCTGTCATCGCGATATCAACTTCGCGATCGCCAAAATAAGTCGCTGGATCAAAAATCACCGGTTCACCCGACACGGTAAACCCCCCATTCCCACCCCACAAATCCCCGTGTACTAAGGAAGGCGACACCTGATAATCTGCCAATAATTGGGGAATAATCGCTAATAACTTTTCTTGTTGGGGAAAACTACCCCCTCGCTGTCTTGCTAACTGAAATTGATAACCCAAGCGGTGTTTAATATAAAATTCTCCCCAATCAGCCGTCCAGGTATTGATTTGGGGTGTAGAACCAATCGTATTATTAATTTCCCACCCAAAACCTTGGCTGGTTGTAGCTTGATGCATCGCCGCTAACTTGCGTCCCATCTCAAACCAAGACTTGGTATTACCGCCTCCCATCTCTAACCATTCCAGCACGATGTAGCTAGAATTATCAGCCGTACCCCAGCACAGGGGTTTGGGAACGCGGATAGTTGCTGTGTCAAACATTTGCTGTAAACCCAGCGCTTCCGCCTCAAACATCGCCACGAGTGAGGCTTGATTTAGCTTGACAAAGTAACTAAGTTGACCATTAGAGACAGCATAACCTTGATTAATGCATCCGCCACTCACCCCGCGCCTCTGTGACGAGTGAAATTTTTCACCAGTTACCCGGCTAATCTGGGCATCAATTTCTGTCCAATTCATTAATTTGTCAGTTGTTAAGAATGGATTACCAAGTAATAGCGGGGAAACCCCGCCCTGCTAAATCGGCTTGATGATAACTACACCATAGGCATCTGGGGAAAGATACTGTTGTGCGGCTTGCATTAACTCAGGTGCATCTTGGGCGCGAATATAATCTGGGTAATTAAAGGCTGGTTCTAAATCTCCCACTAGAGATTGATAGTAACCATATAACCCAGCGCGATCGCTTGGTGTTTCATTACCAAAAATAAACTTGTTAGCCACACGCCGCCTTACACGGGCAATTTCGGATTCTTTCACCATAGATGTTTGTAGTTTGCCCAGATGTTGCGCGATCGCCTTTTCCACCTCTGGTAAATTTTCTACATCACACTTAGCCGAAATATAAAACGCCCCTTGCAGTTGGTTACTCATATTGCTCACAGAAATTCCGCTCACCAGTCCCCGTTCTTCCCGCAGATCCTGCACCAGCCTTGATGTTCGTCCATGTCCCAAAATTCCTGCTAAAACATCCAGTGCATAAGTTTGACTTAGCTGCATCAACCCTGGAACCCGCCAAACCATTACCAGCCGTGCTTGCTGGAGACTTTCATCGACAAATTCCCGCCGGACGATTTCTGTAAATGCGGGTTCAGTGCTGACTGTTGACTGCTGACTGTTGACTGTTGACTGTTGACTGTGATCAACTTGGGTAAATGCCTCGGCTACAATTTCCACCAATTCTTCTACAGGTAAATTACCCACAGCCACGGCAGTAATTGACTGGGGTTGATACCAAGTAGCGTGAAAATCCCGCATTTGCTGGGGTTTAAGTTGGGAAATCACTGCTTCAGGCCCCAACACCGGACGGCGATAAGGTAGCGAATCAAAGGCCATTTCCATTACCCGGCGAGAGGTGCGGCGTTGGGGATTATCTTCTGAACGCTTAATTTCTTCCAGCACTACCAAGCGTTCCCGTTCAAAAGCATCATCAGGAATAGCAGCATTAAGTACTACATCTATTTGCAGTGGGGCCAGTACGGCAAAATCCTTGGGGGCAGTCGTTATATAGTAATGAGTATAGTCTTGGCTAGTAGCGGCATTAGTCACAGCACCCCGCTCTTCAATTCGCCGCTCAAACTCGCCGCTAGCCAGTCGCTGTGTTCCTTTAAAAATCATGTGCTCTAAAAAGTGAGCCATACCATTAATTGCATCCGACTCTACAGCGGAGCCAACTTTCGCCCACAAGCTGAGGTTAACGGCTTCCACCGGCATTTGCTCGGCAATGATTGTTAAACCATTGGGCAACTGGTGCAGCTTTGGGTTATTAAGGCGATCGCCAACCGTCTCGGAGAGAGGTAAATTTACCAAGGATGAGGTCATAAGTGGTGAGTGAAGAGCTTTGTTACTGTCTTATCTTATCTATGACGGAGATTGAGTATTGGGTATTAGGGATTGGGAACTCGCTTAAATATCAACTTAATTGTAAAATTATGAGTAGCAATATTAAGAATAATAACAATAAATATCAATGTCGAATCATTCTGTTGACAGAAATAAATCCCGTATCGTCGTTATTGGTGCGGGCATTGGTGGACTGACTGCTGGGGCATTATTAGCTCATAGAGGTTACAGTGTCTTAATTCTCGACCAAGCCTTAGTGCCAGGGGGCTGTGCATCCACCTTTAAACGCCAAGGATTTACCTTTGATGTGGGCGCAACTCAGGTTGCAGGGTTAGAACCGGGGGGAATTCACCACCGGATTTTCTCAGAATTGGAAATAGATTTACCGGAAGCGACACCTTGCGATCCTGCTTGTGCAGTGTATCTCCCTGGTGAGGTGACACCAATTAATGTTTGGCGTGATCCAGATAAATGGCGTGAAGAACGCCAAAGACAGTTTCCTGGTAGTGAACCCTTTTGGCAGTTGTTGGCGACTTTATTTGATGCTAGTTGGGAATTTCAAGGACGCGATCCGGTGTTACCACCCCGTAATTTGTGGGATTTGTGGCAGCTAACTCAAGCGCTGCGTCCCAGTACATTAAAGACAGTGCCTTTCACCTTGTTTACTGTGGGCGATGCTTTACGGTTATATGGATTGGGAAGCGATCGCCGATTGAGGACATTTTTAGATTTGCAACTCAAGCTGTATTCCCAAGTCAGTGCAGAAGAAACAGCTTTACTCTATGCTGCAACGGCGTTGAGTGTATCCCAACTACCCCAAGGCTTGTTTCATCTCCAGGGTAGTATGCAGGTTTTAAGCGATCGCCTAGTTCAAGCTTTGAAAAGAGACGGTGGTAAGTTATTGATGCGCCACACCGTCGAAAATATTAAAGTTGAAAATGGCCAAGCTACTGCTGTGGTGATTAAAAATCAGCAAACCGGCGAAGTCTGGACAGAAGCCGCCGACCATGTAGTAGCTAATGTCACAGTCCAAAACTTGGTGCAGTTGTTGGGTGAAAAATCCCCATCTGGATATCAACAGCGTGTAGAAAAATTACCCCCAGCATCAGGGGCGTTTGTGGTCTATTTGGGTGTAGACGCCAGTGCAATTCCTGCTGATTGTCCACCCCATCTACAATTTTTGTACGATGTCAATGGCCCAATTGGCGAGAATAATTCCCTATTTGTTTCCGTCAGCCATGAAGGAGATGGTCGGGCGCCATCTGGGAAAGCAACAATTATTGCTTCTTCCTTTGTCGATTCTACGCCTTGGTGGGGTAATCAGGATTATGAAGCATTAAAACAAAAATACACCCAAGAGGCAATTTCCCGGTTGGGAGAATACTTTTACCTGAAACCAGAAACGATAATTCATGTAGAAGCAGCGACGCCCCGCACCTTTGCCCATTTTACAGGACGCGATCGCGGTATTGTCGGCGGGATTGGTCAAAGAATCCCCACTTTTGGCCCCTTTGGTTTTGCCAATCGCACACCCATCAATCATCTGTGGTTAGTCGGTGATTCTACCCATCCAGGTGAAGGAACTGCTGGGGTGAGTTATTCAGCGTTGACGGTAGTTAGGCAAATAGAATCTCAAAATTGATTCTGTATGGGGACGATTTCATAAAATCGGTAGTAGCAGAACTGAAAAATCATTCACATTGTTTTTGGCGGAAAAGGGTAAGTAAATGCAAACACTAATTAGACTCAAAGTTGAAAAATTTATAGAAGATGGTCAAGAATATTTTGTGGCAACCAGTGATGATTTACAGGGTTTAGTCGCCGAAGGAAAAACAGTACAGGAAGCTATAGAAATTGCCGAGGATATAGCTAAAATATTATTAGATTTAGAAAAGCAAAATAATCACGACCTTCAGTTTCAAGGCTTGCCTTCTCACTTTGAATATCCTCTGATCATGGATGTATAATGGGAAGATTAGCAGGTTTTTCTTATCGAGAAGTGACTAAAAAGTTAGGAGCATTGGGATTTCAATTTTATCGGTCAGCAAAGGGAGATCATGAAATTTGGTTTAATCCAGAAACCAATCAAAAAACGACGATTCCTCATCATCGAGACATTAAAGAAGGAACACTCAGAAATATCTTGAAACAAGCTCAAGTTAATATTGATGTTTTTCTTGATGTTTAGTTTCTGAAAGGTTGCATGAATCTCACTCTTCAATAGGTACAAAGATAGAAATTTTAATTAATCCTGATGAGTTAACTGTGAGTGTATATCGTCTTTTCTCACCCAGAAAAGATAGCGCTTTGCGGGGGTTACCCCCGTTGTAGCGACTGCTGTCGCGCAGAAGTACAAAGAAGAGTGAGCAGAGGATAATTACATAAACTAAGTTTCTACAAACATCCTAAAATAAAAATTATTTGTTCTTCCGATTTATCACCGCTGAAAAAAATAAACTATGGTAACGACAGCAACACCCGGAGAAACCAGAGTTTTACTTGAAAACATCACCTGGCAGACATTTAAAATTATGCTGGCTGAGATGGGTTCAGACCGCACAAACAGAATTGCTTACGACAAGGGAACCATAGAAATTATGACTCCACTCAAGCCGCACGAAAGCTCAAACCGCCTAATTGAGGTTTTCGTTGGGGTATTATGTGAAGAGTTAGGATTAGAAGTTAACCGGGTTGGTTCACTAACATTAACAAGAGATGATTTAGAATATGGTGCTGAACCAGACAGCAGTTATTACATCCAAAACGAGTTATTAGTCCGAGAGAAAGACAATATTAATTTAGCATTTGACCCACCCCCAGACCTAGTTCTAGAGGTAGAATACTCCCGACCCAAAATTGACAAATTAAAACTTTACGCTTCAATGGGAATTGCCGAATTTTGGCGCTTTAATGGAACTACATTAAGAATTTACACCCTCGCCAACGGGCAATATTCAGAAACTCAAATCAGCCCAACATTTGTACCTATATCAATCAAAGAAATTCCCCGATTTATCGAAGAAAGTAAAAAGATTGGACAAATTGCCACAACTCGCGTTTTCCGCACTTGGGTTAGAGAATATTTGTAGACTCACGGGATAGGGGCACAGCATTGCTGTGCCCCTACTTACAAGGATGATGTAAAATCTAGAGAATGGTGTTTTCTAAATTACTGCCCAGTGGTAGTTGGTAATGGCTGGGTTTCTTGGGGTGTAACTTCAGGTGCAGGTGCAGGCTGAGGATTGAGAAATTCCCGCCAAGTCCGAATTTGGGCTTGGGCCTCTCTGTAAGCAGTATTACCACGAGGAATCAACCTAGCAGTCTCAATAGCTTTGGGGATATCAGACTCACTTTGAGAGCGTGCTATTTGTAACAATTGTAGACTCCATTGGTCAATAGCAAGATTCACATCCATGCGTAACATGCTACGTACTGACACCCGATCCGCTAACCGGATAGCCTCAACCAAAGCTTCAGGCGTGCCAGTAAGTGCCACTTCCCGCGCTTTCTTCCAGTTTTCTTTACCACGGATTTGCCCTTGCCAGTCATCTATCGCCCCCTGTGCTTCACCAGCAAGTGCCCGTCCCGAAGATGCCAGTTGTTGAGCTGTATTAATGGCAGTGGGTAGATCACCACTGTCAGCTAGTGCGCGTGCTTGATCTAAGTAGGGTTGGTCTTGAATGCGCTGAATCTTCGCCGTCCAAGTGCGAATTTGTTTCCTTGCTGTTGGATACAATGCACGACCATTGCGAATTTGACTAGCTTCGGCGATCGCCGCTTGCAAAGAATTAACATCCTCTAATAGAGCTATTTGTTGAGCGCGATCCAAGTAAGGCTGGTCTTCAATTGTCTCCACTTGCGATCGCCAGCGATTCACATCTTGCCTAGCTTCTGAGGCGCGGGGGTTACTAGCAGGGATTACCTGGGCCTCTGCGATCGCTGCTGTTAAATCGTTGACTGTTCCCAGGCTAGCCAAGGTTCGTGCTTTTTCCAAGCGGGAAACAGCTTCAATCTCCAACTGCCAACGGGCAATCAGTTGTTGCGCCTGATCATAAACTGCCCTAGAAGCATTAATTTGTTGTGCTTGGGAAATTGCTTCCTCTAAACCAGAAATACTACCGATCCAAGCACTTCTTTGGGCCTCACCCAAAGCAATAAAGTCGTCGATTTCCGTCTGCAATTTCGTGATTGCGGGAATTTGTCTAGCAATCTCCAGCGCTGCATCCGCATCTCGCCTTTTCATCTTGGACTGTGCCAAATCCAGCATCTTGCGTCCAAATACGGGAATCAATTCCTGAGCTTTTTGATGAAGGGAACTTTCCTGCCCAATCGACTCCGCTAGCTTGATAGCTTCTAGCAAATTATTTACTCCGCCGTTGTCAGCCAGATTTTCAGCTTTGCCCAGCTTATCGCCATCTTCCCGCGCCGAGGCAATCAGGCGATTCAATTGATCGTACTTAGTACTCGACCAAAATTTATTGTCCACCCGCAGCAATCTGGCAGACAACATAAACGCCGATTGCCAGTGCCTTTCTCCCAGTTCTTTCTGGGCTTCTTGGTAAATTCCTTCTGCCTTTGACCAGATGGTCTGCCATTTGCTAATTTGCTCGTCTACTAATTTACCATTTGCCATTCCTTCTGGAATCTGGCGGGCAGTAGCGATCGCTTCCTCTAATTCCCCCGATTGAAAACTCTGATCCGCTAGCTGCAAAATATCCCGCGACCATTGTTCTAAAAAACGATCAATTTCTCCCCGCAGCGGGTGATTTGGTGGCAACTGCTTCACGAGAGCGATCGCTTGTAGCAGATCCGTTACTGTCTGCTTAGAAGCCGCCAACTGAGCGCAGTGTAGCCGCACCGACGCACTAGCCAAAGGCCAAAAAATCGCCGGGCAATTAGGGGCAGATGGCAGCTTAAACAGCATACTTATCGCCAGAAATCCTATGCTACCGGGAATCAACGTTAGCAATAATGACCACGACACCCAGCTTTTCATCCACCGTGGTAATCTCGCAGTCATCTTAGTGGGTTGAGAAGTTTCTTCTGAATGACTGTTTATCACTAATCCTTCTTTACCAGATGCTAGGCGTTGGCGTAGCCTCTTTGCAGGACTTACGGGATTAGTTTTTTTTCGCCGCTTTACTGGCTTAGAGGTAGAACCAGTAGCTGGGACACCAAATACTTCAGTTTCGCCGAATTGTCCTGTTCGGGATAATCTTTTCTTTGGATCTGGCTCTCTTGCTCCGGCTGGAGACCAACTGTCTGGAGTATCCCGCTCTGTCATCTCTCACACCAAAATAATTGAATAGCGATCTGTTGGCGACCGATAATTCCATTTTTGCCTTATTGATGCTCCCACAGATTGAGGCTGTGGGATTCTCCTTGTAAACAGCCAACTTATCCTCAGGAGTTTCTCCAACCTTTGGGTTTGCCCTGGCCCTGCAACTGAAATCCGTTTAATTTGCTGTGGAGCATAAAAGCTTCAGTTAATATTACTAATCAGCTTAAAAGTTCCTGCCTTAAAACCATCAGTCAAAATTAGATATTTTCTTTCGCAAGCTTCCACCCAAAACTTTTGTATTCGACAGAATCACCCCATTCTCCAAATTGTGGATAGCCAACCTGGACTGGCTTTTTAGCTTGGCGATAGCCATAGAAACCCTTGATTGCCAGAAAAGCTTTATCAGCATCAGCACCAAGAGCCATTGAGTTTAGTTCCCCAACCCAAGTAAATGCTTCGGCTAATACTGCACACAATTTTTGCTGGATGTTATTGCTAACACCTTGCTTATCCTCCCAGTGTCTCAAGGCTTTGTTCCAGATAAACAAGGTAGTACAAATCGCTTCATTCAAAGCATTGTACTGACCTTGTTTACCTTTTAACTTAGCCTCTAAAACTAGCACCCTTAAACCTCTTTGAAGATAAATCTAAGATACTACAATTAGGAAACAGTGAAGAAGTACATAGCTAATCAAAAAAACCGCCAAGTTGTCTCAACTGCCCAATCAAGGCGCTATATTCACCTATCTCCACAGATAGCATTAACAATTTCAGAAATTAGTATTCTTTTATACTTTATCCTGAAACCGAGGACGACCCTTGCAAATCAACAATTAACTGAGCTAGATGATCGCTACTTGCCTGGTAAACACTGCCACAAAAGTCACAAGTTGCCTCAGCACCATCATCTTTAACAATCATGTCTTGCAGTTCCGCTGCTCCTAAAATTTTAAGTGCCCCTAGCACGCGCTCAAAAGAGCAACCACAGTGGAAGCGCAATATCTGGCTTTCCGGAAATATCTTCACCCCCATATCGCCCAGCAGATCATCAAAGATTTCGGTCAAGGTCTTCCCAGCTTGCAACAAAGGCGTAAATCCCGCCAAACCAGCTACCCGTGATTCCAGCTTTGCAACTAGGGCTTCATCTCTAGCAGCTTTGGGCAACACTTGTATCAGTAACCCTCCAGCAGCTGTTACTCCACCTGCCCCCACGAACACACCTAAAACCAGAGCTGAAGGTGTTTGTTCAGAATTAAGCAGGTAATGAGCCACATCATCACCAATTTCTCCAGAAACCAGTTCAACTGTACTAGAGTAGGGAAAACCGTAACCGATATCCCGCACAACGTAGAGGTAGCCCCTACCCACTGCACCGCCAACATCTAGCTTACCTTTGGCGTTGGGAGGCAATTCCACAGCGGGGTTTTCTACATAGCCACGTACTGTGCCATCTAACCCTGCATCTACTAGTATACCTCCCAAAGGCCCATCGCCCTTCACCCGGACGTTGACCCTAGACCCCACTCGCTTCATACTAGAAGCCATTAACAAGCCCGCTGCCATAGACCGACCCAGTGCTGCTGTCGCCACATAGGAAAGCTTGTGGCGCCCCCGTGCTTCTTCTGTTAAGCGTGTGGTGATCACACCTACTGCACGAATCCCACCATCGGCCGCAGTGGCACGAATTAACTGATCCGCCATGAATTACCTTACATTTCTTAACAAGTACACTTTTCTATTCTAAGTTCTCATCTGGTAGAAAAGTGGTGCCATGATCACCAGTAATTATATTTGCAATATTAGAAATAATCATGTCTCGCCTCTAGGCAATTCTCCAAAAATGCTGGGTACTTTCCAACAAAGCCAACTCCGAATCGAAATTGAAGCATCAGCCGATGCAATTCACGACAGTATACTGCATCCAGCCCAACTAGAAAAATGGCTCTTAGGGCAACGCTTTGCCCCAGGAATGCCTGAAGAACTGCAACCAGGATTTCAGTTTACTACTTGGACTGGGCCAATCCAGATTGATCATCAAGTGGACATAGCAAAAACTAACTGCCTGCGCTTGCTACTTAGTGGTGGCATTGACGGGTTTCATGAATGGTACTGGGGCGATGGTTGGGTGCAGTCCCGACTGGAAGGAATATCGATTCTGCCCCTAAATTTGGGACAAACCCTGAGTTTATTAAGCTTGCGTCAGTTTTTGGCCAGCCAGAAACCCTAAATCTGTAAGTAGTCCACCTGAATGGGATAGGATTGATTTTCCTTTCCTTCCTATCCTCACCAGCTAATTTTCTTTCACCAAGAGATATTTAACCATCTCTTCAGTTGCTGATTTTAATCACCGTATTTTCATTGAGTAACGTTTTCTTAAGCTTTTATAGTGAGCTTGCTGAACTCAAAATATTTAGTTACTAAAGATACTAAGCAAAATTAATATACCAATACTATAGATATGCTTCAAAACTAATTTGCGGTAAAGCTTAACGCTTCAAATGTGTAATATGTTACATTTATTTTTATTTGAAATTTAGTGATTAATTTTACTAAATGAAATAAAGTTAGCACTGATTAAGTTCACCGCAATTTTATAAATCTGCTACTTTCATCAAGATGAAATGAATTTTTTTAGTAGCTAAAAAGTCTAGTATAAATGCTAGTATTATTTTCACAAGGTTTTATATTATGTACTAGCGTATGTACGTATATGCAAAGTATTGTCCAATTACATGAGCAATTCTGACATGAAAGCTTTAAAGCTTATCTATCGTTCTGTCACAGCTAGTAAATTTTTCCGTTCATATTGCTTGGAAGTATATCTGGGCAACTAACTATTTTAAATAGTATTTATAAATCAGCATGAAAAATTTTAAATTCAAACCAGGATTTAAATGGTTAACCATCTCCGCAAGTTTAACCGTTGTTACTCTTGGAGGTTGGTTAGTTTTTGGCTCAGTTCTCAAAAGTAATACCCAACCTGTAACTGTTAGCATGGTGACAGTAACTCAAGGCGAAGTAGAAAATAAAATTACCGGAGAAAGTGGAATTTTAAAATTAGATAATCAAAGAACCATTAAATTTCCCACAACAGGAACAGTAGAACAAGTTTTAGTTAAAATTGGAGACACAGTAAAAAAAGATCAAGTCTTAATTCGGCTGCGAGATGCAGAATCCCAAATTAAATTACAAGAATTTGAGTCTGACTTAAAAGATAAATCATTCCAAATTAGTGATAAAAATTTGGCTTTACAACGAGCCACCAAGAAACTATTGGACAGTAAAAAAGAATACCAAAATATTCAAAAAACTTATCTTCAAGATATTGCTAATAAGAAACAAGAAATATTGTGGGAAATTGAAAAAGCGAAATTAGATTTTAATAAAAAACAACAAGCAATTAGTCAAGCAGAAAGTACTTTAGCAGAAGCAAAAGTTAAATTAGAGGAAAATCAGCAATTATTTGCTAGAGATTTTATTTCCAAGGATGGCTTAAAAGATCAAGAGAAACAAGTAACTGGAGCAGAAAGTAGTTTAACTACTACTAAAGATGAGCTATCATTGAGTAAAATAAATTTAGAAAAACAAGAACTTGATTTAAAAAGTTTTCTTGAAAATGTAAAAAACAACAAATCTGAACCTCAACAAAAATTTCAAGAAGCCCAATCCAAAGTTGAACAAGCTCAACAAGAACTTAATCAAGCTAAAATAGGATTAAATCAAGTTGTTAGAGAGCTAGAAAAAACAAAAATTCAACGTCAAAAAATTGCCGAAGAATTACGTAAAACAGTAATTATGTCTCCTGTTGATGGTGTTATTCTTAATCTGCAAGTCAAAGTAGGTGATGTAATTGAACCAAAAGGAGATGTTTTGTTAATTGGTGATCCTACTCAACAAATTGTTGAATTAAAACTATCTCCTTTAGATGCAACTCAAATTAAATTGAGACAACAAGCCGAAATTAGTGTATTAGGGTTAGAATCAAAAAAAATAACAGGAAAAATCCAGCAAATTTCTCTATTAGCAGGAGAAGCAGAAAGTAATAATAATCAGAATTCAGATAATGTTAAATTAACAGCAATTGTGCGCTTAGATCAAGTAAATAAAAATATCGTTCCTGGGACTCCAGTCACAGTTACGTTGATTTTATCTCGACTTGATAAAGTAATGGTTATCCCAAATGAAGCAATTCAACAAACTGAGTCAGAAACTTTTGTTTGGATGCAAAATGCACAAGGTAAAGCATTGAAAAAACCTATTAAACTGGGTTTGCAAGGATTAGATAATGTTCAAGTTAAATCAGGTGTAAAAATAGGAGACGAAGTATTAATTCCTTCGTTTGAAACTAAATTAAATGAAGGTAATTATGTTTCAGTTAAACTTAATTAATTTTAGAAAAGAGGTAGGTTAATGAAACCTAATGATTTATTATTTTTAAGTATTAAATCTTTAAGCAGTAATCCTTTACGCTTTTTTCTGAGTAGTTTGGGTGTATTTATGGGGGTATTTGCTATTAGTGGAACATTACAAGTAAGTGATGTTGGTAAAACATTTTTAAAAAAACAATTAGAGGAAATGGAATCTCCACAAATCGTTGTTTATTCACCTAGTGATTTAGTGACATATCAGTCAAAAAAATATCAACCAGAAGACTTGGAATGGTTAAAAAAAAGTTTGTCAGGTTGGAGTTATATTGCTCCTCTTGAAAATGGTAGTAATAATTTTATTTTATATGGGAATCAAAAAATAGCTGCCAACTCTCAAGCCGTGACACCAGAGTTTTTACGAATTACTGGAAGAAAATTAATTTTAGGGAATTTCTTCACATTTAATGATTTACAACAAAAATATCCAGTTGTCGTGATTGATCAATTAGTAGCTCAAAACTTGTTCAAAGGCAAAAATCCTCTGGATAAAATGATTTATTTTCAAGATAAATCTTATTATATTAAAGGAGTTATTCAAAGTAAAGCTAGTAGCTATGGGAGTGAAAAAGAAGGGTTAATATTAATTCCTTTATCCGTATATCAAGCCGTCATATCCAATCCTTTTTTTGAACAAATTATTATCACTCCAACTCGCTCAGAAGATTTAGATAAAGTTAAAATTCAAGCGATAAAATTGTTGAAAAAGAGATTTACAAATTTAAATATTGATGCTTATAGCAATATTCAACAAATGAAAAAATCAGAAAACTTGTTAAATCAAGTAACTATTATTCTCTTACTAATTGGGGGAATTGCACTCATAGTAGGAGGAGTAGGAATTGCTAATATTAGCATAGCATCAGTGGTAGAGCGTACACCAGAAATTGGATTAAGAAGAGCTATCGGTGCAAGTCAAAAAGATATTTTAATTCAATTTTTACTAGAAGCCACAATCATTAGTGTGGTAGGAGGAATTATAGCGATCGCTACTGTTCAAGGAATTACCATTTTGGCAGTAAACATATTAAATTTACCTTATGAATTTAATTATCAAACGCCTCTTATTTCTCTAAATTCTGCTATGGTAGTAGGCATCATTTCTAGCTTCTTACCTGCTCTAAGAGCTAGTAAATTAGATCCAGTTGAATCTTTGCGTTCTCAATAACTAAATTTAGTTAAATTAATCAAAAGCCTAAGCTTAAAGTAATTCAGTAATTACCCATTGACAAGAAATAGCAAATTAGCTAATTTTTCCAGCATCCTATGAGTAGGATGTCTCTCCTGACGTATCACCAAACTATCGAAAACCCTAGAAAAATACTAAATTTGTGGCAAAATTCCTAAAATTGATCATCAAAAGTTTATGAATCATTTTTTATTTCAAGGTTCATCTTTATTTCTGTTGTTAACTCTGCTATTTCCTAGTCTAGGAAAATGTCAAGATATCCCTAGTCAAGAAAAGCTAAAAACTCCAATAGTAAGTTCTGCTACTAAGTTACAGATACTAGATAATTCTAGTAATGAATTACCATTAAATTTAGCTGACGCAGTTTATTTAGCCTTGGAAAATAATCGGGACTTAAAACTAGTTTATCTCCAGCGCATTTTAGATAAAAAACAATTAGCTGAAACTGAATCTCAGTTTAATCCTAAATTTACTCCAGAACTTTCTCTTAATTTTAATAATTCTCAATCTGGAGAGAACCGAAGCAATAATCAAACCGCTAATTTAAGTGCTAAGTTGAATTTAGAAATTCCTACTGGTGCTAATCTTAGTTTAACATTGCAAGGGCAAAGCCAGTTATCACAAAATAACTCATTAGATACAAATATGCTCAGTCAAAGCATGAGTTTTAATTTTAGCCAACCCTTATTAAGGGGATTTGGCACACGGTTTAATACCATTTCTATTAAAAGAGCTAGATTAACAGAAAAAGTTAATATTTTAACTTTTAAAAATAACATTAGCCAAACAATTACTGATACAATATTAAGTTACAGGGACTTATTGCTAGCACAAGAAAGGTTAAAAATTGAACAATTATCTGTTGCAAGTTCTAAAAAAGATTTAGAAAGATTACAAGCACTTTTTGAATTTGGTAGAATTGCCAAAAATAACCTCATTGAGCGTCAATCAGACATTGCTCAAAAAGAAGTAGACTTAGTTAATACACAAGGAAGCTTAGAGCAAGCAATTGCTGATTTAAATAAATTGTTAGACTTACCTGTACCAAAGAAGCTGATTGCTATTGAAACTCCTATTACTCCAGCAACTTTAAATTTACCTAGTTTTGCAGAAATGTTAGAATTAGCTTTAGCTAATAATAGTGGTTATCTCAGTGCTTTAAATGGTGTAGAAGATGCAAAATTTGGTATAAATGAAGCAGAAAATCAACAGAAGTTAGATTTACAATTTAACTTAAGTTATGGTTTTAATAGTGCTACTAATACTCAAGATACAGGTGACTTAAATTCATCTTTTACCTTAAGTCGTGAATTTGGAAATTTAAGCCAAAATAATGCAGTAAAAAAAAGTCAGATTGGCTTGCAAAGTGCTAATCTAACTTATGAAAAAGCTAAAGAAAATCTTAATGAAGAATTAAAAACTAAAATTCGTAATTCTCAAGATACTTTTAAACAAATTAAATTAGCACAGCAAGCCCGACAATTAGCAGAAACAAAAGTTATTAATGCTAAAGAAAGAATGCGGTTAGGTAGTAATATTTCTATGACAGATATTATTGATTTTGAAAAAAGTTTAGTTGATGCTAAAAATCAAGAACTTAGTGCTACTATTAATCATCTTAATAGTATTACTCAACTGGAACAGTTTTTAGGTATAACTCTTAATCAATGGGTCAAGCAATGATAGTCCCATTTCCTGGTTATAGTGACACACATTGGCATCAGTCCAATAAATGTTGAATGTTGAAAAATCTTGGCAAAAAAGCGCCCAAAATTTACCAAATTTTGGGCTGTAAACATATCTACGCCGAGCTAGGCTATATTTATATTAGTCCGCGTAGGCGGACGAAAGTTTGTGTAGCCCCACCCTTCTAGGATGAGGGTCAATTTACAAGACATCGGCTGCTCCAATGACTTGTAATTTTAACTTTTACTTGGTTTTACCACTAGTACTGAACAATCAGCCTCTTCCACCACTTGACTACTAACAGAACCCTGGACAATTCGCTTCATCCCAGTTAACCCGCGACTACCAATGATCACTAAATCAGCCTTGTAAATATTAGCAAGGCGAATAATCTCATCAGCAGGATCGCCAGTTACCAGCTCTAATTCACTGTTGACTGACAACTGCTCCTGGTAGGATTGCAGCTGTTTTTCAATCTGGAAATAAGGAAATGTTGGTGGCTCCGCAAGGGGGCGATCAGCGGGTAGTTCCATCTCTGACTCTGGCGTGGGAAATACATGGCAGAGAATAACTCTGGTGTCTGTTGGCAGCACCAAATCATCTAAAGTCTGAATTACTCGTTCTGCTATTTCCGAGCCATCCAGAGCTACCAAAATAGTTTTTACCACTGCTCTCGTCTCCTCAAGAGTAGACCCCTTACTTGACGCTCCCCTAAGCTTTATAGCAGGGGATTCTTGGGCTGAACACAGCCCTTTCGTTTGCCCCTACTGAGGCTTTACACGTTAGTTTCCTAACCGAGCCGTAGTCTTACTGGTTAACAGCATACTATAGGTTGGCTCCCGCAAACTTTGCGAAGCTCAACTTTTGAGCAACTGATAACTGTGTGCCTCAGGGGATCACCTTATTTGCTAGCTATACTAACAATTTCCCAGATGCAAAGTTAGTTTGTATAGCTACAGACTTTTACTTTGCAGCCGCAGAGTGACTTTTGCCAAAAGTATAGGACAAAATCAAGCATTCCAAATCACTCCTCTTGCTGAATTCGGCGTCGTACTGAATCGGCGTGGGAGGGTAAGCCCTCAGCTGTTGCTAGTACGTCAATGGCACCAGCTACTTTTTGCAGTGCGGTTTGTGAGTATTGGATGATACTGGAGTGTTTTAGGAAGGTTTCCACGCCTAAGGCTGAAGCATAGCGGGCTGCACCAGAAGTGGGCAAGGTGTGGTTAGGACCTGCCAAATAGTCTCCTACAGCTTCTGGTGTAGAGTAACCCAAGAAGATGGCCCCGGCATGACGAATTTGGGGAATTAGAGACCAAGGGTCTTTGATTTCTAACTCCAGGTGTTCGGGGGCAAATTCATTCGAGAGTTCTGCGGCTGCTTCCAGCGATTCCACAACGACAATCAAGCCGTAGTGTGCGATCGCTTTTTCTGTGTCTAGGCGCCGTGGGTGATCTACCAGTTGTCTTTCTACAGCTACTTGCACGTTTTTCGCTAAAGTAGCGTCTGTTGTCAACAAAATCGCTGCCGCCATCGGGTCATGTTCGGCTTGGGCCAACAAGTCAGCGGCAATCAGCACAGGATTTGCGTGTTCATCAGCAATAATTAACACTTCGCTCGGTCCGGCCAAAGAATCGATGCCCACGGTGCCATAGACAAGTTTTTTCGCTAGGGTGACATAAATGTTACCTGGTCCGGTAATCACATTGACTTTCGGAATCGTTTCTGTGCCGTAGGCTAAAGCGGCAACAGCTTGCGCCCCCCCAACGCGATAAATTTCTTGCACCCCTGCTTCTTGGGCAGCTACCAAAACTGCTGGGTTAATTGCTTTTCCTACTCCTGGTGGTGTTACCATCACCACACGGGGTACACCAGCTACCTTCGCCGGAATCCCATTCATCAACACTGTGCTGGGATAGGCAGCGCGGCCACCAGGCACATATAAACCCGCCCGGTCTACAGGGGTGTAGCGTTTGCCCAGCACTACTTCATCATCGCCAAAGTGTACCCAGCTTTTTGGTACCCGCTGACGGTGAAACGCTTCAATTTGGCGGCAAGCCAGCCGAATCGCCTGGAGCAACTCCTTCGACACTTGTTGGTAGGCTGCATCCAGTTCGGAGCCTGAAACACGTAGTTCTTCTGGCTTCAGGGTTTGGTGGTCAAATTCGGCTGTATAATGCAACACAGCTTTATCGCCTTGGCGCTTGACTGCTTGCAATACTTCCCGCACCGTTGCTTCTTTGTGAAGCACCTGTTCATCGTGGGTGCGATCGCAGATACGTTGTAGTTCTGCTCTGACGTCTGCCTGCTGAGTAATGATTCGCAGCATGGAGTAAGGACAATGCCAAAATTTAGAATATTCTCGCCTGAGAATTAGTCTTGCTCTTTACCCACTGGGGTGTCAAGCTTACCCTAATCCTCTTCTCTAGCTTAACCTGGATTTTTTTGATACTCACATAGTTGCCAGCACAAAGATTGCTCTATAAGGCAACTTCATTTCTTGGTCTGATTGACTGCCACAGGCTTACCCTGGTGGCAAGTCCTTCGAGCTACCCCAGGGAGCGGGTATGCCTCCTCCCACTACCCTTTAACTCCACTCCTCACTCCCGACGAAGCAAAGGTGCTGTGTTTACAGATCCAGCCCCTTGGTTTAATAGGGGTAGGGTCTGAGTATAATTTTCGCTGATTTTTCGATTTTATTCCCTGAAACTTTTTGAGACACGACAGTTCGGGTCTCAAGAAAACTCTCAAACAATACGTCCTCTTTTGGGGACGTACTGAATTAGCCGTTGCACCGTTTGCTTAGGTGGTCGTGAGTTAGGGTTACTATAAATATTCGGGTAATTTATTCTAACTCATTTCCTGGGTTAACCACATATCCTTATTGTTTGTGGCGCACTGTCCTACTTGGTTGTGAAAGTAGTTTCTTGGCTGCTGTTGTGAAAAATTCAGTCCTGGGGACTTTTTTTGGCAGAAATTCTAATATTGGCAATATAGATGCTATATTAGTAAGTCTAGTAGTGTGTGTACATATTAATAGTCTTTTTGGAATTGACTGTGGCGAATACAAAATCTGCTCTTAAGCGCGCCCAAATCGCAGAACGCAACCGGCTGCGTAATAAAACTTACAAATCAGCAGTAAAGACGCTGATGAAGAAATACCATTATGCTGTTGAAGTCTATACAGCTAATCCTACCCCAGAATCAGAACAAGCAGTACAGGCTCGGATGTCCGAGGCGTATAGCAAAATCGATAAAGCTGTAAAGCGGGGCATTCTTCACCCCAACAACGGGGCCAGGAAAAAGTCTCAATTGGCTCACAGACTAAAACCACTCACGCAAACAGCACAGTAGTCCTAAAAGTCATTAGTTATTAGCTAATGACTTTTAGGACTAATGACTAAACCATGCAGCTGATAGACACCCACGTTCATCTCAACTTTGACCTTTTCCAGCCGGACTTAGCAACCGTACGCTCCCGGTGGCAAGAAGCAGGTGTAGTGCATTTAGTACATTCCTGCGTTCACCCAGAGGAGTTTTCCAGCATTCAAGCCATAGCGCACCAGTTTCCCGAACTCAGCTTTGCCGTTGGATTACATCCTCTAGATGCTAATAAATGGAATTGCGAAACAGCCGATAAAATACAAACTCTTGCTAGTTCTGACTCCAAAGTGGTCGCAATTGGGGAAATGGGGCTAGATTTTTACAAAGCAAATAACTATGAGCTACAACGCATAGTGTTTGAAGCGCAATTAGGCGTGGCTAGTCAACTCAACTTACCAGTGATTATTCACTGTCGTGATGCAGCACCACAGGTAAGAGCCGTGTTGCAAGAATGGCAGGATGACAAAGGAGAAAGGGTGCGGGGTGTAATGCATTGTTGGGGTGGAACGCCAGAAGAAACCCAATGGTTTCTCGACCTAGGCTTTTTCATCAGCTTTAGTGGAACAGTAACGTTCAAAAATGCTAAAGCTATCCAAAGTGCAGCAGCTATGGTGAGCAGCGATCGCCTACTAATAGAAACAGATTGCCCTTTCCTAGCTCCAGTACCCAAACGGGGCCAAGGACGTAATGAGCCGTCCTATGTCCGTTATGTCGCGGAGCAATTAGCTAGGCTGCGCGGGGAAACGGTAGAGGCGATCGCCGCTCAAACCACCCAGAACGCCTGTGAATTATTCGGTTTGGTATTATAAACTGTACCCAATTCATAGGTGTCAGTTGTGGGTTCAAAAAATAAAAATCCTTTGCAGACAAAAATATGCTAAGATCGTCGCCTCCAAAATATTTAGCTTGCGCCATAATGATAAAGGAAGGAACAGATAACTCAATCGCTTGATTTTGTGCTGTTATCAACTTGACCGTATCAATTGGAGATTTGTGATTTTCTTTATTTGGATTAAATTTCTCAATCCAAAACTTTATGGACATCCTCCTATCTCTACTCTTCGGATGCTCTCAATAGATGACAAATCGTGACAATCTAGGTTGAAAGAAGAGTATGTTCGTATGGCAGCGGATGAATGTGTATTGAATCTATAGAAAATTGTTAAACGTAATCGTCTTGTGAGTACAAAGAAACCAAAATCGAGCCAGACAGATAAGCGAGCCTACTCTCGCCAATTCCTCAGTTTTAGCTCTTCTCACTGTGAGTATAGACGAGGTGTTTTGAAGACACAACAGTGTAGATCTGCATAAATTAATTAACGCGCTTTTTGGAGGGGGAAGTGAGGAATCTTAATCAAACTCAGCAACTTTTCTTCCATCTGCAGTTGTTGAATCAATACCACAGTTGGATTTTAGCGTTCCTTGCTCCCCATCAGGGGCGATTACCCCCTTGTAAGAATCGCCCAATCCAGATTTAATGACTGCGTTTGCCCACACCTGTATTCTTCGGGTGGTGTAAGGAGAAGTTCCCCAACAGCTACGGACACTAGCTAGGATCGGGAACCGTCCCACAGCAGTGTCCAAGGGAAAGTTTAACCAGGTTGACAAAGGTAGAGGCATGACGAACGAAACATATATGGAACCCGCCTTTCTGTTACCCGACTTGATTGAAATCCAGCGTTCAAGCTTCCGCTGGTTTTTGGAAGAAGGGCTGATAGAAGAACTGAACTCCTTTAGTCCGATCACAGACTACACCGGCAAACTAGAGCTGCATTTTTTAGGTCATAACTACAAACTTAAAGAGCCAAAGTACAGCGTCGAAGAAGCCAAACGGCGGGACAGTACCTATGCAGTACAAATGTATGTACCCACACGCCTGTTAAACAAAGAAACAGGGGACATTAAAGAGCAGGAAGTATTTATTGGGGATCTGCCTTTGATGACCGATCGCGGCACGTTTATTATTAACGGAGCCGAGCGAGTAATTGTTAACCAAATAGTGCGATCGCCTGGGGTCTACTACAAATCAGAAATTGACAAAAACGGGCGGCGCACATATTCAGCTAGCTTAATCCCCAACCGGGGGGCATGGCTGAAATTTGAAACAGACCGTAACGATTTGGTGTGGGTACGCATAGACAAAACCCGCAAACTCTCAGCGCAGGTACTCCTCAAAGCCCTAGGGTTATCAGATAACGAAATCTTTGACGCCCTACGCCACCCAGAATACTTCCAAAAAACCATCGAAAAAGAAGGGCAATTTTCCGAAGAGGAAGCCCTGATGGAGTTATATCGCAAACTGCGTCCTGGGGAACCACCCACCGTCTTAGGTGGGCAACAACTATTAGACTCCCGTTTCTTTGACCCGAAACGTTACGACCTAGGTCGCGTTGGTCGGTATAAGCTCAACAAGAAATTACGGCTTTCCGTTCCCGACACCATGCGCGTGCTGACTGCCGGTGATATCTTAGCCGCCGTGGATTACCTGATTAACTTGGAATATGACATTGGTAGCATCGACGATATTGATCACTTAGGCAACCGCCGGGTAAGAAGCGTTGGCGAACTCCTGCAAAACCAAGTACGGGTAGGCTTAAACCGTTTAGAACGCATAATTCGGGAACGGATGACCGTATCCGACGCCGAAGTTCTCACCCCTGCCTCCCTAGTCAACCCCAAACCACTAGTAGCGGCAATTAAAGAGTTCTTTGGCTCCAGCCAGTTGAGCCAGTTTATGGATCAGACCAACCCCCTAGCAGAACTGACCCACAAACGCCGCCTCAGCGCCCTAGGCCCTGGGGGGCTAACCCGCGAGAGGGCAGGGTTTGCCGTGCGAGATATTCACCCCAGCCACTACGGGCGCATCTGCCCCATTGAAACACCAGAAGGCCCCAACGCCGGGCTAATAGGTTCACTAGCCACCCATGCCCGCGTCAACCTCTACGGATTTTTAGAAACACCATTTAGACCAGTAGAAAACGCCCGCGTGCGGTTTGACCTAGCACCAGTCTACATGACTGCCGACGAAGAAGACGACCTGCGGGTAGCACCAGGAGATGTGCCAGTAGACGACAACGGCTACATTATTGGCCCCCAAGTGCCGGTGCGCTATCGCCAAGAGTTCTCCACCACCACACCAGAGCAAGTAGACTACGTGGCAGTTTCTCCAGTGCAGATAGTCTCCGTCGCCACGAGCATGATTCCCTTCTTAGAACACGACGACGCCAACCGCGCCCTCATGGGTTCTAACATGCAACGGCAGGCAGTGCCCCTGCTCAAGCCAGAGCGCCCCCTAGTGGGCACCGGCTTAGAAGCACAGGGAGCCAGAGACTCCGGCATGGTGATAGTATCCCGCACCGACGGCGACGTCACCTATGTTGATGCTGCCGAAATTCGCGTCAGAGTCCGCCTTTCAACACCAGCAGACACCAGCAAAACAGCAGACAAACCCCAAGAAATTAGATACACCCTTTCTAAATATCAGCGCTCTAACCAAGACACCTGCCTCAACCAAAAACCCCTAGTCCGCACCGGAGAGCGGGTAGTGGCTGGGCAAGTGCTAGCAGATGGCTCCTCTACCGAAGGCGGAGAACTAGCCCTAGGGCAAAACATAGTAGTCGCCTACATGCCTTGGGAAGGCTACAACTACGAAGACGCCATCTTAATTTCTGAGCGCCTAGTGCAAGACGACGTCTACACCTCAATTCACATCGAAAAATATGAAATTGAGGCCAGACAAACCAAACTAGGACCCGAAGAAATCACCAGAGAAATTCCCAACGTCGGCGAAGACGCCCTGCGCCAACTAGACGAACAGGGCATCATCCGCATTGGCGCCTGGGTAGAAGCCGGGGATATCTTAGTGGGCAAAGTCACCCCCAAGGGCGAGTCTGACCAACCCCCCGAAGAAAAACTCCTGCGGGCCATCTTTGGCGAAAAAGCCCGCGACGTGCGCGACAACTCCCTACGAGTGCCCAATGGCGAAAAAGGACGAGTCGTAGATGTGCGCCTGTTTACCCGCGAACAAGGGGATGAACTGCCACCAGGAGCCAACATGGTAGTGCGGGTGTACGTCGCCCAAAAGCGGAAAATTCAAGTCGGCGACAAAATGGCAGGACGCCACGGCAACAAAGGCATTATCTCGCGAATTCTCCCCGCCGAAGACATGCCCTACCTGCCCGACGGCTCCCCAGTAGACATAGTGCTCAACCCCTTGGGTGTACCCAGCCGCATGAATGTCGGACAGGTGTTTGAGTGCCTCTTGGGCTGGGCGGGTCACAACCTAGGGGTGCGGTTTAAAATTACCCCCTTTGACGAAATGTATGGCGAAGAGTCTTCGCGGCGCATTGTCCACGGCAAGCTGCAAGAAGCCAGAGACGAAACCAGCAAACTGTGGGTATATAACCCCGACGACCCCGGCAAAATTATGGTGTTTGACGGTCGCACTGGCGAACCCTTTGACCGACCAATCACCATTGGCGTGGCTTATATGCTAAAGCTGGTGCACTTGGTAGACGACAAAATCCACGCCCGGTCAACAGGCCCCTACTCTCTGGTGACTCAGCAACCCTTGGGTGGCAAAGCCCAGCAAGGGGGTCAGCGGTTTGGAGAAATGGAAGTGTGGGCGCTGGAAGCCTTCGGTGCAGCTTACACCTTGCAGGAGTTGCTAACGGTGAAGTCTGACGACATGCAGGGGCGCAACGAAGCCCTCAATGCCATTGTTAAGGGCAAGTCAATTCCCCGCCCTGGTACTCCTGAGTCCTTTAAGGTGTTGATGCGAGAGCTACAGTCTTTAGGTTTAGATATTGCCGTGCACAAGGTAGAAACCCAGGCAGATGGCAGTTCTTTAGATGTAGAGGTCGATTTAATGGCCGATGTGGCAGCCCGCCGCACACCACCCCGACCCACCTACGAGTCTCTCTCTCGTGAGTCACTAGAAGAAGACGAGTAAGTAATGGGTAATGGGTAATGGGTAACGGGTAACGGGTAAAAAAAAGAAATCACCTCTTAGAATATGACCTGTTTCCCCCTATTACCTATTACCTATTACCTAATTACCTATTACCTATTACCTATTACCTATTACCCAACATGAGACACGCCCAAACTAATCAGTTTGACTACGTCAAAATCGGGTTAGCTTCTCCAGAGCGCATCCGCCAGTGGGGGGAGCGTACCTTGCCTAATGGTCAGGTAGTTGGTGAGGTGACCAAGCCAGAGACTATAAACTACCGCACCCTGAAGCCAGAGATGGATGGCTTGTTTTGCGAGCGCATCTTTGGCCCGGCGAAAGATTGGGAATGCCACTGTGGCAAATACAAGCGGGTGCGTCACCGTGGCATAGTCTGCGAACGCTGCGGGGTAGAGGTGACCGAGTCACGGGTGCGCCGCCACCGCATGGGCTTTATTAAACTCGCGGCTCCTGTGGCCCACGTGTGGTATCTCAAGGGCATCCCTAGCTACATTGCTATTTTGCTAGATATGCCCCTGCGGGATGTAGAGCAAATTGTCTACTTCAACTCTTATTGTGTCCTTAGCCCTGGCAATGCCGACACTCTCAGCTACAAGCAGCTGCTGAGTGAAGACCAGTGGCTAGAAATTGAAGACCAAATCTATAGCGAAGACTCACTCCTGGTAGGGGTAGAGGTGGGCATTGGGGCTGAGGCCCTCTTAAGGTTGCTGGCAGATATTAACCTAGAGCAAGAGGCAGAGAGCCTGCGAGAAGAAATTGGCAACGCCAAGGGACAAAAGCGGGCGAAGCTAATTAAGCGGCTGCGGGTGATTGACAACTTCATTGCCACCGGTTCTAAACCAGAGTGGATGGTGATGGCGGTCATCCCCGTGATTCCCCCCGATTTGCGCCCCATGGTGCAGCTAGATGGCGGTCGGTTTGCCACCAGCGACTTAAATGACTTATATCGCCGGGTAATTAACCGCAACAACCGCTTGGCGCGACTGCAAGAAATTTTGGCACCAGAAATTATTGTCCGCAACGAAAAGCGGATGCTGCAAGAGGCGGTGGATGCTTTAATTGACAACGGTCGCCGGGGTAGGACTGTGGTGGGGGCTAACAACCGCCCGCTCAAGTCTCTCTCAGACATTATTGAAGGCAAGCAAGGACGGTTCCGCCAAAACCTGTTGGGCAAACGGGTGGACTATTCGGGGCGTTCGGTAATTGTGGTGGGGCCAAAGCTAAAGATTCACCAGTGCGGGTTGCCGAGAGAAATGGCCATTGAGCTATTTCAACCTTTTGTGATTAACCGCCTAATTAGAAGCGGCATGGTGAACAATATTAAGGCGGCTAAAAAGCTGATATCGCGCAACGACCCCAGTGTGTGGGATGTGCTGGAAGAAGTGATTGAGGGGCACCCGGTGTTGCTCAACCGTGCCCCGACTCTGCACCGTTTGGGGATTCAGTCTTTTGAGCCGATTTTGGTAGAGGGTAGGGCAATTCAGCTGCACCCTCTGGTCTGTCCGGCTTTTAACGCCGACTTCGACGGTGACCAAATGGCGGTGCATGTGCCTCTGTCTTTGGAAAGTCAGGCAGAGGCTAGGCTGTTGATGCTGGCTTCTAACAATATCCTCTCCCCGGCGACAGGTAAACCTATTATTACTCCCAGCCAAGATATGGTTTTGGGGGCATATTATCTGACGGCAGAAAATCCCGGTGCGACCAAAGGCGCGGGCGGATACTTTTCTTCTCTGGACGATGCGATTATGGCATACCAGCAGGAGCAAGTAGACCTCCATGCCTATATATACGTGCGCTTTGATGGCGAAATGGAGACAGACCAACCAGACACAGAGCCGCTGGAAGTGACAGAAAACTCCGATGGTACCCGAACTTTGCTCTATAAATTCCGTCGCGTCCGCCAAGACGCCAAAGGAAATTTACTTTCTCAGTATATCCGCACGACCCCTGGTCGAGTTATTTACAACAAAGCGATTCAAGAAGCCTTAAGCAATTAAAAATTAAGAATTAAAAATTAAAAATGAAAGAACTAACTTTTTAGAGTTTCATTTTTAATTTATTCTTCTCTTAATTTTTAATTTTTAATTTGTAATTTTTAATTGGAGCAGAGCGACTATGATTTTTCGCAATCGTGTGGTTGACAAGGGTCAACTGAGAAATTTAATTTCCTGGGCGTTTACCAATTACGGGACGGCACGCACAGCAGTGATGGCGGATAAGTTAAAGGATTTAGGCTTTCGCTACGCCACCAAAGCCGGGGTATCTATCAGCGTCGATGACCTAATGGTGCCCCCCTCTAAGCGCCGACTCTTAGAAGCCGCCGAAGAAGAAATCCGCGCCACAGAGACCCGTTATCAGCGGGGAGAAATCACTGAAGTGGAACGGTTCCAAAAGGTAATTGACACCTGGAATGGTACCTCAGAACTGCTAAAAGACGAAGTGGTGGTGTATTTTAAAAAAACCAACCCCCTCAACTCGGTGTATATGATGGCCTTCTCTGGGGCCCGGGGCAACATCTCTCAAGTGCGGCAGCTGGTGGGCATGCGAGGACTGATGGCTGACCCCCAGGGGGAAATTATTGACTTGCCAATTAAAACCAACTTTCGGGAAGGGCTGACGGTTACAGAATATATTATTTCTTCTTATGGTGCCAGAAAAGGGTTGGTGGATACCGCCCTGCGAACAGCAGACTCTGGTTACCTCACCCGGCGGTTGGTGGATGTGTCTCAAGATGTAATTATTAGAGAGTTTGACTGCGGCACCACCAGAGGCGTGCCCGTGCGGTCAATGACAGAAGGGGCTAAAGTGTTGATTCCCCTAGGAAACCGGCTCATGGGCAGAGTGCTAGCAGAAGATGTAGTGCACCCCACCACCAAAGAACTCATAGCCACCAGAAACACCCCTATATCTGATGACCTAGCGGTGAAAATTCACAAATCTGGAGTGGTGGAAGTGGTAGTGCGGAGTCCCCTCACTTGCGAGGCTGCCCGCTCTGTATGTCAACACTGCTATGGCTGGAGCCTGGCCCATGCCAAAATGGTAGACCTAGGGGAAGCAGTGGGAATTATCGCTGCCCAGAGCATTGGCGAACCAGGTACCCAGCTGACTATGCGGACATTCCACACCGGGGGCGTCTTCACGGGAGAAGTAGCCCAGCAGGTGCGCTCTTTTGCAGATGGCACCATTCGTCTGCCCCGCAAACTGAGAACCAGACCCTACCGCACCCGCCACGGCGAAGATGCCCTGTATGTAGAAGCCAACGGCATCATGGTGTTAGAACCAAAAGCGGAAAGTGCGGTCTTGGGGTTTCCTCAAATGGAGCAACTTTCTAAGAAAAAAGAGGGTGGTGAAACCTTAGACAACCAAGAAATTCACGTCACCCAAGGGTCTACCCTGTATGTAGTAGATGGGCAGCAGGTAAAAATTGGTCAGTTGCTGGCAGAAGTAGCCCTGGGGGGACGCACCACCCGTGCCAACACCGAAAAAGCTGTTAAAGACGTAGCCACCGACCTAGCGGGAGAGGTGCAGTTTGCTGAGGTGGTGCCAGAACAAAAAACCGACCGCCAAGGCAACACCACCATCACCGCTGCTAGGGGGGGGTTGATTTGGATTCTCTCTGGGGAAGTTTATAACTTGCCACCGGGGGCAGAGTTGGTAGTGCACAATGGAGATGCGATCGCCTCCAACGGCGTGTTGGCAGAAACCAAACTAACCACAGTCCATGGTGGTGTAGTGCGGTTGCCAGAAGCTACCCCCGGCAAGAGCACCAGAGAAATCGAAATTATCACCGCCTCTGTAGTACTAGACCAAGCCTCAGTTACAGTCCAGAGTTCTCAAGGTCGGAATAACTATTTAGTTTCCACTGGCAACAACCAGGTGTTTAACCTCCGCGCCACCCCAGGCACAAAGGTGCAAAATGGGCAAGTAGTCGCCGAGTTAATTGACGACCGCTACCGCACCACCACCGGCGGCTTTTTGAAATTTGCTGGGGTGGAAGTGCAAAAAAAAGGCAAAGCCAAGCTGGGCTATGAAGTAGTTCAAGGTGGAACCCTGCTGTGGATTCCTGAAGAAACCCACGAAGTCAACAAAGACATTTCGTTGCTGTTGGTAGAAGACGGGCAGTATGTCGAAGCAGGCACCGAAGTAGTCAAAGACATCTTCTGCCAAACCAGCGGCGTAGTCGAAGTCACCCAGAAAAACGACATTTTGCGAGAAGTGGTGATTAAGCCAGGGTCGCTGCTAATGGTAGAGAGCACAGAGGCAGTCATGGGGCTAGACGGCACCTTTGTTCAACCAGGGGAAGAATTTCAAGGAGCCGTCTCTACAGAGTTGCGCTATATCCAATATATAGAGTCACCAGAAGGGCCAGCCCTCTTAAGCCGTCCCGTGGTAGAGTTTGCCGTGCCCAGCAACCCAGATGTACCTTCCACCACCACAATTCGCCAACAAACCGGGCGTTCTATTCAGTTGCGAGCAGTGCAGCGCCTGCCTTACAAAGACTCTGAGCGAGTCAAGTCTGTGGAATCGGTAGAACTGCTGCGAACTCAGCTGGTGTTAGAAATTGAACAAGAGGGAGAACAAGACCACAACGCCTCGCCTTTAGCAGCAGACATTGAACTAGTGCCCGACCACAACGACTTATTTGTGCAATCCGGGGGTACAAATGCCGCCATTGACCACGAGGGAACCACAACGGAAAAAGACTCCAAAGTCTGTCTTCGTTTGCAGCTAGTAATTTTGGAGTCTTTGGTAATTCGCCGCGACATCTCGGCCGACGCCACCCAAGGCAGCACCCAAACAACCCTAGAGGTAGAAGAGGGCATGACCATAGCCCCTGGCTCGGTGGTTGCTCGCACGCAAATTTTGTGTAAAGAGGGGGGAGTAGTTAGGGGTGTCAAGAGGGCAGCCGAAAATGTCCGCCGCTGCTTGGTGTTGCGAAAAGCCGACATGATTTCTATCCCCACTAGCACCCAACCCAAGGTGAAAAAAGGCGACCTGCTAGTAGAAGGTGCTCAAATTGCCCCTGGGGTGTTGGCGCCAGAGTCTGGACAAGTGGTGGAGGTAAAGAGCACGAATGCCGCCGCCACAACTCAACCCACAGCACTCAGCACCCAGCCTTATGCGGTCACACTGCGGGTTGGTCGCCCTTATCGAGTCAGCCCTGGGGCTGTGTTGCAAATAGAAGATGGCGACCTAGTGCAACGGGGCGATAACTTGGTGTTGTTGGTATTTGAGCGGGCAAAAACCGGAGACATTATTCAAGGTTTGCCCCGAATTGAAGAACTGCTAGAAGCCCGCAAACCCAAAGAAGCCTGCATATTAGCCCGCCGGGGTGGAGAACTGAAGGTAGTATATGGTGATGGTGACGAAGCGATCGCCATTAAAGTTATAGAATCTAATGGAGTAGTCACCGATTATCCCCTTGGTCCTGGACAAAACCTCATGGTGCCCGATGGTGCCCATGTGCTAGCCGGTCAACCCCTGAGTGATGGCCCCTCTAACCCCCACGAAATTTTGGAAATCTTCTTTAGCTTGGGTTCGGAAGATGGAATCTATGCCTGTGCTAGCCATGCCTTGCAGAAAGTGCAGACATTTTTGGTCAACGAAGTGCAGATGGTGTATCAGTCTCAGGGCATTGATATTTCTGACAAGCACATAGAAGTAATAGTTAGGCAGATGACCAACAAGGTGCGAATTGATGATGGTGGCGACACCACCATGTTGCCTGGAGAGTTGGTGGAGTTGCGCCAAGTTGAACAGGTGAATGAAGCCATGGCAATTACAGGCGGGGCGAGGGCGCAGTATACCCCCGTGTTGCTGGGCATCACCAAGGCATCGCTCAACACCGACAGCTTTATATCTGCTGCATCGTTCCAAGAAACCACCAGAGTGCTAACTGAAGCCGCCATTGAGGGTAAATCTGACTGGCTGCGGGGGTTAAAAGAGAACGTAATTATTGGGCGGTTGATTCCCGCCGGGACTGGTTACAACGCCTATGAAGAAACCGGCGCCATTGAAGACTACGCGGTGTTAGAAACCAGCGGCGTTTTAGACGAAGTCGATGACCCCTTAGACATGGTGCTAGATGACCGCACCGCCCGCGCTTATAACCTAGATGTGCCCTCTTTAAGCGAGTCTAGCTTTGGCAACAGACGGACAGAACGCTCAATTTTAGATGAGGAAGATGAGTTGATTGCTGATGTTGAGAGCGTTCTTGTGGAAGAAGACGACGAAGAGGATGACTACGAGGAAGGGGACGAGGACGAGGACGATTACGACGACGAAGAGTAACAACTTACTTTTCTCTTTCCGTTGAGTAGACAACAGTGTAGAGACGTTGCATACAACGTCTCTACTGGCGTGACACGCCTTAAATGTTGCTTTAGAAAAATGCTCGAAACTTGATTGAACAAGAACAAAGACCGAAAATCTATTGCACTATTTTAGCCTTGTCACGCCACTACAAAGGTTTGAATCTCTAGTATGTACTCCATTTACCTGAAAAATGCTGTAAAAAGGCATTCATTAGATTTTATGAATGCCTTTTTCTGTTAGGGTGTGGCAGAAACCAAGTTAAGGAAAGCAGGTGGAAATTTATCGACCAGATAAGTCTTAGCAGGTAGTTCAGATTACATCGCTACTTTCTGGGGAAGAAGTTTTAGTTATTACAGTTGAGTTAAGCATTTCTTCCTTATCTTCAGACGCTACGCGAACGAGTAGCGTCGGACAGAGGAGATAGAGAGGGCTAAAGCCCTCACTACGAGCTAATTTCAACGTTTGTTAGTTTAGTTAATATAGGTTGATTTTTTTACATACTTACTTAGTTTAAACAGTTGTTTTTACGAAAAAAACGTCTAGCACATATCTAGACGTTTATAAACTTGAGTTAAACATAGCGGAAGTAAGTCTAAGGTAAGGCTATCAGCCACTACCTAAGACTAAGCTTAAGCAAAGTCTGTAGGGTGGGGTAGTTCTATCTAAGCTATATTTTGCTGTGATTTAAATTTTTTCATCGCGACACCAAAGCCAGCTGCTGTTAGGGTGCCTAGAATGGTGAATGGTTCTGGGACTTCTTCGCCGTAATAATCTACTTTGAAAGTTGCTCCCGTCAATGTGGTAATGTTGGTGGAAACATTACCACCACCACCTGCTATGGAGGTAAAGATTGATGTGTAGGGCGATACGCCAAAAGTACCTGACCCTAAAAATTGGGCTATATCTGAAGCATTAGTAAATGACACAGAGGTTGAGCCATTGATGCTGTAAGTGCCAAAGCTAGATGATTCGCCAGACGCCAACTTAGTATATTTTTGTTTACCGATTAGAGGGGAATCAGGAAAAGGAGTTAAGGTACTTAGCACCGCAGGAGAACCATCAACCGCTACAAAATCGTATGTGTCAACAGCAGTACCCACCGTGAAGGTCTGAGCTTGTGCCGCGTTATTTTTAATAGTACCAGTACTGCTAAGGTTAGTAGTCAGGCTAATGAGTACCTGAGTGATTTTTTGTCCTGCGGTTGGTTTGTACTTACTGACTATTAATTGTGGCTCCCCATCTAGTTCAGTTACTTGGTTGCTGAAGGAACTGCTATCACTGAAAAATAGACTAGCTGCGTTAGCTTTTGGGGAAATGACTAAAGAGGCTAGAGAGACCGAAGCCGCTATTCCAGCTATTTTCAAGGTTTGAGAAACGGGTTTTGTTTTCAGCATGAAATTAATTCCTTGGGTAAATCGTAAAAGAATATAAAGGATGAAAAATATTGCACTTGTACACTGCGTAAATCTAGGTTGTAAAAAAAAGCTATGGGAGAATTAAGGTGTACTCAACATAATATACCGACACCAGTACTTAAAAATCAAGTGTAAAAGGATTGCTTTATCAAAGCTTTATTTTCTCTTTAAAAAAGAAACTGGTGTAGCTATGAATTCAAGTGTCTGTACGAACAAGTCTTAGTGGCTAAAGGTCTGTAAAATTGCTACTCGGAACTGATAGCGTTTGATAAAAACTAATCGCTAGGCCATTTAATTACTTGCTAAGTGCTACAACCCTATGTTACTGTTGAGGGCTTACATTTTATTTGCGTATCAACTTCGCAAAAAGATAACTAAGTATACGTGTAGCTGGTAATTCTGTTATGGATTGAAACAGCGGTGTGTATTCCCAAGGATATCCCGTACTTCAAAGTAGCACCTATAGTAATTCGGGTAAGAACGTGAAAACTATATAGGCTGCCATATATTGCTAGTCTGAGCCATGACTGAAAAAAAATTACCCAATCCGCTAGCAGAGTGGGTAATTTTTATTTATTTATTTAGTCCTAAAAGTGGCAAAACAAGATGGCTGCTTTTTGTTTTTAGGATTCAAGAGCCAAAAGAATTTAGATAATTCCGCTTAGTAGCGATTGCGGGAGCCACCGCCACCGCCGCCCCGGTTACCACCACCAAAGGAACCTCTGTCTTCCTTGGGCTTGGCTTTATTCACTTTGAGGTCACGTCCCATCCATTCAGCTCCATCAAGAGCTTCAATGGCTGCTGTTTCTTCGGCCTCTGTACCCATTTCCACGAAAGCGAAGCCGCGCAAGCGACCTGTTTCACGGTCTGTGGGTAGCTGTACACGCTTTACAGAACCATATTCGGCAAAAACAGCGCTCAGAGTGTCTTGTGTAACTTCGTAGGAGAGGTTACCAACGTAAATCGACATAGAATGTCTCCAAAATCAGAAGTGTGTAGAGATTTAGATTTCGGAGAGACGTCTGTAAATACCAAGAGGAAAAAGCCTGTCAATACTAACAACAAACACTGTCACCGAATTAATTCTCACTCATCTATGATGACATAGCAATCAAAAAATGGGGGAAGAATGGGAAAAATTGTTATAAAAAGTCATGTTAGCAACTGAGGGCTATGGGCCGATAGCTCCCAAACTGGTTATGTTTTTTTATGGCTGGGATTGGGTTACAGCTATTGCCTCACCCACGACGGGTAAAACTTAGTTTTAATCCGCTTTTCTAGATATTGACCAATGATCAATTGTTCACCAGCACGGGAAATGTTGGTCTGTCTTGTACAGTATTTGCTGCCAATGAGCTTTAACTGCTATTGAAAACTTAGATAACTATGGACATCAGTTTTGATTGACGCTTCAATGGGGAGCGACGGCGCAATTAACCCTCAGCGTCTAGGCATGGGGAAAGTCAACCGTGCATATTTCTCTAAATTACGAGGGATGCAAGGTTTTTCTCAAAGCACCAAACAGGGTTGAACCTTCAGACTCTTGCCTTTCTTTTAGTATATCCGTACTTAACCAAATCACTGCCGCACCACAGGATAAATTCACTGTTTGGGGTAAATCGTTGATCTGAACCTGATCCAGCAGTTCATAGACACATTTTAAATACGGGGAATGGGGAGAAATTTCTCTCGCTCTTTTTAACCATGACTAATTACCTATTACCCATTGCCGACAAAATATTTATACTACCTTTATAATTTCATCGGGTGTGAAAAAAAATATCTACCTCTAAGTCAGCAGGATAGAGGAAAGGATTTTGCGTGAGAGCCAAAAAATACGGCAAGAAAGCTTGAAGATTCTGGAATTTTGCTTTTAGTGATATCTATTCAGAATTAATTGCTAATAACCAGCTTTTTTAAGCCCTAAACTCCCAAATAGGAGAAAGATAAATCATGATTTTGGACGTAAATAAGCCGCAGAAGCAGGTGAAAATACCAATTGTTAGAGCTACCAAACTGGTAATTAATACCCATAAGTTATTGATTACTTATGTGCTGGGATTGGGACTGCTATCAGCAAGTTGCGGATCCTTACCAAAGGAATCAGCGGAGGCTCAATCTCAGCGCCCTGGTGATCAGGAACGCGGCAGGGGTGTAACGCCTGTGGATGTGGCGATCGCCCGGACTCAGTTATTGAGCCAACAACCAGACAAGATTAACGGCAAAACCACACCCTTCCGGGAGGTAACACTGCGATCGCGCTCAGAAGGACGGCTATTGGCGTTGAATCTCAATGAGGGTGATAGTGTCACACGGGGGCAACTTGTTGGACAGTTAGATGATGCTCTGTTGGTGACAGCGTTAAGACAAGCGGAGGCAGAACTAGCAGCCCGCCAATCAGAAGTAGCCAGGGCCGCAACTCAGGTAAACAATGCCCGTGTTGAAGTAGAACGAGCGCGGTTAGAGGTGGTGCAAGCCCGTGCAGATTCAAAACGGCAGCAGCAACTCTACAAAGAAGGTGCGATCGCAGCACAAACTGCCGAACAAGCAAATACTAAAGCGCAAACTGCCACCCAAGCCTTACGTGCTGCCACTGAGCAAGTCCGGACAGAAAAACAAGCTGTCGCCGCTGCCCAAGGCAGAGTATTTGCCCAACAAGCAGTAGTTTCTCAAGCTAAAGAGCGTCTATCCTACGCTAGGCTAATATCGCCCATCACCGGACTAGTCATAGAAAAAGCGCTAGAACCGGGTGATTTTGTGCAAACAGGCGGCGAAGTCTTGAAAATTGGCGATTTTAGCCGGATTAAAGTCGAGGTGCAAGTTTCCGACTCAGATTTGGCAGAAATTGAAGTTGGGCAGTCTGTACAAGTTAGTTTAGAAGCTTTTGCCGAGCAAACATTAATTGGCAGAGTGACGCGCATTTACCCAGTTGCCGATGTCACACCTTTTTCTAGACAAGTAGAAGTAGTGATTGCCAACAGTGGTGGAAAGATTGGTAGTGGACTGAGGGCGCGAGTGAATTTTGCTACCCAGACGAACCAGCGAGTTGTGGTACCACAAATAGCGATTAATCAAGGCAAAGTAGGACAGACACAGTCAGAAGACAGCAATGGAATAATCTTTGTTGTGCAGGATACAGGCGAAAAGAAGAAGAAGGTAACATCACGATCCGTCACCCTAGGAGAAAAGGCTAATGGCCAAATAGAAATTTTATCCGGCTTGCAACCAGGAGAATCTTATGTTGTTCGCAGTGGTAAGCCGTTAAAAGATGGGGAGGCTGTAAGTCTGTCGTTTATTTCCGAAAACGCAAAATCAAATCCCACGGGAACCTAAAAATTACTTTTCTGAATTTTGAATTGATAAAGATGCAGCAAACAAATAACAGCGGCGGATTTAGTCTCAGTGCTATTTCCATTCGCCAACACATTGGCACACTCATGCTCACCCTAGCAGTGGTTGTTTTGGGTGTATTTTTTATCCTTAGATTGCCCGTGGATTTGCTTCCATCAATTACTTATCCCCGAATTGGCGTGCGAATAGAAGCACCAGGAATATCCCCAGAGGTAGCAGTTGATGAAGTGACTAAACCGCTGGAAGAAGCCTTTTCAGCCACTGAGGGAGTAGTCCAGGTTTTTTCCCAAACCCGTGAGGGACAGGTAAGTTTGGATTTGTACTTCCAACCGGGAGGCAATATAGATCAAGCCCTCAATGATGCGACTGCTGCCTTTAATCGAGCAAGAAACACTTTACCAGACACCATTAATGCACCGCGTTTATTCAAAGTTGATCCTTCCCAGTTACCCGTTTATGAATTGGCTTTAACTTCGCCCTCCTTAAAAAACGTTGATTTGCGGGTTTTTGCTGAAGAAGAACTAGCTCGTGAATTGGGTGTAGTGCCTGGGGTAGCGGGGGTAGATGTATCGGGAGGAGTGACGGAAGAGGTTAGGGTAAATGTTGATTTGGATCGGTTGCAGGTTTTGGGTATAGGTTTGACAGATGTGTTGGATGAACTGAGAAACCGCAACCAAGATATTTCTGGTGGTCGAATTTTGGGGCAGAATTCTGAACCCCTAACTCGTACTGTTGGGCGGTTCCAAAATGCCAAGGAAATCAGCAATCTTTCTTTTGAAGTCGGTGCTTCTACCTCTGTGCCTAAAAGCCGCGCCTACTTGCGAGATTTTGCGGAAGTTATTGATGGCTCAGAAAAACAGCGGGTGTATGTCTTACTCAACGGGCAAGAAGCGGTAAAAGTCAGCATTCAAAAGCAGCCAGATGCTAACACGATTGCCGTTGTCGAAGGTGTGAAAAAACGACTTCAGGAACTCAAAATATCTGGTGTGATTCCCCCAGAAGCTACTCTCACACCTACCTTGGATGAGTCGCGATTTATCAGCAATTCTATTGCTAACGTTACCAGTTCCGGGTTAATTGGTACAGGATTAGCGGCGATCGCAGTTTTATTATTCCTGGGTTCTCTGCGGCAAACTTTAATTATTGTTTTAGCCATCCCCTTGGCAACTCTAGCAGCCATCATCTTCATGGGGCTGTTTGGCTTATCCCTCAACGTTTTCAGCTTGGGTGGTTTGGCTTTAGGCGTGGGGGTTGTAGTAGATAATTCCATCGTCATGCTGGAGAACATCGCCGAGGGTGCGGGCATGACTCCCGGTAAAGATAGCAAAACCCGTTTAAGTCAGCGGCAACTAATTTCCCAGTCGGAACAAAGCAGCCGGGAAGTAGAATCAGCTTTAGTTGCCTCCACCAGTACTAACTTGGTGGCAGTGTTGCCGTTTTTGCTCATCGGTGGTTTTATCTCCCTGCTATTCAATGAGTTAATTCTCACCATCAGCTTTTCCGTAGCAGCTTCAATTTTGATTGCTGTCACCGTCGTACCCATGCTCGCGTCTCGATTGTTGGGTTTGCCGATTTCCAGTTCTCTGAACAAGTTTTGGCTATTGCAGGCATTTAATCGTCGTTTTGAGGCGGCAACCAGAGGATATGGGAGTTTTTTGGCAGGGATATTGCGTTGGCGGTGGTTAACAATTGCGATCGCCATTATCCTATTAGGCGGTACTAGTTGGTGGATGGCCCCACAAATCCCCCAAGAAATCCTCCCCCGCATCAACACCGGACAAGCCAGTTTAGTTGCTCAGTTCCCTCCGGGTACACCCTTAGAAACAAACCAAAAAGTGATGAAAGCGGTAGATGAAATTCTCCGCAACCAACCAGGTACGGACTATATTTTTTCCACAGTCGGCGGTTCCCTATTTGGCAACAATACCAATGCTAACCCCCTGCGGAGTTCCAGCACCGTTACCCTCAAACCAGGTATTGACGTCGAAGCTTATATTGAACAAGTCACTCAAGAATTTAACAAGCTAAACTTAGTTGGCATTCGCCTGCGCCTTAATCCTGGACAAGTACGGGGTTTGATTCTCAACAACTCCCCCATACGAGGTGCTGATATTGACCTGATTCTTCAAGGAGATAACGCGGATACTTTACAACAAACAGGGCGTCAGGTGCTGTCAGCCTTAGAAGAGCAAGTCACCTTAGCCAGATTTCGCCCTGATGCCGATGCACGTCAACCAGAAATTCAGATTCGTCCCGATTGGGAGCGAGTAGCCGCTGTGGGGTTGACTGCTAGTAATATTGGGCAAACAATTCAGACAGCAATTGAAGGCAGTATCCCCACCCAACTGCAACGCGGTAATCGTTTGGTGGATGTCCGCGTGCAGTTAAATGAAACATCCATAAAAGAAGCTTCCCAGTTGGAGAGATTGCCTTTGTCTGTGGATAACAATCTCCAAATCCGCCTGAGTGATGTAGCTACAATTGTCGAAGGTCAAGCTCCCGGAGAGATTCAGCGCATCAACCAGCGTCAAGTTTTCTTAATTGCTGGCAATTTGACCGAGGGAGCTAGTCTCAGTCAGGCTTTAGCTCAGGTAAATACAGTACTTAACAACGTAGATTTGCCCGCAGGCGTTAGCATTTTACCCAGTTCAGCAGCCGAATCCAATCAGCAACTACTAAACTCGCTACAGCTATTAGGGGGATTAGCTGCCTTTTTAGTCTTTGTGGTGATGGCAGTACAATACAATTCCCTCATTGACCCGCTGGTGATTATGTTTACCATTCCCTTGGCATTAGCTGGGGGCATTTTCGGGCTTTACGTCACTAAAACTGCCATTGGCGCAACAGTAATCGTCGGGGCAGTCTTGTTAGTGGGTATTGTGGTTAACAACGCCATTATCATGGTAGAACTAGCGAATCAAATTCGAGACAGAGACAAGGTTGACCGAAAAACGGCGATTTTGCAAGCTGCACCCCAACGCCTACGTCCAGTATTAATGACCACCATTACCACGGTTTTAGGTATGTTCCCCCTAGCCTTGGGAATTGGGGAAGGGTCAGAATTTCTCCAACCATTGGGCATAGTAGTGTTTTCCGGTTTGTCCTTAGCAACAGTACTCACCCTATTTATCATTCCCTGTTTTTATACTCTGCTGCACGATTTACTCGGTTGGCGTTGGGCGAAACCAGCGTTAATTAGGTTACGTATCTGGAAAAAAAGGTTCAACAAAGCCTAAACTTTTTCCATTTCCCTGACTTCCTGTTCTTCAAATGTAATTAATTCACGATAAACTGCCAATGTTTCTTGATGGACGCGGTTAAGAGTCAACCCTTCTAGGTTTTGACTTGCCCGATGTTGCCATTCTTGGAGCATCTCTGGGTTACTTAGTAGTTGCACCAGTGCCCCTGCTAGGGCATGACTATCTTTTGCTGGCACTAAAAGACCTGCTTGCCCATAGTCTAATGCTTCCGGAATGCCGTCTACCTGAGTAGCTACAATAGCGGTACTGGCTTCCCTCGCTTCCGAAAGTACTAGAGGGCAAGGATCACGGTGAGAAGCTAATACAAAAACATCACTTGATAGTAGATAGCGTTGCGGTTCTGGCTGAAAACCTTCAAAATGAATCCGATCAGCTACAGAAGTTGTTTGTGCTTGAGCCTCAAATAGCTGTTTATCAGGGCCGTTTCCGACTAAATAAAGATGCACTTGGGGCAAATTTACGGCAATTTGCTCAAAGGCAGCGATTAACTCAGCAATACCCTTACGTTTATACATCCCGGCTACAGTGGCGATCGCCGGGCGCTGTAAAGGTAAAGGTTGATACTCTGATATTTGCCGATTACGGGGACTGCCTAGAGTGCCGTTGCGTACTACCCGCAACTTGTTTTCGCGGATACCACGCTGGGCCATAGAAGTCTGCACAGCCTGACTAACGGCAATTACCCTCTCGGCTAAACCCATCAGCAGGCTAGCACGTTGAAATTCATTGTGTACTGTGGAAACTAAGCCATACTCCCTTCCAGTTCTCAGGATGCGTGCTAACACTATTCCCGTCATCATATGAGCATGAACTATATGCGGCTGAAACTCTTGTACAATCGCCCGATAATCCACCGCCGCTTTGATCATACTTAGGGGTTTCCTACTTTGGTTTAAATAGTAGTGTTTGACACCATAAGCAGCTAGCAATGCCTCATATTCTCCACCAGCAGAAACTACCGCTACCTCATGGCCAGTTTTTGCTTGTATACAGGCAAGATCCACAGCTACATTTACAATACCGTTACCGATTTCTTGAACGTGGTTCAAGATATGTATGATTCGCATAATCTTTAAAAGGTGTGTTAAGAATTCAAAATAAGTTTCAATGCTTATCCATCATATACAGTGATCTTCTATTTTGTCTGTACTTGTACAAGAGCATATTTTTAAACTAAAAAACACTGGATACAAGGATGTTTTACTTGCCTTTATATTTAGTAATTGTACTTAAATAAATAACATTTTCTGACACCAAAATATTGTCATCAACGCTCCAAAAACTAGGATTCAATTAACACTAATTTGCGAATATGAGTCTTGATAACAGGTGAATGACGTGATAAAGACGCAGTCAGTAAAAGCATCCAAGCAGTAGGAGAAAGTACGGATAAATCAAGAATCAAAAGTAAACTCTTGAGATTTCTTTGCTTCAGCGCTACTAAATCCCAATGCAGTTTTAGGTATTGTTCTATATACCGAAAATCTGGGATTTCTGCGCGGTGCTGTTGATCCACTAAGGAGTAAATCTTCTCCTTCATCAAAATATTTGTATTTAGCCGCTGAGATAAAGAAATCTTTTGATTATAAGCACCAGGCCAGATAGTTCGATAAGCGAGGCATTGATTGAGGAAAATGGCATCACCAAACTGGGCAATGCGAATCCACGAATCAATATCATCACAGTTAGCATCAAGAGAGGAGTCCCAACTGCCCGTTTGCATGAAAGTATCACGGCGACAAGCTACTTGCACAGGTGTACCAAAGGGCACAAGCTCTAGCAGCATCCCGTAGTGAATATCTGCTTGGGGGATATAATAAGCTAACCCAGGCCCAAGTTGCGGGGTACGACTGAGTTCCACTTCCTGAACATCCACCTGAGCCGCAACACAGGAGCAAATTACAGCTTTGGGATGGGCTGAAATCGCTTTTACCATCTCTTCTAAGCAGTTGGGAGCTAGGTAGTCGTCATCATCCAAAAACTTAATCCAGTCACCGCTAGCTTTTCCCACTCCAGCATTTACCGTTGCCGCATGGCCTTGGTTAACTGGGTTACGATGGTAAATGACATCATTACCCAAGCTTTTGACATAGGTTTCGGTGGCATCAGACGAGCAATCATCAGCAACAACCACCTCGCAATTAATCGTCTGGTTACGAGCAGAGTCAATTGCTCTTTGCAGTAATTTGTAGCGGTTATAGGTGGTGATGACGATGCTAAATTTCATAAACTTCCTACCTGTGGTAAAGCTTTACTGTAAGATTCTTTCGATTTCAGGAAATTTCTGGCAGAAAGATCACTAATCTTAACGTTTCGTCGAAGTCCCTATCTAGAAAAATTGGTGCTACGTTATGTTAATGATCTACAGTCCGATCCAGACGCAGATATATCCCTCTTCAGCCACACAAAAAGCATAATAAAGTGGAATTTATCCAGAGGGAACAAATGTAAGCATTTAAAACATTCAAAACTTCTGACTTCTGGAAATATGTCCTTGTCGGTGTTTTGGTAGCAGGGTAAACCCATCTCAGCAATTCACATTATGAGAATAATTTTCATCAATTAGCCTAATAAAAGCAGTTTAAACTGCCGTGATATAATATTTACGGCACTGGGTCAAACACCCAGATAGCCAAGAGAAGTCAGCGGGTTGCTCTGGTTGAGAGAGTCGTCGCGACTGCGACTAGTTCAAAGTCTCCTACTTGTTGTGGGATAGAGTGGATCTTCCGTAATCCAATAGCTTGTGAGGAGTCGGAACCTACAAGGGTAAACGAAACTTACGCAGTAAGTTGGAACCCCACGGATAAATCCGGGGGGTGAGTTCAGTTCTAAAGTGTCTTTTCTTGACAATGAACCGATTTGTAAACATTGGCTTTGCCTAAGGCGGCCACGACGAAGGAGACAGGAAGCTCAGACTTTAGGCGTAGCCAAGTTTGAGTACTTCACATAAATGGGTTTATGATTGATGATTGTGAGTTTTGTCAGCATACAGAGAGATTATGAACGCTCAAGAGATTATCCGCTCTATTGAGGCGGAACAGCTAAAATCCAATCTGCCCGATATTTATGTGGGCGACACAGTGCGAGTAGGCGTGAAAATCAAGGAAGGCGAGAAATTCCGCGTCCAACCTTACGAAGGAGTAGTAATCGCCAAACGCAATGGCGGGATCAACGAAACTATTACAGTCCGTAAAGTTTTCCAAGGTGTGGGCGTGGAACGGGTATTCCTGCTCCATTCTCCCCGGATTGATAACATTAAAGTATTGCGTCGTGGTAAAGTACGGCGTGCTAAACTTTATTATCTTCGCGATCGCGTCGGTAAGGCAACCCGGATCAAGCAACGGTTTGACCGCCCCTTATAATTTGCTTTCCCAAACTATGAGAGAAATCTCATGCTGCAAGCGGCATCTGCCGCTAACTTGCTTCCTAGACAAAACTAAGCTATAATCAAAATCGTAATTGCGTTAAACTATCAAAAGTTCAGCGCAATGACTGAAACAAAGACAGCTTGTGCGCTCTTAGTTCAGTTGGTAGAACGCAGGTCTCCAAAACCTGATGTCGGGGGTTCAAGTCCTCCAGGGCGCGCTCAAAAGCCAAAAATACAGCCCGAAAGAAGAACGCATCTGCTAGTATGGCAGTTAATGCTAATTATTTCGGGTATAATTATTTTTGTATTTGCAGCTTTTTTGCTTCCGGTTAAATGGGGTCAAAGCTGTAAACCTGGACGAAAATTAGCAGGGTATAGCTGGATAAGCAACGGGGGATAAACGTCCATGACCAAAAAAAATGAAGCAGAATTGCCCAAAACTACAGAAGGGTTTAGCTTTAGTAACTTCTACCAAGGAACTAAAGAAGAACTTCAAAAAGTGGTTTGGCCCAGCCGGAAGCAGCTAGTGAGCGAATCAGCGGCTGTGTTGTTGATGGTGACACTCTCCGCGTCTTTGATATACTTGGTCGATGGATTTTTTGGGTGGGCAGCAAAACAGGTGTTCTGATGACTTCTGCAACAGACGAACCACGCAACTCGACGTTGCAGTCAGAGGAAGCGGCAGAAACAGCGTTCAAAGAATCACGCTGGTATGCAGTGCAAGTAGCCTCAGGCTGTGAAAAGCGCGTGAAGACGAACTTAGAGCAGCGCATCCAAACCTTTGATGTCGCTGACAAAATTATCCAGGTGGAAATTCCACACACGCCAGCGGTGAAAATCCGTAAAGATGGCAGTCGGCAGCACACAGAAGAAAAGGTTTTTCCTGGTTATGTGCTAGTGCGGATGATGTTGGATGATGATACTTGGCAGGTGGTGCGAAACACTTCTCACGTGATTAATTTTGTGGGAGCAGAACAAAAACGTGGCAGTGGTAAGGGTCGCGGTCACGTCAAGCCATTACCACTGAGTAATTCAGAAGTAGAACGCATATTCAAACAAACCAGTGAACAAGAGCCGATTGTCAAAATTGACATGGCTACTGGTGATAAGATAATCGTACTTTCGGGTCCCTTTAAGGACTTTGAAGGCGAGGTGATTGAAGTCTCTCCAGAGCGGAGTAAGCTTAAAGCCCTGCTCTCGATTTTTGGAAGAGATACACCAGTAGAATTGGAATTTAATCAGGTAGAGAAACAGAGCTAAATACAAATGGCGAAGAAAGTAGTAGCGGTCATTAAACTGGCCCTGAATGCTGGAAAAGCCAATCCAGCACCGCCAGTAGGCCCCGCATTGGGTCAACACGGCGTTAACATCATGATGTTCTGCAAAGAGTACAACGCCAAAACAGCAGACCAAGCTGGAATGGTGATACCTGTAGAAATTTCGGTTTTTGAAGACCGGAGTTTTACATTTGTACTCAAGACGCCACCAGCATCAGTGCTGATTCGTAAGGCAGCGAAAATTGAGCGCGGATCTAATGAACCCAACAAAAAGAAAGTTGGAAGTATTACTAGATCACAATTGCGAGAAATTGCCCAAACAAAACTGCCCGATCTGAATGCCAATGACATAGATGCGGCAATGAATATCGTGGAAGGAACCGCTAAAAATATGGGCGTAACGGTTTCTGATTAGTCAAAAGTCAAGAGTCAAAAGTTATTAGCAAAAAGCTAAACACTCAGCACTCATTACTAAAAATATCGGGGGAGAGGCCAAGCTTCGGAATTACCCCAGGAGAGAAAAATGGGAAAAAAAATATCGCGTCGCTTGCAGACGCTGCAAGAAAAAGTAGAAGATAGGGAATATACACCCCTAGAGGCTTTAGCCCTTCTGAAAGAGACAGCAACAGCCAAATTTGCCGAAGCCGCTGAAGCGCATATCCGGCTGGGAATTGACCCAAAATATACAGACCAACAGCTGCGGACAACGGTAGCACTGCCTAAAGGTACAGGACAAATTGTCCGGGTGGCAGTTATTGCCAGAGGTGAAAAGGTCAATGAAGCCACAAATGCTGGTGCTGATATAGCTGGGTCAGAAGAACTAATTGACGAAATCCAAAAAGGTAGAATGGATTTTGACAAGCTGATTGCCACACCGGATGTGATGCCACAGGTGGCAAAGCTGGGTAAGTTGCTGGGGCCCCGTGGTTTGATGCCATCACCTAAGGGTGGAACGGTGACATTTGACTTAGCAAGTGCGATCGCCGAATTCAAAGCTGGTAAACTAGAATTCCGTGCTGATCGTACTGGTATTGTCCATGTTATGTTTGGTAAGGCAGCTTTTACGCCTGAAGATTTGTTAGTTAACCTGAAGGCGTTGCAAGAAACGATTGATCGTAACCGTCCTTCAGGTGCTAAAGGTCGTTATTGGCGTACATTCTACATAGCTGCCACAATGGGGCCATCGATTAGAATCGATATCAACGCCCTACGGGACTTTAAACTGACCGAAGCTGTCTAATCAGAGTTTTGAGTTTTGAGTTTTAAATCAACTCCTCACTCATATTTACTCATTCCTCCACTCCCTAATCCTAAATTGAATAGGCAAAGCCGGAGAAAGCAGGTGCTAATAGCTTAATATCCTGCCGAGGTTGATGCTTTAACTGCCTGAAGTTTTACCTAAAAAGGTGTAATAACTACGGCATGAGAAGTATGACTACTAAACCCCGGCAAAAATAGCTGGGGTTTATTATTTTGGACTGGTCAGAACAAGACGCGCAAACAGGATTAAGAGTTTTAAACCTTGTGTTGTGTAGCCCGTAGCTTCGGGAGGCAGTGCGTTGCTCATGTGACCAAACTTGTAGCAACTGCCGTGGTTATCTGCCTGCGGATGGTATGGGATTGCCGACCGTGGGAAGCAGGAAGAAAACACCAAAACTATTTAATATCTGGTTTGTCCTGATTTATCTGGGTTTGGGTAAGTTTTTCAGAGCGGAAATTAATAATTTTGCCTCTGGAGGTGAAAGAAGCATGGGTAGAACGTTAGAAAATAAAAAAGAGATTGTAGCTGACCTCAAAGAAACTTTGAGTGAGTCAACTTTGGCACTGGTAATTGATTACCAGGGGCTAACAGTTGGCGAAATCACTGACTTACGGCGGCGGCTACGTCCGACTGGCACTGTTTGCAAGGTGACTAAGAACACCTTCATGGGCATTGCTATTGAAGGTCAAGAACAATGGCAGCCACTATCAGAATTGCTCCAAGGTTCTTCTGCCTTTTTGCTGGTCAAAGAAGATTTCTCATCAGCAATTAAGGCATACCAAGAATTCCAGAAAGTCACCAAGAAGACCGAACTTCGCGGCGGCGTGATGGAAGGTCGCCTGCTCCAAGAAAAAGATGTTAAGGCTTTAGGAGACTTGCCATCGAAGGAACAACTCATGGCGCAAATTGCTGGAGCTATCAACGCATTGGCTACCAAGATTGCCGTGGGTATCAACGAAGTTCCCGGTTCCTTGGCTCGTGCCTTGCAGGCTGTGGCTGAGGGTGAGAAAGGCGGTAGCGCTGAAGGCGATAGTGCCGAAAGCGCTGGCGAATAAAATTCGCAGTTTATCAGTCCATAGTCAATAGTCAAAAACAATGACTGATGACTAAATAACTAATCAACATTACAGGAGTTATATCAATGTCTGCTGCAACCGAACAAATTTTAGAACAATTGAAATCTTTGACTTTGCTGGAAGCTTCCGAATTAGTCAAGCTAATTGAAGAAGCCTTTGGCGTCAGTGCTGCTGCACCCGTTGGTGGCATGATGATGATGGCTCCTGGTGCTGCTGCTGCTGCTGAAGAAGTTGTTGAGCAAACCGAGTTTAGCGTAATTCTAGAGTCAGTACCTGCTGATAAGAAGATTGCCGTGCTGAAGATTGTCCGGGAATTGACCGGTCTGGGTCTGAAAGAAGCGAAAGACTTGGTGGAAGCTGCACCCAAGGCTGTTAAAGAAGCTGTTGCGAAGGATGCTGCTGAAGATGCTAAGAAGCGGATTGAAGAAGCTGGTGGTAAGGTAACTATCAAGTAGTCTAAATTTACTAACCAGTTTTTAATTAAGGAGCCTAAATCAGGCTCCTTTTTTAGGTAAACAGCAGAAGCCCACTCCCCACTCCCAAGCTCTTAAAATGTAAAAGTACTCCGAAGTACACCTACAGTCGTAGTCTCATTGTTGCTGTTACCTTCTGGGTTAAAGAGAATAAACGCACCAGGGGTGATGCTGATATTATCGCTAACTTTAACGCGGTAATAGGCTTCTAAATGGTAAGGAGTGGCCCGATTGTCACCTGTGGGGGTAAGTTGAGCAGAACCACTGGCATCAGTACGGTAAAGCGGCTGACCAAAAATAATCCCGGCATTGTTCCCTGACTTGAATAAATCTTTGAAGTGAACTCCCACCATCCAACTTGTAAAGGCGGTGGAAGCATTCACGTTATTAGAAGCAGCGTCAACAAATAGTGCTGCACCGTAGCCAGATAAGGCTATCTTGGGAGACAATCGCCATGTTACGGTACTTCCAAAGGAGTTGAGTGTGACTGGTGTTCCAGCTGCCACCCCTGCTAAAGCACCGATATCACTACTAATTAATCCTGTACCCAAAATATTGATTTCGTGATAACTGTGGGCATAGTTTAAACCAATATCCAAATCACTACTTGGCTTGAAGGTTAACTGTGTGGCAATAACACTACTACCACTAAATAAACCTGCTCCCAAAGGTGTAGTAGAAACTCCTGGTAGTGCCTCATTAGCAGAATTTTGGGGTAAATTGGCATTTACACTGCCGTATAAAGCTCTTAAATCCAAATTTGGCGAAATGTTAAAAATAAATCCCGCCGCCGATGCTAAACCAGTACCAGAAGTTCCACCAGAAACCCTTACCACAGGATTCAAGCCGGCAAAACGAGAAATTGACTCTTGTCCTTCACCAGAAAAAGGCGTAATTGCTGGGAACGCATCTGATGTTTCCGCCGCAGTTCCCGCAAACAAGGTTAATTTATCAGCGACGGGAAAGATATACAGCAATTTGTAAAGCTGAACACTGTTTGCGCCAACACTCGACAAAGTGTTGACATTTACTCCAGGAAATTGCGGCTCAAAACTGGTACGAGCGCTACTCGCACTTAAAAGCGGTGCAGCTAATCCTAAACTTTCTTGCACGCTACCCTGTCCATTGACTCCGCCCAAAAAGTTATAAGCTTGCAATCCAGTAATTAATAAATCTTTACCAGTAAAGCTAGTGGTAAGATTTAACCGTACTCTATTTACTAGAACGATATTAGGGTCACTGTCATTAGGAGCGCCGCCGCTAGCACCAACACCAGCAATAATTACCTCTCCATTTAGTTTAGTAGTCGTAGAAAACTGATTTGCTTCTAGTTTCTCTGTGCGAGCTTCTACAGCATCTACTCGACCCCGCAATGTTGCCAATTCCGTCGCAAATTGTTCTTGTAGTTTCTGCAACGTGGCTAAATCTTCTCTCTTGACCAAATCAGTAGTTGCAGTCGCAATCAGTTCGTTGATTCGGTCTAAACAAGCATTTAATCCAGCAGCAAATTCATAGCGAGTCATCGCCCGATTACCGCGATAGGTTTGACTGGGATAACCTGCGATACAACCATAGCGTTCAACTAAAGATTGCAGTGCCTGAAAAGCCCAATCGGCCGGCTGTACATCAGACAATTGGGATACGGATGTTACTTGTGCAAGACTGTCTGAGGGTGGAGAGAAATTTGCTGGTTGTGGCAAGATTGGCTGCCAAGAATCAACAGTAGAATCTACTTCTAAATCTTGACTTTTTTGCTGTTGATTGACTGAGGATAGTGTTTTTTGACTCTCATTAGCTATCAGCAATTCACTGGATATATTATTTGCTAAATTGCTTTGATGAGAATCATTTTTTTTATAGCTGCCACCATCTTGATTAACAGCTATATTTTTATCTGCACTTTCTAAATTAGGGAGAGCTTGCACGGGTGATAACCCGGAAATTAAGCATAACAATGCCATCCCATTAGCAGAAGCCAGTAGATACTTTGCCATGACTACTCTGAATATTTATAAATTAGGGGAAAAATAATTATGATTTCAAATGCGATTGATAAGTAAATTTAAAGTATCTTCTGCAAGATAATCTTATTAACTTTAAATTTTGGATATCAGAATTTTTTTCTGAATTGACTTACCAGTACATAAGCTCATATTGCCCGTATCAAATTATAGTAAATATTCTGTAAATAATTAACAACAGATCACATTGATAATTCCTATGATTACTATTGACAAAATAATAATTACATGAGTCTGATTTTGTGATAAAGAATATAGAGCCATCCGTGACAGGTTAAAAAAATTGTACATTTGTCAAGAGGGTGCAGCAAAAGGCGCTTTATCTTAACCTCTCACGGATGACCTAACACTGTTTAGCTGCTGATGGACTGACAAATTCGTGTAAATCTGCATCCCAAATACTGATGTAAATAAAATCACAATTTTGCCGGACAATCTGACCCTTGACGCTACCTTGGCTAAACTGAAAATTATCGGACTGACGCTGTTGTATTTGTTGGAGTCCCTGCTTAATTTCCTCCGTAGCTTGCCCATTTAACATTCCATTCAAGGTTGTTTGCATTACTTGGGGGTCTACCGATTGGGCAAAAGCTGCCTCTGTTTGACGCAATGCTCCAGAATTACGATCAAATAAGTAGCCAAGGTCAATTTGATTTGGGACTAACTTATAGGTGACAGCACGGGTATTGCCCCACAAGCCTCTTAAATCTTTACTTTTTTTGCCAAGTGCTGCTTCAACGCTGCTTCTTGATGTGCCGGTAGGAAATGCGGGTACCCTTGTCTCAGTGGTAGAGGCAGTTGTGTTATTACGAAACTCCTTGTTTTTCTTTGGTTTCTTTTTCTTTGTTTCTGAATCAGCCTCCAATGTGGAAATTACAGGGGTCTGATTTTCTGTTTCTGGTTGTGGTGTTGCTGGGACTGCGGGGGCGTTGGTATCGGCAATTTCAGGTTCGTCTGCTGGCAGTGGTGTGAATGCTTCTGAGGTATCAGCGGTTGGTGAAGATGTAGAAGTAATTGGCTGCTGCGGTGGTGAGTTAGTTACAGATGGGGCCGAAGAAGGTGGGGAAGAAATAGGGGGATTAGTAGGGGAAATAGTGGGAGTTGGAGATGGTTGTGAGGGGCTGGTATTGTTGGCAATGGGGGCTTCTATCTGGGGCTGACGGGTGATGTTAGAAATAACTACTCCAGCAATCAAGCTACCCAAGACCAAACTACCAATAATCACGGGAGGCTTTTGCCAGAGTTCTAGAGTTGTAGACCCTCTGATAACGGGAGTTTTTGGTGGTGATGATAATGGCTGGGTTAGCGCCGCACCATGGGGACTAAGGCTGATTGTGGCAGTAGCAGTAGATGATTGTGAGGGAATATTACTAGCAGACTGCAAGGCATATAGCATTTTACTTGCAGTACTATAGCGATCGCTAGTATGGGGTCTAATTGTCTGATTGAGTACCATCGCTAATTGGGGAGAAACTCTAGGGGCGTGATTTTGCCAAAGTATTTCGCCAGTTTGCGGGTTAGTTTCTAATTCTTGGGGATGTTTGCCAGTTAGCAGATATATTGCTGTTAACCCTAAGCTGTAGATGTCTGTGGCGTAAACTGGACGGCCAACGGCTTGTTCACTAGGCATATACCCAGGTGTACCAATCACCAAAGATTGTGTAGGGTGTCCTGAGGAATTTACCACAGAACGGATAGTTTCTTTGACTGCACCGAAATCAATTAAAACAGGTTTGTTATCAAGGGCGCGAAGGATAATGTTATCTGGCTTAATATCCCGGTGAATAATGCCTTTGCTGTGGACATAATCAAGGACTGACAGCAAACTCAAGAGAATATCTCGAACGGCTGTTTCACTTTCATATCCTTTCGATTGGACTATGTTAGATAAAGTTTGACCAAGAATCCATTCTTGGACGAGGTAAAACTGCCCATTTTCAGAAAAGTAGGCGTAGAGTTCAGGAATTTGGTCACTACTTTTGCCTAAATACTCTAAGGTTGCTGCTTCCCGTTCAAACCGCTGTTGAATTAATTGGTAGGTTTGCGGATCATTAGTTATGGGTTTGAGTTGTTTGATAACGCAGCGTCGGCGAGAAGGCATATGGGTATCTTCTGCCAGAAAGGTTTCACCAAACCCACCAGCACCGAGCACCTGGATAACTTGATAGCGATTATTCAGTAGCGTTGTTGTCATATTCAGTTACAAGCGTGCGCCCTTTCTAAATGTACATGAGATACTCAGACGGTCTAGCAATGGAATGTATCCCTTCTCTGAGGTTAATATATTAAACGACCGTCAACATATTAACCATCAAATAGTTGTTAATTGTGAAATACTTTATTTTTTAAAATATCTCCGGTTATAACGTTCTTGATATTTGGCAATATAGTCTACATTTCGTTGCTCTAATTTTGAAAGTAATTTAGCAGGAAATTCCTTGGGTGAATATTGAGGACTGTACCAAGATTGTTGATTAAAGTAATCTTGTAAACCAGGAGTTTCAAAACGGCGACCATTTTTGGCGAAAATTGTATTTCGCATAATATCCAATTCAAAAGCGTCTTTACCATCCAAATCTGCATCTGTTACACGTCTTTGGGAAAGCCAGAAATAATTTGTATTTGGGATGATTGTAGATTCGGGAGTGTTGATAGCTGGGGATGTTGTTGGGTTAATTACTATAGTCTTTTTAATTTGGGGTGTGTTATTTAATGGCGTTTCTGAAGTTGGGGAAACTGAGGGAGTGGTAATTGTATCTTTGCTTTCTGTGACAGGTTGAGGAGGTTTGGTTAACACTTGACTAATAATTACAGATGCACCGATTAACCCACCTGCAATCAAACTTCCAATAAGGATATTATTATTCTGATTATTACCTTGAGTTTTAAGCTGAGGTGGTGGTGCAACATTTACAGTCTCAGGTAAAGGTGAATATACTGGCGGTTGGGTTGGAGGAAGTGGATTTGTTATGCTCTCTAAGGCATCTAGCATGGCTTTGGCGGTGGGGTAGCGATCGCGTGGATGATAGGCGATCGCTTTATCGATTACCCCTGCCATCATTGGACTAAGATGACTAGCATATTGACGCCACACAATTTCACCCGTCTGTGAATCTGTCTCTAGTTGTTGTGGTTGTCTTCCAGTCAGCAAATAAATTGCCGTCATCCCCAAACTAAATAAATCACTAGAATAAATTGGTCTACCGGCTGCTTGTTCGCTGGGCATAAATCCAGGAGTACCAATTACAATCGAACTGGTAGGATTACCTTGAGAATTCACCACCGTTCCCATTGATTCCCGCACCGCACCAAAATCTATCAGCACCGGTTTACCATCACGAAGACGCAAAATGATGTTATCTGGTTTGATGTCGCGGTGAACGATGTGCTGGGAGTGGACGTACTCCAAAATAGGTAACAAATTCACCAACAATTCTAAAACAGCGCTTTCGGTAAATAATCCCTGCTTTTGAACTTTCGCTGTGAGAGTATCCCCTTCAATCCACTCCTGAACTAAATAAAATTGTCCTTCAGCGGAGAAGTAAGCAAACAAACCGGGAATTTGGTCAGCTGCACCACCGAGTGTTTCTAAAATTGCTGCTTCCCGCTGAAACCTGTCTTGTACGAGTTGGTAAATTTGGGGATTATTTTGAATTGGTCTTAGCTGTTTTACCACACAGCGGCGCTTCGAGGGCATATAGGTATCTTCTGCGAGAAAGGTTTCGCCAAACCCACCAGCACCGAGTACCTGGATAACTTGATAGCGATCGTTCAGCAGCCGTATTGTCATGGAAAGCTGGCCCTGCGGTTAACCTTGAAAAATATATTACAGCGCTTTTCAGTATTCAAATACAAGTTGCTGTAAATCTTCTGATATTCACACAACACACCCTACTTCAAATCAAGTAATCCCTCTTCTTTTAATTTAGGATTGAAGCGAACTTGCATCTGTAAACCTCGCGTTGCTAACACCGCTAAAATTTCTGCTTCGACCCGCCGCGCTACATTTTTAATGATTTTCATTTGCATCAAATCATCAATTAATGGATTTTGATAATTAGCCTGTTCTTCCGGTGTCATGACTGCCTTAGCATCAATGGGGTCAGTCCATTTTTGTTTGTTTTCCCCATTTCCCGCAGGGACTATACCATTTTCAGCCATCCAAGTATTTTCAATATTTTCTAAAATTGTGCGGTTAGGGCGTTCAATAGTTTGAACTTTTACCCAATAACATTGTTGTGGTTGCCGAACTAAATGCTGCTTGAGACTAAGACAAACATCGCGAGAATAGCCAACAAATTGCAGCGCTTTTTGTTGGTCAAAAATGGCATAGACTCCGATTTTACCGGAAAATTGTTCAGGTAATTGACCGTTTTCGTCAATATAAGGAAAGTATTCTAGAGTTGCTAAAGAGGAAATATTCGTTTCAGTGGTCATAAATTAAATTGAAAAATCGCTAGTCAATTTTGTCATTTGTTAGCTTTTATCAGAAACAAAAACAACAATTTACAGTAAGTCAATGGGTGCAAATAACTATCTATTAATTATTTTAGTATTTAATGCGCCTACCTCCTTAACTTAATTATTATCCTATTTTTTTGTAAATTGCACAAAGGCGACTGGGACGAAAAATTTTAGCAGTAAACATGAAGTTTGGCGGTATGTTGATGATAGTGTAATCATCAGACTCATGATATTTCTCAAATTCTGCTGGCATCCCTTTAGGCGTATTTAATGTGTAGGGAACTGGCTGAAATAGTAATTCTGTAAATTCGACTTTTTCAAACTGGCACTGTTGGCAAATTTGGCTTAAAAATGATTCACTCGTCAATAATTTGAAGAGCGTTTCTTGTGCTTGCGGTTCAAGGGTGAAACTACTATCAAAGTTCTGGACTATTTTTATAGGCATTTTGTTTACAGGTTGGGATTAACGTGATGATTGACGATGAGCAATATTCTCAGAGGTTGTGAGGAAAGTTATAAAACTTACTTAAAAACGTCTCTATACTCCCCATTCCCTGTTAAGTAAGGGGTTTGGGGGTTCCGAATATTTTTCAAACATCCTCTCAGGCTGGAAGTGAAAAATCACCACTCTAGATCAGCCTATGGGATTATGGGACTTCTGTCAGCTACAGAGACAAGTTAGCAAGATTAAGAATTATGAAGTTTGGCAGCTTTTCAGGTATGGCTGATTTCTCCTGAATGGTGTGTTGATTGTGTATATAGCAATCCTACGTTTCAAAAAGATCCCCGACTTCTTCAAGAAGTCGGGGATCTGAGCCTCGAAATTTATATAAAAAAATATTATGTAAATGTGATAAAAAACTCCCCATAAATCGCTATTTAATAGCGATGATCGCTTTTCAGTTCTGGGGGAAACTGGGATTAGGTTTACACTGGTGTTATGTATTCAGTTTCGGCATCTAGCAGTTTGTAATGTTTAAGCTGGCATTAAATTTTGAGATATTTAATTATGAAATACTTTCCCATAGCTTTAGTTGTAGCCATTAGTGCGCTGGCTATCAACCAGAGTGCCTACGCTAACCAACAGAAGGTTCCTTCCGCAAAAGGTAAACCTAATCAGGCTGCGGCTTTGATGACAGAACCAGCGACAATTAATAATAAGTGGAATCATGTCATTGAGCAAACTAATAATTCAACACAACCTGCTGATTCGGTTGTGGTATTACGGGAGCAAGGATGCAAAAAACTAACTCCTCTAGATTACATTAACAATCCAGATGCTTTTTTCCAGCAGCAATGTGAATCAAAAAATAACCAAACTCCTCAAAGTAGCGAGCCAGTTGAGTATTTAAAGGTTCCTCGGCTTGATTCTGGTCTTAGCGTGACTGTGACTAAATTTTAACGGCTGAATAGATTTTTCAGGTTTTATTCCCCCAGTGTAGCTACATTGCTCGTCGGTTCTGGGGGAATACAGGGAAGCAATTCAAAATTCAAAATGAAAAATCCATTAGCTGACTGTATGCAAATTAAATCAGGAACGGCTTAAGGGCATATTTAGCAAGAACGGCCTGTTTTTGCTTGCAGTAGTTTTTGGTGAGTGATGCGAATGATATCTTCACAATCTACTAAGGCGCATTCATAACAGGCGATCGCTAATGCATCTAGTAACATTAATGTGGTAACGTTCTCTGCTGCTAGTGATAAAATAAAGGCTGAAATGCCCTCAGCAGCAGTGTCTGGGCGCATTGTTCCAATTAGGCAACGCAGGCACTCAACTGAGGCATTGATGCCGTGGAAATCTTGAGTCTCATTTGCCAATTGAATGATACCCACCATAATCTGATCTGGGGTGATGCCTTCTCTGATCAGAAAGATAAATAATGTTGACAGACGGGGTGAGATGTTGTAGTCAAAGTTCATATTTATCGTGCCTAGTTCTTCTGTAAATAATTAACGTATCCTTTTGGTGAATACCCGGACAGATTTAGACACTGGAAGATCCCCCCAACCCGTCTTAAAAATGGGAGGCTCCATTTTTTCGAGTCCTTTTTACGGGATTTGCAAAACCTCGCGAACATTCCTCTCTCTTACTAATGTAGAGACGTTGCATGCCAAGTCTCTCTCGGTGCAATTTATGCTTGGAACGAAAACCTCACCCTGGTTCTGCTATCGCTTTACCTGTCCCTCTCCAACGCATAGAGAGGGATGTTTGTCAGGAGAGGGTGAGGTCTTTTTTGCTGTGCTGATGTTAAAGTTGTAATTCAAAGCCAGGTAAAACGTCTTCCCCAGAAAGCAGCGCGGGAAGTTGCACGATTTCTACAGGTTTTTCTGGTCGATAAATTTCTACTTGCTGCCCTTGAGGATTTATTAACCAACCCAAGCGCAAACCATTTTCTATATATTCCTGCATCTTTTCTTGCAGGGTTTGTAATCGGTCTGTTTCCGATCTAAGTTCAATGATAAAATCTGGTGTCAGTGGTGGAAATTTTTTGCGCTCTTCATCAGTCAGCGCTTCCCATCGTTCTAATTTTATCCAAGCAGCATCAGGAGAACGCTTTGCACCATTAGGAAGTCTGAAGATTGTAGAGGAACTAAAGACTATTCCTAATTCTGTTTGCTCATTCCAAATACCTAATTTGATAATCAGGGTTGCTTCACGACGGCCGCTTTCTCCTCCCACTGGTGGCACAATAATCAGTTCTCCTTGTGCATTGAGTTCTAGATTGACATCTTTGTTTGCCATACAGATTTGATAAAACTGCTCATCTGTCAGGCGAATTACTGGCTCTAGATTTAGTACAACTGTATTCATCAGACTGAAGATTTGGTTTAAATCTTAGAGTATTTCGGCAAATAGTTGTCTATTTACGGGCTGGTATCGAGGAATTAAATTTATTTGTGCGTTTTTATGCGCGTTCTTACATTAGGAATGCTAAAATCTAACAAGTACGCATAAAAAACCAAAACTGCACCCTGATAAAAATCGGGGCGCTGGTCGGAGTTATGGATTGTGTATTCAAAAACCACTGAAAAAAAATGAACCAAATATACGTTCTTTTTTTGCTAGGTTTGCCACTACTTCTAGTTGTGGCTTACATCTTTCAGAAGGCGGATTCGATATTCAGTAAATTACTGAGTATTATTGATCGCCCGTAGGTGTTGCAGACAGCTTAATAACCTGATGATTGGGTAGAGTGTTTGGCGACCTCTGCCCTTTTCCATTTATATGCATATCATATCATAATTATTTTATCGAGGTGCAAAATTTTGCACATCGAGGAGCACAATCTTGTTATTCGTTATTCGAGTAGCAAAATCAATCTTGTTATTCGTTATTCGTTAATCTTGTAACTGGAAGTTAAACGCAATAAATAGTTCTTTGCTAACTTGCTGTACAAATTTACTATTTTATGCATAACCAAATTAGGCTGTTTCAGGCTTTTTACTCATCATCCGACTCGGCGAATAAAGATTCTAAATCTTGGCGGCCGCTGACAACCCGCAAAATTTTAACTCCATCATCAAGCACTCGATAGAGAATTATATACCCATCTAGCGGCAAGCCACGCAATAAAGGTCTAATATGAGCATAACTGCGTCCTATATTCGGGAATTTCGCTAAATTTTGGCATTTATTGTTGAATTCTCTAAATAGTTTTTCTCCTGCTTCCATGTTTTGCACGAGAAAATAATCAGCAATTGCATTTAAATCGCGGCTTGCAGATGGTGCGATGATGTAGCGACTCATTTCTAAGCCTCACGAGCTTTTTTGAATCTTTCCAAGATTTGCATGACAACGGTTTCACCGTCCAAACCTTCGCCTCGTTCAAGTTCTGCAATGGCGACATCAACTTTTTGGCGAGTTGCTTCCACCCAATGAATATAATCAGTATTTAAGTTTTCTAGCAGTTGAAATGCCGTATCAATTACTTCATCTGCATTTGTAAATCTACCATTGGCAATTTGAGCTTGGATAAATTGCTCATGTTCAGGTTTTAATTCAATGTTCATGATTTATCCCTACAATTTACAGCTTTACCCAAATGATAAGCTGTTGCAAACCTAATTTGCATTGTTTGGGCGGGCAAGATGCCCACCCCACAAGAGTTATTTTATACATATTTAACCCCTCCTCGTGGTAAGGGAATTTGGGCGGGCAAGATGCCCACCCCACAAGAGTTATATTGTATACATAATGTTTAACCCCTCCTCCCTGGCGGAGAGCAGGGCTGTGCGGGGGTTCCCCCCGTTGAGGCGACTGCGGAGGAGGGGCGATTTTGCTTGTACAAAATCGGGGTGGGGTTCTTAATAATAATTCGCTGACTTGCGATGATGAACGGCTGTTACGCCATCTTGATTTAGGACTTTACCATTATCCACAGTCGCATAAACCAACCAGTGATCGCCGGCTTCCATCCGGGATTCCACGGAACACTCTAGGTATGCTAGAGCATCAGTAAGAATGGGACAACCGTTACTAGCTTCCTCAGTTTTTAAGCCGGCAAATCGGTCTTGTCCTGGGGTGAAAGTCTTCATAAACTGCTTTCTGAGTTCCTTTCCTTCAGCCAAAATGTTAACTACAAATTGGTTTCCTGAGTGGGAAAGTGGTTCCATTGCCCGGTCTTTGGCTACTGCAATTGTTAAACCAGGAGGACTAAAGCTGGCTTGTGTTATCCAAGAGGCTAACATGCCGCTGGTGACATCGCCTTGCTTGGCTGTAACTACGCAAAGAGAACCAATAATCCGCCCGACTGCTTGTTCTACGGTGGTAGCGGGAAGTCTTGCTACAACTTTTCTTTTTGCTCTTTTTAACGCTTGGGCAAAATCTGTACCGGCTTCTTCGCAAGTTTGCAAGGTGACATCGTTGGGTTTGAATTTGACGCGGATGGGTTCAAAACCAAATCTGTAACCGGCATCTTTGAGTTTACCTTCAATTAAATCAACGGCTTCTCCACTCCAACCAAAGGAACCAAAGACACCGGCGAGTTTATTGTTGGTGGCTGTAGAGAGGACGATTCCTAATGCTGTTTCTACGGGTGTGGGTGCATGGCCGCCAAGGGTTGGTGAACCAATTACGAAGCCTGCTGCTTTTTCTACGGCGGTGCGGATTTCTTCGGGGTCGGCAAATTCGCAGTTTATTGATTCTACACTAACGCCGGCTTTGGTGATTCCCCGTGCGATCGCCTGAGCTAAGGTGGTTGTATTCCCATAAGCAGAAGCATAAATCAACGCTACTGTCAAATCGGCGGAGGTTTGCTGCTGAGTCCATTCCCGATAAGCTTTGGTAAGTTCGATTAAAGCATAGCGCACCAAAGGCCCGTGTCCGGTGGCGTACAGTCTCACCGGCAAATCTGATAATTTATCTAAAGCCGTTTCCACTTGACGGGCGTGAGGTGCCATTAAACAATCAAAATAATAGCGTCGGTCTTCGTTAAAGATTTCCCAGCCTTCATCAAATACCTGATCTCCACAAATATGTGCCCCGAATAATTTATCGGAGTACAAAATTTCTGTTTGGGGGTCAAAGGTACAAAGTTCATCTGCATAGCGGGGGTTAGGTGTGGGAATAAATTGCAAATTATGCCCTTTACCTAAATCTAGGGTTTCTTCTCCCCGCATGACGAGAATTTGCAAGTCTGGATTTTCTAAGGCGCCGCGTAAATTGATCGCCCCTGGATTAGAACAGACAAAGGTAATCTGTGGCGCCAGTTCCAGTAATGCTTTTAATGTAGCAGCGCGGTTGGGGTTGACGTGACCGAGAATTACGTAATCGATGGATTTGACATCAAACCGCTGCTGTAAGGCTTGGAGATAAATTTCTGTGAAGGTTTCCCCTGGGGGGTCGATGATGGCGGTTTTATCTCCTTGAATTATGTAAGAGTTAGCGGTTGTACCTTTGGCTAGGGCATATTCTATTTCAAATCTTAGCCTGGCCCAACTGCGCGATCGCATGACTGTTGTATGTGTTCCGATGGGGAGTATCTGAACGTCACGGGGTTTTGTTGATGTCATAGCTTGATAAATATGAGTAATCAGGAATTTTTATTTCACGCAAAGGCGCAAAGGTTGAAAATCTCTTAGGGTCTTTGCGTGAGTTAAATCTAATAGTGGTTTCCGACTTTGCGGTGGTGTACCGCAGTCAATGCTTCAGGTTTGCTGACTCTGCCGGCATCAACGGTGCTAAATACTGCCCAGTGGTCGCCGCAGTCCATCCGGCTAACAACTTCACATTCCATGTAGGCCAGGGCGTCGGCGAGGATGGGGGTACCGTTTTGGGCTGGCTGGGTTCTCACACCTTGAAAGCGGTCTGCACCAGGGGCGAACCGTTTCAAAAAGTGTTTCATCAATGGTTGATAATTGCCTTCTTCAAGGACGTTGAGAACAAAGCGATCTCCAACTTGCATCAGTGATTCTATGGCGCGGTCTTTGGCTACTGCAATGGAGAATCCCAAGGGTTTAAAGCTGGCTTGACTCACCCAAGAAGCCAACATGGCGCTGGAAACATCGCCTTTTTTGGCTGTGATGATGTATAATCCGCCGCTGATTCTGCCTAATGCTTTATCGAGGTCAGCACTTAGGGATTTCATGGCTTTGATGCTGCGATCGCGTGTTACCCATTGTCCTAAGTCTGTTCCCGCTTCTTCACACAGCTTGTAGGTGTTTTCTGTGAATGTGTCGCGGATTTCAATTACGGGAAAAGCTACGTGCAAGCCTAAAGCACGGAATTTGTTTAATAGGGGATAAGTTGGTTCATCATCGCCGCCACCAGTTTCAAAAATCCCAATGGCTTGTTTATCTTTGGCGGAACCTAAAACGGTGCTGAGTGCGGCTTGAATGGTCGCAATATCTGCTGCTGGCGGCATCCCGACGACCAAACCCGCACAGCGTCCCACTAATTCCCGGATTTCTTGTAAATCAACTGCGGCTTTCAAGTCTACTAATTCCACCGCTACACCGGTTTTGCTGATCCCGTTGGCGATCGCTTGCACGAGGCGATCGCTATATCCATAATCAGCCACATAAAATATCCCAACTGCCGCTTCAGCCTTGGTTTGACTTTGGCTCCAAGTGCGATAACGCCCGGTCAATTCTTCCACATTGTGGTATAGTAGCGGCCCGTGTCCAGTGGCAATCATCTTGATGGTTTTGAGTTCCGCCATCCGCTTGAGAGCAGATAATACAGAACGGGCATTTGGCCCCATCAAGCAGTCGTAATAATATTGATAATCTGCTTCAATAGCTGTCAAGTCATCGTCAAAGGTGCTATTTGAGCAATAATGCAACCCAAAAGCATCGCAGGTGTAGAGAGTTTTGGTTTTGTGATCGAAGCTGAAGATGGTGTCAGGCCAGTGTAAATTTGGGGCGATGACGAATTCAAATTCATGTCCGTTACCCAAATCCAAGCGATCGCCATTTTTCACAATCCGCCGCTTAAACGGCCAATGTACCAAATCTTCCAAAAACTGAATCGCCACCTTAGAACCCACAACGGTGATTTCTGGAGCCATTTGCAACAAATCTTTAATTAAGCCGCTGTGGTCTGGTTCCGTGTGGCTGACAATTAAATAATCAATCTCAGTTGGGTTAATCAAACCCGTGAGTGTATCAAAATATAGCTGGCGAAACTTTTCGTGGGAGGTATCAACCAAAGCAGTCTGCTCACCGCGAATGAGAAATGAGTTGTAGGTTGTGCCATTTTGCAGACCAAACTCAATATCGAAGCGATCGCGATCCCAGTCCAGAGAGCGAATTGCCGTAGTATCTTCAGCAATTTCCACCAGCTCTATGGTGAGCCTTTTTTCAATTCTTTCGGTGAGCGCTACCATAACCCCCTCCTTGACAAAATGAGTATTTATTCCTCTGGTTTTATTGTGCCACGGCTTGAATGTTAAATTTTATTAAAAAACCTATGAATGACTTAAAAAAGTTAAAAGTGTGAACCTTGACAATCATATGTATAGAGCAAATCCTTGGTTAGGATTAATGATTGGCAATTCCCGCTTACATTGGGCATTGTTTATCGGTGAAAACCTAGACTCAGCTTGGGATACAGATTATCTACCTGAGTCTGTTATACAGCAATTCGCTCAAGCTCACACACTCGAAAAATTCCCCCCTAGTGTAATTTCCCAACTAAGCACCATTCCTAGGGACACGGCATTGTCAGTCCCCTACCCAATTACTCTAGCTTCTGTAGTTCCTAGTCAAACAGCACTCTGGCAAACTTTACCTAATGTTCGCATTATCACCTTAGATAAAATACCCCTGTTGGGCGTATACCCCACACTGGGAATTGACCGCGCCCTAGCATTGTGGGGTGCAGCAAAGACTTGGGGCTTTCCCATGTTGGTAATAGATGCCGGAACAGCACTGAGTTTGACAGGTGCAGATGCTAACCAGTGTTTAGTTGGGGGGGCAATTTTACCAGGGTTAGGTTTACAGTTGGCGACTCTCGGACAAAACACAGGACAATTACCATTATTAGAGGCGCAATTAATTAAGGCTCTACCCCCACGTTTTGCCTTAAATACGCCAGAAGCGATTCAAAGCGGCGTGATTTACACATTGTTAGCAGGGATTAAAGATTTTATTGAGGCGTGGTTGTTTTTATTTCCTGAGAGTAAAATTGCCCTTACAGGAGGCGATCGTACTTTATTAAAAAAGCATCTCCAAACCCAGTTTCCAGAAATAGCTACACGGTTGTTTATAGAACAAAATCTAATTTTTTGGGGAATGGGTAAAATAGTAATTGAGAATTATTAAATCTTTCTATCCTTGATAAACCATGTATTATTGTACTTCCAAATCTAAAATTACCCCTTCAGATGATTCCTTACAAAAGGTAATAGAACTAGTTAATGAATGGCTGACGAATCTGGATATAATCAAGAAGTTTATCCTCAGATTGAGGCAGCTTTAAACCAGAATTGGCAGTCAGAGTCTTGACTTGTTCAGATCCCCGACTTCTCTAAGAAGTCGGGGATCTGAGGGTATCTTGTTGTATGGCTAACGCCACGCTGCGCTATCACGAATGATTTTCTATTTCTATATCGCGGTTTGAAAGCGAAACAATATCGGTGGCATATTGGCAGTAAACTCTTGATAATTTAGTTTAATTTACCAATTACCAATCACCAATTACCCATTACCCATTACCCATTACCTTTAATAAAATCCCGAATATCGACCGCCACAACACCAGCACAAGATTCTGGTAAATCATTTTCTCCATGAGCAATCATTTTCAACTCGACATTTGGAGTCAGTTGAGCATAAGTCTTACTCATTGCTAACGCACTTGGTGTATCATTACCACCTTGTAAAACCAAAAATGGAACTTCTATTAAGTACAAACGGCTTTGCAGCAATTCTGCCTCAATTTCTGGACGCTGCCGTTTAAACAGTAGGTGACAGCCTATCGGATATTGCAACAGTTCCTGGCGTAGTTGCAAGTCCTGGTCAATTTTTTCTTGCCAACCAAGAATTTTAGTTAAAGGACTTAGTAAACGTAAGAGTTTAATTAATAGTGGTGAAAAGTTGACTAATCGCCGCATTTGGCGCCAATACTTTTCTTGTCCTTCCATTTTTACACCCTCTGGCGCTAGAAGTACCACACCATAAACTCGCTCTGGATACTTTAAAGCATAGCTAGCAGCAATCCAACCCCCTAGGGAATGTCCTATTAAATACACCTTTTCTAGCTTCAAAGCATACAAAAATTCCGCTAGACACTCCACTTGCAAATCAATCGAATGGTGAATATTAGGATTTTCAGATTCACCAAATCCTAATAAATCTGGTGCAAAGCAATGAAAATCAGAGGAAAGTGACTCCATCACCGATACCCACTGACTGCTATCGTTCCAAGCACCGTGTAAGAAAATTACAGCAGTTCCTTCACCAACTTCACGCCAGAACAATAGCCCTTGAGAAAGTTTTCTGCGGGAGTTGCGAAATAGCGTATACATCTTAATTTAGTAGTTAACTCTCAACAGATTTTAGATTATAGATTTTAGATCAAATCCGTAATCTAAAATCTATAATTCAAAATATTCTTAGTCCAGTGTTGTCAACCCGTCAAAGTAGTCTTGCAACTGCTGCTTGTGGTCATGAGACATCTGTGGTTTAGGTAAGGAGATGGCAGGGAAAGCCTGGATTTCTAGAACTTCCAAACTATCTTGAATTTTCATTTCTCCCTGGACATCGGCTTCAACCACAATACAAATTGAATGGATTCGGGGATCTCGGTCTGGTGCTGAGTAAACTCCAACCAAACGCCGAATTTTCACCAACTCTAGTCCAGTTTCTTCCATCAACTCCCGACGGACTGCACTCGTGACATCCTCACCCCAGTCCACCATACCGCCAGGTAATGCCCAGAGACCATCGTCACTCCGCCGAATCAACACAATCCGACCATCGGGTAAAATGGAAATGATACTAGTGCCAGTGATGGGATGACGGAAAATAATCCCTAATATCGTTTGTCCAAAGTGCCATAAGCTACGTGTGGACTTGATCACTGCCGGAAAAAAAGCAAGAATGTTCAATCTTCAAATTTTTGGGTTGTAATATTAATTCCCAATTACTTACATAAACTCAACTAATTAAATTTTGGTTGAGTTTTGTTTTATACAAAAATGTTTGTGATTGGGTTTTATCCTAACGATTTACGTAGAATAAGCCAATTTTAACATCTGATTTTAATAAAGGCATTGTATTTGTCAAGATCAACTATTGATGAAATACTAAAATTTTTTCAGTTGATAGTTCCCCTTCTCCTTGCTGAAACCAGTAATCAAGAGTAGTTTTCAATCAACACAAAATATAATATCTTCGGATAATTAATCTGAAAATATAGATTCGCTAAATTTAAGTAGGAAAATGAAATTAAAACAGAAGCTCTCGTAGTCAGGACTAAAGTCCTCTAAATCCTTGTGGAAAAAGATTTCTCCCTCAGTCCGAACAAAAGTATTATTTTACTGACTGTTTACATAAATAAATTTTTAGAATTTACTTGTAGATTGTAACCATCTACTATTTTCCTATTAAAATTGACTTGTATACAATATCAGTCTGTTGCTTATTCCCTCGTAATCCCTAGCTGATGGGGAGATGCTCATAATATTATCTTGACATAAGATAGTATAATACGGTAGGCTAGTATACTGTTAAAAGTATTTTGCAGATTGCACTAGGCTAAAAGTATTGCAAAACTTAACTCAGTTTATAGGCCAGCATCAAAATTCATAGTCAATAGTTCGGTGGTACACCAATTTTGTCCATAAGAATTGGACTATGAAGGCTTGACTGTTTGCCGAGAGTAAAGTTAGTATGCATAAACATTTTTCCCTCTGGCGTGATGCAGTTAAAAGTAATCCCAACAGCTTTTAGCCTAGGGATAGGGGAGCCACTGCGTTGCTCTGGTTACCAGAGTTGTAGCAAGTGGTATGGCGTTGTAGTTCTCCCCGTCGGGTTTTACCCGGCTAACCTCAAGCATGAGATAAATGCCTGTGCTTTGTGGAACTATATCAATAACATCGCTAGCTGATATTGCCTACGTGATGCCTGAGTGCAAATTTTTTGTTGTTTATTCATGAGGTGAACATGGCTAAGCGCCGCAATCCGAAAAAAGAAAAGGCGCTACGGAACCAGGCTTATGCCAGAAAGTTTCGTAAACGGACTACGACAGGAAGAATGCAGAGAAGGTTCCAACAAAGACCGCCTAAGAGTGATGAAGATGAAGGCGCAGCAGCAGTTGATGCTGAATAAGTTGCCTGATAAAATTTTTGCTCTTTGAGCCTTTCAGCATTTAGGGCGTACCTTAGTACGCCCTTATTTATTGAGTTCTGAGTGCAGTATTCTCACTCAGGACTCAAAACTTGATGATTACTCAAGAATCAGCGCTATTCATTTAGCAGCGATTTGAGTGCGGGCGGCAAGGATTGCTTGATTTACCTGTATAAAACCAGTACCGCCGTAGCTGTTGCGGGCCGCAACAACTTGACGAGGGGATATTGCCTGATAAATATCTGCTTCAAATGCTGGATGGATTTGTTGCCACTCTTCTAATTTCAAATCTTTGAGGAGTTTACCTGCGGCAATGCTGGTTTTCACCACTTTGCCTACAAGGTTGTAAGCTTCGCGGAAGGGGACGCCCCGCGCGGCTAGATAATCTGCTACATCGGTGGCATTAGAAAAGTCTTCTGTCACTGCTGCTGCCAAGCGTTGGGTGCGAAATTCCAAACCGAATTGCAGCAAAATTGTTGTTGCTTCCAGGCAGGCTTTGACTGTGTTGACGCTGTCAAATATAGCTTCTTTATCTTCTTGCAAGTCTTTGTTATATGCCAGGGGTAGCCCCTTCATAATTACTAACATGGCTTGGAGATGACCAAATACACGTCCGGTTTTTCCCCGCACCAATTCTGGTACGTCGGGGTTTTTCTTTTGGGGCATGATGCTGGAACCTGTGGCGCAGCTGTCTTTGAGGGTAACAAAGCGAAATTCTTCCGTTGACCACAGGATAACTTCTTCTGAGAGGCGGCTGAGGTGAACCATAATCAGACTGGCAGCAGACAAGAATTCGATGGCAAAATCGCGATCGCTCACTCCATCTAAGCTGTTAGCATAAATACTGTCAAAATCCAAGAGTTTGGCTGTGTAATGGCGGTCAATGGGGAAAGTGGTTCCCGCCAACGCACCGCACCCCAAGGGTGAGATATTCACCCGGCGAGAAACATCTGCCAAGCGTTCCCAGTCCCGTTGCGCCATCTGAAAGTATGCCAAGAGGTGGTGAGCTAAACTCACAGGCTGGGCGCGTTGTAGGTGGGTATAACCAGGAATCAGGGTTTCAACGTTTTTTTCAGCTATATCTAGTAAGACGCTTTGAAATTCCCGCAATTGCTGGCGAATTTGTAGGATTTGGTCGCGGAGATAAAGCCTAGTGTCAGTACCTACTTGGTCATTACGCGATCGCGCCGTGTGCAGCTTTTTACCCACATCGCCGACAATTTCCGTCAGTCGCCGTTCAGCGGCAAAATGTACATCTTCCGCATCGATACCAGGGTGAAATTTCCCTTGGCGGTATTCCTGACGAATTTGTTCTAAACCTGCAACTAATTGCTCTCCTTCTTCTGGGGAAATAATCCCCGTGTGAGCCAGCATTTTGGCATGAGCTTGGGAACCAGTCAGGTCATATTCTATTAATTCAATGTCAAAACTTATACTTGCATTAAAACGGGCAATTGCCGGGTGCAGCGCTGATTCAAACCGCTGGCTCCAAATTTGTTTTTCGGTCATAAAGGTGAAGAGAGAAGGGGAAATCAATTTTAGATTTCGGACTTAAGATTAATCTCAAATCCAAAATCTAAAATCACTTTAACTGTAGCTAGTTAAACCCCGAAACATATAACCAATAACCAAACCAATCAACAGTGCCCAAACTTGTCCTGTCTGTATAAAGTGTGCCCAAGAACGTTGTATTTGGCCTAGAAGATCAGGATCGGTAATGTTTTGAGCTAGCACAGTCGCATTTACTGGCATTTGCCAAAGTAACTGAGATATCGAATCATTAAAAAAGTTCATGCTTGGTAATTCAAGGTTTATAGGTTACAGAGCTTGTTATGCCGAGTGTAATTTTCACTTTCTTTACTCAGCACTATTATGGTGAGTACTTCACTTTCATTACCTTACGATGTCGCCGATGCCAAGCGCAATTTCTCGGCTGTCCGCAAAATTTGTCCGGCCAAAACTGCTGCACCAAAACCATTATCGATATTTACTACACCTACACCAGCAGCGCAAGAGTTGAGCATTGTCAATAAAGGTGCTAAACCGCCAAAGCTTGCGCCATAACCGATGCTGGTAGGAACGGCAATCACTGGGCAATCTGCCAAACCAGCAACAACGCTGGGTAAAGCGCCTTCCATCCCCGCCACAACAATTAATACTGATGCTGACTCGATCAGGTGACGGTTACTCAGCAAGCGGTGAATCCCCGCCACACCGACATCCCAAAGGCGTTGGACGCAAAAACCAGAAAGTTCAGCTGTCACTGCTGCTTCTTCGGCAACGGATAAATCAGCAGTACCAGCAGAAAGAATGCCGATTAGACCCCCAAACTTTGGTTCGAGATTCGGGGGCGCAATGGCACAAATTCGCGCCATTTCGTAGTATCGCAAACCGCTTACTTTGGCGGACAGTGCAGCATACACCGCTGGTTCAATCCGGGTGGCCATCACCAACGGGTTACGGTGGCGCATCACCTCCATAATTTGAGCAATCTGATCCGGTGTCTTACCTGGCCCCCAAATTACCTCTGGAAACCCAGTTCTCAGAGGGCGATGGTTGTCAATTTTGGCAAACTCACCTACAGGTTCATAAGCCAAGTTTTTCAGTGTGTCTAATGCCTTATCTGGGGTAATGTTACCATTTTTCACCGCTTCTAGGAGCGATCGCAAAGCTTCGGGTTGAGTCACAGCAATTTTTGGTAGTTGGGATCAATATTCTGAGATTAAAGGATTAACATGATTGATGGATGATTTAGATTAAGGAGTGCTCATCCTTTTATCCTTAAATCCTGATTGGTAGTTGGGATCAAGATTCTCAGATTAAAGGATTAACATGATTGATAGATGATTTAGATTAAGGAGTGCTCATCCTTTTATCCTTAAATCCTGATTGGGGAAGAGGGAAATAATATATTCTTCATCTCACTCACTTTTTCTGTCACCTATTTTCTACTTGGTAATTTTGATTTCATGAATGTTCCAGAAGGCGCCACCAAGAGCAGAAAATTTTATGCCTTCAAAGCGATTACGCACTGCTGACAATGAATAAGCGTTAACTAAGTAAATAAACGGCAGGTTTTCCTGAGTAATCTGTTGGGTTTCGGCATAAATTTTTTTCCGCTTCGCCTCATCTAATTCCCTTGCCCCTTGAATATAAAGTTCACCAATTTTCTTTTCCCAAGGAGTCACTTCCCAACCCTCTATCGCCTTTTGTCCTGCTTGGGGGTTTTGATTAAACATGTGTAATCCACCTTCAGGAGACCAAACATTAGCCCCATCATTTGGTTCTAAACCGCCAGTTAAACCCAGCAAGGAAGCCTCCCAGTCTAAGGAATTAGACAGCTTGTCTGTATAAGTATTCCACGCCAAGGGAGTGAAATCGACTTGCATACCGATTTTACTCAAGTCTTGTTTAATTTGTGATCCCATTGCCTCACGAATCCGATTCCCAGAATTCGTCAGCAAAGTAAAGTGAACATGGTTGCCGTCAGCATCTTCTAGCTGTTCTTTATCGTTGTACGTAAATCCCGCTTTTTTTAGCAGTTGCTTTGCTTTTTCTGGATTATAATCGTAGGTTTTTAATCCTTCCTTCGGCGATAAATAATAGGGACTTTGCACAGAAATTGGTGAATCTTGCGGTTTACCTAAGCCGCGGAAAGTGTTGTTAATCATCGTTTGTCGGTCAATCCCATAGGCTACTGCCTGCCGAAACTCTACATTATTAAACCAACGCGACTTGATGGGATCAACCAGTGGCTTACCGTCTCTTTTACCTTTATTTAAATTAAACAAAACAAACGATGTACCAGCGGCTGGCCCACCATTATATATTTTGAAATTACCCTGCTTTTCTTGCTTCTTTAGCAAAGAAAAATAATCTGGCGTTACCCCCACAGTATCTAATCCCACAGAACGAAATTGCAGCAGAGCAGTATCTGTTGATTCCACAATTTGCCAAATAATTCTTTCAATATAAGGCTGGGGATTTCCTTGAGCATCCTTGCGCCAGTAATAGGGGTTGCGCCGGAAAATTACACGTTGACTGGTATCGTAGCGCTCTAGTTTATAAGGGCCGTTGACTATCAGTTTATCTGGCGGAGTATCAACACTCCACTTTGTGAGAAACTGCGGTTTTCCATCTTGATCTTTTGTTTTTACCGATTTTTGTAGTGCATGAGCCGGTAAAATCGGTGCACCTGTAGTAGTACGCAAAAATGGCGCAAATGGTTCTGGTACGGTAAACTCAACCCGGCGATTATCAACTTTTTTCACAATTGGCAGTTTACGACTTTCACCAATCCGCATCACATCCCTGGTGTCTGTAGGGATTTCTGTGTTGAGGTAAATATCGTTGTAGGTAAAGACCACATCATCTACTGTCAAAGGTTCTCCATCAGACCATTTCAAACCCTCCCGCAGAGTAAAAACAATCTTTAATTTATCATCAGAAATTTTCCAGGATTCTGCTAAAGCTGGCTCAACTTTACCCGTCTCATAGCTTTCGGTGATTAATCCCTCATAAGTCAATCCAAAAATATTTGGAAATTCTGAACTTAGGGCATAATTAAAAGTTTTAGGATCGCTGAGAATGCTCATTACCAATTGCGGTACTTGAGCAGCAGCGCTTTTAAAGTTAGTTGGGTTACAGGCGGCAATTGAAGTTGCTGTTATTGCAGCAATTATTATTAGTAACCAAAATTGCTTGAGCGCAGGCAAAAGCTTAATAGCTAATTTCATAATTTTAATACATGATTAGTGAATTTAAATAGACTGAGACTTTAGCCATTCCAAAAAGTTTTGTGTATTAGTAAAATACTTATTTATTCCAGCATTACGCAAAGCTTCTTGAACTTCCGGTTTCCCAAAGTCTTTATTATTGCCACTCAGGAATACTTTTTCTTCTGCGGGATGCAAATTTGCATGACTAAGAATACATTGTAAAATCAAGTTATCCATTATGTCATTTTTAATGGGTAATATTTCTTCTATAAGAGTTTGATTGGCTATCTCTTGAATTATGATACTATTTAAATTAATTAGTTCTGCATTTGTAAGCAGACAATTAATAGTTTCAGAAAGACGACCTTGAATATCATTAAGTAATAATGCATTTTCAATATACGCCTGCTCTAAATGTCCAAGAAAAGATTTGGCATGAGTGGAAGTTTTATCTCGACTTGACTCATTAATTTGCTTCTTCATTTCTGTTTCAAATTGCAAGCGGTCTTTCCGAAGTATTTTGTAGGTCTTGATAGCTTCAATATAACAAATATCTGGTATGACTATGTGAAGTGACGCAAGAGAATTACGCAGTAATTGATCTGCCTCCAAATCTTGTCCCTTAGCGATGGACATCAAAAAATTTGTTTCAACGTAAAGTATCGGCATTTAGTTTACCTGAAAATAATAATGTCCATGTCCACTTTCCAATAGTTGCAACAAGCCTATTTCTGCTAATTCTCTCGATGCTGGCGGTGTTTCAGATTTCCAGTGATATGCTAAGTCTCTTAACCAAGATTGTATAAGTGTTTGAAGGTAGAACCCAAATATGCGTTTTTTGCTGAATTCTGGATCGTAATGGCTTAAAACATCATCACTTTTAAGTGAAATCTTAGCCTCGATTTTACTGTCATCATTTACTTTTATAATCTCAATTTCTTCTAAGTCTACTAGCATGGCAAAACGAAGATTATATATTCGAGGTTGGAAGTAATTCTCTAATTCGGAAATAGCGCTTTGCTTTAATTTATCTTCGAGTTTCTTAGCCTTGACTTTAACTAATAAGTAAGTTTGCTCATCGTCACCTACAAGATCAGCGTCAGACCAATAATTAGGAATTGGAAATTTTATAGCTTCCATTGTTCTATTTCTCCCAAGTAGTTGAGGGTTTCTCGTTTATCTCTATGCTAGCCATTTTCTAATTTGTGAGTTAATCAGCAGCTACCAACAAAACGACAGCATAAGCACATATACCTTCTTCTCGTCCGGTGGGTCCGAGTTTTTCGTTGGTGGTAGCTTTAATGCCAATTTGATTTGGTTCAACTTCCAAAACCGTCGCTAACTTGTCGCGCATTTGGGAAATATGGGGTTTCAATTTGGGACGTTCTGCGACTACTACCGAGTCAATATTTCCAATTTGCCAACCTTGAGCGCGAATTAGCTGGTGTACTTGAGTTAATAGTACTAAACTATCTGCCCCTGCCCATTGGGGATCGCTGGGGGGAAAATAATGGCCTATATCCCCTAATGATAATGCCCCCAGCATGGCATCCATGATGGCGTGGGTGAGTACATCAGCGTCACTATGCCCCAATAAACCTAATTCGTGGGGAATGTGGATTCCGCCTAAAATTAAATTGCGATCGCTCACCAGTTGGTGGATATCGTAGCCGTTACCAATACGAATATTCATCTTGTCAATTTTTAGATTTGGGATTTTAGATTTGGGGATTTAGGAATTCTCCCCCTGTTCCTCTTGCTTCTGCTGCTCCCAGGTTTTCAGCAAATCAGGACGACGGGAGCCTGTTCTTTTGATTTGTTGAGAGTAACGCCAGCGGGCAATTTCCGCATGATTCCCACTCAGCAAGACGGATGGCACTTCCCACCCGCGAAAATTAGCAGGACGAGTATACTGGGGAAAATCCAACAACCCCTCCTCAAAACTTTCTGATTTGATGGACTCTGCTTTGCCTACAGTTCCCGGTAGGAGGCGCACCACGCCATTAATCAACGCCATTGCCGGAATTTCTCCACCAGTCAGAATAAAATCACCCAAAGACACCTCACGGGTAACTAAATGCAAAACTCTCTCATCCACCCCTTCGTAATGGCCGCAAATTACGACTAACTGGTCATAATTGGTGGCCAATTCGCGTAACAGCGGTTGATTTATGGTTTGTCCTTGGGGACTCATCAAAATGACCTCTCTTCGAGGTAGAATCGGCAACGACTCCACAGCGACAAAAATCGGCTCAGGCTTCATCAGCATCCCCACGCCACCGCCATAGGGTTCGTCATCTACCTTCCGGTGCTTATCGGTAGTAAAGTCCCTGGGATTAACCAGATGCACTTGGGCAATCTGTTTAGCTAAGGCTTTGCCCAGTAGACCAGAACTAAGAACCGAGGTAAAACAGTCAGGAAAAAGCGTAACTATATCAAAGCGCACAGTAATTCGTATTCAAGGACACTAATCTTAGATTTAAATATCTAGCAAACACAAGAAGCCAAGGTCAGGTAAAACTACACTTAGATGGCATCAATAGTATACAAAAGTACCAGAAGTCTTGGTTTTTTGGTAGGATCAAAAGTTTTTCTAATTACTTAATTTGTGTTTAAATATTGTCACTACTACATTTAATTTAATAATCTGACCAAAGTTAACAACTTCCAGGATGCATCGAGCCAGCCTCAGAAAAAAGCGTGTCAAGACCTGCTCGCCCCCAAGCCCAGAGGGGAACCCTAACCCCAAGCCCAGAGGGTAAATGGGCAAATTCTAACGGCAGGGAAGCCGCCCGGACGGCGTCTACAACAGAAGGCACAGCCTGGGCAGTTTCCCCCCCCCGCAGAGAAATGTCCTCCCCTAGCCCCCTAAGCACTATGAAAACCAGTCTGGAAAAAGTGGATAGGTTAAAAACAGGGCGCTGGCTTTGAGGAACGGCAACGGACATGACAAAACTGAGGCGTCGTGTGCGTCAAGCAGTGTCCTCTCAAAGAAGCAAAGGGCGAAAATAAACAGGCTACTAAACCTTGTTAAATTCACACGCCATTCGCCACAAGCCGGGGAACCCGTCCAAGGCGATGGCTCCTGAAGTTGTTGACAGGAGAAACGCAATGCCGCAATTAGAAGCTAAATCGCTGGAAATGAGGACACCCCAAGCAACTAAAACCGCCGTTCTGGTTATCGGAGGCGCAGAAGACAAAGTTCATGGACGCGAAATCCTGAGAACTTTCTTTGGTCGTGCTGGTGCTAGCAAGGCGTATATTACAATAATTCCATCAGCTTCCCGCGAACCTGCCATTATCGGTGGTAGGTATATTCGCATTTTTGAAGAAATGGGTGCTAACAAGGTTGAGATTTTAGACATTCGCGAACGGGAACAGTGTGAGAACCCCCAGATCAAAGCATCACTAGAAGCTTGTAGTGGGGTATTTTTGACAGGAGGGGATCAACTGCGTCTCTGTGGAGTCCTGTCAGATACGCCAGCGATGGAAATTATCCGACAGCGGGTGAGGGCCGGGCAACTGACCTTAGCAGGTACTAGTGCCGGGGCCGCAGTGATGGGGCACCATATGATTGCTGGCGGTGGTAGTGGTGAAACACCAAATCGTTCCCTCGTAGATATGGCTACAGGTTTGGGATTTATTCCCGAAGTGATAGTAGACCAACACTTTCACAACCGTAATCGCATGGGGAGACTAATAAGTGCGATCGCTGCTCATCCTGATCGCTTAGGCATTGGCATTGATGAAGATACTTGTGCTGTGTTTGAACGCGATGGTTGGTTGCAGGTGATGGGGAAAGGCAGCGTGACAATTGTTGATCCCACAGAAATTACCCATACCAACGAACCCCAAGTCAGTGCCAACGAACCCCTTACCGTGCATAATTTACGTCTACATATCCTCAGCTACGGAGATAGGTTCCATCTTTACCAGCGCACTGTTTTACCCGCCGTGCATCGGATCTCCAGCTGACGGGATAGAGTATCTGAGGTTACACTGACTTGACCGTGCATTTATTTCTTGCTGTAAAAACATCAGAAGAACACCATGTAAAAAGAAAAAACTGTTCATTACAAACAGTTTAGCGGTCAATTCCAGTAAGAAACTAGAATTTTGGTTCCGAATCTCCATCTACCTATTCCCATGAGAATCCTCAAGATCCAGACCTTACGCGGCCCAAACTACTGGAGCATTCGACGCCACAAGCTGATCGTCATGCGCCTCGATCTAGAAAACCTTGCCGAGACGCCCTCGAATGAAATCCCTGGCTTTTATGAAGGATTAGTTGAGGCGCTGCCAAGTCTGGAGGGTCACTATTGCTCCCCCGGCTGTCGCGGTGGTTTTTTGATGCGGGTGAAAGAAGGCACCATGATGGGCCATATCGTGGAACACGTAGCCTTAGAACTCCAGGAATTAGCTGGTATGCACGTAGGTTTTGGTCGCACCCGCGAAACCGCCACACCTGGAATTTACCAGGTAGTGATCGAATACCTGAATGAGGAAGCGGGACGCTACGCTGGACGTGCAGCAGTACGGCTGTGCCAAAGTATTGTTGATCGAGGTCGTTACCCAAAGGCAGAACTAGAGCAAGACATCCAAGACCTGAAAGATTTCTGGCGTGATGCTTCCTTAGGCCCATCTACAGAAGCAATTGTCAAAGAAGCAGAAAAAAGAGGCATACCTTGGATGTCGCTTCCTGCACGCTTTTTGATTCAGCTGGGCTACGGCGTCAATCAAAAGCGGATGCAGGCAACAATGACCGATAACACCAGCATCCTAGGGGTAGAACTAGCTTGCGACAAAGAAGCCACCAAACGCATCCTAGCTGCCACTGGCGTGCCAGTACCTAGAGGAACGGTGATCAACTTCTTGGACGATTTGGAAGAAGCCATTGAACATGTTGGCGGTTATCCCATCGTCCTCAAGCCTGTGGATGGCAATCATGGACGCGGGATCACCATCGATATCAGAACTTGGGAAGAAGCTGAGGCAGGCTATGAAGCCGCCAGACAGGTTTCCAGAGCTATCATTGTTGAGCGGTATTACGTCGGGCGCGACCATAGGGTACTGGTGGTAGATGGCAAGGTAGTGGCAGTTGCCGAACGCGTGCCAGCTCATGTGATTGGCAATGGCAGATCCTCTATCGCCGAACTCATAGAGGAAACAAACCTTGACCCCAATCGCGGCGAAGGACATGATAACGTCCTCACCAAGATTGAATTAGACCGCACCAGCTACCAGCTACTAGAAAGACAAGGCTACACCCTGAATAGCGTGCCGCCCAAGGGGACTATTTGTTATCTGCGGGCAACAGCAAACTTGAGTACGGGCGGTAGTGCTGTAGACCGCACGGACGAAATCCATCCCGAAAACGTTTGGTTAGCACAACGGGTAGTCAAGATTATCGGTTTGGATATTGCCGGACTGGATATCGTGACTACAGATATTAGCCGCCCCCTACGGGATGTGGATGGCGTGATTGTTGAAGTTAACGCTGCTCCCGGCTTCCGGATGCACGTAGCCCCAAGCGTTGGTATCCCCCGCAACGTCGCCGGCGCAGTGATGGATATGTTGTTCCCCAATGAACAATCTAGCCAAATTCCCATCCTCAGCGTCACGGGCACAAATGGTAAAACCACCACTACTCGCCTGTTAGCACATATTTACAAACAAACAGGTAAAGTAGTTGGCTATACAACAACCGATGGCACTTACATCGGTGATTATTTAGTAGAAGCTGGAGACAACACTGGCCCCCAAAGTGCCCATGTCATTCTGCAAGATCCAACGGTGGAAGTAGCGGTACTAGAGTCGGCACGTGGTGGCATTCTCCGGTCTGGACTAGGCTTTGAAGCTGCTAATGTGGGTGTGGTGTTAAACGTAGCTGCTGATCATTTAGGAATCGGTGATATCGATACCATCGATCAGTTAGCTAACCTGAAGAGTGTCGTAGCAGAAGCTGTATTCCCTGATGGTTATGCGGTACTCAACGCCGACGATCGCCGTGTAGCAGCCATGTCAGAGAAGACTAAAGCGAATATTGCCTACTTCACCATGAACCCAGACTCAGAATTAGTGCGAAAGCATATCCAAAAGGGAGGTGTAGCAGCAGTCTATGAAAATGGCTATCTGTCAATTGTTAAAGGTGATTGGACACACCGGATAGAAAGAGCAGAAAATATACCCTTGACAATGGGCGGACGTGCGCCATTTATGATCGCCAACGCTTTAGCAGCAAGTTTGGCTGCTTTCGTGCAAAACGTCACTATAGAGCAGATTCGTGCTGGCTTAAAGACTTTCCGCGCTTCAGTTAGTCAAACGCCAGGGCGGATGAATCTATTTAATTTGGGGAAATACCACGCTTTGGTAGACTACGCCCACAACGCTGCCAGTTATGAAGCATTGGGTGCATTTGTCCGCAATTGGACTACGGGACAACGGATTGGTGTACTTGGAGGGCCTGGCGATCGCCGTGACGAAGACTTTGTCACTTTGGGCAAACTATCAGCAGATATTTTTGACTACATCATCGTTAAGGAAGATGATGACACCAGGGGACGTCCACGGGGATCAGCCGCTACTTTGATTGCTAAAGGCATCACCCAAGTCAAGCCTGATTGCCGCTTTGAATCAATTTTGGACGAAACCCAAGCCATTAACAAAGCCTTGGATATGGCGCCTGATAACAGTTTGGTAGTAATTTTGCCAGAAAGCGTCAACCGCGCTATTAAGTTAATTAAGCTGCGTGGTGTAGTCAATGAGGAGATACAGCCACAAAACTCTACAACAGCGATCGTTGATTCTCAAAATGGGACTACACCTTCTTCTGTTGTCAATACGCTCCTCTAGTCACATAGTAGAGACGTAACTCATCCGTCTCTACTATTGATTTTTTCCTCTTCTGGATTTGTTTCTTCATTAGTATTTTTCAGTTCTTCCTTAAAACCTCTGAGGGTTTTACCGAAGACGTTTCCCAGTTCGGGAATTTTTTTTGGGCCAAAAATCAGCAAGGCGACAATAGCAATTATACCTATTTCTGGTAATCCTAGTCCAAACATATTCAGTTACCTCTAAAGCCTGTTTAATTAACTATAGAACCATACCAGTTTAAGAGAATTTTTTCTGATCCAACTGCTGGAAACTGATTGGAACATTAACTTGCTGATAATGGTTATTCCTTTCTAATCGGTATACCTAACCAGTCGCTCAATTCATGAGCAAGCCAGTCGATTTCTGGTTCAGTAATTAACTCATCGTTACCTCCAATTTCATATTTTCTCCGTTTTCCAGCCCAAATAATAATCTGCGCTTTTACCTGATATGAAGTACGTGCAAAATCTTTTTGCACATATTTTCTGATGCGTTGGAGCATACAGATGTCCTGGCGCTGTGCTGGTTGAGGAAAATTGAATTTAACTCCAAATATTTCGCGGGTTAAAGAAATTTTCTGCTGATTCAGGGACAGCCGGATACTTCCAAACAACCCAAAGAGAAAGTTATATAGTAAAGCCAAGCTAATACCAAAAAGTAAAAGAAACAAGTAAAAGTAAAATAGACTGCCAGCAAAAGGTTGCTGGAAAGATGTAATTAAAAAAAGTAGGAAAAATAAGTTAATAAATATGATAGCTAAACCTGTGGGCATTGTGGACAGATGAAAGCCAATTGGCGGAATAATAATTTCTAGAGAATCTCTATTTTTTGTCAGTTTAATTTTACTATCAACGGGTTTTATTACAGTTAAAGTATCTGTACTTTGAACCTTTGGCTTATTTAAAGCTTGAAGTGCTTCATTTGCCGAACTCAAACGCTTTTCTAAACTCGGTTCTGTCATCCACTTTAACCAATGGCTAAAGCTAGGGCTGATATTAGCAACTTGCTCAAACTGAATCCGAAAATCTTTTTGGGGTAAATCTGCTGGCTGAGTACCTGTCACCAAATAAATCAACGTTGCACCTAAACTATAAAGGTCAGATGCAGCCACCGTGCGTCCGCCAAATTGCTCTTGTGGCATATAGCCATAAGTACCTACCACAGTCCGAGTTGCGCCTTCTGTGGCTAAGACAGTCTGCACTGAGCCAAAATCTACTAAATAAACTTGACCGATACTATTGCCAGAGCGATCGCCTAATAAAATATTGCTAGGCTTAATATCACGGTGGATTACGGGCGGATGTAGCCCATGTAGGTAAATCAGCATCTCTAAAAGTGCTTTGGCTATTTTTTTAACTTCAGCTTCGGTAAAAGTCCGCCCAGTTTGGATGTATTGCTCTAAAGTCCGGGCGGGGATATAAGTTTGTACTAGGGCAAATCCTTTGATGGTAGGTGAATTTACCTCAAAATAGTCTAAATAGCGAGGAATAGAGGGATGTGATAAAGATTTTAAGGTTTCGGCTTCTCGTTCAAACAGCTTGAGATCATCCCACTCAAAATCACCGCCAAAGGTGAGTAACTTGATGATGGCTGGTTCCTGAGTTTCTAAGTTACGGGCTAGTAGCGTCCGCCGCCCTGCCTTTTTACCCAAATTTTGTTGAATTTCGTAGCGATTCGCGAATATTTCCCCAATCATAGCTAGGATTTTTTAGAGTTTTGTGGATTGATTCATCTGGAGCTAGATGTGATTTGAGCTAGATTTTCTCTCTCGTTATCTCCATACCTAAGTAATACTTCAATTCCTCAGCTAGCCATTCCAGTTCGGCTTCAGATTTAATTCCGCTAGCAGAAACAAGATGATACTTTTGTACTCCTGCCCAAATATCCAATTGCGCTGGCGTCTGAGTTTGGTTTCCCTCAGAATCTTTAGTAAAGTGTGTTGGAATGTAAACTAGCTTGCTGATACTTTCTCTGGGAGATGGCCGGGGGCGATGGAAAATAAATCCGAATAACTCATAAGTGAAGGCAATTTGCTGGCGATCTATACGCAGTCGCATCCTGCCAAATAAACCAGACAATAGGGTGTACACCATAGAAAAGCCAGCACCCCAAAAGGGAAGTGAGAATAAAGCAAAGGGAATGTTGATAGGAAACGGTGCTGAGAGAGCGCCAATTGTCCAAAATAGAATAAAGGAATTCCAGGAGATCGCAAATAAACCGATAGACACCATCGATGGTTGAAACCCAACCGGCGGAATGAGAATTAAGAGAGCATCTTCATTTTTGGTCAGTTGAATTTTACTACCAGCGGGTTTACTTACTGTTAAAACAGCACTACTGGGAAACTGCAATTCATCCAACGCTGTCAGCGCAGCACTTGCAGAACTCAATCGCTTTTCTAAACTCGGTTGAGTCATCCACTGCAACCAGTGAGTAAAACTGGCACTTAGATTAGCTGTTTGCTCGAACTGAATGCGAAAATCCCTTTGGGGTAAATCCGCAGGATGAGTACCCGTCACCAAATAAATCAACGTTGCACCTAAACTATAAAGGTCAGATGCAGCCACTGTGGGTCCGCCAAATTGCTCCTGTGGCATATAGCCATAAGTACCTACCACGGTTCGAGTCCCACCTTTTGTGGGTATGACTGTCTGCACCGAGCCAAAGTCTACTAGGTAAACTTGACCGATACTATTACCAGAGCGATCGCCTAATAAAATATTGCTAGGCTTAATATCACGGTGGATCACAGGCGGATGTAGCCCATGTAGGTAAATTAGAATCTCTAAAAGTGCTTTGGCTATTTTTTTAACTTCAGCTTCGGTAAAAGTCCGCCCTGTTTCGATGCATTGCTCTAAAGTCCGGGCGGGGATATAAGTTTGTACTAGGGCAAATCCTTTGATAGTTGGTGAATTTACCTCAAAATAGTCTAAATAGCGAGGAATCAAGGGATGTGATAAAGATTTTAAGGTTTCGGCTTCTCGTTCAAACAGTTTGAGTGAATCCCACTCAAAATCACCGCCAAAAGAGAGTAACTTGACAACCACTAATTCACCAGTTAAGCCATCGCTAGCTAATAGCGTCCGCCGCCCTGCCTTTTTTCCCAACTGCTGCTGAACTTCGTAGCGATTACCTAATATTTGCCCAATCATGATGATTAATTATCGCCCTACGTTGAAAAACATTGATAGCTTATAGCTTGTCAAACGGGGCAAGCCGATATCCCTAGTATAATTGTGTGGTTCTATGCCCTCCAAACTTTGGCCTTACATTACCCCTGGTATTCCTGATGAATTGTTCGAGCATTTACCAGGAATTCCCTTAAGCGGGCGAGAAGTGCGATTACTGTTGATTTCCCAACTGCGGCTAAAACCCGATTCAGTGTTGTGGGATATTGGTGCAGGGACAGGTACAATTCCCGTAGAGGTGGGATTGTTGTGTCCAAATGGAAGGATTATTGCCGTAGAACGGGATGAAGAAGTAGCTACCTTGATTAAGCGCAACTGCGATCGCTTTGATATCAAAAATGTTGAAGTAGTTGAAGGCAGCGCCCCAGATTGCTTGCATGACCTCAAGCTTGCCCCTCACCGCGTCTGTATTGAGGGAGGAAGACCCATCCAGGACATTTTGCAAGCCGTGTGGCATTATTTGCCACCATCAGGTCGAGTAGTCGCTACAGCTGTTAATCTAGAGAGTCTGTATGCTATTTCCCAGAGCTTTTCTCAGTTAAGAGCCAGAAATATCGAAGTTGTCCAGTCTGCGGTTAATCGCTTAGAGACACGCGGCTTCTCTCAAATCTTTGTCGCCGCCGATCCCATTTTTATTCTCAGTGGTGAGAAACTAGACTAAATCTATTCGATTTTGGATTTTGGATTTTGGATTTTGGATTAAATCTAAAATCCAAAATCCAAAATCTAAAATCTAAAATACTTATATGCCTTGGTCTCGGATTATTAGTGGAATTATTGCCATCGCTCTTGCACTGTTGTCAACCCTGTTGGGGGGCTGGTACTTTACCATTGCGATCGCGATCGTCGTCTTTTTAGGTCAACAGGAATATTTTAATTTGGTGCGAGCCAGAGGCATAGCTCCAGCTGCTAAAACTACCATGCTTGTCAGCCAAATCTTATTAGCAATTTGTACCCTTGATGGTAATTTAGCCGATGCTGTGATGCCGATAGCTGGCACACTTATTTGTTTTTACCTACTGTTTCAGCCCCAATTTGCCACAATCGCCGATGTTTCCGCTTCCATTATGGGTCTATTTTATGTAGGTTACTTGCCGAGTTATTGGGTGCGGTTGCGTGATCTCCATAGTGCGGCTGTTAGCAATCTGCCCTTAGGCGGTTACTGGCCTGTAAGCTGGAACGATTTTCTCTCAACAGCCAATGGAGCCTCTCTACCACAAGGTTTAACAGTGACAGTGCTAACTTTTCTGTGCATTTGGGCAGCTGATATTGGCGCTTACATTATTGGTAAATTTTTTGGTAAAACCCGTCTGTCTGACATCAGCCCCAAAAAAACTGTGGAAGGGGCAGTTTTTGGGATCACAGCCAGCGTTGCAGTCGCCTTAGCAGGAGCAAATTATCTTCACTTACCCAGATTTGCCTTCACTGGTGTAGCATTAGGCTTGCTGATTGGCATTGCTAGTCTTTTAGGCGACCTCACCGAGTCTCTGCTTAAACGCGATGCTGGGGTAAAGGACTCAGGACAGTTAATTCCTGGTCACGGTGGTATTTTAGACCGGACTGACAGTTATATTTTCACAGCTCCTTTGGTTTACTATTTCGTCACCCTTGTGTTACCGTTGTTGGCAAATTATTGACCGTGCCGTTAACTTGATGATTGGTTGTGGGAAAAATTCCGGATCTTCCCCTTCTAGACCAGGAATATTAGACAGCACTTCAGAAAACAGCCGCCATGAGAGCGCTCAGTGTGATATTTGCTGGCTGGGGCGGCTTGGGGATTTTGGCGGAACTACCTAAAAATAAATTTTGCTCTCGAATCACAACAGATGTGGTGAGAACTATAATTTAAAGTAATAGAGTTAGGATTGACAATTTTCAATTTTTAATCATTAGGGGTTAACGTTAATACGTCCACGGCAGACGAGTTGGCCAGGGATCAGCGTTAATTCGTGGATATCGACATCAGAGCCAAGATCCAGATTGTACCCATAATTATCTTCTAATAGCGCCTCTTTTTGGCGCTGGATCTGGATCTGAGCCAGTTGCAATTGTTGAGAGTTGAGTAACTCTAAGCCGAAAAATATTTCCAGAAATTTGAATTCGCACTCAGATGCTTGGTTCCCATGCAGTATGATTCGCTTATGCTCAAGCATAATCTTTTGCCAAGTAATCGGCTTGGATTTTGGGCAGTGTTCTGGTAAAAGTTTAACCAGTACGTCATTTAAAGCAGTCGATAATAATTCAGATGAGAGGGAGTCATTGAGATCCTTTTCTTCGACAATCATCTCACCATTTACTGGTACTATTTGTAATAGCCGTAACGGCTGTCCTTTAAGTACTGAGCCAACGTTTAAGCGAATATTTTCCGCCTCTAGTTGAATTTGTGTAACATGGAGACCTTGATAAACTGCATGACTAGCAAAAATCGATACCCAGGGGATAAGCCCAGAAAGAATTTGGCGATCGCTTGCTCTAATCTCCACCTCAATCTGAGATACTTGGCTTACTTGTGCTTTTAGCCATAGCTTGAGCGCAGTTGTCAGAACTTGGGTAATTATCCTTATTTTCTTTCCACTTGTTGCTTGGGAATCTGGTTCTAGCATTTAACCACTCTGATTATGGATACTTGCTCAACAACTGACAGAAATTAAACGAGCCTTAAATGTAACATTTATGCCTATTAACTACAAAATGCAAATATTATGATTTATTTATTAACCAAAGAATAAGCAATTTCTACATGGAGGCACGGTTACAAAAGATTCTCGCTCAATGGGGCATTGCCTCACGTCGTGAAGCCGAAGAAATGATTAGGCAATCGCGGGTGCGGATCAATGGTGTATTGGCAAATTTAGGCCAAAAAGTTGACCCCCAAAGAGATACAATCACCGTCGATGGTAAACCCGTGTCTGAAAAGCCCCGTCCGGCTTTAACATATTTGTTGCTGCATAAACCCGTTGGAGTGGTTTCTACCTGCTACGATCCCCAGGGAAGACCGACAGTCCTGGATCTACTACCGAAAGAATTACAACAGGGTTCAGGTATTCACCCGGTTGGGCGTCTAGATGCAAACTCTACCGGCGCATTAATTCTGACAAATGATGGAGACATGACCTTTGGACTAACCCATCCCAGCCATAGTATTTCTAAGACATATCATGTTTTAGTCAAAGGACATCCACCAGAAGCAGTACTGGAGATATGGCGTCAGGGTGTGGTATTAGAAGGAAGAAAAACACAACCAGCTGGGGTACGCTTGATGGAACGTTTTGCCGAGCAAAGCTGTTTAGAAATTATTTTGCAGGAGGGAAGAAATCGCCAGATTCGCCGTGTAGCTCAACAGTTGGGCTATCCAGTCATCAAGCTGCATCGGACTGCTATCGGTTCAATTCAATTACAAACCCCAAAAGCACCATTTTTACACGAGGGTAACTATCGTTCTCTAACAAAAGATGAGATTGGCTTTTTACAAAAGCAGTTAAAACATATGAAAGTGAAAGATCCAGTTAAGTTAAGGAGTGTAGAAAAAGCATGAAATGGCTAAGAAGGAAGGATGATCATCAGACGACACCTTCTATAGAACAACAACAATCTGAAAAGTTGGCAGAACTCGGATCTCAACTGTGTGCATCGCGTCAAGACAAGGGTTTATCTTTAGAGGAAATGGTTGGATTGACCAGAATTCCTCGTCGGTTATTGCAGGCGATTGAAGAAGGTAATTTAGATGATTTGCCAGAACCCATTTATCTTCAAGGTCTGATCAGGCAATTTGCCGACGCCTTGGGCTTTAATGGAGCAGAATTTGCCAGCACGTTTCCTATTGGTACTCAACGGGTGACCCTCCAATCTACTTGGAAAAATACACCCATTGAACAATTACGACCGATTCATCTTTACTTGCTTTACATTTTCTTGATTCTATTCTCTATCAATGGCTTATCTCAGTTATTGAATAATGCCGCATTACAAGCGAATAATAGCCAAATTCGCCCAATTCCGCAAAAACAATCTGTTTTAACACCAAAACTAACTCAACCAAACAATTCACCAGAAATTCAACCTGTTAGTAGCAATAAAGAAGGTCAGTCAGTACAAATTGGTGTCACTTTAAAATCGTCCTCCTGGATTCGCGTAATCGCCGACGGCAAAACTGAGTTTGAGGGAATTTTGCCAGAAGGTACTCGCCGCACTTGGAAAGCCACTCAGCAACTGACGGTGAAAACTGATAATGCTGGTGGTGTGCTGATGAGTGTTAATCAGGAAGAAGCTAAGGAAATGGGAGAGCCTGGGACAGTGGAAGAAGTCAAGATTGCTGCCAAACCCAAATCTTAAAGAGCTAGTCCTAAGCTGACAATTTTCTAGACAAAGCTATACATATATTGACTTTTGTCAATATATTTTAGTTGAAAAAATCAAATACTCGATATATAATTCCCATGTCCCAAATATTGAATAAGACTGTTGCTGACGCGAAAACCAAGCAATGATAGTGATAGTCTTTTTGAGAATCTAAAAACAAGAAAGATGGCGTTGGGCTACAGCGTTTAAGTCTACTGAGGGATAACCGCTCCCATGCTCCCGTTGAAGTAGAAAGTAAAGTCTAGCTTTGTCTAGGTTTTATATAGCAGTGTTGTAGTGAGTGCGGGGCGTAGCCCATGCTGAGTATGGAGTATGGAGTATGGAGTGCTGAGTGCTAAGAAGGAATTCCTTTTGAGACTTAGAACTCAGGACTCGTTACTCAGGACTCGTTACTCAGGACTGTCTAGGGGCACGTCCAAAGACTGTGGTGAGAATTTTTAAGCGATCGCCTAATTCCTCAGTTAAAACTGCCGCTTGATAGCGCCAACCCCAGTTACCCTCAGCGGTACCGGGAAAATTCATTCGCGCTTGGTTCCCCAATCCCAACACATCTTGTAAAGGAATAATTGCCTGATTCGCTATGGAATTCAAAGCCAGTCGGATTAAATCCCAGTGAATGCCTTCAGGACTGATACAACCCAAATAAAGCCATAAATTTCGCCTTTCCCAATCACTAGCTGTGTTGTACCAGCCCACGGTTGTGTCATTATCGTGAGTGCCAGTATAAACTACAGCATTGCGCGAGTAGTTGAATGGTAAAAACGGATTACCGGGATCAGAACCAAAAGCAAACTGCAAAACTTTCATCCCCGGAAATTCAAACTTATCTCGCAGCGCTTCCACTTCAGGGGTAATCACCCCTAAATCTTCCGCCAAAATCGGTAGTTTGCCCAATTTCTGTTTAATAACTTCAAAAAAAGCATCCCCAGGCGCTTCAATCCATTCGCCATTGATCGCTGTTTCTTCCCCTTGGGGTACAGACCAATAAGCCTCAAATCCCCGGAAGTGGTCAATGCGAATAATATCTACATAATCCAGCATCGCTTCAAAGCGTTGCACCCACCATTTAAAGTCTTGTTTTTGCAATTCCTCCCAGTTATAAACTGGGTTGCCCCACAATTGACCTGTGGCGCTAAAGTAATCTGGTGGCACTCCCGCCATTTGGGCAGCTTCTCCCGTCTCTTCATCTAGACAAAAAATATCGGGATGAGACCAAACATCAGCACTATCATGAGCTACGTAAATAGGTATATCACCAATGATTTCTATACCGCGCATATTGGCATAACTCTTAAGTGCTGACCACTGGCGGAAGAACTCATACTGGACGAACTTGTAATAAAAAATCTGCTCAGTTAGCTGTTGTTGTGCCAAATCTAAAGCCGCTGGTTTGCGCTTGGCAAGTTCTGGCTTCCAGGTATGCCAGCTAGCACCGTTATGGGCATCTTTAAGCGCCATAAACAAGGCATAATTATCTAGCCAATAGGCTTTGCTATCACAAAAACCCTCAAACTGTTTCTGCTGAATAGCTGTCGCCTGAGTTTTAAAGTTCTCGCTAGCTTTTTTTAGCAGATTAATCTTGATTGGGACAACTTGCTCAAAATCTACTTGTTCTGTCGGAAATCCAGGCAAATGAGCAAAATCTTCTTTAACTAGCAAACCTTCATCCAGCAGCTTTTCTGGGCTAATCAGCAGGGGATTTCCCGCCATTGCTGAGTAGCACATATAAGGAGAATTACCGTACCCAGTGGGGCCTAAGGGTAAAACTTGCCAATATTGCTGGTAACTCTGTTGAAGAAAATCAATAAAACTATAAGCTTCTAAACCTAAATCACCAATGCCAAATCGACTGGGAAAGGAACTCGGATGTAGCAGAATGCCACTGGATCTGGGAAAGGGCATAAATAACCTAAACTCTAACAAGAAGCGATCCCATCGAATTTATCATGGTAAGGCCAGCTTTGAAACTTGTCGAAAGGGTGAGAGGTTAACGGGGTGATGGGTAGAGGGGGTGATGGGGCGCCGGGGTGAATAATTCCTCACCAATGACTAATGACCAATGACCAATGACCAATGACCAATGACTAATGACTAATGACTAATGACTAATGACCAATGACTAATGACTCATAACTATGACTTACAGAAATCCTGCGCCGACGGTTGATATCATCATCGAATTAGTTGACCGACCACATCGACCAATAGTGTTAATTGAGCGACACAATGAACCGTTCGGTTGGGCGCTTCCCGGTGGTTTTGTAGATTATGGGGAAGCGGTGGAGGTGGCTGCACGGCGAGAAGCTGAGGAAGAAACGGGTTTGCAGGTAGAGTTAGTTGAACAGTTGCTGGTGTATTCTGACCCTAGTCGCGATCGCAGGCAGCATACAATTAGTATTGTGTTTTTGGCTACAGCTATGGGTGAGCCTTTAGCGGGGGATGATGCTAAGGGTGTGGGGATTTTTGAGTCTTGGTGTGTTCCTGGTAATTTGTGTTTTGACCACGATCGCATTTTGCGCGATTATTGGCGATATCGGCATTATGGGATTCGTCCGAGGTTGGGGTAACGAACCGCAAAGGACGCAAAGAGCGCGTTCGCGAAGCGTCTCGAAGAGAAGGAAGAGGGGAGAAGGGAAGAAGGGAGAAGAGAAGGAAAAGGGGTGAAGGGAGAAATACCTGTGGCGCAAAATCTGGGTTTATACTGCGTAAGGGTATTTAATGGTGCTTTATGGACGCTAAAACGCTTTTGGAGAAATACGCCGCTGGGGAACGTAAATTTCATTCAGTACACTTGGGAGGGGTAGAACTCAAAAGTGCAGAGCTAAGTGAGATAGACCTATATAATTCAAATTTGAATGGAGCCGATTTAAGTGACGCAATCCTAATAAAAGCGAAACTTAATCATGTTGTTCTTACTAGAGCCTGTCTGAAAGATGCTGATTTGCGTTTGATAGAGGGGTCTTCAATAAATCTCAGCTGGGCAGACCTCAACAGTGCTTGGTTTATTGGAGCAAACTTGAGTAATGCCAATTTGAGTAATGCCAGCATATATCAGGCAAATTTGAATAGAATTAACCTGGATAGTGCAAATCTAACTGGGGCAAACTTAGCAGAAACAGACTTGACTCAGGCAAACCTCACTAGTGCATCACTCCAAAATGCCAATCTCCAAAAAGCTAAATTTCGAGGAGCAAATTTAGATAAATGTAATTTGTCAGGGGTAAATTTAGCTGAAGCAGATTTAGTTGGTGTCTTCTTGGGAAATGTAACCCTTAGAAATGCCTGTCTGCAAGGAGCAAATCTAGAAAGAGCTTGTCTTGAAAATGCAAACTTGATGAATGCAAATCTCGATGGTGCAAAATTGAGAAGGGCTGATCTAACTGGTGCAAATATTTACGGTGCAACCTTTGAAAATGCTGACCTGACTGGTGCGATAATGCCTGATGGAGAAGTTTATAAACTAACTTCTACCTCTTGGGAATTCAATCAGCAAGAAGCACCGTTAAACAAAGTGGTATCTATGACTAATAAAGTTATCCGCACTGATAAAGCACCTGCACCGGTTGGGCCATATAATCAAGCAATTCTGGCTACTGGTCAAATGTTGTTTGTGGCTGGGCAAATTGCGATTGACCCCCGGTTGGGTGATGTTCTCTACACCGATGATGTGGTAAAGCAAACTGAGCAAGTAATGGCTAATCTGGAAGCTATCTTGACAGAAGCTGGTGCAACTTTTGAAGATGTGGTGAAAACTACTGTATTTTTAGCTGATATGAATGATTTCGCCGCTGTGAATGCGGTTTATGGTAAATATTTCTCGGAAGATACCGCCCCGGCGCGTGCTTGTGTTCAGGTGTCGCGGTTGCCTAAAAATGTGCTGGTGGAGATTGATTGTATTGCGGTAATTGCTGGTTAAACTCGTGAACAACAAGATCCCCGACTTCTCTAAGAAGTCGGGGATCTGAGCTTTTTGGATCTAAGCTTGTTGTGCGATCGCTATTCCTGCTTTGGGAACACTGAGTATTAATGACTTACCAAGATTTACCAACATGGCTGAAAATCGCATTAATGCTACTCTTTCCCCCGCAGACCGAGAAGCGGTATTAAAGGCTGTAGCTACCATCAAGGAAAAGTTACCGTTTTTAATCGACCTGTCAAAAGACGAGCGCATCGCTTTACCCAAGCTAGGTGATAAGAGTCGGGCGTTTGTGGTTAAAGCCTTGGAAGTAGCCACACAAAACCCAGATATTTTACCTAGATATTTCGATGTTGACGAAATGCGTCGGGATGTGGAACTTTTTGAGGCTTTATATCCCATAGTGCTATCACTCTCCCAGCTACAAGCATTAATTGATGATACTTGTTTAGCTGCTGGTAGTGAAGCTTATGTCGCTGCACTAACTGTTTATAACTACGCCAAAGTCAGCGGTAACACCCAAGGTTTAGACGCTGCACTTGATGAATTAGGGCGCAGATTTGCCCGTAAAACCAAGAAACCAGAGGCTCCAGCCCCATAAATCCTGCTAAGAATGTAGAGACGTTACATGTAACGTCTCTACATTGTGTATTGTAGGCAACCGAGAACCGCTATAGTCTGTACCTCACCCTTCTGAGAACCCCCATTAATTAGCCTAAAAGATGGAAATTTATAGCTTTGAGCTTAAATGTTGAAGGTAAAAGCTCGACATCCCAAGCTCAAAGCTTCATTTTTCGAGCTTCAAGCTCAAAGTTTTATGCTTTAGGCTCAAAGTTCCAAGCTTTAGGGTGAAAGTTCCGAGCCTTTGAGGTCAAAGTTTCCAGCTTTAAGCTCGAAGTTTCAAGCTTTAGGCTCCAAATTTCCAGCTTTAGGCTGCAAGTTTCGAGCCTTTGAGGTCAAAGTTTTATGCTTTAGGCTCAAAGTTCCAAGCTTTAAGCTCAAAGTTTCAAGCTTTAGGGTGAAAGTTTACAGCTTTAGGGTGGAACTTCCAAGCTTTAGGGTATTACAGGTGCTTACATTGAAGATTGGGGTATTACCAGAGGGACTAAGCTGCATGGAGTGAGATGTGAATATATCTTTATGCACCTTCCCACCAAAGAACACCCCGACCCCCTCCGCAAACCAGATAATAACGAAGAGGTATTCGCGGATAGAGATTTTGCTGACTTTATTAAGCCAATTTTTGACACCCTCGACCTTTACCACAATCAAGAGATTGACCCCCGTGCTATTGCTATTGCTTTCAAAAAGCTGGTAAAAAGCAATCCCGAAGCGGAGTTAGAAATTATCGCAATGGAGAAACGGGGCGAAGATAAATTCTTGCTGAGAGCGAAAACCGCCGTAGGTAGAGATAAATCTCAACTGAGTGCCGAATATTTTGATGATTATAATCAAATTAAAGTTTTAAACCAAAGTCAGCAATTATTGCTGGTGGAAAAAGATAATCGCATTCGTAGTTTAGAAACTATGATCACGACTGCAATTCAGCAGCCGAAGTTTTATTCACAAGGAGATAATAACGTGTCTGATATTAGCGGTATTAATATTCAAGGTAGTAGTAATGTCAGCGGTGTTGCTGGCGGTGGTTCTGTTGCTAATCTGGGAACTATCAGCCGTAATGTGAGTATTGCTATCAATGATTTACCCGATTCACCAGATGTAGATAAGCCAGGAATAAAAAAATTATTAACGCAGTTGCAAGAAGCAATTTCCCAGTCTTCAGATTTGTCAGCAGACGACAAAGCCGAAGCATTATCACAGGTGCAAAATTTAGCAGAAGCAGGGAAAAGTCCTCAAGAAGCAACTAAACAAAAGACTGCAAAAACAGCTATCACTATGTTGAAGGGTTTATTTATAGGTTTGCCTACTGTTGCTAAGTTGGTGGAAGAGGCTAACAAATTATTACCTGCGATAGCTAACTTATTCGGTTTAGGATAATTGATATTCAAATTCAACCACAAAAGCTTCTAAAATCGGTGGTTTATCTTCTAAAACCTCTTTACCAAATATTTCTATATAGCGAGCGGTTTGCAGTTGAATCCAATACAGACCTAACCCCCAACCCCAACAACCTCTCCCTAACCCTCCCCTACGAGGGGAGGGGAAAGGAAAAGCTTTTATTGCTGGGAATGGGAGCAAACCTCAAAGCCTCTCCCCTGCAAGGGGAGAGGAATGGAAGCGAGGTCAAAGTGTATTGCATAAAAAAAAACGACAACCGCTATATGGCATCAAATAGCTGTTTTAACGTCAACTAAATCTTCTTCATAAGTGTCCCCTTAACCCAACAAAGTCGCTGAAATGTTGGGTTTCGTTCCAGTCAGGGAATTTTTGTCCGTTGGAAGCGATCGCATAATTCCTAGTTTAGCCAACAGGATTCGGTGAAGCATATTTAACCCTCCCCTGCAAAAAAGCAGATACCCCCAATCCACGCCAGTTCGCACAACGGGGGGAACCCCCGCAAGCGACTGGCTCCCCTTAAAAAGCTACCGTGTACACACAAGTTATCCAATTACCCAAAAATCTTGAAAAACCTCACCCTGTCCTGACGGACATCCCTCTCCTTCACAAGGAGAGGGACAGGTTGTGCATAGCAGAACCAGGGTGAGGTTTTGTTTCCTCGGTTATTTCAACCATAAATTGCATTGAGAGAGACTTGTGTGTTCACCGTAGTCTTAACAAGAGGGGCAAAAGTTGATTCATTGCCCATTTTCTTAAAGGGGTTAGAGGGAGCAATTACACACATAATATTGACTTTTGTACCTAAAAGTTCTAGATTCATTTATCGAACTAGTTGCAAGTAATTTGCAAAAATATTGATAATACTTCCTAATGGAGACCGACAAATGAGTGTGAGTAAAAAAGGCTTGTTGGGTGCTGGCGCGGCATTGGTGGCGCTTACGGGTTTAGCTATCAGCACGTTGGGGGGAATGCCAGGAGCGATTGCAAATCCTAATGCCAATCAACAGGCACCACGCTTAATTGCCCAAAGGTTAAAAACCTTAACAATAGTTTTTCCTAGTCGGGCTGATTCTACGGATGTGCAAAATAAAGCCAATGCTATAGGCAGACTTTTGTCGAAAGAGTTGGGAATACCAGTGAAAGCGCAAATAGGTGATGACACCGCTGCTGTAGAAGCCTTGAGAGCAAATCGGGCTGATGTAGCTTTTTTGAGCAGCCGTCCGGCGTTGAAAGCTGAACAATTGGCAAAGGCCCGCTTGTATCTAGCTGAAGTCCGGGAAAATTACTCTGGTAGATATACTTATAACTCAGTCTTTGTTGTTCCCAACAAGAGCAACCTGAAAACTAAAAATACAGCCAAAGCTACCCTTGAACAACTGCGGGGCAAAAAAATGGCTTTTACTTCCCCGACATCCGGTTCAGGGTTTATTTTCCCTATCAGTGAGTTGGTAAAACAGGGATTTGTTCCTAATCGCGATCGCCTGGAAAGTTTCTTTAGTCAAATTTCCTACGGTGGTAATTACAGCAAAGCCTTGCAAGCAGTGGTGCGCGGTCAGGCAGATGTGGCTGTAGTATCAGAATATGCCCTCTTCCCACCGTATATTACAGCAGAAGAAAAGAGTCAGTTACGGATACTGCATAAAATCTCAGGTGTCCCCGCTCACGGTATCGCGATTGATGATGATGTGCCAGTAGTTGACCGAGAAAAAATTATTAACGCCCTACTCAAGTTAAATCAGTCACAAAACAATCAACTGCTACGCAACTTATACAACTCCACAGAATTGGTGAGAGTAGATCATACCCGTCATCTAGCACCCGTCCGGGACGCCCTCCAACGTGCCGGCATCGATCCATAATCAGTTCGTAGTAAGCACGCTCTGTGCTTATAGTTAATTGAATTAAGCACGCTCTGTGCTTACTACAAACATTTTTCTACCCAATCCTTAAGTGCGTGAAACAGATTGAATGTCACAACTTAGAGACGGCTTATGTTGCATCTCTAAATCGTCCCATCCTGAAGGAGATTAATTGCCAGATTAATCCTGGTGAGTTTGTTGTTTTGCTGGGACTTAATGGTGCGGGTAAGTCTAGCTTGCTGCGATCGCTTGTTGGGTTGGTACCATTGGTAAAAGGAGAGATTCACATCAATGGTTTGAAGATGTCTCCCCAAACGTTACCGCAAATTCGCCGAGAAATTGGCATGTTATTTCAGGGAGGCGGACTAATTCGCCAATTATCAGCACTGGATAACGTTTTATGTGGTCGTTTGGGTATCAGAACAACGAGACAAACCCTGTTTGGATTTCCCCAACGCGATCGCCTCTTAGCATTACAGTTACTAGAAGATTTGGGTTTAAAAGAGCAAACGCATCAAAAAACCAGTCAACTCAGCGGTGGACAACAACAACGGGTGGCGATCGCACGTGCTTTAATTCAATCACCACAAATTCTCTTAGCCGATGAACCGATCACCGGTTTAGATGTCGTCGCTTCCCAACAAGTAATGCAGACTTTAGCAGAACTCAACACCCAGCAAGGCTTAACTATAGTCACAGTTTTGCATGATTTGGGAATAGCCGCCGAATATGCCCAGCGTGCGATCGTCCTAGATGCCGGACGGATAGTTTATGACGGAAAGTGCGAAAACCTGCAATCTCAATTTGCCCAAATTTTGAGTTTAGAGGACAAAATCCCCATTAGGAAAGAATCATGAGTTACTTTTTCAATTCCCCACACCTACGCCGCTTCCCCTGGGTGATTCCTCTACTCATCTTCCTAATTATTGTTGGGGTTTATACTTGGGCAATACAAGGTTTACAAGTCGACTTTGAAGTGCTTCGTTCTAGCTGGCCTTACATCACCGACTTTATCTCCCGGTTATTTCCCCCCGATTGGCGAGTTTTAGATATAGCAATTAAGGCATTAATTGAAACCGTGCAGATGTCTCTTTGGGGAACTACCATCGGGGCAATTATTTCTCTCCCCATTGCCGTTGCTAGCGCCAACAATGTTGCACCACGTTGGCTGCAATGGTTAGCGAATTTGCTGCAAAACGCCGTGCGTTCCGTCCCCTCGATTATTTTAGGACTAATTTTCGTCGCCGCCACCGGTTTAGGCGCACCCGCAGGCACTTTAGCCTTGGGAATCTACACCATTGGCTACCTGGCTAAATTTTATCAACAAGCAATTGAAGCTGTTGAACCGCGTTCTCTGGAATCTTTAAAAGTTATCGGTGCATCCCGGTTACAAATTGCCCAATACGGCATTGTCCCCCAAGTTCTACCCCTCGGATTGGGTTATACCTTGTGGATGTTTGAGTACAATATCCGTGCTGCTTCCGTGCTGGGTGTAGTCGGAGCCGGTGGTATCGGCTTTCAGTTAAAAAGTTATATAGATGGTTTTGAATATACTAAAGCCACAACCATGATGCTGGTGCTGTTGGTAGTAGTTACGTTAATTGATGGCTTCAGTAGCCAATTACGTCGTCGGCTCGATTCTATGTAATATGGAGGTAAAAATGCAATATGTGCTCATAATTCATGAAGTTAAGGATTATGAAGCTTGGAAAAAAGTATTTGATAATGCTGCCAGCATCCGAAAAGAAGCTGGTGAGAGAATCTATCAGGTCTTAAAATATGAAAATGAACCCAATAAAATAGTTCATTTCTCGGCTTGGACATCAATAGTAGATGCAAGAGCATTCTTTGAGTCGCCTGAACTGGTGAGAATTAGAGAAGAAGCGGGAGTTAAGGCTCCTGAGTTTATATATCTTGATCAATTAGCGTCAGGTGAATTGTAAAAACTTAACTATAGGGTCAAAATGTATTGCACCCCATAGAGCTTAAGCTGGACTATGCCCACTCAACTATAAGAAAATTTACATTAATTCAGCCATAATTAAAACTCTTGCAAATAGATTGCAAGAGCTAAGATCCTGTGTTGAAAGAATCAGCTGATAAATTTCTGAGCTAATTATTCTCATTAAATATTCAAAATTTAAGTAGTAGTTTCGGCTAAAGTTGCCATATTTATTGCTAAGTCCTGACTCTTGTCAGCAAAGTGCTGATCCATAATTGCCGAGACTTGTGGCCCTTGAATCCGGCTGTAGCGGGTTTTGTCTGGCATCACTAAGTTAGGCCCTGCTTTGCAGTTTTTCATACAGCCAGTACCCTTGATGGTGACTTGATCTTCTAAACCGCGATCGCTTAAAGCCGCCTCTAACGCCTGGCAAACCCCTTTACCACCGCGTTTCATGCAATCTGACTTTTGACACACCAAAATAGTCGCTTTAGCCTTAGCTGACTTTGCCTTAACATCATTGACTGATGGTAGTTGCTGTGGTGGGGTAATGGTCTTAGCTTCAGTCAAGTGTCCCCGTGCCGCCATCACACGTTCAGCTTTTAGTGTTACCTGACCATCTTTCGGGTCGTACTTTTTTGTACCTACCACTTGCAGCCAAGTGCCTCGCGGTAAGCGCAAATCAAAAGCGACCCGTAAATGTTTAGCTAATTTAACATAGAATTCTCCTTCAGCAGTCCCCAACAGCAAGCCTTTGAGCTTATAGCCGTCTTTGATCACAAAATCGAGAAATCTGCCCTCAATGCAGAATTCTGCTACTTCATTCATCTGGTATATACTCATGTTTTTTGACCTGTTTTTGGATGAATACAAGCTATAAGTAGTTGATTAGAACTTTCGGTAGCGACTTCGCCAGCTATGCTCAAGAGTCCCAATTAGGTCTTGACGACAGGCTGTGAATTGCCGCATCACGCTCCAAAGTTGAACAGCTGCTATGGGATTACCAACTTCAACCCGCAATGGCTGGTTAGCTTCACACCAACAGGGAATATCTAGCTCCTGTAGACGTTGATAGACTTGCCAGCGGTCTGCCCAGTTCACCTCAACAATTTGCTTTATTTCTGTTTCTGAACTAGACGATTTCAAAACAATTGCCCTCAAAATGCAACATATTTGCAGTAATTACCGCCCTTTGACACCCTATTTTTAGAACATTGCGGGAGTTTAGGCTCTTCAATTAAGATACCTTAAGTGCAAATTATTATCAATAAGTTAGCAAAAAAAATTAATTCTGGCAACCACTCTATCTTTTTATTTCCTACTTATGAGGTATGCATATTTTTGCTTATATATCAAGGATAGTAGTGGAGAAACACGGCTGGACTTGGCTTTCATCACCCCAGGAAAAAGTAAACTTGAGATTTGCCGCAGTCAAAAAGCCAACAGTGTGTGAAATTGAATAGGCTTGCATTTCTTTTTTAAATGTTAATATATAGAGAATAAGCAGTTAAAAATGATAACTGCTAAAAAGAGAGGGGAACCATGTCTGATACGCAAACTATATTACAAAAGTTCGGTCAGGTTTATGACAATCCTGTTTTGCTGGATCACAGCGTAACTGCCCCAGTGGTCGAAGGATTTAATGTCGTACTAGCTAGTTTTCAGGCACTGTACTTGCAGTACCAAAAGCATCATTTTGTAGTTGAAGGTGCAGAGTTTTACTCTCTGCATCAGTTTTTTAACGAAAGCTACGAAGAAGTCCAAGGTCACATCCATGATATTGGAGAGCGTTTAAATGGACTGGGTGGTGTGCCAGCTGCTAGTTTTAGTAAATTAGCAGAATTATGCTGTTTTGAACCAGAAGCTGATGGGGCATACTCTTCCCGCAAGATGGTAGAAAATGACCTGGTAGCAGAACAAGCTTTAATTGGTGTAATTCGCCGTCAAGCCGCTCAGGCAGAGAGTTTGGGCGACCGTGGTACACGCTATTTATACGAAAAAATTCTGTTAAAAACTGAGGAGCGGGCATACCATTTGGCTCACTTCCTCGCCAAAGACAGCTTAACCTTGGGATTTGTTCAAGCTGCTCAAAACTAATTTTTTCATAATCTAGATTGATTTGCTCTAGATTAAATAAAAAGTTGGGCAGTAGCTTTTAAAGGACGATAAAAAATGGCGGAGATTGGTATCTATACCTGCTCTGCCATTTTTAGCATATAGATAGATATTTAATTGCTATAAATTATTAATTAGCTAGTTCAGAAATATTTTGATTTATCCCTATATTTTAGATGAATGAATAGAGAGAGATGCATATATATATGTGCAATATAAAAGTTGCCGATTTTGCCTACCGTCCGCCAAGTAAATAAAAATTATTTGCAATAAACTACAAACTATCTCTGACCGTTATTTAATAAAATTTAGACAGATAAAAATTAAAAATTGAAAATAATTAAATTGAGGATTGGGGAAAAGAGGCAAAGGCGAGGAATTTATTCCCTATTCCCCCCTATTGCCCCCATGTCCTCTTTTCCCCTCTCTATCGTCAAAACCAGGAAAACTGGATAATAAACAGTATGAGGAGGGATAAAGACCCTTAAAATGATCAGGATTTGTATTCTCCTACTCCAAGGCAACGACTATGCCCCGCCGTGATGACCTCCGGAAAATTCTGCTGTTAGGCTCTGGCCCAATTGTGATTGGACAAGCTTGTGAGTTTGACTACTCTGGCACTCAAGCCTGTAAAGCGCTGCGAGAAGAAGGGTATGAAGTAGTGTTGGTTAACTCCAATCCTGCGACTATTATGACCGACCCAGAAACGGCCGATCGCACTTATATTGAGCCGTTAATCCCGGAACTAGTCGAAAAAGTGATCGCCAAAGAACGGCCTGACGCCTTATTACCAACGATGGGAGGGCAAACCGCCCTCAACCTGGCTGTAGCTTTAGCAAAAAATGGTGTTTTAGATAAATACAACGTTGAGTTAATTGGCGCTAAACTACCGGCGATTGAAAAAGCCGAAGACAGAAAACTGTTTAACGAAGCGATGGCAAAAATTGGGGTAGCGGTATGTCCTAGTGGCACAGCCTCAACTTTAGAAGAAGCAAAAGCGATCGCCCGCCAAATTGGCACATATCCCCTAATTATCCGTCCTGCCTTCACCATGGGGGGCACAGGCGGTGGTATTGCCTATAACCAAGAAGAATTTGAAGAAATGGCTCAGGTAGGTATCGATGCCAGTCCTGTTTCTCAAATTCTCATCGACCAATCCCTACTCGGTTGGAAAGAATACGAGTTGGAAGTGATGCGCGACTTGGCAGATAACGTTGTCATTATCTGCTCTATAGAAAACATTGACCCGATGGGTATCCATACCGGCGATTCTATCACCGTCGCACCCGCTCAAACCCTCACCGACAAGGAATACCAGCGGCTGCGGGATATGGCAATTAAAATCATCCGCGAAATTGGCGTAGAAACTGGCGGTTCTAATATCCAGTTTGCCGTTAATCCCGTTAATGGGGATGTAGTGGTCATTGAAATGAACCCTCGTGTATCTCGCAGTTCCGCTTTATCTTCTAAAGCTACGGGTTTCCCCATTGCCAAGATAGCGGCCAAGCTAGCTGTCGGCTACACCTTGAATGAATTGCAAAATGACATCACCAAGCAAACCCCAGCATCTTTTGAGCCGACAATTGACTATGTGGTGACAAAAATTCCCCGCTTTGCTTTTGAAAAGTTTCCTGGTTCTGAAGCAGTGCTGACAACGCAAATGAAGTCAGTCGGAGAAGCGATGGCTATTGGGCGGACATTTAACGAATCCTTCCAAAAGGCCCTGCGTTCTCTGGAAACTGGCCGCGCTGGCTGGGGTTGCGACAAAGCGGAAAAATTACCCAGTGGTGAACAAATTCGCGCCCAGTTGCGGACACCTAATCCCGATCGCATTTTTGCTGTGCGTCATGCGATGCAAAGCGGCATCAGTATTGAGGAAATCTACGAACTCACCGCTATCGACCGTTGGTTTTTAGATAAAATGCAGCATCTGCTGGAGGTGGAGAAGTTCCTGAAACGGACGCCTTTAAAGCAGTTAACAAAAGAGCAAATGTATGCAGTCAAGCAAGATGGCTATAGCGATCGCCAAATTGCCTATGCTACCAAAACCCATGAAGACGAAGTTAGAGCCTACCGCAAACAGCTAGAAGTCGTCCCGGTTTACAAAACTGTGGATACCTGCGCTGCTGAATTTGAGGCCTTTACCCCTTATTACTATTCCACCTACGAAGCAGAAACAGAGGTCTTACCCACTACCAAGCCAAAGGTGATGATTTTGGGTGGTGGCCCCAACCGCATCGGCCAGGGAATTGAGTTTGATTATTGTTGTTGTCACGCTGCTTATGCCTTGAAGGAAGCGGGGTATGAGACGATTATGGTCAACTCCAACCCGGAGACAGTCTCCACAGACTATGACACTAGCGATCGCCTTTACTTTGAGCCGTTGACAAAGGAAGATGTCCTCAACATCATCGAAGCGGAAAATCCTGTTGGGATAATCGTCCAGTTTGGCGGACAAACACCATTAAAGTTAGCTATCCCGCTTCAGGAGTTTCTCACAACTCAAAAATCAGGAATCCAAACTCAAATTTGGGGAACTTCGCCAGATTCTATCGATATGGCAGAAAACCGGGAACGGTTTGAAAAGATTCTCAAACAGTTGAATATTTCCCAACCGCCCAATGGCATGGCTCGGAGTTACGAAGATTCCCTAATTGTCGCCAAACGCATTGGTTATCCGGTGGTGGTGCGTCCTAGCTATGTGCTGGGGGGAAGGGCGATGGAAATCGTCTATTCTGATGCTGAGTTAGAGCGCTACATGACCTTTGCGGTGCTAGTAGAACCAGATCATCCAATTCTCATTGACAAATTTTTGGAAAATGCCATTGAAGTCGATGTAGATGCGATCGCCGATCACACTGGCAGAGTTGTGATTGGTGGTATTATGGAACACATTGAACAAGCAGGGATTCATTCGGGAGACTCCGCTTGCTCTTTACCGTCTATTTCCCTCCCGCCAGCAGTTCTCAATCAAATTCGTACTTGGACAGTCCAATTAGCACAGGCTCTTTCGGTTGTGGGGCTGATGAATATTCAATTTGCCGTGATTGGTGCCAGCAGCTATTCTCCCCAAGTTTACATTTTGGAAGCCAACCCCCGCGCCTCGCGCACTGTACCCTTTGTTTCTAAAGCAACGGGGGTACAACTGGCAAAACTAGCATCCTTAGTCATGTCGGGTAAAACCTTAGAGGAGTTGAACTTCACTGAGGAAGTCATCCCCATTCACATTGCTGTTAAAGAAGCAGTATTGCCTTTTAATAAATTCCCCGGTACTGATACCATTCTCGGACCGGAAATGCGCTCAACTGGTGAAGTGATGGGCATTGATAGCGACTTCGGCCGCGCCTTCGCCAAGGCAGAATTGGGTGCTGGAGAGCGTTTACCCCTCAAAGGCACAGTGTTTGTGTCAATGAGCGATCGCGATAAAACTGCTGCGGTGGCTGTCGTCAAGGAGTTTATCGATTTAGGCTTTACTGTAATGGCTACTTTTGGTACACGTCTCGTCCTTCAAGAACAGGGCTTAAACATTGAGTCAGTACTCAAACTTCATGAAGGCCGCCCCAATGTCATTGATGCCATCAAAAACCAAAAAATCCAACTGATTATCAACACACCTTCCGGGGAAGAAGCCCAGACTGATGCCAGGTTAATCCGCCGCACAGCCTTAGCTTACAAACTTCCCATGATTACTACCATCGCAGGAGCAAGAGCCACCGTCGCCGCTATCCGTTCTTTACAAACTACGACTCTGGAAGTAAAAGCTATCCAAGATTACGGCAAAACTCTTTAGTGGGCAATAGGGGTAATGGGTAATGGGTAATGGGTAATGGGTAATGGGTAATGGGTAATGGGTAATGGGTAATGGGTAATGGGTAATGGGTAATGGGTAATGGGTAATGGGTAATGGGTAATGGGTAATAAATTCCTCGCCTTTGCCTTTTCTCCCCAATCCCCAATCCCTAATCCCCAATCCCCAATCCCCAATCCTCACCAAAAATTAAGCAATTGTTATAAGAGAATCATTATAGTTATCATTGAGATATTTTAACAAATATGAGGAAGATTATTTCCTCCTTAGAGAATTTATGAAAGTGGCTCCTAGACTGCCTTGAGTCAAACGGCAGCACTATACGACTTCCAAGAGCCACAAAATTTCTATCTGACTGGTAGTCAAATTCTTCTCATAAATGTTACAATTATTAATGATAGGAAAATACAAAAAATGTTACTTACACTACCTTTTATCTAACTGTAGATACTTGTAAAAACAGAGAAATAACTGTAACGTCTAGCAGTTAAGAGAGCTTGAATTTGATGAATTATGAGCAGCAAAGGACTTTATTGGGCGCGTAAGTTGCAAACCATAGTATGGGTTCCCAGTCAGACTGGGTAGCACCCTCCCAAGGCATTTATTAGTTAATGACCCTACTAGAAAAACCATCATTACCAAAGAGTAGCGCCATGAAGACCGCTCAGACAGCCACAGACCTCGTGCGGACTTATCTGCGTGAGATCGGCCGTGTGCCACTTCTAACCCATGAAGAGGAAATTTTTTATGGTAAACAGGTGCAACGAGCCACAGCATTGCACGAGGTAAGGGAATTTCTTGCTACCCAGTTAGGTCGTCAACCGAACCTAGAAGAATGGGCAGCAGCCACAAAGCTAGAACCAGCAGAGTTGAACGATGCGATCGCTGATGGGGAAATTGCCAAGCGCAAGATGGTAGAAGCTAATTTGCGACTGGTTGTATCCGTAGCCAAAAAGTACATTAAGCGCAATGTCGATTTACTCGACTTGATCCAAGAAGGTAGCATTGGGATGCAACGGGGCGTGGAAAAATTTGACCCCACAAAAGGTTATAGGTTTTCTACCTATGCCTACTGGTGGATTCGCCAAGCCATCACCCGTGCGATCGCCGAAAAAGCCCGCACCATTCGGCTGCCTATTCATATTACCGAAAAATTAAATAAAATTAAAAAGGCACAGCGCCAATTATCCCAGCAACTAGGACGCGCCCCAACAGCTTCGGAACTAGCTCAAGAATTAGAATTGACCCCGAAGCAGGTACGAGAGTACCTAGAGAAGGCACGGCTGCCCCTATCCCTAGATTTGCGCCTAGGAGACAACTACGACACCGAACTCGGAGAAATGTTAGAAGACCCAGGCGCTTCTCCAGAAGAGTTTGTCATGCAATCTTCCCTATCCTATGACTTAGGACGCCTAATGGCAGAACTCACTCCACAACAGAAGGAAGTGATTACACTGCGCTTTGGGTTAATCGATGGTCAAGCTTTGACTCTCGCCAAAATTGGTGAAATTCTCAACATCAGCCGCGAACGAGTCCGGCAAATCGAGCGGGAAGCCTTAACCAAACTTCGCAAATCTAAAGCCAACATGGATGAATATTTGGCCAGTTAGTCAAAAGTCCCTAGTCATTAGTCATTAGTAGCCAATGACCAATGACTAATGACTAATTAGGTGAGAAAATACCCTGCTTTTGGTACGGTTACACCGACTACTAGGAAAGAAATAGCCTGTTACATTAGTTGATATGAACGCCTATTAGTCAACTAAGCCAAATACCAAATAGGTGTTTATGATTCCAGTCGTAAACTCCACAGTTATAAGTGGTAGTACAGGAGGCAAAGCGTGAGTAACCCATCCAATCGAGTTTCCGAATTTTTTAATAGTGAGTCCGAAACTAGCAATTTACTTTGGCATTACGTTAAATCCTTAAGTCCAGAGACAGTCACCCAACTATCTAAACCCACTTCAGGAGAAGTTTTTCAGGTAATGGAACGGAATATCATGGGACTATTGGGGAACCTGCCTCCAGAACACTTTGGCGTTACCATTACTACCAGTCGAGAAAGTCTAGGTCGGATGTTAGCCTCAGCTATGATTAGTGGTTACTTCTTGCGTAACGCAGAACAGAGAATGACCTTTGACATTGCTTTACAAGGGACTGAAGCTAACAATAGCGAAGGTGAATAATAGTGCGGAATTTAGGAATCGCGGCGGCGCAATTCAAAAATACTCCTCTGCGAAATCCTCCCACTATACCTTAGATCAGTCCCTAATTGTCAGCTAGGCATTAACCAAGTTTTAATAAAAACGTCCAAAATTACGAAATTTATTGATTGGAGATAGTGCCGACACTTCCAGGAAGAAATAGGAAGAAAAAGCGGGCAATTGTTAGTAATTGTTAGCATTTTTGGAGCGGCGCAACTACCAAAGTCAACCCTAGCCCCGAATTTATAAAATTGGTAATAAATACAAACTCGGTAGAGATCAAGCCTGCCGAGTTTTGTGATTAAGTAAGTATGCAAAAAGAAATCAAGTTTATTTTAAGTAAAGTAACAAATGCTGAAATTAGCTCGTAGTGAGGGCTTTAGCCCTCTCTATCTCCTGTGGTCGACGCTCCGCGGTAAGCGCAGCTATGCCCGCTTTCTCTTTACAAAGTAGGGCTGAGAGCCGCTTACTACAAACCTTTAATTATTTACGTTGCTCTACTTAGTTATTTATGATTAATTATTTTTTATCTTCTTCGATCAACCATGAATGAAACCAGTTCTTTCCTACCCCATAAAATCATTGGCGTTGCTGTAATTTGGAATGACCAAAAGCAAATTTTAATTGATCGCCGTCGTCCAGAAGGGGCAATGGGCGGTTTGTGGGAATTTCCTGGGGGTAAAATCGAGCCTGGTGAAACGATTCTAGAGTGTATACAGCGAGAAATTGATGAAGAATTGGGTATAGCGATTGAAGTGGGAGAACATCTAATCACTATTGATCATACCTATACACACCTGCGCGTTACCCTAATGGTGCATCACTGCCGATATCTGGCAGGTGTTCCCCAAGCGCTCGAATGTGACGAAATTCGCTGGGTAAACTTGGAAGAATTGGAGCAGTTTACTTTCCCCAAGGCGAATTTTCAAATTATCGCCGCGTTGAGGCAGTGTTTGGACTAGTCCACAAGTAACGATGTATTAACTGCATACGGTTACGACCCGCAATTTTCTACAATGATGCCAGAGACTTAGATCAAAGGTGTCAGAAAACAAATGTCTAAAACTGTTGCCGAGGTGATGACTCATGAGCCGCTTGTCGTCCGGCGTGAAACTCCGCTAAAAGAAGCGATCCAAACTCTTGCAGAACGCCGTATCAGCGGTTTGCTTGTTGTGGATGATGACGGTAAATTGGTTGGTATTATATCAGAAACAGACTTGATGTGGCAAGAAACTGGTGTAACTCCGCCAGCATACATCATGTTTTTGGATAGTGTCATCTATTTACAAAATCCCGCTACTTATGAACGTGATTTGCATAAGGCACTGGGGCAAACTGTTGGGGAAGTAATGAGTAAAAATCCCATCACTATTTCCCCTGATCAGACTTTAAGGGAAGCTGCCAAGCTGATGCACGATCGCAGTATTCACCGTCTGCCAGTACTTGACAGCGCGGGTCAGGTAATTGGTATTCTCACTCGTGGTGACATTATTCGCTCAATGGCTGCGGAGTAGTCATTGGTCAAGAGCTTGAACGAAATACATTTAAAACATAGGATAATTAAATGAGTATTACTCCTGAGTCTGTGAAGCAATTGCTGAGTTCTGAGGATTTGGGCGATCGCTTGCGTGCAGTGAATCAAATCCGGGATTTGGAAAGTGCGATCGCCTTTGAACTGCTTCAACTTGCTATGGGTGATAGTAATTCCCGTGTTCGCTACTCAGCGGTGAGTCAAATGGATACACTGGGAACCCAGAATTTAGAGTTATCCTTGAATCTATTACGGGCTTTGTTGAAAGATCCCGAACCTGATGTTCAAGCAGCAGCCGCAGACTGTTTGGGTGCTTTGAAACTACACGCAGCTTTTGAAGACTTGCAGGAGCTTTACCATACAACCCCTGAGTGGTTGGTACAATTCAGCATCATCGCTACATTGGGAGAGTTGGGTGATCCGCGAGGTTTTGCACTTCTCAAACTAGCCCTTGCTTCAGATAATGAGTTAATCCAAACTGCTGCTATTAGTTCTTTGGGTGAATTGGGAAATTTAGAAGCGATTCCCCTGTTGCTTCCTTTTGCGACTAATTCAGATTGGCAAGTCCGTTACAGAGTTGTCCAAGCTTTGAGTCGTTTGGGTGGTGCTGATGCTAAGTCTATTTTAGAAACTTTGGTGAATGATGAAATAGAAGCGATCGCTAATGAGGCGAAAAAATCTTTACAGTTAGTTTAGCAAAAGACATTTCTGGCAATGGGGTGTTTTTCAATAAACCTGGGACCAAGTGGTGAAAATAAAAACTGTCACAGCAGCAACGGCTAAAATACCTTGAAGTAAATTCCCTACCACCGTTCCTACAGTAATTCCGATGCCGGCTTTCACAGCTAACCCTAAATCACGACGGTAAAGGAACTCACCGACAATTGCTCCTAAAAGCGGGCCGAATAAAATTCCTAAAAGCGGCCCACCAAAAGGCAGAGTTGGCAATAATCCGAAAAATCCCAGCAGCAAACCGACAACTGCACCAATTTGTCCCCATTTGCTAGCACCTGCTTGTTTTGCTCCTATGTACCCAGCTAAAAAATCAACTCCCATACTCAGGAGTAAGACAATAATTGTCACAATTAGGGGAATCTTAATAGCCGAGAAGGAACTACTGACGATTCCCCAGATGATAATGGCAATTAAAATTAAACTGCTGCCGGGGATAGCTGGAACTACAGCACCGATGATACCCACAACCATGAGGGCAATCAATAGCCAATAAATAATTTGCATAAAGTTTTAAGTTTCCGAATCAGCTAGCATATTGCAACTGAGGGTTACTGCTAATTTATCAGCAATTCCTGCAATCCAGTTTTCGTCTTGTTTGGTGTAACTACGAGGTGCATTAGCTGCCAAAATCAGGACACCTTGGTTGCCAATTGGTTGACAAATTACACCTTGTGTATTTTCTGGCAAATAATCAAACTCAATTGCACCGGGATAAACTTTCAGAGCTACTAAATAAATCGGCTTTTGTGTTTCCAGTACCCGTTTTAAGATGGCTCCTGGTACAATTTCTGATTTATTAGCCAGAATACCGCGACGCAACAAAACTTTGCCTTGATAGTAAACTATCAGCGATCGCGTGACTGTATTAGTCAATAATAAATGCGATGCCCAGGCTAGTTCTGTTTTCACGGTTTCTGGCAAATCTGGTGCGAGGACAAAACCTTCTTTCCCAATTAGTTCTACAGTATCAGGCGATCGCGGTTGTACTTGCTGCCAAATTAAACCAGTCAAAATTAACACCGCACTCAAAATCACACCTAGCACATCCCCCCGTGCTTGGGATTCTGTAAGTTCCGGTGTTAATAAACGGTTGATCAGCAACAGTACAGCGCCTAACCCCCCGACTACTAGGGGTAGACGCCGCAAAACTCGATTCGGATCAGGTTTTGTCATTAGTCATTGGTCAAACAGGTCATTAGTCATTGGTGAGCCAGTGCGCAGAACAGGGGGTTTCCCCCATGAGCAACTGGCGAACCCGAAGGGTCAAACAGGTCATTAGTCATTAGTCATTAGACTAAGACTATTGACTTTTGGATACTGCTCTTATTCCTCTCCTGGTTCAATTATCCGTTGAAAAAGATAACCAGTACCTCTGGCGGTGAGAATTAATTCTGGGTTGCTGGGGTCGTCTTCTAATTTTGCCCGTAAACGAGAGATATGCACGTCTACGACGCGAGTATCTACGTGGCGTTCTGGCGTGTATCCCCAAACTTCCTGCAAAATTTCCGAACGGGAAAAAGCTTCTCCAGAACGGCTCACTAATAACTCTAGCAAGCTAAACTCCATCCCCGTCAGGCGAATGCGCTCATCGCCTTTGTAGACTTGTCGCTTATTCGTATCGATTTTGATATTCCCGACATGAATCACCCCAGAACTGGGGATACCAGAAGCACCGGTTTTATCTACCCGTCGTAATACTGAGCGAATACGGGCTTCTAGCTCTTTGGGAGAAAATGGTTTAACTACATAGTCGTCAGCGCCCAATTCCAACCCGGTGATGCGATCGGCTACATCACCCAAGGCTGTTAGCATGATGATAGGGACATCTGATTCTTTGCGTAATTCTTGACAGACACCGTAGCCATCTAGCTTTGGCATCATTACATCCAAAACCACTAAATCAGGTTCTGTTTTGCGAAAAATTTCCAAAGCTTCTTCCCCGTCGCCAGCCGTCACTACATCGTAGCCAATCATGGAAAGGCGCGTTTCCAAAATCCGGCGAATGCTGGCTTCGTCGTCTACCACCAGGATTTTTTCTTTATGGCTTTCCAAGTTTTTCAACGCTCCCTAACTAAAATTTTTCATGATTAATTTTTAATACCATAATATTAAGATATCATTCCATCTATCAATTTGGAAAAGGCTATAACTACTACTATTATTAGATTTTAGTCTTTTCCGGAAAATAATCAAAGATTAAGATTATTTAACAAGATTTAATAATGGCAAAATCTAAAACTATTTTCATTTGTAACGATTGTGGGGCAGAGTCTGCCCAATGGGTTGGGAAGTGTTCAGAATGTGGCACTTATGGCTCTTTAGTAGAGCAAACGCCTGCCCCTTATGCTGTAGATACGCCCGGTCGTGGGGGGGTAGGTAGCTGGCACGCTGCCCAAACTAATGCCAAATCATCTAGTAAACCAGCTAAACCACGTGCTTCTCTGACTTTCGATCAAATTAGCGATCGCCAAATTGCCCGTTGGGAATCTGGTTATGGAGAATTAGATCGGGTGCTGGGCGGTGGGGTTGTCCCCGGTTCTATGGTACTAATTGGCGGCGATCCGGGAATTGGTAAATCTACCCTGCTGTTACAGGTATCAAATCAGCTAGCGCAGAGATACCGTATTCTCTATGTAACTGGCGAAGAATCAGGACAACAGGTAAAATTACGCGCTTCTCGTTTGGGAGTATCAAAACCTGTAAATGTGGTTGGTGAAGGAGATGTGGCAGTAGGGGTTGATGCCACAATTCCTGTAGATCCTGACAGTATAGGTGCAGATTTGTATGTATTGCCAGAAACTGATTTAGAAGAAATTTTGCGGGAAATAGACTCTCTAAAGCCAAATGTGGCAGTGATTGATAGTATCCAAACCGTGTTTTTTCCGGCGTTAACATCTGCACCGGGTTCAGTAGCGCAAGTACGGGAATGTACAGCAGCACTGATGAAGGTGGCAAAGCACGAAGATGTCACCATGCTAATTGTCGGACATGTCACCAAAGAAGGTGCGATCGCCGGGCCGAAAGTTTTAGAACATTTAGTAGATACAGTATTGTATTTTGAAGGCGATCGCTTTGCCTCCCATCGGTTATTAAGAACAGTCAAAAACCGCTTTGGGGCAACTCACGAAATTGGTATCTTTGAAATGGTAGCGGAAGGACTGCGGGAAGTTGCTAATCCTTCAGAGTTATTTTTAGGCAACCGCGATGATCCCGCCCCTGGTACTGCCATTGTAGTGGCTTGCGAAGGTACTCGTCCGATAGTTGTAGAGTTACAAGCTTTGGTAAGTCCCACCAGTTACCCTTCTCCCCGTCGTGCGGGTACTGGCGTGGATTATAACCGCTTGGTGCAAATTCTCGCCGTGTTAGAAAAACGGGTGGGAATACCCATGTCAAAATTGGATTCTTACGTTGCTTCCGCCGGCGGTTTGAATGTGGAAGAACCAGCGGTAGATTTAGGAATAGCGATCGCCATTGTTGCCAGTTTTCGCGATCGCATCGTTGATCCCGGTACCGTGTTAATTGGGGAAGTTGGCTTAGGGGGACAAGTGCGATCGGTTTCCCAAATGGAACTGAGATTGAAAGAAGCAGCCAAATTAGGATTCACAAGAGCGATCGTTCCCAAAGGAACAAAATTCCCAGACCTAAACATCGAGATTTTACCAGTATCCAAAGTAATAGATGCGATTATCGCCGCCATCCCCCATCAAGAAATCACAGCAGAAGATTTAGAATCCGACGACGATAACGAAGAGTAATTTTACCCCCTACCCAAGGAAAACCCACCATGACAGTTACCCAAGACTACCAAATCACTTGGGAAAAACTACCCGATGATTACATCCTCCCAGATGAACCAGTGGACAACATCAACCAACCAGCCTTAGCCGCCGCCCTCACAGAAAGTCTACAAATAGCAGGCAAACTTCCACCCAACGCCCTCACACCAACTAATTACGGCATCTGCGCCACCTTAAACGGCAAAATTGTCATTAAAGCACCTGATTGGGCGTATATCCCCAAAATTAGCGTAGATAGAGAAGAAGTCAAGCGCAGTTACACCCCCCAGCTACAAGGAGACATCCCCGTAATTGTCATGGAATTCCTTTCTGACACCGAAGGCGGGGAATATTCGATCAAACCCACCTACCCACCAGGTAAATGGTTTTTTTATGAAAATGTCTTAAAAGTCCCTAACTATGCCATCTTTGAACCCGATAGCGGCAACATAGAAGTTTATCGCCTAGACAATAATACAGGCAGGTACATTGTCCAAACCGCCAACGACAACCAGCGTTATTTGATAGCAGAAATGAATCTTTACCTGGGTGTCTGGTTAGGTACTCGTGAAAACCGCACAGGAAAATGGTTGCGGTGGTGGGATGAACAAGGAAACCTACTACTTTGGGGTTCAGAATTAGCCGAAGAAGAACGACAACGCGCTGAACAAGAAAAACAACGCGCTGAACAAGAAAAACAACGTGCTGAACAAGAACGACAACGCGCTGAACAAGAAAAACAACGCGCTGAAAGACTAGCAGCACAATTGCGAGCAGCGGGGATTGAGCCAGATAATTAAAAGTAAGGTGGGTTACCCTGTTGCTAACCCACCATCTACTTCTTTAAGCAAGCGAACAAGATATGAAACAAATCAAAATTATTGTCGAAAAACACTCTGATGGTTATGTTGCCTATCCGCTGGGGATCAAAGGAGCTATAGTTTGTCAGGGCGATACCTATGAAGAAGCTGTAGCAGATATCAAATCAGCTATTCGCTGCTACATCGAGGTATTTGGCAAAGAAATGCTAGAAAATGAGTCACCAGTAATAGAAGCCTTTGTGACATACTCCACACACTCCCCTTCGGGTGAGTGTGGGCTTCTCAACGACTCCTCTATGAGGACATTGATTGAGCTTTGAGGGCGTGTGTCCCACGCGCCTTTATGTTAATA